>PMUS01000036.1:0-53001 GCA_003166795.1 Acidobacteriota bacterium | reverse complement strand
CACGTCTGGCAGCAGGATCACAATGGCTTCACGCATCAAGATCCGGGCTTTCTCGACCACGTCATCAATAAGAAGGCCGATATCGTGCGCGTTTACCTTCCGCCCGACGCCAACTGTCTGTTGTCGGTCTTTGATCACTGCTTGCGTAGCCGGAATTACGTCAATGTCGTTGTTGCGGGCAAGCATGCCCTGCCGCAGTGGCTGACCATGGATGCGGCAGTCGTGCACTGCACGGAAGGAATTGGTATCTGGCAATGGGCCAGCAACGACCAGGGCGCCGAGCCGGACGTCGTTATGGCCTGCTGTGGCGACACGCCCACACTGGAGATTCTGGCCGCCGTCTCCATCCTCCGCCAGCATCTGCCTGAGCTGAAAATCCGGGTAATCAATGTCGTTGATCTCATGAAGCTGCAGTCTTCGAGTGAGCACCCGCACGGATTGACCGAAACGGACTACGATTCGCTTTTCACCAAAGATAAACACATCATCTTCGGCTTTCATGGCTACCCGACGCTCGTCCACCGCCTGACCTACCGTCGCGCCAACCGCAATCTCCACGTCCGCGGTTACAAAGAAGAAGGCACCATCACGACCGCTTTTGACATGAGGGTACAAAACGATCTGGACCGTTTTCACCTCGTGCAGGACGTGGTTGATCGGCTGCACTTGGGCACTAAGGGGGCCTACCTAAAGCAATTGGTGCAGGACAAGCTCATCGAGCACAAGCGGTACATCGACACGCACGGCCAGGACATGCCGGAGATAAGGAACTGGAAGTGGAACACCCCCAAATGAATCCGCAGGGGTTCGTAGACACAGTGCGCCACAATTTCATCGTCGGGAACTGGAAGATGCACACGACGGCAGCCGAGGCCACGCAGCTAGCCAAGGCGATCGCCAATGGCATGGGTGTTATGAGCGGTAAGGACCGTGTATCGGTCGCCGTCTGCCCACCCTTCCCCTATCTCGCACTTGTCGGGGAGATTCTCAAGGGGAGCTGCGTCGCGCTCGGGGCACAGAACCTCTATCCAGAGAAGGAAGGCGCGTTTACCGGCGAGGTTAGCCCCACGATGCTCCGCGATCTTGGCTGCATATACGTCATCCTCGGCCACAGCGAGCGCCGTCACAAACTCGGCGAATCCGATGCGTTCATCAACCAAAAGGTACGGGTTGCCTTGACCGCCGGCCTCGACGTGATCTTGTGCGTCGGTGAAACTTCGGACCAACGCAAGGCAAACCAGACCGAAGCAGTGCTCGACCGGCAACTCGTTCAGGGATTAGTCGACGTGCCGGCGGAAGTCTTGACCCGCGTGACCATCGCGTACGAACCGGTCTGGGCAATCGGCGCCAGCGGGCACGAAGCCACGCCACAGCAGGTTCAGGATGCGCACTCTCTTATTCGGCGACGCTTCGCTCGGATGTACGGGGAGAAATCAGCTCAGGCAGTTGTCATACAGTATGGCGGCAGCGTCAAGCCGGAGAATGCCGCCTCGATGCTTACCGCTAACGGAGTAGACGGCGCTCTTATCGGTGGCGCCAGCCTGCATGCCGATCAGTTTCTAGCTATCGTCCGGGCCGGAATCGTTGAAGCGCAAACCAAAGGTAAATCAGCGTGATAACAGGTATTCGTAAATTGGCGACATCTGTGGCACAGCAAAGAATGAACGGATACCCGTTATGAAATCCAATGGCGATCAGCCCAAGGCTCCCGAATCAGAGCCGGAATCGAAGCCCAAGGCTTCCGAACTGAAGTCGGGGTCCAAGCCCCATGCGCCCGACCCGAAAGACGATCTGAAAACCCTTCCCGTGCCGGAAGTGGAGAAAAAATTGGGTTCGTCGCCAAAAGGTCTCAGCCAAGCCGAGGCGCAGAAACGACTGGCACAATATGGACCGAATGAGATCAAGGAAAAGAAAGACAACCCGTTCCTGAAGTTTCTGACCTATTTCTGGGGACCCATACCGTGGATGATCGAAGGCGCCGTCATTCTGTCAGGAGTGGTTCGGCACTGGCTGGACTTCTTCATCATTCTCTTTCTGCTTTTTTCCAACGCTTTGGTCGCATTCTGGGAGGAACATCAGGCGGGAAACGAAATTGCCGCGTTGCGGGCCAAGCTTGCGACCAAGGCCCGGGTCCTGCGAGACGGAAAGTGGGCCACGCCAAAGGTATCTGAACTGGTGCCCGGCGACGTCATTCGACTGCGACTAGGGGACATCGTGCCAGCCGATGCGCGCTTGTTGGCGGGCGATCCCGTGCAAGTTGATCAGTCCGCCCTGACCGGTGAATCCTTGCCTGCGACCCGCAAGCCCGGCGAGGCAGTGTTTTCGGGTTCGATTATCAAGCGGGGCGAAATCGACGCGCTGGTGTACGCCACCGGTACCAAAACCTACTTCGGCAAGACCGCGGAACTGGTGCAGGACGCCCATACCGTCAGTCATTTCCAACGAGCCGTGCTCAAGATTGGCGATTACCTGATCATTCTCGCAGTGGCTCTCGTGGCGGTGATTGTTGCCATAGCTCTCTTCCGCCACGACCCGATCCTAAGCACGCTGGAATTCGCCCTGGTGCTTCTAGTGGCCGCGATCCCCGTGGCCATGCCCACCGTGCTATCTGTGACCATGGCAGTCGGCGCGCGCCTGCTGGCAAAAAAACAGGCGATTGTGACCAAACTGTCGGCAATCGAGGAACTCGCTGGCGTGGATGTGCTGTGCTCGGATAAGACCGGGACCCTCACCCAGAATAAGCTGACGCTGGGCGATCCTTTCTGCGTCAGCGGCATCCCTGCGGACCAAATCATTCTTTGGGCCGCACTCGCTTCCCGTGCGGAAGATAAGGACACCATCGACCTCGCAGTGATCGGCGGAGTGAAGGACGATAAAGCGCTAAAGGCCTTTCAAGTACTCCATTTCCAGCCGTTCGATCCGGTGCACAAGCGCACGGAAGCCACTGTCAAAGCCTCCGACGGAAGACAGTTCTATGTGGCTAAGGGTGCGCCTCAGGTGATTCTGGGGATGGCGACCAATGCTGGCGAAGTAAAGTCCGCCGTCGAGAAAGCCGTCAATGAGTTTGCGGGACGCGGCTTCCGTTCCTTGGGTGTGGCCCGGGCCGATCAGGAAAATAAGTGGCAGTTTGTTGGCCTGTTACCCATGTTTGATCCACCGCGCGAACAGGCCAAAGCGACCATCGCGAGCGCGCGACAAATGGGCGTGGAAGTCAAAATGGTTACCGGCGACCAATTGGCTATTGCCCAGGAAACCGCCCGCCAATTGGGGATGGGCACGAACATTCTGGACGCCACCGTCTTGCGCGATTCTAAGAACGAACAATCGGCGCAGTCGGTGAAGTCCATCGAGAAGGCGGACGGTTTCGCCCAGGTATTTCCGGAAGACAAATACAACATCGTGGATGTCCTCCAGAAGCACGGCCACATCGTCGGCATGACCGGCGACGGCGTGAATGACGCCCCCGCCCTGAAAAAAGCAGACTGCGGTATTGCGGTTTCCGGCGCGACGGACGCAGCTCGGGCGGCTGCTTCCATAGTGCTGCTCGCATCCGGCCTGTCCGTAATTATCGACGCGATCAAGGAGAGCCGGCGCATCTTCCAGCGGATGAACAGCTATTCCATATATCGCATCGCCGAAACACTGCGCGTCCTGTTCTTCATGACGCTTGCGATCCTCGTTTTCAACTTCTACCCCGTGACTGCGGTGATGATCGTGATGATTGCCGTGCTCAACGACGGAGCCATTCTTTCCATCGCGTATGACAACGTTCACTACAAGGACAAACCGGAAGCCTGGAACATGCGCTTGGTGCTGGGAATCTCCACGGTGCTGGGCGTCATCGGTGTCGTGGCTGCCTTCGGCCTGTTTTATCTTGCCGAGCGCGTATTTCACATCGACCACGCTCACGTGCAAACGTTGATGTACCTCAAGCTATCCGTGGCCGGACATCTGACGATTTTCCTGACACGCACGCGCGGGCCGTTCTGGTCCATTCGCCCCGCGCGGATTTTGTGGATAGCAGTGCTCGGAACACAAATTGTGGCGACGCTGATTGCGGTCTACGGTCTGTTTATGACCCCGCTCGGCTGGCGCTGGGCTGGGTTCGTCTGGGTCTACGCCCTGGCGTGGTTCCTCGTCAACGACCGCGTGAAACTGCTCGCGTATAAGATTTTTGATCCCATCAAGGCCGAAGCAAAGACTGAAGCCAAAACCGAACCGAAGCTCCAAGCCAAAGCCGAATCGGAGCCTAAGCCTAAAGTGGAGCCGGGACCTAACGCTAACGCCGAGTTTAAGCCCGAAGCCGAGACGAAGCCGGATCTAATTCCGCGGGTTGCCGCGCGGGCCTTCGAGCTCTACCAGCAACGAGTCCCGGGCGAAAGCCACGCAGATCAAGACTGGCGTGAGGCGGAACGCGAGATTCGGAAAGATGACGCTCACGGGGGACCAAGGCCTAAAGCCGAGGCTGAGCCAAGGCCCGAAGCCGCGTACGAAGCCAAGCCCGAGCCGAAGCCCGAAGCCAAAACTGAGCCCAAGACTGAAACAAAAGCCGAGTCCAAACCGCTAGCCAAAGCCGAGCCAAAGCCTGAAGCCAAGCCCCCGGGCGATCTAAAGCTGCACATCGTCAAGCGAGTCCATGAACTCTACGAGGAGTTGGGACGTGAGGATGTGCGGGAAGTCGAGGAATGGGAGAAAGCGGAGCGGGAAACTCGGGAAAATGAACCCCACAAGTAACAGCACAAGAACTCCGCGCCGGACAGGGCCGAAGGGATGAAAATGAAAATCGATTCAAAGGATTTCCGTGTGCGGCCGAAAGAAAAGGTGAAGCTCAAAAAGTGGCCGACGCTGATAAAGCCCTTTTGCAAGTCGAAGAAGCAGTATCAAAAACTCCTGGAAAAACACGTTGAGGAGTTGAGCTCGCTGCAACAACTTCACTACGCGTCCGCCCACTCTGCGTTGCTGCTGATTTTTCAGGCATCGGACGCTGCCGGCAAGGACGGCTCGATCCGGCACGTCATGTCCGGTGTAAATCCGGAAGGTTGTGAGGTTTTCAGTTTCAAACAGCCGAGTGCCGAAGAACTGAAACATGACTTTCTTTGGCGCACGACGTGCCGGCTTCCCGAACGCGGGCGCGTCGGTATCTTCAATCGCTCTTACTATGAGGAGGTGCTCGTCGTTCGAGTGCATCCGGAAATTCTCCGCAACCAGGACCTTCCGGAAGCGTTGCGCGACGAGAAGAACATTTGGAACGAGCGCTATCGGTCCATCGTGGACTTGGAGGAACATCTCCATCGTAACGGCACCCGGATCGTCAAAATTTTCCTCCACCTGTCGAAAAACGAGCAACGGAAGCGCTTCCTCGAGCGGATAGATGAGCCGGACAAGAATTGGAAATTCAGTCTCGCGGATATTCACGAGAGAAAATACTGGAAGCATTATGTGAAGGCCTACGAGGAGTGCCTGCACGCAACAAGCACCCATCATGCGCCCTGGTACGTTGTTCCCGCAGATGATAAGGAGAACGCCCGCCTGATCGTTTCCCGAATTGTTATCGACGCTTTCAATGGCCTGAAGATGGCCTATCCCAGGACCACCCCGAAACATCGGCGGGAACTGAGATCTATCGGCAAGCAGCTGGCGAAGTGAACGGTCGAATTGCGAGCGCTCCCAAGACGAGCTCGAAATCGCGTAAATGTCGAACTACGAATTGTCTCACTGAGAGTGCTAAGAAACTTCGGACTAAGGCCGAGTGTTTTTGCGCCACACGATTCTAAGAAAAAGGAGAATCACATGGAATTAGGAATGATCGGACTGGGACGGATGGGAACAAACATGGTCAGGCGTCTAATGCGGGCCGGCCACCGGTGCGTCGTTTATGACCTCCATGCGGAAGTTGTACAGGCGCTCGCCAAAGAAGGGGCGGTCGGGACGACGTCACTCGAAGATTTCGCGAAAAAACTGAAATCACCTCGCGCCATCTGGATGATGGTGCCGGCTGCAGTAGTCGATCCGACGCTGAAAACCCTCATCCCGCTTCTCCAAAATGACGATGTGGTCATCGATGGTGGCAATTCCTACTATCTCGACGACATCCGCCGTGCTGCCGAATTGAAACCGAAGGGCATCCACTACGTGGACGCTGGCACGAGCGGAGGAGTCTGGGGTTCAGAGCGAGGCTACTGTCTGATGATCGGCGGCGATGAAACGATCGTCCGGCGAGTTGACCCCATTTTCGCCGCCTTGGCTCCGAACATCGACGAGGCGCCGCGCACGCCCGGCCGAGAAAAGTTAGGCGGCACGGCTGAACACGGCTATTTGCACTGCGGTCCGAGCGGCGCGGGCCACTTCGTCAAAATGGTCCACAACGGCATCGAGTACGGCATGATGGCTTCCTACGCGGAAGGCTTGAACATACTGCGCCACGCTAATGTCGGTAAGCAGAAGAGCACCATTGATGCCGAGACTACTCCGTTGCGTGATCCCGAGCACTACGCATACGACCTGAATTTGGCCGACATCACCGAGGTCTGGCGGCGTGGCAGCGTCATCTCTTCGTGGCTCTTGGACCTGGCGGCCAGCGCGCTCCTCGATAGCCCGGACCTCGCGAAGTTCGCTGGTCGAGTTTCCGATTCAGGGGAGGGACGCTGGACGATCAAGGCGGCCATTGACGAATCCGTTCCAGCTCCCGTCCTCAGTGCCGCACTCTACGAACGCTTCAGTTCGCGCGGCGAGGCTGACTTCGCCGACAAGATGTTATCAGCTCTTCGTTACCAGTTCGGCGGCCATGAGGAAAAAACCGCCGCCAAGAAGACGAGTGCCTGATGACTACCTCCCGTTCGGATGCGTTGGTGCTCTTCGGCGTGACAGGCGACCTTGCCCACAAGATGATCTTCCCAGCACTTTACGCGATGGCGAAGCATGGCACTCTCAAGGTCCCGGTAATCGGCGTCGCCTTTCCGAAATGGAGTCTGGACCGCCTGCGTAAACGCGTGACGGACAGCATAAAGCTATCAGGTGGGATAGATGATAAGCATGCCTTCCGCCAACTTCTGTCGCGGTTCAGCTACGTGAATGGAGATTACAAAGACCCGGCTACGTTCACGGCGTTAAAAAAAGCGTTAGGCAAGGCTCGCCGGCCAGCTCACTATCTGGCCATTCCGCCCTCGCTTTTCGAAACCGTGATCAAAGGCCTTGGTGCCGCGAAATTGGCTGAGCACGCGCGCGTGATCGTCGAAAAACCGTTCGGACGAGACTTGGCTTCCGCGCGGGAACTCAACCGTGCCGCTCGGGCGGTCTTCCCGGAAGACTCGATCTTCCGCATTGACCACTTCCTCGGTAAGGAAGCGATCATGAATATCCTCTATTTCCGCTTCGCGAATTCGTTCCTAGAGCCGATCTGGAATCGAAACTACGTGGCCAGCGTGCAGATAACGCTAGCCGAGAAATTTGGCATTAAGGGCCGTGGCGCGTTTTACGAAACCGCCGGATGCCTGCGCGACGTGGTCGAAAACCACCTTTTTCAGATCGTCGCGCTGCTTGCGATGGAACCGCCAGCCGATAGGGACTTTGGAGCCGTCCATACTGAGAAAGCCAAGGTCTTTGAAGCGATGCGTCCCTTGAAATCGAACGATTTGGTGCGCGGTCAATATGCTGGATACCGAAAAGAGCCAGACGTCGCGAAAAAATCTGACGTTGCAACTTTCTGCGCCTTGCGTCTCTTCATTGACTCGTGGCGGTGGGCGGGAGTGCCCTGGTACTTGCGCTCTGGCAAATACCTGCCGGAAAACGCGACTGAAGTACTGGTGGAGTTGAAACCGACTCCACAAAAACTCTTCGCCGACTCAACACCGACGACTGGCCCCGGCAATTATCTGCGATTCCAGCTTTCCCCAAAATCCGCCATTGCCCTCGCCGCGCGCGTCAAGCGCGACGGGAAGGAGTTCGTAGGAGAACAACGGGAACTCTATTTGGTCAACAAACAGCCGGGCGAGGAATCGCCGTACGAGCGCCTGTTAGGCGGCGCGATGATCGGCGATGGAGCGCTCTTCACTCGTGAAGACGCAATTGAAGCGGCATGGGCCGTCGTCGATCCAGTCCTTAAGAAGCATCACCGCGCTCTTCCGTACAAGCGTCACAGCTGGGGGCCAAAAGCGGCCGATGCACTGATCGCTTCAAACGCCCGTTGGTACAACCCCACATCCAAGAAGACGTCCGGATAATTGCGGGAGAGCCACCAGGCCGCTGCTGACGGGGACACTTATAAAAACCATCGCGATCGTTCTGGGTACGGACGGGATTGCGCTTCGTGGACCCGCACGAAGCCTCTATCGCCGCACGGGACGAGATGAAGATCCAGGTTATGCGCCTGCGCACCTCTGCTCCAACAGGGACGAGTATTAAGGAGAAGGAATGCCGGATTTCACATGTAATTTTGCGCAGCTAGGGAAACCCTTTGTACATTTTTGGGAGCATACCGTTGNNACACGTTCGCTTTCATGCGCTGCTGTCAGAGGGAATGGATACGATCATTTGCGAAGAAGACAAACTTCTGTACTCATTTTTTAATGTGGATCAGATAATGGATTTTCTTATCTCGATCGGAATGAGGCCCTTTGTCGAGTTGAGTTTCATGCCCAGAGCCTTAGCGTCCGGCAACACGACTGTGTTTCGTTACCAAGCGAACGTAACCCCACCGAAGGACTATGAACTGTGGGCCACACTGATCGGCAAGCTGACCGCCCATTGGGTGGAACGCTACGGCGCGAAGGAAGTGCGCGAATGGTTCTTTGAGGTTTGGAACGAGCCGAACCTCAAGGCGTTTTGGACTGGAACTCAACAGGAATATTTCAAGCTCTACCGTTTAACCGTGGAGGCGGTCAAAGGCGTGGATCATTTGCTCAAAGTGGGTGGTCCCGTCACCGCCAAGAACGCTTGGATTTCCGATTTTGTCGAATTCTGTCGGCAGAACAAAGTGCCGGCCGATTTCGTCACGACCCACCATTACCCCACGGATGCCTTCGGAAAGATAGGCGCCGATACCGAGACGCAATTGCAGCATGCGCCACCTCACGTCATGCGTGAAGACGCTCGCAAAACGCGAGATGCGGCGCGTGGTTTGCCTGTCTACTATACTGAATGGAACATCTCTTCAAATCCCCGCGACCCGCTGCACGACGAACCCTTTGCCGCCGCATATGCCGCCAAGATCATTATGGAAGCGACAGGGCTCGTGGAGGGTTATGCCTTTTGGACCTTCAGCGATATTTTCGCCGAGAATTACTTTCCATCTGTTCCGTTTCAGGGTGGGTTCGGCCTGCTGAACATTCATGGGATCGCCAAGCCAGTCTACCGAGCTTTCGAGCTGCTGCATCGTCTGGGCGACGAATTGCTCGGCGTCGAAGGTGAACATGACACCGTAGACGCCTGGGTCGTTCGAAAAGAAAAATCGGCGACGATTCTGGTGACGAACCATGCCATGCCTCGGCATCCCATTCACACGGAACTAACAAATCTACATATCACGGGCGCCCCGCATCCCAGCGTCGTCTACATCCAGAGAATCGACCAGGATCATGCCAACGCGCGACAGTTGTGGCAAACCATGGGCGAACCAAACTACTTGAGCGCGGTCCAAGTCGAACAGTTGAAGGCCACTTCATGCCTGGTAAAACAACCGCAGCCTTGGAAGTATGAACAGCCGAATATGGAGCTGTCGCTGGCGCTGCCACCTCACGGCGTCGCGGCTATCACGTTCGAATTTGCATAAGCGGATGGCAAGAATTCCTCAAACCCGCGCAACTCGTACCAAACGGTCATCCGTTGACGCGATGCTGGATCAGCTTCAGAAGGAAACCTTCGCCTATTTTCTGCATGAATCGAATCTCGAGAATGGGCTCGTGCGAGATAGGACAAAAAAAGATTGCCCGGCGAGCATCGCTGCCACGGGACTTGCTTTGGCATCTTACCCGGTGGCTGTCGAGCGTGGTTTCATATCGCGGTCAGCAGCGATAGAACGAACGCTGACGACGCTGCGTTTTTTCTGGAACAGTCCGCAAGGCCCCGCACCCGACGCAACCGGCTACCACGGCCTCTACTATCACTTTCTGGATATGCGGACCGGACGGCGCGCATGGCAATGCGAACTATCAACCGTGGACAGTGCCTTTCTGCTGGCGGGCGCGCTCACGGCAGGAATGTACTTCGCCGCCGGTACGCCGGAAGAAAATGAAATCCGCCGGCTCGCGGAAGCGCTTTATCAACGCGCCGATTGGCAGTGGGCGCGACACGGCGGCGCAACAATCACGCATGGATGGAAGCCCAAAAGTGGATTTCTTAAATACCGTTGGCAAGGCTACGACGAGGCGTTGCTCTTGTATATCCTCGCGCTGGGTTCGCCGACGCATCCGCTACCTGAAAGTAGCTACGCCGCGTGGGCTTCCACTTACAAATGGGAGCACTGTTGCGGACAAGATTATCTGTACGCCGGACCTTTATTTACTCACCAGCTCTCGCATATCTGGATTGATTTTCGGGATATTCAGGATGCTTTCATGCGCAAGAAGGGCATCGACTATTTTGAGAACAGCCGCCGCGCAACTTATGCGCAGCAACGGTACGCGATCGACAACCCACTCAAGTTCGAGGGCTACGCGCGCAAGTGTTGGGGAATTACTGCATGCGACGGTCCCGGCCTCTCCACGATCAAGGTGAACGGCATTGAGCGCCAATTCTTCGGCTACGTCGGACGTGGCGTGCCCTATGGGCCTGACGACGGAACCATCGCGCCTTGGGCTGTAGCGGCGTCGCTGCCGTTCGCTCCCGAAATCGTGTTGCCCGCGCTGGATTACTACATACGCGAGATTAAGCTGACGGAGCGGAACCCATACGGATTCAAAGAATCTTTCAACGCGACGTACCCGGGGAAACCCGGCAATCCACTCGGCTGGGTGTCGCCCTACCACTGCGGGCTGAATCAAGGGCCTATCGTCCTGATGATCGAAAACTATCGGAGCGGATTGGTGTGGCAATTAATGCGAAACTGCCCGTACATCGGCACTGGTTTGCGCCTAGCGGGTTTCGTCGGGGGCTGGTTGTGATCTTTGCAGCATATGATTCGTGCTTGTGTTGGCGAACTAACTGCCGCGTCGTTTCCTCTGTCCGAGCGGGGGATTCTCATCCCCTTGCTCGTCGGTTTCCTCGGGCTGACTTCCTCGTTCATCTTAGACTCCTCATCTTCTTACGCGTCGTGAAACTGATTGCGGTGAACCCAGAGCTGGTGACCACGGCTTCGCTGGCCCAGAAGTTGGGTCCAATATCAGCTCCGTGACACGTCAGTTGTCTAAAATCTCCGGTTTCCCTGTTGGCCTCCTCGGCATTCCCTGATACCACTCCTGTTAATTCCCTGTTTCGATTTCTAACACACCCTAAGCTTTTCGCCGAAAACCTCTCTAAATCGGCATTTCGCGCGGGCGCCAATCGATGAACTCCCGAAGTTCCCTGTATTTTTCCCTGTTAGCAGGGAATCTGGTGGAGAATGGTTCGCAGCGGACTGCATGCTCCGCCACACCGTCTTGATTTTCGTCTCCGTTCCTCTGCTTCCGGCGAACGCCCTTGAGTTGCGGAATCATTTGCGTCACTTCACGAATGCCCACCCGGTCTCGACGAGCTGTAGTTGAATGTTTGCGAAGTTCGGCGAATGGAACAACTTCGGTCACGAACAGCGGAGACCTTCGATTCAGCCTCAGCTCGTGAGTGCCGGCGTAATCCGGCTTATATCCGGTGCGCTCTCGAGCGATTTAACAAACTCAATCACCGACTCGGCCTTCGACGCGGGCCACTTGCAGTATTCAGCGTTGCCCCTGAATTTGTCCGCCACCTCATCGTAGGTCATGGGATTTTCCGGGCTGCCCTTCGCAGGCTGAGTGCGCCCCGAAAAATTCCTGCCGTCCTTCATGCGGATCTTGATGATGCCGCCCTCGACCAACACGGCCTGAAAATTTCCGCCCTGGCTAGCCTGCTTGTCGAATTCCGGGTCCACGTAAAAGCTCACGCGCTGCATCATGTCCTGAACGTCAGGGCGTTGCACGACGCCATCGGTGAACTGGCTCAAACCCGCTTTGCCTTCCAGCAGGAGGATGCTCATGGCGAACTCCATGCTGAACTTCGCTTCCAGGCCGGTGGTTGGATGGTGGCGAAAGAGCGTGGTGAGGTTGCTGCGGTTCCCGCCGACTTCGACTCGTTCAACATCCTTGGCGGCGATGTTGTTGTCCCGGATCAGGCGCAGCATTTCGTCCATGAATTGCTGCTGTATCGTTCCGCAGGGAAACCGCTTGATCAAATCTCCGGGTGACGCAAACATCCACGGGGCGCCAAGATGATTCACGATCGCCTTGGGATCAAAGCCGCCGCCGGCAGCCTGGAAAAATCCAAGCGGCGCCTCCAAAATATCGTCAGCCGCGGTCCAGCCCAGGGCCGCAAGGTCGGCGGCTACGATTCCATTCTCGGCGGCGTGCCCGGCGTGAAAGGGCTTCGTCATCGAACCGAAATTGTCCCGCAAGCCGCTGGCCTCGGACGCCGCGACCCCCAATGCATAGGTCGTCTGCGTCGAGCTCAAGCCGCGAAGCTTGGCGCACGCCGCAGCGCTGCCAAATGATCCGCAGGTCCCCGTGGTATGAAAACCGTCGCCATTGTGGCGGGGCGAGATGGCGTCGCCGATCTTGCTCGCGACCTCGACGCCCACGTGAAACGCCAGCATCAGCTCTTTGCCGCTGCGGTGGCCCAATTCACAGAGCGCGAATACCGCCGGAAGCACCGGGGCCGCCACATGCAGCGCCGAGCCGGTATCGTCGTAATCGTCCGCGTGAATGGAAATCCCGTTGGCCAGCGCCGCGAATCGGGCCGGGGCCTTCATGCTGGTTCCAATGATGCTGGCTTTTCCGTCCGAAAATCCGAGCGTCTCGATATAGCGCCGGATGAGAGGACCGATGCCCGAAGCCGATCCCGCGAGCGCCAGGCCGAACCCATCCAAAAGCGTTTTCTTCCCCAGCGCGATCACATTCTCCGGAATGTCCCCGTACTTCGCGTTCACAACAAAGTCCGATACGTACTTTGTCAGTCCCGGCGCTGAAGGGAATTCCCCCGTCGTAACGGCCGAAGCAGATAACTCGCGTAGCTTCCCGCTGCTCAGAGCGGAGACAGTGGTTAGCAGCGAGCTCCTGAAAAAATCACGACGTATCACTGGATCTCACCTCCGGAAATGGGCTGCCAACCGATGCGGCGCGAGCCGGAATCACGCGCTGGATTCAAGCGAGTTCTCCTCTTGTTGCAGCCTCGGCCGGGATGATACGCCCCGCTTGCGGACTCAGCAACTTTCTCCAGGTTTTCTACGACTGTTCGTAAACGCCGGGGCCCAGCCCCGCGAAACAAGCGCCGCGCAAAAGCGCGCTTGACGCCCTCGACTGCCTTCATCTTCACCGTTACTCATTGATACGAATCCTCGCCGAAAATATCGGCGCGGAGGCTCGCAACCAATAGACTCTACGCGTGGCAATTAGGATACGTTGACGATGACACCGGCACCTCCAATCCCTCGAAAATATCCTCGCATCCGCCCTCCCAAGGGGATCATGGTCGGCTGGAAATCGGCCGGTCAGACGACCGCCACTCGCATGGAGACGATGGGGCTCGGAGGCCTCTACCTGCACGCCCAGAACCCTCCGAGCATTGGTTCCACGGTCGAATTAGTTTTTGATTTGCCAACCGGCGAGGTTCGTGCGCGCGCGATCGTGCGCAGCTCCGTGCCGGGGAAAGGCATGGGCATTCAATTTGTACAGATGAGGCCGGAGGACAGGGCGAAGCTGAATCGTTACATGTCCGGGCAGGTCGCTGCCCAGGGAGCTTCCGCGGCCGCTCCCGCTGCAAGCTCACGGCCCGCTAACTTGTGGCTCGTAATTTCGCCTCGAAGGGAGGAGGCGGCTCAGATTCGATTTGAGCGGGAACTCAGGCAACTGGTCCAACTAACCGGCAAGGGCACCTACTACCAGCTTCTGGGAGTCACGGCCGAATCTCCGAGCAGCCTGGTCAAGAAAAACTACTACTCGCTGGCCCGCAAATTCCATCCGGATAGTCACGTGGGTAACCGCGAGTTGATTACGCCGCTCAAGAATCTGATGGTCGTTATCGCGGAAGCTTACAGGACGCTCGCGAACGAGGACAAGCGGGCCGCCTACGACAAATCCCTGGCGAGTGTCCGCGGTTTTGCCATGCATCGAGAAAAGACCGGAACCGAAGAATCCCTTGAAGAGTGGTTTAAGCGCGCTAACGAATGTCTGCGCGCGAAAAATTTCGTTGGATCAATTGTCTGGTTGCGTAAATGCGTCGAAACCGCGCCGGAGCAGGCTTTGTACCATGCCATGCTGGCGCGCAGCCTCGGGACCCTTCCCCAATACCGCAACGAGGCCATCGAACAGTTCCAGAAAGCAATCCAACTCGATCCATGGAGGGAATCGGTCTACGTTGCGTTCGCCGAACTGTTCGAGTCAATGCAACTCCCGGGACGCGCACGCGCGGTTTATTCCAAGCTGCTCGAAATCAGCCCGACGCATGCCAAGGCTCGCGAGCGCCTTGCCGCACTGGAACCCCAGCACAAAGAAGAGAAACCTTCGCCCCTGATCTCCCACTTGTTCCGCAAGAAAAGCTGAATCCAATAGCTGATTTCACACGAGAACCACGAACCGATCACAGCAAATTTCAGCTGCCTTCTAGCTCGTTGTGGCAGGTCATTACAAGCGCTGCGAGAGCGAAGCTTTCTGATGGATAACGCAGGCAATGAAGGATCGTTTTGCTAAGGTTCCCTTCGCCTTAGACCAGCACAGGGGCGAGTACTTCGCCCACTTTCCGTGCCAGCGTTTTTGGCGAGAACGGCTTTTGCAGGAATGCCAGTCCACGTTCCAGAACTCCGTGACGCACGATGGTGTCATCCGTGTAACCGGAAACGTACAACACCTTCATTTCCGGGCGCGATGCGGAAAGGCGAGACGCCAACTGAGCCCCACTCATACCCGGCATAATCACATCGGTCACCATCAAATGAATCGGACCCGGATGGCTTTCAGACATTCGTATGGCTTCCGCCGGGGTCTTGGCCGCCAGGATTGCGTAGCCAAATGCCTCCAGGGACCGGCGCGTGACCTCCAGCAGAGGCACCTCATCTTCGACGATCAGAATCGTCTGCAATCCCCCTTCTATTTTCTCCGGCACGTCGCTCGGCGCCGCGGTTACGAGCTCTGGACTCACGCAGGGAAGATAGATCTTGAAGCTCGAACCGATCCCAACCTCGCTATAAACCCACACGGACCCGCCGCTCTGCTTCACGATTCCATAGACGGTACTTAAGCCAAGTCCTGTGCCCTTGCCAAACTCCTTGGTCGTAAAGAAGGGCTCGAACATGTGGGCTTTCGTGTCCGCGTCCATGCCGCAGCCGGTGTCGGTTACCGATAGCATCACGTGCGGACCCTTCCGCGTAGATGGGTGCTGGAGGGCATAGTCTTCGTCGATTTCCACATTGGAAGTTTCAATGGTGAGCTTGCCCCCCGGAGGCATGGCGTCGCGCGCATTCACGGCCAGGTTCATGATGATTTGTTCGAGCTGCCCGGCATCGGCTTTCACCAGTCCGAGCGTGGGGTTCGAGATGACCACCAACTCAATGTCCTCGCCGATGAGCCGCTGAAGCAGCTTTTCCGCACCCGCGATAACTGTGTTGAGGTCGAGGACTTTAGGCTGGAGCACTTGCTTGCGGCTGAAGGCGAGAAGCTGCCGCGTCAACAACGCGGCGCGATCGCCTGCTTTCTGGATCTCCTCAATACTCTTGCGCTGGGGATCATCCAGACTCAGACGATCCAGCAAAAGGCCGGTGTAGCCCAGAATGACTCCCAGTAAATTGTTAAAATCGTGGGCCACGCCTCCTGCCAGTTGTCCCACCGCTTCCATCTTTTGCGCCTGGCGAAGCATCGCTTCCAGGTTTTTGCTTTCGGTAACGTCCCGGGCGACGACTGAGACACCAATCACCCGGCCATCCGAATTTTCGATCGGTGAAAGTGTTATGGATACGTGGATGCGCGTTCCATCCTTTTTTACGCGGATCGTTTCAAGGGGTTCCACGGCTTCGCCGCGCTGTACCCCTTTCAGGAGCATTAGGGTTTCCGTCTCGCGGTCAGGAGGCGAAATAAACAGGATCGAGCGTCCCACGGTTTCCGCGGCCGGGTACCCATAGATTCGCTCCGCGCCGTGATTCCAGGAAAGAACGATTCCTTCGGGGGTGAGACTGATAATGGCATCGTGCGATGACTCGACGACAGCGACCAGGCACGACATATCATATTCGCGTTTTTTACGTTCCGTGATATCGCGGATCGCCGCCGTCACCAGAACTCCATCCACACCATCCAACGGACTCAGCATGATTTCGATCGGAAANNCCCATGCCGATCTGCTGCGCCACCGACTCCGCCGCCGTACGTGTGCCGTCGGCGATCATCCGTTCCGCGAAGCCCTGCGGAATGATGTTCTTTACCACCTGCCCTATCAGTTCATCGCGGTGGTATCCGAACTGTTTCTCCGCCTGAAGATTCAGGAGGACGATCTCCCCGTGCTGGTTCACCACCACCATCGCGTCGGGAGCCGCTTCAAGTAGCCCGCGGTACACCCCCTCCAGGACCCTGCGCTCAACCGCATAGCGTAGAGATCGCAAAAGCCCGCGCGTCTCGATCTGGCCCTTGACGAGATAGTCTTGCGCGCCTTCCTGTAAGGCCTGAGCGGCTAGCGACTCGTCGTCCATGCCCGTCAGCACCACCAACGGGACAAGGGGAGCAACTTCGCGCACCCGCCGTACCACTGTCAGTCCTTGTGCATCGGGCAGCCCCAGGTCGAGCAGGATAATGTCAACGCCATGCTTCGCAAGATGCTTCTCGGCGTCGCTCATGGACCCCACATGCGTCAATTCAGTGTCGTGCGAGGCCTGCTCGTTCAACATCTCGCGGAGCAAACGAGCGTCTCCGGGGTTATCTTCAACCAGGAGAAGCCTTCTGATCGATTTCTCGGTCATTGGTTTTGTTTGTGCTGCGGCAGCTTGCATTTCGTCAGCCAGAAATCATTGATGCTTTTCACCAGGGCCTCGAAGGCGTCCAACTCCACGGGCTTGTTGAGGTAGCAGTTCGCCTGGAGTTGATAGCTTTTGCTGATGTCCGCTTCTGCGTCAGAAGTGGTCAGGACAACCGTCGGGATCGTTTTCAGGGTGTCATCCTCCTTGATCTGAGCAAGAACCTCGCGGCCATCCATCTTGGGAAGATTTAGATCCAGCAAGATCAAGTCCGGGCGAGGAGCGTTGACGTAAGCTCCCTCGTGCCTGAGGAAGGCCATTGCCTCGACGCCATCGGAAGCCACATGCAAACGGACGGACCTGTTTGCGTCGCGGAAGGCTTCCTGCGTCAGCCGGACATCACCCGGGCTGTCTTCAACCAAGAGAACCTCTATGGGCATGCCGTTTCTCCGATGATATTCATCATTCCTTTCACGAACGCAGCCAGCGTCAATTCGGTGCTGTGCCGGCCGAGGTCGCCGATCCTCTCGCGGAGCAAACGTTCGTTTTCGCGCCTAACTTCGACCAGGAGCAGCTTTCGGATGGATTTCATACCGATCCAATTTGCGCCTGCCTTGGCAACTTGACATCCTTCAGCCAGAATTCGTTGATGCTTTTCACCAGGGCCTCGAACGCGTCCAACTGCACGGGTTTGTTAAGGTAGCAGTTCGCGTGGAGTTGATAGCTAATCGTGATGTCCCCCTCCGCATCGGAAGTGGTCAGGATAACCACCGGAATCCCTCTTAAGCTTTCGTCTTTCTTGATTTGAGCCAGAACCTCGCGGCCATCCATCTTGGGAAGGTTCAGATCGAGCAGGATTAAATCCGGGCGAGCAGCGTGAATGTGAGCTCCCTGGTGCTTGAGAAAAGCCATCGCGTCCACGCCGTCAGTAGCCACGTGCAAATGGATGGAAGGATTGGCGCTACGGAAGGCCTCCTTCGTAAGACGGACATCACCGGGGCTGTCCTCCACCAACAACACCTCTATGGGCACACCTTTGCGTCCGATAACGTTCATGATTTACTCTCGCCCCCTATCAGCGTAAAGCGAAACGTGGAACCGTGCCCCGGTTGTGACTCGACTGAGATGTTGCCGCCATGCCGCTCGACAATCTTCTTGCAGATGGCCAATCCGATGCCCGTACCGGCAAATTCTTCCCGTTTGTGAAGGCGCTGGAACATGCCGAAAATCCTTTCGAAATACTGCGGGTCAATTCCCAGCCCGTTATCTTTTACCGAAAATACCCATTTCTTCTCGACGTTCATGGCGGCGGAGACGTGTATACGCGGAACCCCGGAACTTTGGTACTTGATGGCATTGCCGACCAGGTTCTGAAACAGCTGAATCAGTTGCATCTCGTCCGCCAGGACCATGGGAAGAGGATCGTGCGACACCTGCGCGCCGCTTTCGGCGATGGTTGCACGCAGATTGATCAGCGCCTGTTGAAGCGCATCTTCACTCGAGGAATCGAGCAGATCCGCTCCCTTTGTCCCGATGCGCGAATAGGCCAGCAGATCCTGGATCAACCGCTGCATGCGGCTGGCTCCATCCACGGCGAAAGCAATGAACTCATCGGCGTCGGAGTCCAGCTTTCCCTTGTACCGTCTGGACAGCAGCTGCGTATAACTCGCCACCATCCTCAGCGGCTCCTGCAAATCGTGAGAGGCAATGTAGGCGAATTGCCCCAATTCTTCATTCGAGCGGTTCAATTGCTCGACTTTGTGGAGAAGATTGGTCTCGGCGGTCTTGCGCGTGGTGATATCGCGGATCGCTGCCGTCACCAGGGTTCCCTCGGCGCTTTCCAGCGGGNNTGAGCTCAATTCCCGTGCCGATCTGCTGCGCCAACGCGTCTTCCGGGGATCGAAGACCATCCGAGATCAGCCGTTCCGCGAAACCTTCCGGGATGATGTTTTTCATCCTTTGCCCTACGAGTTCGTCGCGGTGGTATCCGAACTGTTTCTCCGCTTGAACATTTAGCAGGACGATTTCTCCCCTCCGGTTTACCACCACCATCGCATCTGGAGCCGCCTCCAGCAGCCCGCGGTACCTGCTCTCCATCTGCGCCAGATGTTTTTCCGCGGCCTTGCGCACGGTGATGTCGCGGATCGCCGCCGTCACCAGGATTCCCTCGGCGCTTTCCAGCGGGCTCAACATGATCTCGATGGGAAATTCGCTTCCATCCTTCCGCCGCCCGATGAGTTCAATCCCCTTGCCGATCTGCTGCGCCAGCGCGTCTTCGGCGGACCTGAGAGCGTCCGCGACCAACCGCTCCGCGAAGCCTTCCGGAATAATGTTCTTCACCTTCTGACCCAGCAGTTCATCGCGGCGATATCCGAACTGCTTTTCAGCTTGGAGATTCAGTAGGACGATTTCACCGGCCTGGTTCACGATGACCATGGCGTCAGGCGCCGCTTCGAGCAGGGCTCGATAGTGCAGGTTTCCTTCGTCGTTTTTTCGCAGGCGAAGCGGTGGGGGCTTAGGCGCGGACAGGGCGTCAGCGCCTTTCGTCTTCGGCTCGGTGGAAGGGGATTTCATGACGAATCTAGTGAGTACTTACATCGATCTAGTCTCTTTCGGCTGGGCCATCGGGCACTGTGCAGAACAGTACACATGGCAATCCTGTGCCCTGCTTACCAACAGTCCACACGTATGGTGGTGAAGCTCGAGCCCTTCGACACATCCAATGAGTCGCGAACCGGTGTAAACTACAGTCAGGGGTCGAATGAAAATCTCATTCCTTGCCGGCTTGGCATTGTTCGCGATGCTCGGACTCGCTTGCCTTTGGATGGCCTCCGGCCGTGCAGCCGCAGGCGGCGCGCCGGGCGCAGCAGGCCAAGACGCCCAAGTGGAACCCCGCACTGCGCCGGGTGCAAGTCCCGTGGTGGTCGAACTTTTCACCTCCGAAGGTTGCTCGAGTTGCCCTCCCGCGGACCGCTTGCTCGCGCGCCTGGAACAAACCCAGCCGGTCGCCGGCGCACAGATCATCGCTCTGGAGCAGCACGTGGACTACTGGAACGGCGAGGGCTGGATGGATCCCTTTTCGTCCGCGCAATTCACCGAGAGGCAGTCCGACTACGTCCGGGAGCTTCACGCCAAGACCGCCTACACGCCGCAAATGATCGTGGACGGCGCGACGGAATTCGTTGGGAACGACGAGCGCAATGCGCTGGCGGCCATCGCGAAATCCTCGCGAACTCCAAAAGTAACGGTAGCGCTCGAGCAGAGGCAGGATTCCAAGGCCGGGCTGGACACCGCGGCTTTGCGCGTTCGCCTGGAACCGATTGCGAATTGGAACGCGCGGGAAGGCGCGGACATGGTTCTAGCGATCACCGAGAATGGTCTGTCTTCGAACGTCACGCGCGGCGAGAACGCCGGCGCGCAATTGGGCCACCGAGCCGTGGTGCGCGAAATGCGAGTTCTCGGGCGCGTGAATTCCGCCGGATCATTTTCGGCGGAGCCGGACCTGAAGCTTGGAAAGAGCTGGAAACGCGAGAATCTCCGCGCGGTCGTTTTCGTTCAATCGCGCGGCAGCGGCCATATCCTGGGCGCGGCCGCGATCAACCTCTCCGCGCCCGGCAGCGGTTCGTAACTCAACTCAGGGAAAAACCTTCCTCAGGAAATAGCGCGCTTCAGAAATCCATCAATCCGCGCGTTGGCGGCAGGTCCCTGCGGCAGCGGGAAAATGTTGAACGCGTGCGGCGCGCCCGAATAAACCGCCAGCTCCGCTTCATTTCCCGCCGCAATCCACCGCGAGTAGAGGAAAAGCGTGTCGTCCAGCAGCGGATCGATGGTTCCAATGGTAAAGATCGCCGGCGGCATGTTTTTCAGGTCGGCGTACAGCGGTGAGACGTCCGGATCGCGCGGGTCCACGCCCTTCGGCAGATAGGCTTCGCTGAATTTCTGGATGCCGATTCGACCGACGAGTATGCCCTTTTCAGGCGAGTGTCTTTGGCTTGGGGTCATGGACGAATCGAAGACTCCATATGCGAGATTCGCCGAGCGGAATCCCGTGTAGTTGTGCCGGTCGCGCATGCGAAGCAGGGTCGCTGCGGCAAGAGTGCCGCCCGCCGATTCGCCGCCGATCGTCAGCACATCGGTGCCGAATTCGGATTTCGCGTTCTTCACCAGCCAGACCGCCGCCGATTCGCAATCGTCCCACGCAGCAGGGTACGGATTTTCGGGCGCAAGCCGGTACTCCACGCTCGCGCACGCCATTCCCGTGCTCGCCACGACGCGCTCGAGCATTGGGTCCTGGTTCGCCGCGGACCCGAATACCAGGCCTCCGCCGTGGATGTGCATGTAAACGCCCTTCGCACGTTCCGGCGCGATTACGCGCAGCTCCACTTTGTGCCCGCCCTTGCCGTCAATTTGTATGCTGCGCGCTCGCGGAGATTTTTCCGGCGGCGGAAATCCCCCTCGGCCGCTGGCCATGGCATCGCGATAGGCCTGCGCGCCAATGTCCCACCAGTCCGGCCCGCCGGACATCGCTTTCCGGAATGCTTCGTTGGCCGCGAGTGTCTCCGCGGAGATTGCCGCGGGCCTGAACGCCGCTGGATCGAGTGGATTGCTCTTTGTTGCGCTTGCTTCGCTCATTGGATTCGTCTCCTTCTGTCGCCGTGCCGCGGGAGTATACCACCGCGCGTCCGGCCAGCCGTTTGCGAATTCCGCTGCGTGATAGACTCACGCCCATGAGCGAGGATCATCTAACCCGGCGCGAAGTCCTGCTTGGAATGGCCGCCGTGCCTCTCCTCGAGAGCGCTCTGGAGGCTCAGGCCGCCGCTTCCTCCGTTTGCTTTATGAGCACCGTGGATATGGCCCGGCTGATCCGCGCGAAAAAGCTTTCGGCGCGCGAAGCGCTGGCCGCGCATTTGAAGCAGATCGAGCGTGTAAACCCGCAGGTCAACGCCATCGTGACCCTCGTGCCGGAAATGGCCGCCGCCGCTGCCGCGAAGGCCGATGAGATGCAGGCGCACAACGAGACTTTGGGGCCGCTGCACGGTCTGCCGGTCGCGCACAAAGACCTGTTCGAAACCCGCGGCATTCGCACGACATTTGGGTCGCCGCTCTACAAAGACTACATCCCCACCGAAGATGACATTGTTGTTGATCGGATTCGGCGTGCGGGCGCGATCACTATCGGCAAAACCAACACGCCGGAATTCGGTTCGGGATCGCAGACGTTCAACGCAGTCTTCGGCGCGACGCACAATCCCTACGACTTGACGAAGACATGCGGCGGATCTTCCGGCGGCGCCGCCGTCGCGTTGGCCTGCGGCCTCGTACCCGTTGCGACTGGCTCCGATACCGGAGGTTCGCTGCGCAATCCCGCCGCATTCTGCAACGTAGTCGGCTTCCGGCCTTCAATCGGCCGGGTGCCGAATCCGAAAGCGGCGTTCGGGTGGTCAACGCTGAGCACCTCCGGATGCCTGGGGCGTTCGGTGGCCGACCTTGCCCTGGTGCTAAGCACGATCGCGGGGCCCGATTCGCGCGCGCCGCTCTCCATCAACGAACCGGGTGAGCTTTTCGCACGCCCGCTCGACCGCAATTTCCGCGGCGTGCGGGTAGCATGGTTCAAGGACCTTGGCGGCGTGCCCTTCGATCCGCGTGTGCGCACCGTGGTGGACGCGCATCGCAAGACATTTGAATCCTTGGGCTGCATCGTGGAGCAGGCGGAGCCGGACTTCGCCCCCGCCGAGATCTCCTTTCGCACGCTGCGCGCGTGGAATTCGGCGAATACCTATGGCGAGCGATTGCGCGAGCACCCAGACGCTTTCAAGGACACGCTGAAAGGTGAGATCGAGGAAGGTCTGCGGCTGACGGGCACGGATGTCGCGCGCGCCGAGACCGCCCACGGCCAGGTCTGGCGGCGCTTTCAGGCGTTCCTCGAAAAATACGAATACTTCGTTCTGCCCACCACGCAGTTGCCGCCGTTCGACGTCAACACGCCATATCCAACGGAGATCGCGGGCGTGAAGTTCGACAACTACATAGACTGGATGAAATCCTGCTGGTACATCTCGGCAACGGGGAATCCAGCGGCCTCGGTGCCGGCCGGCTTCACGCCGGAGGGACTTCCTGTCGGCGTGCAGATCGTCGGCCGCGACAAGCAAGATTTCAGCGTCTTGCAAATGGCGCACGCGTTCGAACGCGCGACTGGCTTTGGCAGGAAGCACCCGGCGATTGCTTAAATGGCCCGCCCGCGTCGGTCGCGATCGCGTCCATTGCCGTGGCGCTGGCCTCCCGCAGCAAAAAAGTCCACAGGGATACACGCTTGCACGCTGACGCCTGTGTACTAAGATGGTCGCGTGATAAGCATGATTGAGTTCGACGCAAGAAGCGGCACGCGGAACGGCTCGTTATCGCTGTGCCTGGCCGCCGCGAGTCGCTCCGGGCGCGGCCTGAAATTGTGCAATCCCACTCGACACATGATGTCGAACGAAAACGGAGCCAACTCGTTGAAAATTAGCGATGGGCGTCCTCATGAAGTGACACAAGAAACGAGGTGCCAACTTCTCTGCTACCGGCCGCGACCCGCCTCGATCCTGGCATCGCGTGCGCCTCACGCCTCCACGCTCGCGCCTCGTCCCCGGTTTCTACCCGGCACTGGGTGCCGAGTAGAATCGCCCGTAACCGATAGAAAACAAACAATCGGTGCACATTCTACTCGACACTGGAAAGCGGGGGTAACCAAGCATGAATTCTCACGCCTCCTCGCTTCTCTCGTTCTCCTTTTCTCGCCTTTGTGCGCCCGTCCGGCCGCCGCGCAATCGCAAAACACACCAACGAAAGTTCCAGGCGATCTTGCGAGTGACCTGAAGGAATTTGTCGAAACTCCGTCGGTTTTCGGCTATGAACAGCAGCTCACCGAAAAGATTCGCGCGAAGGTCGCGGCGTTTCATCCCGTCGTGGACAATCTCGGCGACGTAATCGTCACCATAGGCAGCGGCGCCCCGCACCGCCTGATCGTCACGCCGATTGATGAGCCGGGCTTCGTAGTGAGCGGCATCACCGACGACGGTTATCTGCGCCTGCAGCGGCTGCCGCAACGCGGAAACTTGCCGGCGATCTTCAACGAGCTCTACTCCGCTCAACCCGTGCAAGTCCGCACGGCTGGCGGCCAATGGATCAACGGCGTAGTCGCCGGAATCTCCATTCACCTGCAACGAAACGGATCGGATCGTCCCGCCCCGGACCCTCGAGATCTTGAGAACGCGTACGTTGACATCGGCGCAACTTCCGCCGCCGAAGTCCGCAAAGCTGGCGTCGACATCCTCAGCCCCGTCGCCATCACCCGCCGTCTGATGGACCTTGCAGCCAGCGAGTTCGCTGGAGCATCCGTCGAAGACAAATTTGGCGCCGCCGCGCTGGTTGACCTTCTCCGTCACGCCGATCCCGCCGTGAAAGGCACTGTGACAATCGTGTTCTTGGCCCAGCAACGAGTTGGTGGGCGCGGCCTCGACAGGCTCCTCACAACTACCAAGGCTGACGAAATGATCTACGTCGGGGGAATGTTGCGAGGTGGAAATGTACCGGCGATGGAGGGTGTGCACCGCGCACCACGCCGTGAACCGGGCAGCGGTGTTCTCATCGGCCTCGACAAGTCTACCGGCGAGCTAACCGGTATCGCTGCCGATTTAAAACAACTCGCTGACGCGAACAAGATTCCGCTCGTAAGCGATTATTCGGCGGCGCTTATCGCACCGAGCGATCTGCCGCCTCCTGCCTTCCCGGCAAAATGGGTTCACGTCGGAATCGCAACCGCGTGGCCGGACACTCCTGTCGAAACTCTGTCCCGCTCTGACGTGGCTGACTTGAGCGACCTGCTCGGAGTGTACGTTAACGGAGTACCTCTCCCACCCGAGCTGCGTCAATCTATAAGCATCATTGTGGCATCGGCCGGTGTCGGTCCACATACCGCGTCGCGGCCAGAAAATGATCAGGTGTTGCGCGGCCTGGTTGAGGCGTACGGCGCGAGCAACAACGAAGCGCCCGTTCGTGACGTGGTGAAAAGTCTGCTGCCCCCCTGGGCGAAGCCGGAAACGGATGATGCGGGAAACCTGATTCTTCATCTAGGCAGTACGCCTGCCGGCTCGAAAACGCCGAAGATTCTTGTGGTCGCGCACATGGACGAGATCGGCTTCGAGGTGAAATCAATCTCGAAGGATGGCCGGCTTGAAGTGGAAACGCTTGGCGGAATGGACCTGAACTTCTACGAGGGCCATCCGATGCTCGTTCATACGGCAACCGGCGATCGCGACGCGATCATGGAACTGCCGAACGGCTGGGACGAAGCCAATTTCAAGTGGCCGGCGGAATCGGATCACACGATCCGCGTTGATGTCGGCGCGCGCACCCAGGAAGAAGTAGCAAAGCTCGGCATCAAAGTCGGCGATTCCATCACAATTCCCAAGGCATATCGCCCGCTTCTCGGCACGCGCGCGAACGGCCGCAGCTTTGACGACCGCGTGGGCGACACGGCGCTGATCTCAGCCGTTTGGGCGCTGCAGGAGGGGCCCCCAGGTCGACGGTTAGGCGAGCCTGGGGGATCAGTCCCGCTCAAGGACCGCGATGTCACATTCGTCTGGTCCACGGGCGAGGAACTTGGCCTCGTTGGTGCGGGCGCGCTGGCCAAGCGGCTTGCCGCCGAAGGCCACACGCCGGATTACGTCTTCGCCGTGGACACGCTGGTGAGCTCGGATTCGCCTCTCGAATCGAAACGTTTTGGGGACGCGGAAATCGGAAAGGGTTTCGCGATCCGCGCCGTGGACAATTCCAATATTGCGCCGCGCGATCTCGTCGCGAAAGTTGAAAAACTCGCGCGCGCCAATCAAATTCCCTACCAGCTCGGCGTCACCGGAGGCGGCAACGACGGCGCCACATTCGTTCCCTACGGCGCCGTGGATATCGCGCTCGGATGGCCGCTGCGCTATTCGCATTCGCCGGCGGAAGTAATAGACACGCGCGATGTGGACGCGCTCGCGCGCATCGTCGCCGCGATCGCCAGGAGCTGGTAGCGCGTGAAGGTCCGGCGGGGTTTGCTATAATCGCGCGCGATGACCGAACCTGTCTTCAAAATGCCTCGCCACATCGTGGTCGAGGGGCCCATCCGCGTGGGCAAATCCACCCTGGCCAAAGCGTTGGCCGAGCAACTTCACGCGCGGCGGATCTCCGACAGCGAGGACAATCCCTTTCTCGCTGATTTCTACGATGAAAAACCCGGCGCGGCCTTTCGCGCCCAGATGTATTTCCTCCACGAACGCCATCGTCTGCTGGCCGAGACCCGGCCCGAGGACAATACCGCTCCGGTCGTCAGCGACTTCCTTTTCGAGAAGGACAAAATCTTCGCGTACGTCAATCTCGACAACGAAGAGCTGAAGCTCTACGAAAGATATTTCGACATGCTTGCGCCGTCGCTGCCCGCGCCCGACTTGGTGATTTATCTTCATGCCAAGCCGGAGGTGCTTCGAAAGCGCGTCTCAAAAAAGGGCGATCCCGCCGAGAAACAGATTTCACCTGAATACCTCGAAGCGGTTGCCAACGCCTACGGGCACTTTTTTTTCCGCTACTCCGCGTCGAACCTGCTGGTGGTGGACACCACGGAAATTGACTTCGTCGAACGCAACCGCGATTTGCAGGAGCTTTTGCGGCGTCTGCGCCAGCCCGTGAAGGGCACGCAATACTTTCTTCCGCTCGGCCAGAGTTAACGCGCCGGGGATTGTTCTTCGCGCTTGCCGCAAGGCTGCCGCGCGGACAGGGTAATCCTGTCGTCAATTCGCACGGGCTTAAAAGGGGAATCCGGAGCGGGCAAATTCGCCACGCCCAGAACAAGCGTAGCGAATCGCGGGAGTCCGCCCCGGAGTACATCGCGGGGTAAATTCTTCTGCAAGGAACGGCGCGCCGCTCAAGCGGCTTGCGACGGTCCTGTCAAACGGTGACGCAATCTTCCCAGCGTGCGATTCACCGGATGGCTGCGGTGCAGGAACGTCACCATCGGGTCGCGCCTCGAGCCGATTTTCTGCAGAGCCCGCCGAATGCGGAAATCGCGTCCCGCGGACACCAGCCCCTTTTCCAAAGTTGCAATCGCCTCCTGCGTCCGGCCGGACTGCTGATAGACCTCGGCCAGATTCAGGTACAGCTGCGCGTGATTGTGTCGCATTCCCAACGCTTCCTGGCAGAGAGCTTCGCCATCGCCATAACGCTTTTCGGCCACGGCAGCCAGCAAGCCGGTATAGGAGAGATAAAACGGGTTTTTCGGAGCGATACCGAGTGCGCGCCGGGCGTACTGCAGGGCCTCGCTCGAATGGCCGTCACGCAGTTGTTTGAGGCATTCCTTGAAATCGGACATACCGGCGTCCGCCGGCGAAGTTGTACCAATCCAGTGGGACATAGGCTCCTTCCTTAGCCCCGCAGGCGACTTTCACTAGCAGGGCGGGTAAAGAAAGTTAACGCCGGGACTTGCGCTGGGAAATAGAGCGCCAGGCCAGATTTCGTCCCAGTACTTGGGCCTGTACGAAGTGACAGGCGAAACCGCGGCTACAGCACGAGGTCGAAAACTAACGCGAGACCCACGCCGCGGGCCCACGAAGGAAAAAACAAACCGAGAAGTGGCGTGGGCAGATTGGTCATGCGCGCGCCCGAAAGGTGGAAATCCAATTATGACCATGGTAGAATGACCATGGTCGGCGGGAGAAAACGATGAAGAACGTAAGGAAGATGGCAGCGGGTGCTTTCAAGGCGAAATGCCTCTCGGTCATGGACGAGGTGCATGCCAAACGTGAAACCGTGATCATCACAAAGCACGGGAAACCCGTGGCCAAGCTGGTCCCGGTGGGCGCCGAAAAAGACGAAATCTTTGGTTTCTTCGTCGGCAAGGGCCGGATCACAGGCGACGTAGTTGCGCCGGTATTCTCGCTCGAGGAATGGGGCAAGCTTGCCGATTCTCGTTGATACGCACGTGGTGCTATGGCTCTCCTTCGCTCCGGGAAAACTCTCGAGGAAGGCGACTGCGACCATCGAAAGCGCGCGTCAAGAGGCGCAAGGAGTGGCGATCTCGGATATCACGCTTTTCGAGGTCGCTTTGGCCGCGAGCAGGGGCCGCATCCAACTGGATGCGAGCCTGGAGACCTACTTGCAGGAAGTCGAGTCCCATTTTGTAGTTCTGCCGATAAGCAGCCGCGTATGCGCGAGGGCAGTGACGCTGCCCGCAACCTTTTCCAAGGACCCCGCCGACCGTGTTATCGCCGCGACGGCGCTCGTCGGGGGTCTCGCCTTGATAACAGCGAACGAGCACATCCGCAACTCGAAAGTCGTTCGGACGATTTGGTGAGAGGATTTTCGTTGGAATCGGTCGCTGGAACAAAACCGAGAATAGATCAAAGGCAGAAAGAATCCCCACGCTCACAAACCGAGCACGGGGCACCATCAGGACCTACGACGCGAGAATGAGCCGCCCGCACCATTGAACTCATGAGCCATCAAAGTTGAATATTACCGCCGCGCCCACGGCCATGCGCTACCCGGCACACCAACGGCGGCACACAAATCGCGGACGCCGGAAAGCAACACTCCCGCAGCCATGACGGTCAGCGTCCAACTGAGAACGATCGAATTCGCTGGCGACGCAATTACCAAGCCCGAAGGTCCCGTCCACCACACGCGCAGAACGGGGACGAGGTAAGCAACAGCAGCCCCATAAACGATTGCCATGATGCCGTGCATCACGCGCTCACCCGGATAAACGCCTCCGAGCGGCCTCCGTATCAAATCCTCGACGCGAAGTGCCGGACTAACGGACGAGTTCGGAGGCGAAGACAAGGTGGATGCCGCGCGATTCGAGTTCGGGAACGCCTTGGGCCAGCGCCGCGATTGTTGCGGGGCGGGGATGGCCGATGGCGATGGCGGAGCCGTCGCGAGAGGCGTCCCGCGCGGCGAGTTCCAGCTGGGCGAGGATTGCTTCCTTCGAGGGCGTGTCGTCGAGGAAAACTTTGCGCGACGCCGCGGGCACGCCGGCGCGCTCGGCAGCATCATAGGCCACCGTCGCGGCGGTCGTTCGGCTGTCTATGAAAAAAAGATTGCGCTCGCGCAGCGCCGGCATCAGCGCTTGCATGAGCGGCAGATCGGCGGTGGCGCGCGATCCTTCATGGTTGTTCACGCCCGCCGCGTGCGGAACGGTTTCGAGCATGCCTTCGAGCGCGGAATTCACCTGATCCGGATTCATGCCCACGCGCAGCTCGATTTCCTCGCGTGTCACGCCCTCCGGGCCCCCGCCTTCGGCCTCCGGCTCCATGGGGAGATGCAGCAGGATCTGATCGCCCCGGCGATAGGCCTCTTCGGCGACCTCCGCGGAGAGCGGCAGGTGCGGAAGCACGGAAATCGTAAGCGGAAACGGCAACGCGAGCAGGGAATCGGCAGCGGCGCGGTCGTGGCCCATGTCGTCGAGGATGATGGCGAGCTGCGGATTCCCTCGCAGATGCGAAACGGGCGCGCGCGAGCGGACAGCCAGCGGCGTCACCACGTGAATCGCGTGCGTGCGATTTCCATCGCGCGAGAAATCGTAGCGAATCATGCCGCCGGCGGTGGATTCGGCGATCGAGAGTTTGTGGCGCCGCGCGATTTCCGCGAGGGCCTGCTTCAACGCTTCGGCCTGCGAAGGGTCGGCGAGCGATATATAGATATTGTCGGCCGTTAGCTCGGCTGGCGCGCCGGAGCCAGGCGGCTGGACCTCCGGGCGAATCGTGATCTCGGATTTGCGCCCGGTCACGCGCTGGGCAGCGCTGACGACTTCGTCCGTGACGGCGCGAAGTTCCGCTTTCGAGAGGGGTTTTTTCCCGCAGCCGGCGAAAAAGACGATAGCAATGACGAGAAACGCCACGAAGGCCGCGGCGGCGCCACCCGGGCGATCGAAGAGAGATCCCTCAGGCATGAATGCCTTCGGGATGACAGCGCGCACCTTGTGCTTCGTCGGTTGGAAACGAATGTTGGGGCGAGTCGAGGGCGCGGCCAGTATCCCGCGCAAATCCGCCACGATTAGCTAGGCGGCTTTCCGCGCCGGGCTTGCGCCCTGCAAAATCTCGATAGCCTTCTTGACGTCGGGGTCGGTCGGCGAACTCGACGGAGCGGGCGGGTACTCGTCCGCTGCCGTCACATCGTCCGGCGAAGGGTGCACTTCCCGCGTGGGTGCGACGCCGTCAACGGGGATTTCCTTGCCGGCGGGCGTGTAGTAATCCGCCAGGGTGAGGATCAGCGCGGATCCGTCCTCGAGTTGAATCAGCTTCTGCTGGGAGGCGGTGCCGTAGGTGCGCATGCCGACCGTCTCGCCGCGATGATTGTCCGCGATCGCGCCCGCAAGAATTTCGGCGGGGCCGGCCGTGCCGGTATCAATCAGCACGGTGACGGGCTGGGCCCACGCGACTTTCGATGCATCGGCGGAAGAAACCACCGGCGACATTGTCTGTCCCTTGAGCGAAGTGATGGTGCCCGAGGGAAGGAAGAGCTGGGCGGTGGAGATGCCTTCCTGGTCGTCGCCGAGAGCGCAATCGCGCAGATCGAGAATCAGCTTGTGCGCGCCTTGATGTTCGAGTTGCACGAGCTCGTCACGAATCTGCTTCGTGGCGCCCGGCTGGAATTCAGAAACGCGAAGATAGGCGATGTCACCCTCGAGTTTGTCCTCGACGAGCTTGGGCGCCGGCACCTTCGCGAGCGTGATTTCCATATCCTGAGGTTCGGCCTTGCCGCGACGGATCACGGAGAGCTTGACGACTGTTCCCGGATCGCCGCTCAGGAGAAGCTGCGCCTGCTCGATGGCCATTTGTCCGGTGGTAAAGCCGGCGATTTTTTCGAGGACGTCGCCAAGTTGCAGGCCCGCTTTCTGGGCCGGGCTATCCGGCAGCGCGGAAATGACGCTGATGTATCCGAAACGCTTGGTGAGCGCGAGTCCGGCTTCAGCCTTGGGGCTGACCGCGCTCTTTTCCTTGTAGTCGGTATATTCAAGCGGGCTCAGATAGCTCGATTGCGGGTCGAGCGAATCGAACAGGCCGTGGAGGGCGCCGCTGGTCACCTGATGCAGATTGGGCTCGTCCACGTATTCTCGCTGGATGCGATCGAGCACTTCGCCATAGACGGTGAGCGCGCGGAAGGCCTTGTCGTCCGAGGAGCGCCCGCGAACGTAGCCCACAGCAACAAAGCCGAAGACGATCACTGACAGCCCGATAACGATCTTCTTAGTGACGGAAGTCATCTATGGTCCCTTTTCCCGGCCGCGCGCCCCGCGCCTGGTATCAATATTTGGACGCGCCGAGCGCGCCAAAGGAAGCCCCATTATAACATCGGCTATCGAGATTCGCAGATTTTGAAACCGCGGTATCGCGTGGGGATCAGGTCAAGGCGCTGGGGCTGCTTGAGATTGTGGCCGGGCTGGCGGGCAACTCGGCGGGACGGCCTCCGAAGCCTTCCTTGATGAGTTTCCAGATGATGGCTCGGCTTTGGAAGATTGTCTTCACCCACGCGAGCTTGCCCATTTGAGGGAAATAGATCCCGCGGAAGCAGAGGCGCGCGATGAGTATGTTGATGCGGTAGCCGAGGGGCTTGTGGTCGAGCGAATGCACGGCCTTGGCGATTGCCGCCGGGCTGTAGGCCTGAGCCCAGCCATACCTGACCTCCTCGTGAGCCTCGGGAATCGTCATTTTCAGCGGGGTGTGGGCCATCGCAAAGGGTATGAACTCCTGCCAGTGCTTGGGCCGAGTCAGCCTTCCGGCAACCTCGAGCCTCTTGTAAAGCGGCGTCGCCGGCAAGGGCGTCAGCAATCCGAAGATGGGCAGACCCGCAGGCCACGTTCGAATCTGCTCGAGCGTCCGCTCCGCCACGCCGGTTGTGTCGTTGTCCATGCCGAAGATAAAGGACGTAATCGCGTACACATTCCGCTGCGCGAGCCTCTCGAGCACGGCGGCGTATTCGCCGGGCTTGTTGAACCCCTTGTTCATGTCCTTCAGATTTGCCGGATCGATCGATTCCATGCCGATGAAAATCCACTTTCCGCCGGCGGCGGCAATCAGGTCAACGAGTTCCTCGTCACGCAATAAATTGGCGCTGATTTGCGCGACCCAATGCACCTGCGCGTTGGCGGCGATAATGTCGCGCAGGAGCGACTTCGTGCGCTTGACGTTGATGGCGAAATTGTCGTCAATGAAAAAAACGGCGATCTGGCCGCGTTCGCTTCGCGCGCGCTCCTTCAGTTTCAGCAACTCGTTCACGACACTTTCGTTGGTGCGAAACCGGATGGAGTCGCCGAAAAAGCCGGTCACGGTGCAGAATTCGCATCCGTACGGGCAGCCGCGCCCTGATTCGACCGGGATAACGCGAAACGTCCCCCATCCGCCTCCGAAGCGCTTCAGCAGCGGCGCGGCAACCTTGGGAACAATGTTGAATTGATCGAGGTCCACGGATTCCCACGGGATCGCGGGATAAGGCCGGAGAGGAGGCTTGCGCTCCTTGCCGAATTCGTCCATCGGAGAGTAGATATCCTTTAGCTGGCCGCGCACGGCATCCTCGACGATCTGTGGCCAGGTTTCATCGGCCTCGCCGAGGGCGACAGCGTCGGCATGGCGCGGGCCGCCATCCCGGCCGAGCGCTTCATCGGCCAACTCCGTCACGTGAGGTCCCCCCATCACGACCGGCACTCCTATGGCGCGGACCGCGTCGGCCATGCGGTAAGCCTTCGCGATCATTCTGGTCATCGCGCCGATGCCCACGAGTCCGATCTTTTGTTCGCGAACGTAGCGAGCGAGGCCTTCTTCATCCACCGGTTGCGCGTTGCCGTCCATGAGAAACACTTCGTGGCCGGGCGGCGTCAGCGCCTGGAGCAGGAACATCCAAAGATGCGGCATGAAGTTTTTCGTGACCCCGTTGTCAGGGTTGTAGAGCAAAATTCTCATGTGTTTCCTCTTGGTCGCGGACAATGGGAAAGGGGTACTTCCAGAAGTAAAGCGTAGGCCGAACGCAGATTTCAAAAATGGTCAATATTGACCACTTTGGCAAAATTTGTCTGATGCGGGACTGGAGGGCTTTATTCGTCGACGAGGACGACGTTGAGGAGCGAGCTGTGCACGGAGAGCCCGCCGTTGTACTCGATGAAACCGAGCTTTCTGAATTTGTTCATGAAAAAACTCACACGCGACCGAGTGGTTCCCACCATTTCGGCGAGGGTTTCCTGGCTGATTTTGGGAACGATCGTCTCGGGCTTGCCTTCCTTGCCATATCGCGCGAGCAGGAGCAGCGTCCGGGCGAGGCGACGTTCGCTGGAATTGAAAAGCTGGTCCACGAGATCGGCTTCAAAACGAATATTGCGCTCCAGGATATGCGCGATGAACCGTTCCGAGAAAGCGTGCTCTTCGCGAAGCACCCGCATCATGGCGCTCTTGCGAATTTCCAGGATGGAGCTTGCGGAAATGGCGGTCGCGGTAGCCATCCGCAGGGGCTGCCCGGCCAGGCATCCTTCTCCGAGGAAATCGCCGTCGGTCAGGATCGCGACAACGGCTTCCTTTGCGTTCTTGGAAAGCACCGTGAGTTTGACGCGGCCCTTTTGGATGTAAAAGACTTTCGAGGACTCTTCACCCTGTGAAAACACGACCTGCTTGTTCCGGTACTGCACGACCTTCTTGCCCAGCCCGCCGGTATTCAGAAATGCGTGGAGGTTAAATCGCTGGTTTTTCGGCAATCTCTTCATTCCGTCCGTTTCCTCGGGGCCCGTAAGACGATCTTCCGGCAAGAGGGAAATCGAGTCAAGTGGGCGACGGTCGCGAAGGGATGGGAAGAAAACCGCGCGAGACAGGTCGTCTTATTTGTGAGCAAAGCGGCGGCGCCCCGCGGGAATGTCGAGCGAGTCGAGATTGGAAAGCGGCGCCGCGGCAGTGATGTAGGTCTGCGACATGCGGTCCTGCCAGGTGAAATGGTCCTCGTCCCAGACCGCCCAGACGAATCCCAGCAGCAGCGTCGCTCCGGAGAGCATGTATCCGAAGTTGCGCCACAAAAGCTGGCGCGAGTCAGGAAGGCTGCCGTCAAGGCGCACGACGGTCAGGCCGCGCAACTGCATTCCGGGAGTTGCGCCCGCCATCACCGTGAACAGGAAGAAATAGAGAGCGTAAAAAAGGTACGCCACGGCGAGATATACAATCGCATCGGTTTTCTCCAGCGTCATCTGCCCGCCGAGCGACCGGAACATGCTCATGAATCCCACGCACGTGATGCCCAGAAAGAGCGCATCAAGGATGCCCGCCCAGCGGCGTTCGGCCAGGGTCGCAACCGGCACAAGAGCTGTTTGTGGCCGTGCGCGGTCGTCCGGCGAACTCGAGAAATTGAGCTCGGGCTGAATGCAGATCTCGACGCGCTCGGCCGAACGCTGGCGCTGCGCCGGCCGCAGGCGCGGGCGCTCAGGGACTTCGTCTTCGATGTCGGGGACCGAGGCTGGCTGCCGGAAGGGAAGCCCGGACTGGGAGTCGTCCGGGTGCAGGTGACCTCGGCGCGTGCGGTATTGCTCCAGGCGCCGGGAGACCTCCATGCGCCATTCGGGCTCAGGAGTCTCGGCGAGCGAGCCGGCTCCAACGGTTACAGGCTCGGGAATTTCGCCATTTTCGACAGCAGGAACGTCACAGAAAGAACAACTTTCGGTGTCGTCGAGCAAGAGGGCGCCACACTTCGAGCAGATACGTATCACTGGTCCGTTTTGCGCTGCGGAAGATCCAGTGGAACGTGCGGATCATATCACGAGCCCGAGGCGTTCGAGAGTGGCGGGTTCAACACTCGTGTGGCCGATCAGGCAACACGCGCCGCACCCCAGGACTCTGAGACGAATGTAACTGGACGAACAGGAGTTCATTCGTCGCGCTGCACTTGGGGGATGGCTCGCCCGATCGGGCCGCTGATTGCGGGCGCGGAAGGCGCGTGTTAGGCTCAGTTTTCTTTTTTGCATTTCTTAGGCGATGCTCAACGCGATTCTCTCGATTTCTGTCCGCAGGCTGGCGCTTTACCTGGCGCTGCTCCCGCTTTTCGCGGTGGCTCCTCGAGCGCTGTGGGCTCAGGCGACACCGCAGAAACCGCTCGTGGGTCTCACCGCCGGCGGTGAGGCCACGCTCGAAGCGGACCAGCAGCGCCAGGCCGGGAAAATCTTCTACGCCGATGGACACGTGGACGTCCGCTACGAGAACGCGCGGCTGCGCGCCGATCACGTCGAATACGACAACGAAACCCAGGTCGTGGTTGCGCACGGTCACGTGCAGCTCGATTACCTGACGCAACACGTCGAAGCGGACGACGCGCGTTACGAACTCCGCACCGGCCGCGGCACTTTTCACCACGTCCGCGGGACCTTCGCCATGCAGCGGCACCCCATGCCCACTCTGCTCATCAGCCCCAATCCGCTCTATTTCGAGGCGGAAGAAGCGGACCGGCTCGACGAAAACACCTATCGCATTCACAAAGCGTGGCTGACGGTCTGTAAGCCAGGCCACCCCACCTGGAAATTTTATGCGCCAGCCGCGACGGTGCGGCTGAAGCAGTCCGTGCGAATCGAGAATGGCAACTTCCGGCTTTATTCGATTCCAGTTCTCTACTTGCCGTTCGCCACGGTTCCCGCCGAACAGCGCCGCGATTCCGGGTTCCTGGTTCCCGAATTGGGGAACACATCGCAAAAGGGATACGTCCTCGGCGATTCGGTTTACTGGGCGCCGCTTGACTGGATGGATTTGACGCTTGGTGCGGCGGATTACAGCAAGCGCGGCTGGAGCCAGAAGGGCGATTTTCGTATGCGTCCGTGGGAGGGCGCGGTGTTCGACGCCAGTTACTACGGCGTGATTGACCGCGGCCTTGTGATTGACGGTGAGCCGCCGGTCAAGCAGGGCGGCCACGAAGCGAAGCTCCTGTTTACATCTATGCTGCCGGGCGGCTGGCGCGCGGTGGCCGATCTCGATCAGCTCACGTCTCTCACGTTTCGTCTTGCGTGGTCGGAGACCTTTAAGGAAGCGGTAAATTCCGAGGTGCGCAATTCGGCGTTCCTGACGAACAATTTCGACGGTTTCAGCGTCAATTTCGCGGCGCTCAGCTACCAGAACTATCTCACTGCCTCGCCGCAGACTTCGATCACGCTGCGCACCGCTCCGGAAGCGCGAATCAGCTCGGTGGACCAGGCCTTCTTCAGACGCATCCCGATCTATTTTTCCTTCGATGCATTCACAGGCGCGGCAAGTCGCGACGAAAACGTGACGCCGTTTGAAACGCCGGCATTCGTCGAACGCAGCGAAATCGCCCCGAGCGTGACGATCCCATTGCATTTTGGCGAGTGGCTCAGCGTGACGCCGAGCTTCACTTTCCGCTCGACGTATTACGGCGGCCAACTGAGGAGCGGAACGTTTCTCGATCAGGGGCTCTTCCGCGACACCGAAGAGCTATCCGTGGATATCCGCATGCCGGTTTTCGAACGTGTTTACGATGCCGGCGAAACGAAGTGGAAACATGTGATCGAACCCTACGCCGTGTATCGTTACGTCAGCGGCGTGAACGATTTCGGACGGTTCCTGCGCTTCGATGAGGACGATACGCTGACCGACACCAACGAAATCGAGTACGGAGTCACGCAGCGCCTCTACCGCCGCACCGGCTCCGGTGACGCCCAAGAGTTCATCACCTGGCGGCTGACGCAAAAATATTTCTTCGATCCCACGTTCGGCGGCGCGCTCGTGCCGGGCCAGCCCAACGTGTTTCAGACGCTCGACGCCCTCACGCCGTTCGCGTTTGCGGACGCGGCGCGCCGTTTTTCGCCCATCGTGAGCGACCTCACCATCGAGCCGGGCAAGCGATTCGACACGCAGTTCATCGTGAACTACGATCCGCAGCGCAACCGGATGACCGCCATCGGGACTTTGCTGAAATTCAAGCCCTATAAGGAATCGTTCCTCACGCTCGCGCACTTTTCCACGCTCAATCTCCCGCTGAATCCTTCGCCGCCGCCGCCGAATTTCGAGCAGCACTCGAATCAAATTCGGACGCTCGTGGGCTACGGAGATCAGAACCGCCATGGCTGGAACGTCACGCTCGGGGCCAGCTACGATTTCGTTCAGGAGGCCTTTCAAAACCAGATCGTGGAGGTGGCCTACAACGGCTCGTGCTGCGGCGTTGGGTTTGAATATCGCCGCTTTTCGTTCGGCACGATTCGCAACGAGAATCAGTTCAGCGTCGTATTCCGCATCGCGAATCTCGGCTCGGCCGGGAATCTGCGGCGCCAGGAGAAAATCTTTTAGGCCGAATCAAATGACCGCCCATTCCGAATCCGAGCTGGCGTTTCTTTCCATCGAGCAGGCGGCGCGGCTGCTGCGGCGAAGGGAAATCTCGCCTCTCGATCTGGTGGAGGCGTCGCTCGCACGGATCGAGCGCTGGAATTCCTCGCTCTACGCTTTCCTGACGGTCCTCGCCGAAAGCGCACGGCGCCAGGCCAAAACGGCGGAGCGCGAAATTCATCGCGGCCGCGCGCGCGGCCCGCTCCACGGAATTCCGATTTCGCTCAAGGACAATTTCTGGACGCGCGGGATTCGCACCACCGCCGGATCGAAGATTCTGGCGGATTTCGTGCCGGAGGCGGATAGCGACGTCGCCGAAAAACTCGCGCGAGCCGGCGCGATTCTGCTCGGCAAGACGAACATGCACGAATTCGCGTACGGCATCACCGGCGAGAATCCCCATTACGGCAGCTCGCGCAACCCGTGGGCGCGCGATCGGATTACCGGCGGATCGAGCGGGGGATCGGCGGCGGCCGTTGGCACGGGAATGGGCTTCGCTTCGGTGGGCACGGATACGGGAGGCTCGATCCGCATTCCCTCCGCGCTTTGCGGGATTGTCGGATTGAAGCCGACGTTCGGCCTCGTCGGCACAGCAGGGGTTGTGACACTGGGGATCAGCTTCGATCATGCCGGACCGATTGCGCGCAGCGTGACCGATGCGTGCATCCTGCTCGAAGCGATTGCCGGAAAATATCCTCGCGGTCAGACGCGTCCCGATCACCGCAAGTTGCGCAAGAGTCTCCCGCGGCGGTTCCGGATCGGCGTGCCGAAGGAATTCTTTTTCGAGCGCCTGGATAATGAGGTCCGGCGCCTGGTGGAAGCGGCCGCGAAAAACTTCGAATCGTTGGGCGCGCGCATCGAGGAGGTTTCGCTGCCCCGTTTGACGGGCGCGATTGACCAGGCCAGCCAATTGGTCATCGCCGAGATTAACGACTATCACGAATCGCAAGGCTATTATCCGGCGCGCGCAGCGGAATATGGAGACGACGTCCGCGGACACCTGGAAATGGGCCACAAGCTGCTCGCCGTGGATTATCTTCGCGCGCTTCCGAAGCGGCGCCAAATCGTCGAGGATTTTCAGGCGGCGTTCGAAGAGGTTGACGTCATTTTGGCGCCGACATCGCCGATTCCCGCGCCACGTGTCGGTGCACGCACCGTGCACGCTCCGGGGGAAGGCGACAACATAGTGCGCGCCGAGCTCTTGCGCCTCACGCGGCCGGCCAATCAAACCGGATTCCCTGCCATCTCCATCCCCTGCGGATTCACGCGCGAGGGCTTGCCCGTGGGATTGCAGCTCATGGGTCCGCGCTGGGGCGAAGCGCGGCTGCTCGCGATCGCGCTGGCCTATGAAGAGGCCACGGAGTGGCACAAGGGGCATCCGGAATTCCTCGCGAGCAGCTAGGGAATCTCTTGCAGCATGTTGTGCCAGGCCGAAACCTTGTGAACAAGAATCACGACTTCCCCCGGGCCAGCCGATAGTTGGATTTTAGAGTTGATCTGGTTCGTCGAGCCCAAAAGGACCAGCCCGGAATTGAATGCGCCTCCGGGGGAAAATATGCCGCATGTAGCCACAAACTTCAGTGGGGAAAATGTCACGGCGATCCGTTCGGGAGTGTCGTCGGGCATGTGAATAATAATTCTCCCCGCATTGTCAGTTTTTGTGGACTTCGAGAAGACGAGCGTTGCTTCTGGTGATTGGCGCGCCGGCAACACAACAAAAATTGACCCATCGCCCCCGCTGGAGTGCTTGTCGCTGATGATCTTCGTGTTCTTCGTTACCATGCCGTCCCAGGTCCCACTCCACGCGTAGATCCCGGCGTAAGCTTTCTTGACCGGCTTTCCCGATTTGGCATCTACGACGCGAACCGTGATTTCGTGCTGACCATAGACGAGAGGCGCAAAAAAGACGAGCACCATAAACAATGCTCCCGTTCTAGTTACGGTGTTCGGCATCAGTCAGCAGCGTGTGGCGCGAACGCTCGTTGCGCGGACGAGGCCACACTTTGACCGCCCGGCAGCGCTCCCCTCCGCCGCATGAGCCGCGTCCCCACCGAAAAACCCATCATGCCCACGGCGAGGCCGCCGAGAACATCCGCCATATAGTGGTAGCGGCCGTACACGGTCGAGACGCACATGCCCGCAAAAAACGGCAGGCATACCCAGAACAGCCATCGCCGGTAATGCCACGACGCGAGAATCGCCACCATCGAGCCGGCCACGTGCGCCGACGGAAACGCCGCGCCGTGGACGCGCCCGAAGCGCTCGATGAATTCAATGAGCGCCGTGCAATAACTGCCGTTCAGCGTTTTCGTCTGCAGCGCGGCCAGCGAATAGTAAGGGCTCTCGACCGGCAGCAGCACCGCGATCACGTAAACGGAATAGTGCGCCACGGCGGTCGAGGTCATCACCGTCCAGAACTCCACGCGATCGCGCTGCGCGTAGAGAATCGCGGGCAGGATCACGAGGTACAGAAAATAAGTCATGTACGCGAACTGCATGGCATCGTTCAGCGCCGGTGAAGCGAAGCGCGAGAGCCAGATCGAGGGATGTACGCCCGCGAAAGTGTAGTCGAACGCGATGAGCCAGCGATCGAACCACCCTGGAAATATGGCGTGAACCAGCCCGCCAAGCTCCTCGAAGGAAAAGATGTAGAGCGGCAGCGGATACCAGCAGCGCGCGAAACGCACGATCGGGCTCGGTGAGCGCGCGGCCGACCACGCGAGGCCCATGATTCCGGCTGCAATCGCGATATGCACGGCCAGAAGCGCTGCGGCGTGCGGGATGTTCCGGTGAAAACGGATTAGTATGGCGCCAAGCCATGCGAGATAGGCGAACGTAACCCACTCAAACGCGCCGCACGCGCTGCGGATCTCGTCAATCCAGCGCGAGAGCAATCGCGAATCCGTGGAAGGGATGCAGGCGCCGTCCCAGGAAATTGCGCGTCCGCGGGCTCGCTCGTCCCAGGGCGCCGGGCGAGAAATTTTCATCGCGCCGCCTTCGGCGAAAGCCGCCGCACGGGCCCATCGGGGCTCGCGACAACAGATGCCTCCCAATCGCAGCTTTGCCAACCTTCTCTGCGCGCGACGCGGCGCAGCCTGCCGGTGGGATTCACGGCCACACGATGCCCCACCGAATCGAGCATCGGCAAGTCGGTGATGGAATTGCCGTACGAGTAGCTCTCCCACAGCGCGAGACCCAACCGCGCCGCGAGGCTGCGGACGGCGCGGGCCTTCGCTTCGCCGCTCATGCGCTCGCCATCAAGCCGCCCGGTCCAATAGCCGCCGCGCGCCTCGAGATCGGTCGCGCAGATTTCGACTGGGCCGGGAAGCCGCCGCGCCAGGGCCTCCGCGAGAGGCGTCAGGGTTCCGCTGATCAGAACAACGCGATGCCCTTGCGCGAAGTGCCACGCCACGCGTTCGATTCCTGCCGGAAAAATCCGCAGAGAATCCGGCGCGACGGAATTGGCCCAGTCAGCCACAAGCGACTCGCGCAAGCCGGCGAGATGCATTTTGTTGCCGGTGGTCGCGGCGCGCGGGTCGCGGAACAAGTGTTTCGCGCACTGGCCGAGCCAGCGGCCAATCTCCGCGCCGCCAATTGCGTCGCGCCCAAGCAGGTAGCCGAGGAATTGCCATTCCAGCGAGGGCGGCGCGACGAGAGTGCCGTCGAGATCGAAAAAGGCTCCGATGCTTTCAGGCGAGTTCATCGAATCGCTCCGGCGGCCATTACCGGCGCGGCTTTTTTTGCCGTCGCAAAATATCGCCGCCCCTCCCAGATCACGGGAATTGCGCGCACCAGGCAAAATGTCGCGGTAATGCCGGTGAGCGTTTGTCCTGCGCTCAGCAGCCATGCGTTGAATTGGGCAAGCGGCAGATGCCGCAGGGGCAGCAATATGCCCAGGCAGCAGAAGCAGACGCACTTCAAAATGGCATAGGCGCCGCGGCTCGCGCGCGAAGCCACCAGCGTTCGCCCCCACCAGGTGTCGAGCATCGAGCTGCGGCCGAAGCCGTTGCGCCCCGACCGCGCGGCGAGCCCGCGAAGGAAATCCGTCACGGCGCCTCGCGCGAAGAACAGCACGGGCACCCAGAGCGAAATCAGCCCGCCGACGGCGAAGAATGTGAAGAAAAGATTCTCCACAACGCGGTCGCCGAGGATGTCAATCTGCGCGCCCAGCGGAGTCGCCAGGCCGCGGCTGCGGGCGAGATAACCGTCCAGGCCATCGAGCGCGATCGCGGCCACGGTCAGGAGCACTGCCGCCAGGTCGGCCGGCAGCGCGTCCGATCCGAAGTTGAACAGCGCCACGGCCACGAACGCAGCGGCGACGCGCGCCGCGGTCACTCGATTGGGTGTCATCCCGCGCCCTCCCGGCAAGAATTTTTACGAGCCCGCCACCGCAACCGGCGAATCGTCTCGCCGCTTGCGGCTCCAGCGGCTGGGCGCGCAGCGTTGGTAAAGGCATCTGCGCTGCCAAATACCGATTGCCGCACCGCGCTGATAGGCCAGCCGCTTAGCGAATTCCGGCGGCAGACGGCGCCGCGCGCGCTGTCGGGTTTGTGTTTCACATGGTGGAATTTCACTGCCCCCGGCCCGGCGCCAGAACCAAAAACCATTGGCGCACGTCTAATCGTTGTGGGAATATTGGCGAAGTCTCTGCAGAGAGTGACGCTGTAATCTCTTACTCCCAGGGCATGGAAGTGGCGAAAGGATTCCGATGGATATATCCATCTTTGGTGTGTTTCTTGCGGGCATAATTTCTTTTCTTTCGCCGTGCGTGCTGCCGCTGGTTCCGGGCTACGTCTCGATGCTCTCGGGCGTTGGCGTGGAGCAATTGAAGGAAGGCGAGGGCTCCTCCACCGGCAGGCTGCTGGCCCTGGCTTTTGCGTTCGTGATTGGTTTTTCGGTGGTCTTTATCACGCTCGGCGCCTCCGCAAGCGCGGTCGGCTCATTCATGCTGCGGAATAAGACCCTGATTGCGCCGATTGCCGGCGCGTTGATCATCCTTTTCGGCTTGCACCTGGTGGGATGGCTGGTAAAGATTTCGGTCCGCATCGGGCTGATCGCGGGAGCCGTGCTGATCCTGGCGGGGCTGGCGCTCAACCTGCGCTACGGGAACACGCTGGAAATCAAGCCCGTGCAGTTTTATGCCGCGTCGCTGATTTTTCTGCTGGGACCCTCGATGACGCGCTGGTTGAACCGCGACGTCCATTTGCGCAATGTCGGCGGAGGCAAACAGCCCGGAATTGTGAGCGGATTTCTGCTTGGTTTTGCGTTCGCCTTCGGCTGGACGCCTTGCATCGGACCCATTCTCACGAGCGTGCTCGCGGTGGCCGCCACAAAGGACACCGTCGGTCAGGGTATTTTGTTGCTGGCGTGCTATTCCGCGGGGCTGGCGATTCCATTTCTGCTGACCGCTGTCGGCATCGGCCGCTTCTTGAAGTTTTACAAGCGCTTCCGAAAACACCTTCATACCGTCGAAGTTTTCAGCGGAGCCCTGCTGCTCTTCATCGGAGGGCTGATTTTCTTCAACGAGCTGACCTGGCTTTCGCAGCGGTTGACGTTTCTAAATCGGTTTGTGAAGTAACCGGAGTCGAAGATGAACAGGCCCCATGCGGCATTTCTACTGGCAATCGCAATCCTGGCGGTCGCCGTAAGTTTCTCCGGCTGCAAGATCGGAGTGCCCGCCGCCGGCTCGGCGAGCAATCCCGCTGCTCTCGCGGATGAGCCGGACGTCACTTTCAAGGATTTGCAGGGCAAGGATGTGACGCTGGCCAGCTTCAAAGGGAAAGTGGTGCTCGTGAATTTCTGGGGCACCTGGTGCGAACCTTGCCGCGGCGAGATTCCCATCCTGATCGGCATGCAGCAGAAGTACAGCCCCAAGGGCTTCACGCTGCTGGGCGCGGCCACCAACGACGAAGAGAAGACCGTGGATGCGTTCATCCACAACACGCAATTCAACGTGGGCGGCCAGCAAATGACCATGAACTATCCCATCGTGATGGGCAGCGACGACATCTCGAATAAATTCGGCGGCCTGCTGGGAATGCCCACGAGTTTCCTGATTACCCGCGACGGCAAAATCGCGAAGAGATATATCGGGTCCTTGAACGAAAACCAGATCGTGAAGGACGTGGAGAGCCAGCTATGAAACTCGCCATGCGATGTGCATTCGGTTTCGCGTTGTCTGCCTTGATCCTGATTTCGGGCGCCGCCGCTACGCCGGCGCAGGATAACGCGGCCCCCAAGAGTCCCTCCGAGATCGTGACCACGCACTCCTTCGTTTCGCTCGATCCCGTGCCGCGAGGCAAGGAATTCCAAGCGGCGGTCGTGGTGAAGATCGCGAGCGGCTACCATATGAACTCGCACAAGCCGTCGGACAGTTACCTGATCCCGACGACGCTTACGCCGCAGCTTCCCCCGGGCTTCAAGCTGGCTGAGGCGATCTATCCCGCTGGCCGCGACGAGAAATTTCCGTTCTCGCCGGATAAGCCGCTGAATGTTTACTCCGGCAGCGTCACGCTCCGGCTGCGGCTGACCGCGGACGATGGCGCCGCGCTGGGAGCGGCCACAATTCCCGTGACGCTCCGCTTTCAAGCATGCAGCATGTCCGCGTGTTTACCCCCGGTGAAGGTTCCGGTGAGCTTGGAACTGCAGGTCGTCGCCGCCGGTGCCGGCAGCCACGCTGCGCATCCCGAGATTTTCTCCGCAAAGCCCTCGAGTTAGTCGCCGGCAATCGCAAATTAGCATCAGGACCCATTAAACTGCCTGCGGCGACGTGACCAGGTCAACAGATATGAAGCCCGCTTGGAACGGCTACATGATCAAATGGACACGACCAGGTAGCACCATCGTCGTGCGACACGTAAAGGCATCCCGATCGGTCGATCACAGCGACCATTGAATCTCGGGTCACGATGCAGTCTGTATCGGCTTTGCCGCTGATCCACTGCGGCATGCCTCCGCCCAAGAGCTGTAGCGGACCGTTGCCGTCGATCGGGCGTCGATAGACTGCGCCTTGCGTCGTAAAAGGGTCGGTGGTTGCTGACACGAAAATGTCGTTTCTCCCAAAAGCAACCGCAGAGCAATGATGGGCGTGAAGTCCTCGCTGTTCGATAGTCCATGTTTCTCCAGCATCGCGACTAATGCAGAGACCGACCGCCGCCGCCGCGATCACGATGTCGGGCCGGGTTGGATGCGCACATACCTGATGAACATCACTATCGATATCAATAGTGGGCCGCCAAGTTAAGCCGGCGTCGGTTGATCGCGGAATTCCGCCAACGTGGACGTTAACCAGCAGCACGGCGCCATCGCATGTCGCCGCCATTGAACGAATTCCAAGCGGCGGCCCCACCCGCTTGCCGTCGACGATTGCCGATCCTGCGTACCACTTGTCGCGGCCCGCTACGGAGTCAAAACCCGTTAAGCATTGCTGCGCGCCGTCAGGATCAACGCGCAGAATACGTGCGTCGTCGGTTCCCACAAAGACAACGTTTCCAATTCGCACGCAGCATGAAAGGTCGAATTCGCTTTTTGCTATCGCAGTCCATTCGCCATCAGAGGATCGGCGACAGAGCGAATGCCCGCCAACAATTGCGAGCACTCTTCCACGTCCATCGGCCACCAGACTGCGAACCGATTGATTGGCGAGTTCTTGATGGACCATTTTCCCAGTGACGCTGAATAGCCCGTTGTCCCACGTTGCTACCAGAATAGAGGGGGTTGGCATCAAAGCAGATCCTCTTTGCGTAAAGCCATGTGAACTGTTCGAAATAATTGTGCAACGATCCCGCGCTCTACCGCCAACGATACAAGATCGAGAACATGTTCGGCACGCTCAAGGACTGGCGTCGTATCCACATCCGCTACGATCGTAGCGCACACACTTTTATGTCAGCCATCTGCCTCGCGGTAACCGTCATTTTCTGGCTCAACTAATGAGTCCTGAGCTTAGCGGGCAGAAATGAACGGCAGGGCCCGGCGTAGGCGCGCGACCACGCGCTCCTGGCCCAGCACAACCATGGTCTCGAACAGGGGCGGGCCCACCGCGCGCCCTACGATGGCGACGCGCGTGGCGTTGATTAGCAGACCAGCCTTCACGCCTTCTGCCGTCGCGACGGCGCGCGATGCGGCATCGCAGGCGTCATGGTTCCAATCGGCCAGCGCCTCGAGCGCGCCGGCAAGTTTTTCGAGCATGGCCGGCAGGCGCTCGTCCTTCCAGAATTTCTCGCGGGCTTCGGCTTCGTACTCGAAGTCATCTGTGAAAAATGCGCGCGCCCAGGTGGTGAAGTCGCCTAGCAGCCGGGTTCGCGGGCGAATCAGCTCCACCGCGTTTGCGAACCACGCGCTGTCGCGGCTGGCCTGCGATCCTTCCCAAAGACCGGCGCGCTCCAGTTCCGCCTCCACGAAAGGCAAAACGTATTCCACGGGCGGCTTCTGCAGATACTGCGTATTGAACCATTCCAGCTTGGCCCGATCGAAGACCGCATTCGTCCGGCTGACGCCCGAAAGCGCGAACCGCTCGATGAGTTCGCTGGTGCGGAGAAACTCCGCGTCTTCGCCCGGCGACCATCCCAGCAGAGCGAGAAAATTCCTGAACGCCTCGGGCAGGAATCCTTCTTCGGCGTAGGAGCCCACGCTCGTCGCGCCATGGCGCTTGGAAAGGCGCGTGCGGTCGGGCCCCAGTATCAGCGGCACATGCGCGAAAATCGGCGGAGCGGCGCCGAGCGCCCGGTAAATCAGCGCCTGTTTCGGCGTGTTGGAAAGATGATCGGCGCCGCGAATGATGTGCGTGATGCGCATGTCTATATCGTCCACGACCACGCTGAGCTGATACGTGGGAAGCCCGTTCGAGCGCAACAGCACGAAATCTTCGATCTCCGCGTTCTGCACTTCGCGCGGACCGAACACGGCATCCTCGAATTGCGACACTCCCGTGCGCGGCACGCGGAACCGAATCGCGCGCGGTACGCCGGATTGTTCCTTGGCCGCGCGCTCAGCGTCTGTCAGATCGCGGCAGGGGCACGCAACATTCTTTTGAACCTTTGGGCCTTCATCGTCGCCTTCGCCCACTTCGGCCTCGGAACCCGCGGGGGCGGCGTCCCCGCCGGAATACGCGGCAGCCTTGCAATAGCACCCGAAGGCGGCGCCGCTCGCAAGCAGGCGCTCCGCCGCGGCGCGGTATAGGTCGAGCCTCTGCGATTGGAATATCGGACCTTCGTCCCACTCAATCCCCAGCCACTTCAGCCCCTCGAGAATTCCGTCCACCAGCTCGGGCCGGTTGCGCTCGATATCGGTGTCTTCAATTCGCAGCAGCAGCGTGCCGCCTTCATGCCGCGCGAAAAGCCAATTGAAAAGGGCAGTGCGGGCCCCTCCGACGTGCAGATAGCCAGTCGGCGATGGCGCAAAGCGAACCCGTGGTTTTTCTGAGGGAGACATTCCGCGCTCTTTCTCGGTTGGTTTCGAAACGATTCATCTTAGCGGAACGAACCGCCAAAATCGAGCCGGGTGGTGGCGCAACTTGATGAAGCGGCGCGAGTTGGAATCCGGTAGCACTCTTTATGTAGTGAGTGTTAAGGTCACGCTCGGAGCTTTGCCACCGGGACGTTGACCCCCGCGAAACTTCGCTCCACAGACCGGCGGGCCGCCGCCGATTTTCTGCTATTCTCGGCGGAAGTATACGGCGGAACCGCCACGGAGATTCGGGTTGGCTGTTTACATCACCGCAACTGGGATGGTTCTTCTTGCAAGCACGTTTCTGCTTGCGGTGTTCTTTCTATTTCTCTACCGGTTGAAGCGCCAGGAATACCTCCTTGCATGGGCGACAGCCTGGCTCTTTTTGTCACTGCACTTCGTTAGCGGTGTAATCGCCGCGACCGCCGCTCCGGCCCCGTGGCTCCGCTGGGACGCCGTGGTCAGCGAATTGGTCCTGGCGATGTCGGCGCTGGCTTTCTATTGTGCGGCGCGCTTGTATGCGGGGCTGAAGATACCGGTGCCCGCGATGATCGTCGCGAGCGTGCTCGCCGCGGCGTGGCCGGTCGTGCATGCGTATCGCTTGTTCAATGTTCCTCCGATCGTCCTGGGCATGGGCCTCATCTTTATTTTTGTTGGGCAGACTTTCTGGCAGGAGGGCCGCAAACAAGAAGCTCGCGCGGACGTCCTGCTCGCCCTCACGTTCATTGCCTGGGGTTTGTTGTGCATATCCGGCGCGTTCCGAAATCGCTGGACCATCCTGCAGGGAGTGGATCTGCTTCCACTGATGATTTTGCCGGAGCTATTCACCTGCGTGTTGATGGTGATGGCCGTTTACGAAGAGGAACGCCGGCGCGTCGAGCGGAACATGCTGGCGCTTTCCAGCTTGAACCTGGCCACGTCCAGCTTCGTCGGCGGCGAGCTTCAGAAGATGCTGGCGCAGGCGCTCGAGCGCGTTCTGAACGTGGTGCGCATCCCGGTCGGAGCGCTCTGCCTGCAGCACGACGGGGCCTCCGCGCCCACCACGGTGATTGGCGCTGGCCTTGGCGATACCTTCTGCTCTGCCATTCGTGAAAACCATCTGGATTTATACATCGTGAATCTCGTGGCGCGCCTCGGCGGACTCGTGGTGTTTCGCGATCTCACGCGCGATGCCAATTGGGAAGCGCTTGAGAAAGAAGAGTCGTTTCTTCAGGTTCGCCGTTTGCTGCTCGGGCAGGGGCTGCGCACGGTCGTTGGCATTAGCCTGCAGACGAAGGAGCGCGTTTTTGGCTCGCTGCTTCTCGGGACGCCGGACAACCGCAATTTCACGCCTGCCGAGCGGCGGCTGCTTCTCGCGCTCGGCCAGCAGATCGGCACGTCGGTTGAGAATAGCTACCTGATCCAGCAGACTGCGCGCCGCAGCGAAGAGCTGCACATCCTCAACGATATTGGCCGCGCTCTCAGCTCCACCCTTGACCTGGACACATTGCTGGGGCGCATTTATTCGGAGATGCGCCGCGTCCTCGATGTCGCCAGTTTTTTCATCGCCTTCGACAATCCCAGGACGCGCGAAATCCGCTTTGAGATCGAAGTCACCGACGGCGAGCGGCTCCCCAAGCGCTCCCGCGAAGCCGGAAATCACCTGGTGGAGCATGTCGTGCGCACGGGCCAACCGTTGCTGGTGCGCGAGCGATTCCCGGAGGAAGCGCAGCGGCTTGGATTCGACCCTTTGCGCGTTCTGGGTTCCATCTGCGCCGTGCCACTGATTCTCTATGACCGCACGGTGGGCGTGATGGCCGTGCACAGCCAGAAGGAACAGGCGTTTGACGAAGGCCACGTCGAATTTTTGCGCGTTCTGGCGAGCGAAGCGGGCATCGCCATGGAGAACGCCAGGCTGTTCGCGGCCGAGCAGAAGAAATCGCGCCAGCTGACCCTGATCAACAACGTGTCGAGCCACGCGATCACCACTCTTGATCCCGACGAAATGCTCGCGAAGATCGCGGCGGAGATGGAAAAGCATCTTGCCTACGATCACATCGGAATCGCCATCCTCGACTATTCCGCGAAGGAGCTGGTCGTCCAGGCCGAGGCCGGCGCGCGGCGCGAAGCCGTGGGACGCCGCATCGTTCTCGGCGAAGGCTTGGTTGGGCAAGTCGCGCGCAGCGGCCAGACCACGATTGTCCGCGAGGTCAATGCCTCAGCGCCCCGCCTGGTTTTGCCCGGCTCGATTGCCTCCGTGGCTCTTCCAGTCACCTACGGTGAACAATTTCTTGGCGTTCTCTACGTGGAATCCTCCGAGCCTTGCGAATTTCCCGATCAGGACGTTTTGCTGCTGCGCACACTCGCCGATCTTTTTGCCGGCGCGCTGCACAACGCCCTCACGTTCCAGAAAGCGCAGGAACAGGCGATTACCGACGGGTTGACGGGCGTAAAGACGCACCGTTTCCTGATGGAGGCGCTCTCCGCCGAATGGAAGCGCTCGACGCGCGCCAACCGGCCTCTCGCGCTCGTCTTGATGGATCTCGATCGCTTCAAGTTCGTCAATGATTTCTACGGCCATCTCGAGGGCGACGTGGTCTTGCAGCGCGTCGGCCACATCCTCGAACAGAATTGCCGGCGTTCGGATGTTGTCGCGCGCTACGGCGGCGACGAATTCGTGATCCTCATGCCTGAAACCGCCGTCGAGCAGGCGCGCCAGCTCGCGAATAAACTTCGCGGCTGGATTGCCTCCGATCCGCTGCTGCGCGACAAGAACATTACCGCGAGCTTCGGCATCGCCGCGTTTCCCGTTCACGGCTCCACGCCGCAGGAACTCATCCAGGTGGCGGATTCCTCGATGTATCTCTCCAAGCATCAGGGCGGCAACCTGGTTTCCAGCGCCGAGCAGGGTGATCCGAACGACCGCAAGCGATGGAAGAAGGATGTGCTCGAAGCGTATCTCGGCGTCACGCTCAAGCGCTTATTCTCCACCGGCCCCGAAGCCTTCGAGGAGATCTATCGCCGTCTCGAACAGTTCACTCGCTCTCTAAGCGAGCAGGGCGGAGACGCCTCTGGCGAAGCGCTGCCGCCGGCCGTGGTCGAGACGGTTACTTCGCTCGCGTTCGCGATTGACGCCAAGGACCACTATACGCAGGGCCACTCGCAGAAAGTTTCCGCGTATTCCGTGATGATCGCGAAGGCGCTCGGTCTGGCGTCCGCGGAGCTCGAGGAAATTCGATTGGCGGGTCTGCTCCACGATATCGGCAAAGTCGGAATCCCCGAGCCGATTCTGAACAAATCCGGCCCGCTCGATGCCGCCGAATGGGAAACGATGAAGACGCACGCCGATTTGGGCGCGCGGATTCTTGAACCACTTAAACCCATGGTTCGCATCCGGGAGATGGTGCGCCACCACCACGAGTTCTACGACGGCACCGGTTACCCGCTGCGCCTGGAAGGCGAGCAGATCCCCTACGGCGCGCGCGTGATCGCCATCGCGGACGCCTACGACACGATCACGTCGGAACGCACCTACAAAAAAGCGCGAACGCCGGAAGACGCATTCGCGGAACTCGAGCGCTGCGCCTCGAACCAGTTCGACCCGGACATCGTCCGCGTGTTCATTGACACGATGCGCCGCGCGCCTCGCCCCACGGTCGAAGCCGGTGTCACCGTCGCCAGCCGCGCGAACAGCGCGGAGCTGTAGTCTCCAGCCTCTCTCTTCTATCAAATCTTGGGTGGAAGCCCCGGCCTTTCAGGCCGGGGAAAAAAACGAGGATCTGGAATCATGGCTTCAGCCATGGTTGCGCCGGGTCGACCGCGGAACCGGCGTAGGCAGACGAATGCGGAAAACGCTCCTCCGTTTCCACTAGAAATCGCTTCACGGGATTTTGGCGAATGTAGATTCGATGATGTTCGTAGTCATGCTCGTCGCGGATGCGATGATTTGTGAAGCTTGCTTCCCAGATCGATCCCTGAAAATCGAGTTCCTTCCTGGCTCGAAAAGAAAAGCCTCCTTTGATGTACTGAACGGCCTTTTCCAGCGGGACGTCCGCGGAAGGCGTGAGCAGGAGATGGAAGTGGTCTGGCATGATGACAAACTCATGTAGCAGAAATTTTTCCTGATTTCGATAGTCTTGCAACGCGCGTAGCAGCAGATTGGCCATTCGTTCCGATGGAAGGATTGGTCGGCGAGCGGCGGTCACCGACGTGACGAAGAAGGTCCTGACTTCTTGGGGAGCGAGAGGCATGGGGCCAGGGCTGAAGCCCAATTTCCCTCCGGCGATTTTTCGCGGGCCTCAAGGCCCGCACTTCCACCAAGGTTCGAACCATAAGCTTTGCTCGCAAGTTCATCAATTCGTGGAAGTACGTCCGTAAAGTAAGCACCGGGGCCCCGATACGAATGTCCCGCCTGCGGGCTGGCGATTTCGAGTCCGACGCATTACGATGTCTCCGCAAAAGCTGTCGGGGGAACGCCACACATGAGACACATGCTGCTTCGCGAGCTAGTGAGCAAATTTTCGCGCCGCGGATTCCTGCGCGGCAGTGCGGCCACGGTCGCTGCTGTCGCAGTCAGCGGCACAACCTTGCTCGCCAGCGCCGCCGAAACCGCGGGCCTCAGCGCCGAAGATTCACGCGCGCTGCTGAAATTCACGCGCGATCTATTTCCGCACGATCGCCTCCATGATTCATTTTACGCGAAGGCCATCGCGCCTCTTCAGGATGAAGCCGCGAAGGACGCCGCCACTCGAAAGCTACTCGCGGGCGGCATCGCGCAGCTCAATGCCTCCACGATGGCGTCTGCCGGCAAGCCGTTCGCGGATGTCCCGGACGAAAGCGTCCGCGTCGCCGCAATAAAACAGATCGAAGGCGGCGCGTTTTTCGACAAAGTTTACAACAGCACGATGACGCCGCTCTATAACCAGCCCGAGCTCTGGCCCAAATTCGGCTACGAAGGCCCGTCATCCGCGCAGGGCGGCTACATCAACCGCGGATTTAGCGATATAGATTGGCTCTGACGGAAACCGGCTGGCTGCGAGGAAAAATGCCCGCAAAATTTGACTTCAACGATTCATCGGTCGTCGTGATCGTCGGCTCCGGCGCAGGCGGAGGAACTCTGGCGAACGAGCTCGCAAAAAAAGGGATCTCTGTCGTCGTCCTCGAAGCCGGAAAGCGCATGGAGCTGACCGAATTCAAGAACGACGAAATTGGAATGTTCGGCGCGTTCACCTGGTTCGATCCGCGCACTTCGTCGGGCTCGTGGTACGTCGCGAAATCGTCCCCGGATTTGCCCGCGTGGACTTGCAAGCTCGTCGGCGGGACCACTGTCCACTGGGGCGCTTGCGCGCTGCGATTTCAGGAGCATGAATTCAAGACGCGCACGCGCTACGGCGCGATTCCCGGCGCCAATCTTCTCGACTGGCCCATTGATCTCAATGAGCTCGCGCCTTACTACGACCGCGCTGAGCTGAGAATGGGCGTCACCGGAACGCACGGGATTCCGCGCCTGCCCGCCAGCAATCATGGCAAGGTGCTTTTCGCAGGCGCGAAGAAAATCGGCTACACGCAATACATGACCACCAACATGGCCATCAATTCCGTGCCGCGCGACGGCCGCGCTTCTTGCCAGCAGACCGGCTTCTGCGTCCAGGGCTGCACGTTCGGCGCGAAGTGGTCCACGCTCTACATTGATGTCCCTCAGGCAGAGGCCACGGGAAAAGCGGAAGTTCGCGCCGAGTCGCAGGTTCTTCGCATCGAGCACGACGCGGCCGGCAAAGTTACGGGCGTCGTCTACGCCGATCGCGCCGGAAATTTACAGCGGCAGAAGGCGCGCATCGTCGCCGTCGCCGGGAATTCGATTGAAAGCCCGCGCTTGCTGCTCAATTCCGCTTCCACTCAGTTTCCGCAGGGTCTGGCGAATTCATCCGGGCAGGTCGGCAGGAACTACATGCGCCACGTCACATCCACGGTGTTCGGAGTTTTCGACAAGCCCGTGCACATGTACCGGGGGACCGCGCAATCCGGAATCGTGATGGACGAGGCGCGCCTCGACACCAATCGCGGCTTCGTCGGCGGCTACAACCTCGAGTTGCTACCCCAGGGTCTGCCAAGCTTCGCGAC
>PMUS01000114.1:1728-20479 GCA_003166795.1 Acidobacteriota bacterium | reverse complement strand
CGCCAGCGATGGAATTTCGGCGTCGTGTACCCCAAGACTTATAGCGAATTGCAGAAAGGGGCCGATGCCTGGTTCATGCAGACGGAATGCCTGGCAACGGCAAGCGCACCCGCGGACCTGAACATCAAGGTGCGCTTCCTGCAGGCCGTCGCGCGAACGATTGGTGAACTCAAGACACCGCTGAATGCGCGTCCGGTCGGCGCTGAGAACGGCCGAGAGCCGGACTTCACAGTCGTCGAATCGTTGCAAGTAGGAGAACATATTCTTCAAACCTGGCAGGAAGCGATCGAGCGCGAAATCGATGTCCCTTCCTTCGGCGTGACTGGCAGTGAGTCCTCGCACCGCTCGTCGATGTTTACATTTTCCGGTGGGAGGGAGATGGAACCAGTACTCGGTGGCGACGGACGTATCGTTGGAGTCATTGTCCGTACAAAAGAACCCATCCAGATGGGAGTGGAGGTCGCCGCTAAGCGCGTCAGCGATGGGCTGTTCAAAATCACGGTGCGCATCTTGAATGTCACCGCGCCCGCAAACCCTGATTCCGAGAGCCGTAGTGAGGCGCTCATGCACTCGCTGCTTTCCGCGCACACCATACTTAGTATCCAGGGCGGCGAATTTGTTTCGTACATCGATCCCCCGGTTTCGCTGAAAGAAATTGTCGCCGGATGCAATAACGTCGGGACGTGGCCCGTTCTGGCCGGCGAAGAAGGGCAGCGCGTTTGCATGCTTTCGTCACCGATCATTCTTTACGACTATCCGCAGATCGCCCCAGAAAGCCCGGGTGATTTGTTCGACGGGACCGAAATCGACGAAATTCTTGCGCTGCGTATTCTGACCCTGACGGAAGACGAAAAACATGAAATGCGACACTCCGATGAACACTCACGCCAGATTCTCGAGCGAACGGAGGCGATGCCGGTAGAACATTTCATGAAACTCCACGGAGTGCTGCGAGGGCTGCGTCCCGCGGGCGAGGAAAAGCAATGAACGAATGGGAATGGCAGGCCCTCGAAGATAAGGCGCCTGCGGGCAGTCTAAGCATTGCTGGTGTCGAAGTGAAACCGGGACACCGTGTGCGCTTGCACCCGGGCAAACGTGGCGACGTGATGGACATCGCTCTCGCCGGAAAGACGGCGATGATCGAGTCCATTGAGCAGGACTACGAAGGCAAATTTCATGTGTGCGTCGTCGCCGATGACGATCCCGGCAGGGACATCGGCATGATGCGTCAGCCAGGACATCGCTTTTTTTTTGACCCCGAGGAAATCGAGCCTCTTCCGGCGGACGAAACGGAACAAGAGGCAAAAGCGCAAACGCCGACGATCCTAATCGCCGGCATCGGAAATATTTTTCTCGGCGACGACGCTTTTGGCGTCGAAGTGGTGCAGCGGCTGTGCGGCGGCAATCTGCCCGGGCATGTGAAGGCCATAGACTTCGGGATACGGGGCTTCGATTTGGCGTACGCGCTACTCGATGGCTCCGACGTGACGATTCTGGTGGATGCGTGTCCGCGCGGCGGAAGGCCTGGAAGCCTCTACGTGATAGAGCCCGATTTGAATGCGCTTGATAGACCCGAGGTGGACAATGCCTCGGTCGATGCGCACAGCATGAATCCCGTCAGCGTAATTCGCATGGCGAAGTCAATGGGCGGAGAACTGAAGCGGATTTTGTTGGTCGGCTGCGAGCCGGAGACATTGGGACCCGAGGAAGGGCTGATGGGTCTTAGCGAGCCTGTGGCTGCCGCGGTGGAGGAAGCGACAAGAATAATAGAGTCTCTGGTTGGGAAAATTCGGAACGGTGAATGGCCCGGAAGAGAACCCGAAATTAACGGACAAGCTGAAGCTCGCCAATGACGTGAAAGCTCGAAAACAACAAGGATGAAGCCGATGTCTGCTGCCGACGAAATCGAGATTCCCACTGGAGCGTGCCATATGTGCCTAGCTATACCAGGAAAGGTCATCGAGGTTGCGGCCGACGATCCGACCTCAGCGCTCGTGGACGTAGTTGGCATGCGTCGCAGGGTTAACCTGGGGCTTCTCGAAGACGACAGGCCGGTTCCGGGCGATTGGGTCTTGATTCACGTCGGATTCGCAATGAGCAAAATCAGCGAAGCGGATGCTTTGGATCAGATGCGAACGCTTGAAATTCTCGGCGAGTGCGAAGCCGCGGTGCAAGAGGTGCGCGGCCTCGGATTGGAAGAAATCGAGGAGAAGCAGGCGCCGTAGGCCGTTGTTCGAGGCTCGAAAATGAAATACGTGGACGAATTTCGCGATCCTGAGTTGATCACCAAGGCTGCCGAAGAGGTTCGCCGTTTGGCTGATCCCAATCGGCACTACCGGTTGATGGAAGTGTGCGGCGGCCACACGCACGCGATCTATCGTTTTGGACTGAAGGATGTTCTTCCCGCGAATATCGAGTTGATTCACGGTCCCGGCTGCCCCGTTTGCGTTCTACCAATGGGCCGCATCGACGACGCCTTGTCGATCGCGACGGATTCGAATGTGATTTTCGCCGCTTTTGGCGACATGATGAGGGTCCCGGGAACCCACGGCAGCCCGCTCGAGCACAAGGCGCGCGGAATGGACGTGCGGATCGTCTATTCGCCGACCGATGCCATCAAGCTCGCGAAAATGAACCCGCAGAAGCATGTGATGTTTTTTGCGATAGGTTTTGAGACGACCGCCCCCTCGACCGCGTTGACGTTGCAGCGAGCGAAGGCCGAAGGCCTCCATAATTTTTCAGTTTTTTGCAATCACGTCACGATTATTCCCGCGATTCGCGCCATTCTGGATTCTCCGGACATGCGCCTCGACGGCTTTATCGGCCCCGGGCACGTTTCCACCGTGATTGGCTGCAGGCCTTATGAGTGGATTGCCAGGAACGAACGGAAACCGATCGTCGTATGTGGTTTTGAACCGCTCGATCTTCTGCAATCAATCGTGATGCTGCTCACGCAGCTTAAGAAGGGCGAAGCCGAGGTCGAAAATCAGTACAAGCGCGTTGTTCCGTGGGAAGGCAACCGCGCCGCGTTGAGAGCCATGGCGGAGATTTTCGAACTCCGCCCATATTTCGAATGGCGGGGTCTGGGTTTCATCTCTCAATCGGCGCTCCGCATCCGCGAACCGTATGCCGAGTGGGACGCCGAGCAGCGATTCAACGTTCCGGGAATTCGCGTGACCGATCCCAAGGCTGCACAGTGTGGAGAAGTCCTGAAAGGCGTTTTGAAACCCGCGCAATGCAAGTTGTTCGGCAGGGAATGCACGCCGGAAAATCCGGTGGGTGCGTTGATGGTGTCGTCGGAAGGATCATGCGCCGCTTACTACAACTACGAACATCGGAAAGCCGCCCTGGTGACGAGCCTCAGCTAGTCGGCATGAGTGGCGAGCCTCGCACCGCGAGTGCCGCCGCCAAGGTCCGGTTTCGCGAGGCTCAAATCGAAATGGCGCATGGCGCCGGCGGGAAGGCCAGTCGCCGTCTCGTGGAGGGCCTTTTTGCTCCACTCCTTTTCGGTGCATCTCCTGAACCGCTCGGTGACGCCGCCAGTCTAAGGATCGGCGGCGCGCGGATGGCAATAACCACGGATAGCTTTGTCGTGAAGCCGCTTGTGTTTCCCGGCGGCTCCATCGGTGAGCTGGCGATCAATGGAACCGTCAATGATTTGGCGGTTTCAGGCGCGCGTCCCGAAGCGATGGTTGTCACCTTTATTCTCGAAGCTGGATTGCGCACCGATGTACTGCAAGCTGAAATTCGGGCCATGGGCAACGCCGCGCGAGCAGCGGGAGTGAGAATAGTCGGCGGAGACACGAAGGTGGTGGAACATGGCAAGGCCGATAGCATGTACATCACCACGACGGGCCTCGGCGCACCGCTGCCCGAGGTTGAGATCGATCCGCGCTCGGTGCGTCCCGGCGATAAGGTTTTGCTTTCCGGGCCGATCGGAGACCACGGAATCACGATCTTACTCGCTCGTGGGGAACTCGACATGGAAGGCGATCTCCGGTCCGACACGCGGTCGGTGTTTCCGCTGGTTAATGCTGTAGTGCAGGCCGCGGGAACTGGCGTTCGTTGGATGCGTGATCCTACTCGCGGTGGGGTAGCAACGTCTCTCAACGAGCTTGCGAGAGACTGCGGGCTGGGAGTTGTTCTCTTCGAGGACAACATTCCTGTGCATGATGCCGTGCGAGGTGCATGTGAACTATTGGGACTGGATCCGCTTCACATTGCGAACGAAGGGCAGTTTCTCGCCGTGGTCGCACCTGAGCTAGCTGAAGCGGCACTAGAAACTCTGCAAAAGGTTCCGGGCGGCGACGAAGCGCGCATCATTGGCGAAATACGCGAGCAGCCTGCGTGCTCGGTCCTGGTAACGACTCTTTATGGCGGCAGCCGAATCGTGGATATGCTCGTCGGCGATCCTCTGCCGCGCATCTGCTGAGTGGAACTAAAGAAGCCAGCCGTAAGAAGGAAAAATGGCCACTGAGTGCCAGCTCGCCGCGCAAATTGAACAGCGCCTTCTGGCGCGAAACCAGATCTTGGAGTCTTTCTTCGCGCGAGAAGTTCATCGGCTGGCAGAGGCTTGCCGCGAGATGTCCGCCCGGTTTCTTCGCGGCGGCCGCTTGCTTACGTTTGGTCAGGGTGCATACGCGACGGACGCACAACACGTCTCGGTCGAGTTTGTACACCCGGTGATCGTGGGAAAGCGCGCACTCCCGGCGCTCGATCTTTCCATTCTCTTTCGGCCGTGGCTCGAGGCAATCGTCCGCCCGGATGACATCGTAATGGGATTCGGGCCGCCCGAAGGCGATCCCGAGGTCTGGGCCGCTCTCGACGTCGCGCGTTCGCGCGATGCAATGACGTTCGCGTTTCCAGGTCTCGAGGGCTCCTATATGATTCCTCCGGCCAACGCCGATCCGTTCATCCAACAGGAATTGACTGAGGTCCTCTACCACACCCTGTGGGAGACGGTGCACGTCTTCTTCGAACGCCGTGAGCTGGGACACGACGTGGGCCACGCCGGATTTCTCTACCCGTTTCTGGGACGCGAGAAGCAGCCTACCGGCGATGTGACCGCCGAGGTAGCCAACTCGATCTTGATGAAGGTTGCAGACGACGCAAAGCTGCGCGCGCAAGTGGCCCGCGAAGAAGCGGAAGGGATTGGCGATGCCGCTTCAGCGATCTCGGACCGCATTCGTCGCGGCGGAAAGTTGATTATTTTTGGCAACGGCGGGTCGGCGACCGACGCCAACGATTGGGCAATCGACTGCGTTGCACCGCCCAATAGCTGGAAGCCAATCCCGGCCGTTTCGCTCGCGCTCGAGCCGGCCAACATTACTGCAATCGCCAATGATGTCGGCACCGAAGTCATTTTTCTCCGGCAGATGATCGCGCAGGCCCAACCGGACGACGTCGCCATCGCAATTTCCACCAGCGGCGGATCCCGCAACATCATCATGGCGCTCGAGGAGGCCCGGAAACGCAATCTTTTGACTGTCGCTCTACTCGGCTATGACGGCGGAGAAATTAAGCGGCGAGGATTAGCTGATTGCCCGCTGATCGTTCGCTCCGATTACATCCCACGCATTCAGGAAATTCAGGCGTCGGTTTATCACGTGATCCGCGAGTCCCTGGAGGTTTTAGGCCGTGGCGATGCTTGAACTCTACGGAACGAAGAGCTGCCCGTACACGCAGGAACTGCGGGAGTGGCTTGAATGGAAGGGAACTGAGTTCGTCGAATTCGACGTGGAGGCCGATCTCGCGGCTCGCGATCGGATGCGTTCTCTTGCGAATGGACAGCGCACGGTTCCTATGCTTGTGGATGGTGGCAAAGTGGTTCAGATCGGCTGGCAGGGTCGCGGCTGCGTAGTGGGCAAGGAGTAATACGCAATGTCGAGCGCGTGTTCGATCAGAGTTCGCGGCGTCGTTCAAGGCGTGGGGTTTCGCCCGTTTGTGTTTCGGCTTGCTCGCGCGAATACGCTGGCGGGGTGGGTACTCAACGGAGAGGAGGGTGTTGAGATTTTTCTCGAAGGCGCGGATCAGGGCCTGAAGGCATTCGTTCAAGCGCTGCGGACCGAACCGCCATCCGCTGCGCAGATCACAAATATTGACGTCACGGCTTCCACACCGCTTGGGTGCAACGATTTTACGATTCGAGAGAGTAAGCGGAACGAGCGACCATCCGTTCGGATTTCGCCGGATCTGCCCGTATGCGAGGATTGCCTTCGCGAGCTATTCGATCCCGATAACAAACGATATTTCTATCCTTACATCAACTGTACGAACTGCGGCCCCCGCTATACCGTGATTCTTGGATTGCCTTACGACCGCTCGAATACCACGATGAAGTCCTGGCCGCTCGACGAATATTGCGCGGCTGAATACAGCGATCCCGGCAACCGGCGCTTCCACGCGCAACCCGTGGCCTGCCCGAAGTGTGGACCGGATTACCATCTGGAAGCCGGCGACAAAGTGGTTCGCGGTAATGAACGAAGCGTCCGAAGTGTCGTTGAGATGCTGCGCGCCGGCAAAATCCTGGCCGTCAAGGGGCTAGGTGGCTACCACCTTGCATGCAATGCCAGGAACGGGGACGCTGTGCAGGCTCTGAGAAATCGAAAGTATCGCAAGGAGAAACCATTCGCACTGATGGCGAAAAATCTCGCGGTTGCGCGCGAGCTCGTCTGCGTTTCTGCGGAAACAGAAGCGCTTCTGACGTCGGCGGGCCGGCCCATCGTGATCGCGCCCGCAAAGATGAAACTGCTCGGCGTGGCGCCCGACAACCACGAACTTGGAGTGATGTTGCCTTACACGCCGCTTCATCATCTGCTCTTCGCGGCGGGAGCGCCTGACACCCTGGTGATGACCAGCGCGAATCGTTCGAGCGAGCCGATTGCGTTTGACGACGTCGAGGCACGGCACCGGCTTTCCGGCATCGCCGACGCCTTTCTGATCGGCGAGCGCCCGATCGCGCGGCGAGTGGATGATTCGATCGCTCGCGCCGGAGTCTTCGGACCTACTGTTCTGCGCAGAGCGCGCGGGTACGCTCCGAGTGCGGTAGCTGTCTTCCCATCCAAACGGCCGATACTTGCCGTCGGCGCCGATCTGAAGAACACGATTACGCTAGTCGTTCACGGACAAGCATTCGTAAGCCAACACATCGGAGATCTGGAACACTTCCAGTCGTTTCAGGCGTTCCGGCAAACGATCGAAGATTTGGTATCAATGTACGAAGTTCGCTGGGACGAAATGCTCGTGGTCCATGATTGCCATCCGCAATCCGCAAGCGCGGCGCTCGCGGCGACGCTCCTGTCTCCCGAGACGCGAAGCGTGCAACACCACCGCGCACATTTGGCGTCCGTGCTGGCGGAGCGGAGCGAATGGAAGAAACGCGTCGTGGGCGTTAGTTTTGACGGCACGGGCTACGGCGACGACGGCACGATCTGGGGCGGTGAAGTGTTCGTCGGTAGCCTCAGCGGAGGCTTTGAGCGAGTGGCTCATCTTCGCCGCGCGCTGCTGGCAGGCGGCGACGCTGCGGCCCATCATCCAGTTCAAGCGGCAGCTGGCTTCCTGGCACAGCTCGATGGCCTGCCGGACGTAACCTCCGCACCCTTCGCGTTCCCGTCGCGTTACCAGAGCGCAATGGAATTGGTCCGCAGGGGAGTAAGAACCTTTACGACGAGCTCGATGGGACGCCTGTTTGACGCCGCCGCGGCATTGCTCGGATTTACCCGCGAAACGAGTTTTGAAGGGCAGGCCGCGATGTGGCTTGAACAGTTGGCGCGTAGCAGTCGGTACGCGGAGCCGTACCCATTTCCGTTTACAGGCGGTGAACTGGACTTCCGTCCTTTACTGACGAATCTCGCGCACGATCGCCTCCGGGGACGCCATCCGAGCGAGTGCGCACGGGCCTTTCAACGAGGAATTGCGCAAGGCCTTCTTACCGCTGTTACCGCGCTCTGTCGCGCAAACAAGATCGATACGATCGTTCTTTCGGGAGGCGTTTTCCAGAACGAACTTCTCCTCGAGGATATCAAGACCGTGGTCGATTCCACGCCCTTTCAGGTCTGGACGAATCATGCGGTTCCTGCAAACGACGGAGGCGTCAGTCTGGGACAGGCAGCCCTTGCGTCGTTCGGCCGATTCGATTCAGTGGCGGCGGTCAGCTCAACGGAGACGATTTCTTTATAACTCACAGCCATGCACGAACTTTCCATAGCGATGAGTATCGTGGATCTAGCGCAGGAAGAAGCGGACCGCAGAGGCGGTGTGCAAATCAAGGCCGTACATCTTCGCCTGGGCCTCCTCTCCGGCGTCGTGAAAGACGCGTTGCTCTCCTCCTATGAAATGGCCTGCGAAGGCACCCCACTCGCAGGATCCCAGCTCGTTGTCGAAGAAGTTCCCGTACTGGTTTTTTGCTCGCATTGCGATGCGCGGCGGCCGGTCCATTCAACGCGACTGTTCTGCTGCTCCGAGTGCGGTACGCCGACAGGCGACGTCGTGCAGGGCAAAGAGCTGCTGGTTGTTGGTTTGGAGGTGGAAGAGTGAGCACACAGACTCGAATAATCGAAGTAAGACAAAACGTCTTGAAGCAGAACGACATCTTGGCTCGCGCGCTCCGGCAGCGATTTCATGAAGCGGGAGTATTTGTCGTGAGCATGGTGTCGAGTCCGGGCGCGGGGAAAACCGCGCTTCTTGAAAGGACGCTGACTTTGCTTAGGCAACAATTTCGCGTGGCCGCCCTGGTCGGCGATCTCGCCACGGAAAATGATGCGGCGCGCCTCGCGCGCAGTCAAGCTCCCGTGAAGCAGATTCTGACGGGAACCGTCTGCCATCTTGAAGCTGCGATGGTCCAGAACGCGCTGGAAGGATGGAAGCTCGACGACCTCGACTTTCTGTTCATCGAGAATGTGGGCAACCTGGTATGTCCATCCTCTTACGATCTCGGCGAGGATCTTCGGCTCGTTCTAATGTCGGTGACCGAGGGTGAAGACAAGCCGCTCAAGTACCCCACGATTTTTAATAGCGCCGACGCAGCGGTGATCACAAAGATTGATTTGGCGTCGGCAGTCGACTTCGACGCAACCGCAGCGAAGCGCAGTATTCAGGCGGTCCGGCCCGGGATGACGATACTCGAAGTGTCGGCAAAATCCGGCGACGGCACGGAAGCGTTACTCGATTTCCTGCAGTCACGTCGCACCGATGCTAGCGCCATGGAGGCTTCTCGAGACGCCAGCGCTTTTGCGGCGCCCCATTAGAGGGCTAGCGAGGCGTAACGACCGCACGACACTAGAATGATCGGCCTAATCTCCATCATCGCGCTCGGTTTCTTCTTAGGGATGCGGCACGCCACGGATCCCGATCACGTCATTGCCGTTACCACCATCGTCGCACGATACCGAAAGATCAGCCACGCTGCGGTCATCGGCGCTTTTTGGGGTGTGGGTCACACGCTCACGATTCTTTTGGTCGGAAGCGGAATTATTCTGTTCGGCTGGGTGATTCCGAAGCGTGTTGGCCTCTCGATGGAGTTTTCGGTGGCTCTGATGCTGATTCTCCTGGGCGTCTTTAACCTGACGGGCCTGCTGCAATGGATGAACGACACGTTTTCTACCGGTGGCGCAGAGTCTGGCATAGGTGATCCTCATGCTCATAGCCCCGGCGACCACGATCACGTTCATTCCCACCAACATGACCCCGAGGTTGTGCCGCACGGCTCAGCACACGTGCCGTTAGGATGGTTTGATCGCCATTTCGGCCGGTTGGGCTTGTATCAAATTGTGCGGCCTCTTATTGTGGGACTTGTCCACGGCCTGGCTGGCTCGGCTGCGGTCGCGCTCTTGGTCTTAACCACAATTCAGAACCCGAAATGGGCGATCGTGTACCTGCTTGTGTTCGGGATTGGGACGATTGCGGGAATGATGTTCATTACCGGAGCGATGGTGCTGCCCTTTGCCTACGCAGGCAAGCGATTCTCGCGCCTCAATCAAGGATTGCGAGTTGCATCGGGCCTGATCAGCGTGGCTTTCGGGCTCTTCCTGGTTTACGAGATTGGCTTTGTGAACGGGCTGTTCACCAATTATCCGCACTGGATACCCCGCTAATTCAATAAACGCCGGGGATTACCAATCACACGCCGACGACGAATCCCGCCCGATCGGTTCCGCACCACCGGGAAGACAACAACTCTGTTCGATTCTTAGCAATGGCAGCTTGGCTGACCCATCCGAGTATCCTCGCACTAACGACTGTAGGGGCGTAGCTCAGGGGTAGAGCAGCGGCCTTTTAATCCATTTTGCACTTTCCGCACCGACGCGTCCTAGCACATCAAGTCAGGCCATTTCAGTCACATGCCAAAACCGTGAGCCGTCACGATGGTGGTGCCATCTCCAATTATCAATGTGGAATAGCTACTCCGTGCCTATGGCGATCTGAATGTTTTTAAGGAAGGCCGGGGTCACCGGCAGAGTGACCTGGCGTTTAGATTCCCGTTCTTCATAGATTACGATCAGGTTGTACGTCCCAGCCGGCAAATCCCGAATGAGATAGAAACCATTTGCGTCGGCCACGGTCGAGCGCGAAAGCTCCTGGAGCAGGACAGTGACTCCGGGAACTGCTATTTCTTGTTGCGAAACCCGATCATCCATTATTACTCGTCCGGAAATGTTGCGGATCGCCCTCACCGTAAACGAAATGTGAGCAGAAACCGAAGCCTCCACCGTTATTCGCTGTGTCTCCAAATCTGAAAAAGCGTAGCCCGGCGGGACCGAATCTGTATCAAGCCCTACGTCGTACTCGCCAGGAGAGAGCCCTTCGACACGGAATGTGCCTTCGGAATCTGTCTGCGCGGTGAAACGTTGTGATCCCTTGGAAATGTTGATTTCTACACTGGCCAATCCAATTTGCGCGTCGCTATGGACAGATCCGATAAGCCGAGCCCGGGATATGGCGACTCCGAAGTTGACCGCCGTGTCTGCGTCAGTTTGGACGCGAGATGCGGTTGTGAAAAAGAATGGTTCCGCCGATTGGTAATCGAGTCCTACGGAATGAGAACCCAAAGAAACGCCTGTGAATAAGTAATGCCCGTTGTGGTCAGTGCGGATTTTCCGGGCGTCGTCCAGGACAACAACTACGTCAGTGAGGACCGGCTCCCCGGGCCGGTACATCCCCGTTGCTCCGTCGTCCGCGAAGACCACGCCGCGGATGGTGCCGGTCCTTCCTGATACTAGGAAATGAGGCACGCTCAGAGCTGGATGGCGGATGGAAATCTCGATCAGAGGGCTGGTCCGCCAGCCTTGAGTCCCGGCTATATTGCTACGCAGCAGAGACAGGGACGCAAAGAATTCATTCTCGTTCTTGAACTTCAATGAATAGGAGAGACTTCCGATTGCGGCCTGATTCGCGCCCTGCACGAGTTCGTTCTTGTTATACAGGAAACTGAAATGAAATTGCTGCCGTGACGGAGTGCGTTTGAACCATGTCAAGTCGGCGCCGGCCTGGAGGCGCACAGGAGTAAGACTAATGTTCACGCCCTGAACAAAACCTTGGTTCTCGAGCCCTGCGGTCTCCCGAAGGAGAACAGCGATCTGCTCTGGCGTGGTAGCGGAGATAGCCAAATTGTCGAGCACCTCCTGAAGGCCGGAAACCCCGGCGGCAGTAAAACCGATCGTGGGTGCCTGCGTTTGACGATCCGCAAAGCCAGATAGGCGAAAACCGGTCCACTGCGTCCCGAGAGTCGCGCGGAACTCATCGGACCGTGGAACTCCGATGTAGTTTCTGGAGTACTGATACACAAAACCACCTTGAAAATGTCTCGAATAGAAGCTGACACCCAGGGGCAGGCCCAGAGCGGAAACTGGGGGGCCCGGGGGAATATACGACTTTGAACTCCCATAGGTGGCCCCCGAAAACAGGGACCAATTCCGAAAGAGCTGGAGTTGAAGGTTCAGGCCCGACACAACGTTCGTCATATTCAGTGACCGCAACCTGTAATGATCGCCGGTAAAACTTAGGTTTGAAGTAAGACGGGACGTGAGCTGACGAGTCCAGTCGACGTCGGAATAAAACCCGTGCAGGCTGTTCAGGCTCAGCGAAGCAAATTGTAGCGGCTCGTACCGCAGGTTTGCCCTTAGTTGGTCGTGCGCACCTTCGAAGTGGAAACGCGCTGCCACGCCTGCGCCGCGGCTAAAGCCGACCTCACCGAGGAGTCCCAGGCTCTTTCTGGGCTCGTAGTTATAAAGGACGGAAGCCACGGTGCCCCGTTGGCCAATATTTTCTGAGGCCGGGCGCCCGGGAAAAAAATAAAAATTGGGCGTCAGAGAGCTGTGGCTGCTGAGTGAAAATCGATAGCCGACGCCGATTACGCCTTCTTTCAGCGACGGTAGAACGAAGTTTTCGAAAGTAGTGATCGAAGCGTAGCCGGTATGAAAAAGGAAGCCGCCCTGGCGGAAATGGAACCCGCGGACAATCGAGCCGTCAACAGTGAGAGGGGAATTATCCATAAACTCGTCCAGCACGGTTAGATCGCGCCGGGGAGTCAGTATCTGGTAGAAAACTGAGTCGAGGCTGAATGTGGTTTGCCCCTCTAACGGATGGAAGATAAACAGGCCGCTCAAATGAAAATGTACTGACTGATTGCCCTCATCGCTCATAAAATCAACGATGTTGTCTGATTGGGACGGGCCCGAGGTGTAGCGCGATTCGTAACTTCCATTTTCGCTGGGGGCCGAAGCTGACACCGGCTGGACGAATCCAGGGGGATAGGATGGAGGCGCTGGAAGCACGGAGACCTCAAAGGTTTTCGTGCTGTCGCGCATAACCGCCACGACGTGCACTACTCCTGGGTTCTTACCGAAGATCGTAAGCGTTTCATCCTGCGCCTTGGCTTCCGCGTAGAAGTCATCGAGAGAAAAGGCTGCAAGCGCCCCGGGAACCGGGATCCGAATCGTCTCGTGGTAGCTGACGGAAATCGACTGGCTTTTCGCGGTAGCTGGATAAGCTACAAGCACCAGGATGAAAGCCCAACGGCTCATGGCACCGCAAAATCCGCCGAATTTGTGATGACCTTATCTTCATATTGAAAGGAAGCGATTACGCGGTAGCTTCCTGTCTTGAGCTCTGCGGGATATTCCGTCTTGAAAAGAAGCTGCTCACCCGGCAGCAGCCGCTGTTCTTCGAAGACGGCTTTGCCCACCAGTGCTCCGGTTTCGTTCAATACCGCCGCTATTCCGCCCGCGATGACCGGTTCCGAACCCGTATTGGTGAGCACCTGTGAGACGCCGAGATTTGCGGTTGTGGACTGCGGGTTGACCGTGATCGGTGAGCCTTCGATCTGAATATTTTCAGAAACGGTGAAGGTAAAGAGGGCTCCGAGGGAAGCAGTCATCGTCACCGAGCTGCTGCCAGACGCTTTGTTCATTCCGCGAAACAGAACGACTGCCGCCCTCAGCGGAGTCTCGGGAGGGACAGTGAGGGTAACCCCGACTGAGGCCGATTGCCCCGGTTTCACCGCTACTTGCCTTTGCGAAAATACGGCCGTTGCGGCGATGCTGCCGGCCGTATCGCCCGCCGGTACGAAGACCCTCGCGCCATCTCGCACGACTACGTCTTCCGCTGCCATCTCAGAAACTACATCCTGCTGCGTCTGATTGAATAGTGTCAGCACCTGCGTATAACTCTGGCCGGATTTGCATCTCACCATTACGATCGCTGGCGCCAGGGAAACAGAACTGTGCGCATCGGATGCCGCCGAAGCCTGCTGTGACGGCTGGAACGTTTGCTGGCCGGAGGACCACGATTTCCCGGCGAAGGGTCGAATGTCGTTTCCCACGAATGACCGAGCTTCCGCCGGCGGTAGAACGTGACCGGCGGACAGCAAACAAAGCGCAATAGCGCATGAAAGCCAGTTTCGTTCTTGGTTCCGGGACGGGTGAATCATTCGCTTCTTGCCTTTCAATTGGGCGTATAGATCACCCCGATTGAATCCAACATCTGCCCATCAGGCATGGACATCGGTACCTCGATTTTCAACACGTGCTCGCTGATGACGCCGTACGACACCTGCCTCGCGATGATTCCGGGCGTCATCGAAAGCCGCACGCCATCCACCCAGAGGGTCCGCAAAGGATTTGTACTTCGCAGGTACGCGCTGACTGTTGCTGTGCCTGCAAGGTGGCCACTAGAAAGGCCGATGCGCAGACCGAATCTGGTAGACACGACGAACGAGTCTGTGTGGCGTTGAATCTCCTCTCGATTCACATCGGCTCGCGTAAAGCACGAGAAGGTGCCGAGATTCAGCAGACCCTCGTCCGACCTGAGGCTATCGACCGGCGAACCGTTGGCTACCGTTAGAAATGTTATCGACGCATTTTCCCAGTCCGGCTGCGCCTGTGAGCGAACTGCGCTCGTGGCCGCGGTATGTGACGGTGGCCGCTGCCCCCACGCAGTACAGGCGCCTAATCCGAACAGTGACCAGAGAAAGGCGATAATTTTCATGCACGACCGGACGACGAAGTCCCTACTTTGGTGCCGGGACTGACGCTGGATAAGGTTAATTTGCTGTAGCGACGAAATTGATCGTGTTCGAGATTACAGCCGCTCCCTCAGTAAACGGGATCGTCAGGAACAACGTGTGTACAACGTCGGCTGCATAAACTCCCGTGACCGTGAGCGAAGTTGCAGCGGCAGGAACGGTGGTCAGAGGAAAGGTATCGATCTTCCAGGAGTTTACCGCATCCGCCGTCTGCATTTCTGCTGTCAGGGCGTAATTCGCGCTCGTGACGTTCGAGACGGTGACAGCGACCTCGAATGGCGTGCTTACCGTGAAGGTGGTGGCGCCTACTGTCTCGGTTACATGTGTCGGTGGAGCTGCGGAAGCCGAGACGCTGCCAAAAGCCAACGTAGCGGCGTTGGTTCCGGAGCTTGTAAGCGTAACGCCGCTCGGGTCTGAAATGAATGTCATGCTGATCGAACCCAAGAGATTCGCGGTGACGGTGAGAGTTCCAGAACCCGTCTGTCCTTGTGCCGAAGCCAAGCCTGGCATCAGAAATAAAACACCGAGTAACGCCGCGAACAAGACAGTTTTATTCTTCATATTAGTTTTCCTTTGCGAAAGTCGCCGGTCGATTCGGCCTTAATCTCATTTGGCAGCTGGCCGTCGTCGCCGGTTAGAGGGGTATTTGCTGGCCATCGTGTTCCGAAATAGTGCTTCGCGCCAGGCATCCCCACACACTCGTCGCTTTCGTCTATTAGTTGATCGGCTCGCGACAGGGAATCCATTAGCCCCAAACGACCATTATTTCCAATTTGACTCCCATGTGCTCATTGGATGGGACTACCAGAACGGTACATCCAGTCTTTTGTGGAGAATGTCGGCGGTGCCTTGGATGGGTACCCGACCGACGTACCACATTCACACCGAGGGAGATCGAGAACAGGTTTGCGGGCGTAGCCGCCAAGGAGAAATGGGCATCCTCGACGTTCGATTCCTGACGGCGGAGGACGAAAGGCACTTGCGCGAATTCGTGCAAGCGCAGTGGCCGCTCCATCGGACGCAACTCCAACCGGCTATCGACGCTGGTTTGCAGAAGGGAAGCCAACACGGCCTAACTTGGGACATGGTAGACTGCAAATCTCGGATGCTGAACATTTCACGGATGGAGAATGACGAGGCCGTACGGATCGGTCGCACCAGGTGATGTCACTTTTGAAAGCGAGTGACGCCAGGACAGTCACCGGGGAAATGACAGTTTCACTTACCGCATCTGAGTATCCTTAAACTAACCACTGTAGGGGCGTAGCTCAGTGGTAGANNTGGGTTCGATCCCCACCGCCCCTACCAAAGATTTTTGTTTTCAATTTGCTAGGTCGCTGCCGTCTCGCCAATTGGAACACCGTTGCTGACTGACGTTCCGCTCTGAAGTAGAAGAAGGTCGGCGATTTCAATGAATTGCAGCATTTGCGAAGAAGTCTCACAGGTGCCAACGGGCACCGGAATCCCCACCGCCTTCATTAATACTCTGTGGGATCGGAGACTCGAAAGCGGCCGTCAGCGTGAGCTCGATCTGTCGCCGCAGGGCAGCGCGGCTGCCTCCCAAGCGGATGGTAGCAGTGAAGGAGAGCACATGCCTCGTGAGCAAGCGCTCTAGGCGATTTCAGGCGTCCCCGGTTCAAATCACGCCCCCGCAACCAGCATTTCTTCGCCGCTAGCAAGCTAAGACCTGGCGACTTGCCTTGCACACACGCAAAGCAAGTTTGCGCTTGTGAAAAATAGAGTGTCCTGTTTAGCACAGCTCTGCAGCTGCCTGGTGGGGATACTTGTGTTTCGTAAATGAAGTGTGCGCGGCCAGTCCGAGTAACGCCATCATTGGCTTTTGTGAAGCTCGCCATCTAATCCACGAGAATGCGCCGGAATGCGTCGGTTGTGACGGTGCTAACCATCAATTCGAACGTACTCGGTTGGCTGCTACGAAGAAAGCTGACGGAAGTTCCCGACTACCTTCAGTGACCGGATGCAGAACAGCAGTGAATCGAATGAGAGACGGAACTCGATGTACGAGGCTGAACCAGGAGGTCACACAATGAAGATTTTAGTGACAGGGGGCACGGGCCGCGTTGGCTCGGAAGTTGTAAAGGAGCTACAGAAGCGGAAGGCGGATATTCGCCTTCTGGTACGAAAGAACGACGCCCCTACGCCGACGGGTGTTGAGACCGCCATCGGCGATCTGCTCGATCCGGTCTCGGTCGAGAAGGCGATGAACGGAGTGGATAAGCTTTATCTGCTGAACGCAGTCCTTCCAGATGAACTGACGCAGGGCCTCATCGCTTACGATCTGGCGAAGAAATTGAGGCTACGCCATGTCGTGTATCACTCCGTCTTCCGGGTTGAGCACTTCAAGGATGTTCCACACTTCGCCTCCAAGCTGGCGATAGAAAGCGCCCTGCGCGAGTTCGACATCCCGTTCACGATTATCCGGCCAAACTATTTCATTCAGAACGACGCAACGTTGCAGGATGCGCTTACGAAGTCTGGGATTTATCCCATGCCTCTTGGGCAGGTCGGCATTTCCGCAGTCGACATCCGGGATATTGCGGAGGCCGCCGCGATTGCGCTTACCTCCGATGGACATTTCGGCAAGACCTATAACCTTAACGGTCCCGAAGTGCTGAGCGGTCCCAAGATTGCGTCAATCTGGAGCAGGGTGCTGGGCAAAGAGATTCGCTATGCCGGCGACGACATGGATGCGTTCGAGCAGCAGATGCGCAAAAAGGCTCCGTCCTGGTCCGCCTTCGATATTCGCATGATGTTCCAAGGCTATCTCGAGCGGGGTTTCGTTGCGGAGGACGGAGACCTCGATACGTTGACGAAGTTGCTCGGCCATGCTCCTCGCCGTTATGAAGATTTCGCCAGAGAGACCTTCGTGAAGTGGCAAGCCATCCCGAAGGCGGCGTAAGAGCGAGTGTTTCTGACGCGCGCGGGCATCCAGTCAAAGACGGCGGCCCTACGTTGAATCCCGGCCGCCGAGCGACACCCAAATCGGCTGTAATTGCAGTGGCTGTATTTTCTACCGCAAAATTGTTGCCTGCCGCAATCAAAGGAGCGCCACCATGTTCGAGAAAACTCCGNNACCCGCCCCTTCCGCCCGACGACACGCAGCGCACCCTCACCATTGCTCAGCCCGATACGGATCAGAGTCTTCCTCACATCGGCGTCGTAGGAGACACCTACACCATCACCGTGACCGGCGACCAGACCAACGGACGCTTTTGCGTCATCGACATGCACGTTCCGCCCGGCGGTGGCCCTGGGCCGCATCGCCACGACTTCGAGGAAACTTTCATCCTGCTTGACGGAGAGGTGGAGGCCACCTTTCGTGGAAAGAAATCCATCGTCAAGGCCGGCGACACTATCAACATCCCCTCGAACGCTCCGCACCAATTCCATAACAGTTCTTCCAGCCCCGCGCGCCTGCTCTGCATCTGTTCCCCCGCAGGTCAGGAAAACTTCTTCATGGAACTCGGCGTAAAAGTCGCAACTAGAACGACACCGCCGCCGAAATTCAGCCCCGACGAGCAGGCCGCCTTCCTGAAGAAGGCCAAGGAAATCACCCCTCGCTACCGCACGGAGCTGCTGAAGGAAGCTTGATCGCTTCGACTCCGGCGTGGCGTCCGTGTGTGGCCCGAAAGATTGGTCGCGTGGATTGAGTCGCGACCCACTCTAGCCACAAGAGCGAGGTATCTATGCAAGACGTGAAGAGCCTTAGCGTTCCAGCTCCGAAAGCAATGCCGACGACAAACAAGAAGGATGCGCAATGATCTCGATTGAACAGGCAAAGCTGGAAGTTGTGGCCGAATTTCCCAAAGGTTATTTTCTTGAAAACTTGGCGATCCGAGCCGACGGCTCCATTTTGGTCTCGGCGATGAATAAGAGCGAACTCTGGTACATACCCGCCCCTGCAAGCTCGTTGCCGGTTAAGCCCGTCCTCGTACATACCTTCGACCTAATGACGCTGAACATCGTTGAGACAGCAGAAGAGGACGTCTTCTACCTCACCGCGTCGAACGTGTATACGACACGTGTTTCACATCTCTATCGTCTTGACTTTCGAGGCTGGGAGCCAGGCGATACGCTCCGGCCTCAGCTTCTGTTGGAGTTCCCTGAGCCGAAGGTCGGCTTGAATGGCAGTTGCTTGGTCGCGCCGAATGTGTTGTTGGCGGCAGGACCAACGTCACTCATATGGAGGGTGGACCTCCCCACGGACGGCAC
>PMUS01000114.1:881-1661 GCA_003166795.1 Acidobacteriota bacterium | reverse complement strand
GTGCTCGACGAAGAGGCTGAAATTGCGTACGTCACGACCCATCGTGAAAACACGATTGATCATGTGCTGATGCGGGCGGACGGTAATCGTGCGGGGTTCACGGTCGCGGCGGGTAATCCTTTCACTGAAACGCTGGTCGGCCCCTCCAGCGGCGTCTGGAGACGCGGCCCGGGCGACTACGGGCGCGTGGCCTACTTCACAACTGACGGCGGCACCGCGCAATCTCCAGACGGTGTTTCGCGAACCGCGAAGTTGCTGCTAGTGACCTTTCCCCGGCTGGGGGTAGAGAGTTCGGGTGTTTAAGGCCAGGTGAGTAATGCGATAAACTCCCGGATCTTCGACGACCTTTTCGCCGGTCGCTGCAACGTTGCTTCGATCTGGGGAAGGCATCTGCCTGTGCAATCGCCGGATTTGACAAAGTGCGGCCTCGCCAGCTCGTTCACCTCCTGTGGCTCAGTTCAAATATAGGAGTTCGTAAATGATCAAGAATCAGGTAACACGGCGTATCGAAGTGCTTGGCTCACAGATGAGTTATGTCGAGGTTGGGGAGGGCCCCGTGGTGCTCTTCCAGCATGGGAATCCGACATCCTCATACCTCTGGCGGAACGTCATCCCGTATGTGGCCCCGCATGCGCGCTGTATCGCCGCCGATCTCATCGGCATGGGGCACTCTGACAAGCCCGAGATCGCATACCGGGTGGAGGATCATGCCCGCTACTTCGAGGCTTTTGTCGAAAAGCTCAACCTGGGAGACGTTGTGCTCGTTTTACACGACTGGGG
>PMUS01000114.1:0-789 GCA_003166795.1 Acidobacteriota bacterium | reverse complement strand
AATCGTTTTATCGAACAGGTGCTCCCAGGCGGGGTTATGCGCAAGCTCACGGATGAGGAGATGACTGCGTATCGAGAACCATTTCTCGATCCGGCCTCCCGCGAACCGGTCTATCGCTTCCCCAACGAGCTTCCGATCGCCGGCGCTCCGGTCGATGTCTGGGCCATGGCCGAGGCCTATCACGCGTGGCTGCTAGACACGGAGATACCTAAGCTCTTCTTCTGGGCAGAACCTGGCTCGATAATCTCAACCAGGCGGGCCGAGTGGCTTAAGGCACGATTGAAAGCTTGCCGCTCCGTGCCGCTTGGACCGGGGCGCCACTTCGTTCAGGAAGATCACGCTGACATCATCGGGCGAGAAATCGCCGATTGGCTGCCCACGCTTCGCTAGCGGCGCGGGAACGGTGGAGGGCTAATCTGCCGCCGGATGCGTTGAGACAGAAACGGGCGGGTGGCGAATTCTTCCGATTCTCCTCAGGGTACGCCTTTAATCGTGCCGCAATGGTGCAAACGCCGTGGCACCTCGTCTCACCTCGAGTGAGGCCACCGCCGAACAACAACCGCGCTCGACCTTCCAGGGACGATGCCTCGAACGAGAGCTCTTAAGGAAGAAGGAGAAGCTATGTCAATGATGAAAGCAGTTCAATTGCATAAATACGGTGGACCGGAGGTTCTTCAGTACGAGGATGCGCCACGGCCTGAGTTGAAGGCCGGTGAGGTGCTTGTGCGTGTGCACGCCGCAGGGATCAATCCTCCGGATTGGTATTTGCGCGATGGCTGCAAAATGCTT
>PMUS01000083.1 GCA_003166795.1 Acidobacteriota bacterium | reverse complement strand
GGAATCGCTAGTAATGGCGCATCAGAACGGCGCCGTGAATACGTTCCCGGGCCTTGTACACACCGCCCGTCACATCACGAAAGTGGGCTGTACTAGAAATCGCCGAGCCAACCGCAAGGAGGCAGGCGCTCAAGGTATGACTCATGATTGGGGTGAAGTCGTAACAAGGTAGCCGTAGGAGAACCTGCGGCTGGATCACCTCCTTTCTAAAAGAAAAGGGAGTACGGCCTGCGTCGGTAGCAGGCACGGCTCTCCATCCCGGATCTCACGACCCGGGACGTTCGGTTCTCTCAGCCCGACGGGTTCTGACTTGTCTCACTCGACGTCAAAGAGTTTGTAGCAGACAAACGCAAGCCCGGTCCGATGTGAATCGGATCGGGCTTTTTTATTTGTGCGCGAGAACTCTGCTAAGGTAAGCGCGTGGCATCCGACGATCCCATCCATCCCAAAGGCCCGCGCAAGGACCTGGGAAACTTTGCCGGGACTTTTCATTCCGCGCTCGCGGAGCATTTCCACGCGGCGGGCTCGAATTATTCGCAGACGACTTACAGCCCGCTGAAGGCTTTCCTGCCCGGCCATATGTTGACCTGGATTTCCCACGTCGCAAAATACTGGTTTCGCAGGAAGCACAACTTCAGGGATTACTCCACGGCCGGCAAAGGCAACGGCATCCACCAGATTTCCGACCACACCACGATCAGCCTGGTTGGAGACTGGGGCACGGGAACGGATGAGGCNNGGTTACACGCCCGTCAAGTGGCCGATGGGCACGAAGGGCAGCTTCGCGCTCACCGGAAATCACGAAATGTACGCGCACGGAAATGGGTACTTCCGCTACGTGCTCCCGAAAATGGGGCTGAAGGATGGGGACGGCGAATGGGGCAGCGGGCAATGGGCCAGTTTTTTCTGCCTGCAGAACAAGCACTGGCGCATCATCGCGATTGATACGGGTTACAACTCCACGCAATTTGATTGGGGACGCGTGCCCTTCATCCAAAAAAGCAAATTCATCCGAACGTCGCGTAGATTCAAACCGAAATGCACGCTGCCGGAGCTTCTGCTGAAGTGGCTGAGGGACACGGTGAATCCGGATGGCGATAATCGCGGGCTTATTCTGCTGTCGCATCACGGCAGCCATTCGTCATTCGGCGAGTGGTATCAGATTCCCTCGCAGCAGCTGGCGCGGATCATTCACCGTCCGGTGATCTGGTTCTGGGGACACGAGCACAAGCTCGCTATATATGACAAATTCGCCGTAGAAGGCGGGATTCCCACGTACGGCCGTTGCATCGGGCACGGAGGAATGCCGGTTGAGCGAGGCGCCCTGCCGGACATCAACGAGTGCCGGTGGCTGGCGTGGGACAACCGCCGCTACGAGAACGGCGAAGATATCAACGCAGGTTACAACGGCCATGCCAACATGGTGCTCGATGGACCGGAGATGCGCGTGGAATACCACGATTTGCACGGCGCGCTGTTATTCAAAGAGAAATGGAACGTTGATTTGAAGTCGGGAGCGCTCGAAGGACCGAATTTGCAGAAAATCCTCGATGACAAATCGCTGCATTTCCGCGAACCTGCCGAGAAGAGCTAGCCGCGTCGCGCCGATCTGATCAAATCGGATTAATTGGATGCCGGGGTCTTGGGCGGTTCGTAGAGTTCGACGAACATGCCCACGTCGGGATCGCGGACGAGGGCCACGCGGTAGTGAGTGCTCATCTCAACGATTCCGTCGGACACGATGGTGATGCCGGCGCCCTTCAAACGGGCCACGAGAGAATCGATGTCGGTGCACTCGAGTCCGATGTAGTTCACTCCGATATCGGTGATGCTGTAGGGCGTCACCGGCTTCTTGCGGTTTTCATACTCGACGATCTCAAAGCGCATGCGCGACTTCGTGTCGGCGGCTTCGGCGAACGTTCCGTTGACGATGCGAATAACGTTGCCGTGCCCGCCGACGGCCGAATCCATGAAGTCGCCACCCATCCATTGCGACGGTGTGGTGGGAAACTGCTCTCCCAGCAGCACGCCATAAAACGCGCGAATCTTGTCGGGATCGAGAACGACGAGACCGATATGATTGAAGCCGGGAAGATCAGCCGGGACCGCGGGACGATCGCCCGCGGCAGGCACGGCGGGACGCTGCTGGACGATTTCGACATCCATGCCGTCAGGATCGGTGATGTAAGCAAGCGTGCCTTTCGTCGCGCCGGGAAGCGCGATCAATTTGTTGTCCCAGGTACGCGGCCAGAGCATGTTCGCGGCTTTCAAATCGGCCCACATTTTCTCCGCATCGGGAATCGTCAGGTCAATGTGGGACGCTCCCGGCTCCCATGCGGTCTTGCCTCCCATCACGTTGCGGCGTTTGACTCCCCGGAATTCGCGCAAGTAGAGGGTGAACGGCTTGCCGGAGATGTTGCTGTTCAGCGTGAACTTCGCCATGCGGGATTCCACGCCCTTGGTGCCGTGGATGCGGTTCATCACCTCGTCTTTGCGCCAGGACTTGTCCACGTTCGGGACTTCGCTGAAGCCGATCGCTTTGTAGAAAGCGACGGACTTGTCGAGGTCGGAGACCATGCGGCCGTCGAATTCAATGCCGACGACAGCGCCTTTGCTGGGCCCGAACTGCGGCGCGGCGACTGAGGGTTGTCGAAGTCCGGCGAGCGTAATTCCCAAAATTAACGCGCACGCGATGGCGGCGATTTTGAATGCGAACGACGACGAAGAGCGATCTGGCATACATCCCCCCAAATTATTCAGCGGTTTTGCGACGTATGTGTAACACGCCTGCGAAATCGTGTCCAGACCAATGGATGAGCGTCGCTGCGCCGGGCATTGGCGCGATGCGGAGTGTGGAGCTGGCTTCGCATGCCTCTGCTATCACTTGTGCAGCACGCCCGGGCAAGCCCGTGCGGCAAACAGCGGCGCCAAGCCGCCGCACTCCGCATGGGTCGAGACGCACCGAACGCTAGCGGAATGGCGGAATCACGCCAACGATGTTTGCCGGGCGCCCGCCGCGGCGGACTGCGCCCCTACGACACCTCGATACATCTTGCGATGCCGACCGCTAGCGGCCGGGCACCAGGACATATCTGGCGGCGGAGATTTCCACGTTGTGCTGCTCGGTGCTGACGTGGAAGGCGCGAAGCTGCCCGTTCTTTTTCGTGGTGCGGGCGGTCGTGAAAGTCAGCAAATACTGGTTGTGCAGCACCATATCCAGTTGCTCAAGATATGGCGTGAAGGAAATGGGAGTATCCAGGCCCTGGAAGAAAGACTCGCCGCCCGTTCCGTCGGCCATCTGCGCGAGGTTGCTCTGGCCGTAGTTCACGCGAAAAAGATTTCGGCCCTCGCGGCCGCCGCCCCGGGCATACAGCGTGTGGATCATGATCCCGGCCTTTTGCGCCTTCTCGAGGGTCGAGGCAACGTCCGGGCTATCAGGATCGCCGCGGAACCGGTCAATGCCATCGGCGATGACGAGGATTTCGCGGCGCGCGCCGCTGGGGTGCCACCTCGACATGACGTCCATCAGCGAGAGATAGATGCTTGTGGACGCGCCGGCTTGGCCGATGGTGATCCGAACTTTCTTGGCGACAGCGTCATGGTCGGTGCTGAATGGCGCTACCGCCTGCGTGACGCCATTGTTCGCGTAGAAGAGGCCCACGCTGGTCCCCTTCGACTGCGATTGGATGAATTTGCGCAAATCGTCCATCTGGTTTCCGATGTTCGAAAGGTCATCAATGACGATGGCGAGTTCGAGGCCCGACTTCTCTCCTTGCGCCGGGTCCCATGCGACGACGTCCTCGCGGTGGTCGCCCGTACGCACGATTACATCTGACTTCCCGAGAGCTGGCGGAGCTGTGAAATTGGGTCCCAGGACCGTCACGACAGTCGAGACCGGCACTTTCAAAGTGGCCGCCTGTGGCGCGGCGGCGACGGAGCGGACGGTGAACAGGGTCAAGGTCAGGAGCAGCGAGCCGGCGAGGAATTTCAGGTGGTTGGTCATGTCAGCCTCCTTTAATACGATGCGTTTCCCTGGGTGAAAGGATACGCGATATTGGGCGATGAGTTGGAACCGTTTGAGCGAAGACAAAACATGGGTAGTCACCGCAGAAACGCAGAAAACGAAAGAAGAAAAGGCAGACTTACCACAGAGGACACGAAGACGGCACGGAGTGCACGGAGAAAGCTTAAGGCTCATCACAGAGTAAAGATAAAGATCTGGCGGGACTCCGAGTTTGCATATCCGACGGGTGGGAGTTAAGCTTCCGCGTTGTTTCTTACCTACGATACCGTGGCTGATTGAAAAAGAAGCGGCGGGCAGGGGGAAAAGGTTATGAAAATGACGCGGCGAGGTTTGTGGTTCGTGTTGCTGCTGGTAATTTCGTCGGCAAAGATTGCGGCCGCCGCGCCTCAGGATTCGGCGCAGGATAAAGATCGCGCGGCCATCGAAAAATCCGTGCAGAACTACATGGACTCCTGGAACACGCACGACGTCCATGCCGTGGCGATGACGTACACGGAGGATTGCGATTTCGTCAACAACTTCGGAGCGCTAACGCACGGCCGAGCCGGCATGGAGGCGACGTTTGGACCTTTTATGTCGGGGCCTTACAGCGCGACGCATCAGATGGGTACGGTGCGGAGCATCCGTTTTCTGAAACCCGATGTGGCAGCGCTCGACGTGGATTGGGAGATGACGGGCGCGAAAAATCCCGACGGAAGCACGCGGCCCACGCGCAAAGGCATTCACAGCCTGGTGATGACGAAGCAGGACGACGGATCGTGGCTCATCGCCATCATGCACGTGCACGAGTTCACGGCGACTCCGCCCATCACGCCGCAGCAGACTCAACCGCCGCCAGTGCGATAGAGGAACAGCAAATCTTGGTGGGCCTGGGTGGACTTGAACCACCGACCTCGCCCTTATCAGGGGCGCGCTCTAGCCACCTGAGCTACAGGCCCACGCGGGATAACCGGACGAACAACGGGAATAATTCTACCACGCCATTTCGAAGGCGGGGCATCGTTGCGGTAGCGTCAATACCACTTTGCGATCAGAGCTTATTGAGGCCGTCGAGCGCGGCGACCTTGTAGGCTTCGGCGAGGGTGGGATAGTTGAAGACGGTATCGCGGAAATACTCGATGGTGCCGCCATAGGCCATCACGGCCTGGCCGATGTGGACGATCTCCGTGGCGCGCTGGCCGAGGATGTGCACGCCCAGCAGCTTGCGAGTATGGCGATCGAAGAGAAGCTTCAGCATGCCGGTTTCATCGCCCAGCATCATGCTTTTCGCGAGCTCGTTGAATTTCGAAATGCCTACTTCGTAGGGAACCCTGGCCGCGGTGAGTTTTTCTTCCGTCTGGCCGACGGTTGAGATTTCGGGGATCGTGTAGATACCATACGGAAACAATTCGGGCATGTGCTCGGAAGGGGCGCCGAACATGCGGCAGCTCGCCAGGCGGCCCTGCTCCATGGACGTGCTGGCAAGCGCGGGAAATCCGATGACATCGCCAGCGGCGTAAATGTGCGGCACGTCGGTCTGGTAGTTTTCGTTGACTTTGATCTTGCCACGAGGATCCACCGGCAGCCCCGCCGCTTCGAGGCGGAGCAAGTCGCCATTTGCCTGCCGGCCGACGGCGTAGAGAAGCATGTCGCCCTGCACTTTTTTGCCGCTTTCGAGCTCGGCGAACACGCGGTCGCGCTTCTCGTCAATGCCAACGCTCGTGACCTTTTCACCCAGGCGGAAAGTGGTTCCCATCTGGCGAAGGTGGTAGGCCAGGGCGTCCACGATCTCGCGATCCACGAAATCGAGAATGATGGGGCGCTGGTCGATCAAAGTTACTTCGGCGCCGACGGCGGCCATGAACGAGGCATACTCGAGGCCCACCACGCCCGCGCCCACCACGATGATTTCGCGCGGCAGGCTGCCGATACAGGTGAATTCGTCCGTATCAATGATGCGTTTTCCATCGAACGGAATATCGGCGCTGCGAGCGGGGCGCGTGCCGCAGGCGATCAGAATATTTTCGGCGCGCAGAGTCACTTTGTCGGTTTCGCCCTGCACTTCGATCGTATGCGGGTCAACAAATTGCGCCGTTCCCTGGTAGATCGCGACGCCATTGCGCTTGAGTTGCGCGCGGATCACATCCGTCTCGCGGGAGACGATGCTCGTGACGCGAGAGGCGAGGTCGTGAACCGAAACTTCTCCCTTGCCGCGATAATTGCTGCCGTAAAAAGTTCTCACGGCGATTCCGGTGAGTTGAAAGATGGCCTCGCGGACGCTTTTGCTCGGAATCGTTCCCGTGTGGACGCAGACGCCGCCCATCATGAGCGTGCGGTCAATCATCGCCACGCGTTTGCGCAATTTCGCGGCGCAGATTGCGCCCTTCTGTCCCGCCGGGCCGCTGCCGATCACGATCAGATCGTAGGATTGGTCGCTCATGTGGAAATGGGCCGCTCTCTCTTGTGAATGGATTTACAGCGATTGCCGGCATCCACTTTCAGGCGCAAATGTTACAGGAATATGTACGCGCGCGCGAATCCAGCGAATGGATGCGCCGGATTCGACATGCGGATGTCTCGCGAAGAACGCTGCATTCGCGAGTCAGGCTGCAACATCAAACGGCCACAATCAAATCAATCTCCACGCGAACGTCGCGCGGCAGGCGCGCGGCTTCGACCGTGGATCGCGCCGGCGGGTTCGCCGGAAAATAGGTCGCGTACACCTCGTTCATCGCGGCAAAATCGTTCATGTTCTTCAGATAAACCGTGGCTTTCACCGCCCGGTCAAGCGATGATCCCGCTGCCTCCACGATTGCCTTGAGATTTTCCATCACGCGGGCAGTCTGGCGCGCGGCATCGCCTTCGACAAGCTCGCCAGTCGCCGGATCGAATGCGACTTGCCCGGCGGTAAAAATGAACCCGTTGGCTTTTGTGGCCTGCGAGTACGGCCCGATCGCTTTGGGACCCTTCTCCGTGGAAATGATTTCCTTCACAACGCCTCCAGAAATGCAGAAATTAGAAATTGGAAAACTGAAAACGGCAAATGCAGATGGAAATGAGAGCCGGAGCAGCGTTCCTCATTTCTGGGCCACTTCGCCCACGGTAGTGCCCTGATAGCGCTGCCGGAAATCCTCCGGGATTCCCTTCTCGTTGAGCCACAGCCTGAACATCGCCGCAAGATCCCTGTTGCTGGATTCCTCGAGCGAGGCGCGCAGGTCGGCGTAGCCAGCCTCTCGCCCGCGCTGCACGGCGAGGAGGTGCGCCAGCCCGCTGCGCATCGGACCTTCGCCGCAGGCATCCTCCAGCGCGACGAAGAAAAGCGGCGCCTTGGCAAGCGCAATGCGCCGGGAGCCAAGCGAATCGTCGATCATGGTGGCGCCGAGCGGAGCTTCAGTCGCGTCCTTGGTGGCCTCGTCGTATCTGCGCAAATATTCGGCCACGCGCTTGCGGCGGGCGTCCGCGCCGTTGCGGGCCTCGTCGAGCACGATCGTCGCATATTCCGGCAAGCCTTCGCCCATGCCCACCGCCGCTGCGGGACTGACGTACATCGTATCGCCAAACCATTCATGCGCGAGCGCGTGAGTCACGATTTCGAGAAATTGATCGCTGCCCGTTCCCAGCGCCAGGGCCGCGGGATTCACGATCGCGCCTCCCGGAAACGCCGCAGCAGCCGGAGCCGTTTCGCCACTAAGATGCCCGCGCAGTTCGGGGGATTCGACGATGTGCGGGACGCTGATATTTTTGTCGAGCGGGCCGAAATCTTTCTCAAGCGCATTCCACGCCGCCGCAATTTGTTCGGCCCCCGAAGACGGATCGTCCTTCAGGGGCCGGATCGTCCAAAAAACCGCGGAGGCCGATTTGTCTTGCGCGGGCCACGCGGCATATTTTCCCGCGACGATGTACGCCGCGATGGTCGCCGCGTCCAGCTGGAACCGATACTCGATCTCGTTGCCATCCTTTTTCTTGCCCTTAGGAATGCCCCGCGCGAGGATGACAAAATCGGCTGGCACGCGGACGCTGAAGTCCACGAACCTCGGCGGATTGGGATACGGAGCGAGGACGCGCTTGGGCGGCTGAAGCTCCGGAAACCATCCGCGGGTGCCGAGATGAAAGCCATTTTCGCCAATCGTGATTCGCGCCCCTGAATTTTCGGGCGAACGGAGCGTGTATTCGATCGAAAGCCGGCGCGTCTGGCGGCGTCCCCAGGCCGGGTCCAAGGGGACGCGAAGCGCGTCGGGCTCCGCCTCCTGATACCCCGCCGGGAGATTTGTGGGTGTCGCCGCGCGGCCATCCACTTCCACGCGAAGGTTCGTGCGGCCGAAAGCGCGCTCTTCGGGGAAAATTGCGTCCACGAAAGCCAAATCCTCGGTGCCGGAGTTTTGCAGCGTGTAATGCGCGCGAATCCGCAACTCCGGAGGTTGGCCGGGAACAAACTGCACGTCGCGCGATTCCTTGACGATTCCATATCCGGGCGCGAGCGGCACGGCGCACGCGGACGCAAACAGCGCGAGCGAGGCGGCGAGAGCGGCGGCGAGCGAGCGCGAAACGTTGCGGTTCAAGATACGAGGATTCTACAGAGGCAGGGTGAGCGGGGAAAGACGGAAAATCGGCGGCCTGCTAAAGGGCCGCGAAGTGGCTGATAATCTGGGCGTCGGTGGCGCCGTGGCGGCGAAACGCGATGATGGCGGCGGCCTGCGAATCGGGAACGCCGCGGCGCACGAGTTCGAGCAGGGTCAATTCGCGCACGCCCGCGTTTTTCAGGTTGGCGAGAGAAGCGCCGGCGAGAACGGGCCTGCCCGCCGCGCGTTGGCGCGCCACTTCGAGGAGAATGGCGTCCGAAAGGCCGGCGAGCCGCATGGCCTCAAGCTCTCCCGCTCCCACTCCCAGTTGGTTCATCCTGGCAAGTTCGAGGATCGTGTCTTCGCCGACTTGCGCGCGAATCAGGCTGGCGATTTCATCGCCCCCATCGAACGCCTGGCTGCGGCCGCGATAAATTTGGACTGCTGCAATGCAGCTTGCGTCGGAAAATCCGGCTTGCCGCGCGGTGACGAGCTGAGCGACTTCAGGCGCTGTGATATTAAGGGCCGTCAATTGGTGAATGGCGTCGTAATTCATCCCGGCAGTATCGAGCGGCTTGGTATCGAGCGGAGGGATGGAATGGCAACCGGCCACAAACAGCATGATGGCGAGCATTAGAAATGCTGAGCGATGCCGCGCGTGTGACGTGCCCAGTGCCACGATGTTACCCATATGTTTATTGTACGCGCGCCGTGGCGGGGTGGGGTGCGGTGACGCGGAAGGATTACGGGGCGGCGGCCGGGGATGGTTTGCCGGGCCCATTCAACGGAAACACCGGAGGCGGATGGGCGACAGCGTGCCAAGAATGTGCGCCGGGCGTCCGCCGCGGCGGACTGCGCCCCTAAAAAACCGGGCGCGCGTGGTTTTGGATTTCAGCTGAACGAGGTGGCTGCTAGACGTTGTAGACGCGCTCGATGTCGAAGACGCCGGGGATGCGCTTGATTGCCGCGATGATGTGCTCGAGCTGCTTGCGATCGCGCACGTCGAGGGCGACTTCGATGCGCGCGCGCGTGTTGTCGTCGCCACCGCTCTCGAAGCTGCGTATGTTCGCGCCGGTGCCGCTGATGATATTGGAAATTCCGGCGATCATTCCCGGCCGGTCCTCGGTGATGATTCGCAAGCGCACCGGAAACTCCGCTTGCGTGGACGTGGCCCATTCGACGGCGATGCGGCGATCGGCTTCGTAGAGCAAATTCTCGACATTCGGGCAATTCTTGCTGTGGACGGCAATCCCACGGCCGCGGGTGACGTAGCCGATGATGTCGTCGCCCAGGATCGGGTTGCAACATTTCGAGCGATAGACCATCAAGTCGTCATGGCCGCGCACAACGATCGCGGCATCGTCCATCCCCAGCATGCGTTTGACGGTTGAGGCGATTTTCGGCAGTTGGTCCTCAGCCGCCCCACCGGCGAGCGGTTTTCCGGTGACCTTGGCGAGCACCTGGCGCGCGGACCATTTTCCGTAGCCGAGATCGGCGTAGAGATCATCCACGCGCGAGCAGCCGTATTCGGCGGCGACGCGCTGCCAATCGTCATTGTCGATTTTCTTCAGGCTCACGCCAGCCTGCCGGGCTTCCTTTTCGAGCAGGCGCCGGCCGACGTCGGTGGCTTCCTCGCGCTCGTGCAGGTGAATCCACTGCCGAATCTTGCTCCGCGCGCGCGAGGTGTGAATGAACGAAAGCCAATCGCGCGAGGGTGCGTGTCCCTTCTGCGTGACGATTTCGACCACGTCGCCATTGGCGAGCGCGTGACGCAGCGGGACCATCTCGCCATTCACCTTCGCGCCGGAGCACTGGTGCCCGACCTCGGTATGGACCGCGTACGCAAAATCAATCGGCGTGGCTCCGCGCGGAAGCACCACCACCCGTCCCTTCGGCGTGAACGTGTACACCTCCTCGGGATAGAGGTCCACGCGCAGGGTGGAGAGAAATTCGCTCGGCTCCTGCATCTCCTGCACCCACTCGATCAAGTGCCGCATCCACACGATGCGCTGATCGTCGGCGGCCGACGCCCCCTCATGGCCGCCCTTGTATTTCCAGTGCGCGGCAACGCCTTGCTCGGCGATGCGATGCATTTCCTGCGTGCGAATCTGCACTTCGAATGGCTGGCCGGAGTGAATCACAGCCGTGTGCAGCGATTGGTAGAGGTTCGGGCGCGGCATGGCGATGTAGTCCTTGAATCGTCCGGGCACGGGCCGCCATATCTGATGGATCACGCCGAGCGCGGCGTAGCAATTCTTCACCGTGTCCGTGATCACGCGCACGGCTAGCAAGTCATAGATCTGATCGAGATTGCGCTGCTGCTTCTGAATTTTCAGGTGGACCGAGTAGAGCCGCTTGATGCGCGCCTGCACTTCCGCTGGAATGCCGCTCTCGACCATTTTTTCGCGAATCGTTTCCTGCACTTCCGCCAGGAACTTATCGAACGTGGTTTGCTTGTTGGCGACTTTTTTCTGCAGCTCGAGAAATGCGTCCGTCTCGAGATAGCGGAAGGCCAGGTCTTCGAGCTCGCCGCGAATCAAGCCCATGCCGAGGCGGTTGGCGACCGGCGCGTAGATGTCGAGGGTCTCGCGCGCGATGCGCAACTGGCGCTCGGGCGCCAGATATTCGAGAGTGCGCATGTTGTGCAGGCGGTCGGCGAGCTTCACCATCACCACGCGGACGTCGTTCACCATGGCGAGCAGCATCTTGCGGACGTTTTCGGCCTGGCGATCCTCCGGAGCCAGCAGATCGAGCTTGCTGATTTTGGTGACGCCTTCAACCAGCCGCGCGACATCGGGGCCGAACTGCTCGGAGATTTTCTCGATTGGCTGCTTGGTGTCTTCGACGACGTCGTGGAGCAGCGCCGCACACAGCGAAGTTACGTCGAGCTTCATATCCGCCAGAAGATGGGCCACTTCGACGGGATGCGAGAGGTAGGGCTCGCCCGAAAGGCGCGTCTGGGACTTGTGCTGCTCGGCCGCGAAATCGTAGGCGCGGCGAAGGAGGTCGAAATCGTCGCCCGGGCGGTTCTTGCGAACTTTGTCCAACAGCTCGCCGAAACGCACGTCAACGGTGCGGCGGGCGGCGATGCTGATCGCAGGTTTACTGGCCGGTTCCATTGCTAGCTTTATTGTAAACCGGTCTCCGCCGGCCCCGCGAGCCTTTGTGCTGCGCGCGGCATCGAGGGCGTGCATTGTCATCTCGGGGATGATTGAGGCGGATGCTTATCGATTTGCCAAGCATCCGCGCCGGGTACTACATGTCGTGCCCCTACGAACGGAACCGCGCGCGGGGACCGTCATGAGCGCCGGATTCACCCCAAATAAAAAACCGGCGGGCTTGAGAAGCCCGCCGGAGAAAGAATTGGCGACCGGAAATTTCCAGAGCGGCTAGGAAGTCGGCGAAATATTCGCTTTCTTCTGCTTGATGGCTTTGACCTTGTCAACCAGGTCGTCGGCCTGTTTCAGGTCCTCGTCGCGCGCAGATGCAGACGTCTCCGTATCGGCCTTCTGACGATAGAGCAGGTTCAGGTAGGCCATGGCGTCATCGTAATCAGGGCGCTTCTCGATGGCGGTCTGAAGATTCGTGATGCCCTCGTCAACGGTTGGGCCATATTTCTGGGAGAAATCGGTGGCGAGTGCGGGCGGCATGGGATCGCTTTCCTTCACCGGCTTCTTCGAGGTGTGGTTGTAATTGTCGCGCATGTCCTTGTTCGCGCGATAGGCGAGCGACCAATCAATGACGCCGACCCAGTAATAGGGCTCGGGATCATCGGGTTTCAGGGCGATGTGCTTCTCGTGGTAAGCCTTCGAATCCGCGAGCTTCTGGGCGTCGAAGGGAGTGCCGCCCATGTTGTAAAGAATGGAGCCGATACCGTCAATTGCGGAGACGTTGGACGGATCGGTATCGAGAATATTCTTGAACTCCGCCATGGCTTGCTCGCCGTTCTTGACGTTCTCCGGGGAGGGCGCGCCGGGAATGTACTGGCTAGCGTAGGCGGTGGCGAGATAGAGCTGGGCGTTCGTGAGCGTGGGATCGTATTGCTCAGCCGCCTTGAAATCCTCGATCGCTTCATCGAACTGGGCGTTCTTGTAAGCGTTCACACCCTTGTTGAGCTTGTCGCGCGCGCGGAGCTTATCGCATCCTGCTCCTGCGGCGACCGCGGCCGTGACGACGGCCACGAGAATGAGTACGTGGGGCTTCCGCTGCATTACGGCTCTCCTTAAAATGAGTGGCTGTGCCGCCAAATCCGTCCGTCGGACGGCTACAGCCGAGCGAATTCCAGCCGGCTACTGGCCCGCTTCAATCTTGGCGGTGATGAGGCCTACGTGGTCAATGCCTGCGCCACGCATGATGTCAATCGCCCGCGCGACCTGAGCGAATTCGACGTCGTCATCACCCTTCACGAAAGCGATCTTGTCGGCGCGCTCCTTGAAGATGTCGAAGAGACGCGGACCGAGATCGTTCCAGTTGCTGTCATCCTGGTTGATCTTCAATTTTCCGCCGGGCATGACCTGGACCACGATGGTGCGTTGATCGGGCTCAGTCTGTTTCTGATTGGGCGGAGGGGGCTGAGGAACCAGGGTCTGCAATCCCGTTGGCGTCCGGGGAGTGATCACCATGAANNATGATGATCAAAACGAGGAGCACGTCAATCAACGGAACGATATTGGGCTCTGAAACTGGACCGTCTTTACTTCCACCGACTGCCATTCCCATAGGAAGACTCCTTGCCTCTAACTACCGAACTGATTAATCCGAGCCGCCGGGCGGGGGTGGCGGAGCGACCTTGCCTTGTGGCTTCTCGGTCAAAAGGCCGAGATTCTCAACGCCGGCAGAGCGCACTTCGTCAACAGCCTTGACGACATCGCCGTATTTCGCCCTGGCATCGGAGCGAACGTAGACGGTCTTGTCGAGGCGATTGGAAAGCAGGTCCTTCACTTCGCCGGTGATCTCGTTGAGCTGGATTTCCCTGCTGCCGAGGAACATGTGCCCGTCGCGCGTCACGGCGACGATAATGGCGTCGTCGCGATCGGCATTGGGCATTTTCTCGGCGTTTTCAGCCTTGGCCATGTTCACCGGAAGGCCCTTCTGCAGCATGGGCGTGATCACCATGAAAATGATGAGCAAGACCAGCATGATATCCGCCATCGGAATGACGTTGGGTGCCGCCATCACCGGTGGCGCTTTGGGCTTGTATGCCATGGCTTACTTCTTTCCGCCTCGGCGCGTGATGAAGTAATTGATCAGCTCCATCGAGGAGTTGTCCATCTCGACGTCGAAAGCTTCCACGCGGTTGGTGAAGTAGTTGAAAGTCCAGACGGCAGGAACGGCGACGAGCAAGCCGAGAGCCGTGGTTACAAGGGCTTCCGCGATACCGCCGGCCACGGCAGACAGACCGGTGACCTTCTGGTTCGAGATGCCTTTGAACGCGTTGATGATGCCCATGACCGTGCCGAAGAGGCCGACGAAAGGAGCGGTCGAGCCGATGGTGGCGAGACCGGAAAGGCCGCGCTTCATTTCGGCGTGGACGATGGCCACCGAGCGTTCGAGGCCGCGCTTCGCCGCTTCGATGACTTCTTCATCGCTGACTTGCGAGGAAGCCGCCTGAAACTCGGAGAGGCCGGTCGCCACAACCTTGGCGATGTGGCTCTTCTTGTTGCGCTCGGCGATGGAGATGGCTTCGTCGAGCTTGTTATCCTTGAGAGCGCCGGCGACCTGCTGCACGAATACGCGGGACTGCTTCCGCGCCGCGCTGTACATGAGCGCACGGTCAATCATGATGCCTACGGACCACGCGGACATAATGAAGAGAATTCCGACAACGGTCTTCGCCGGGTAGCCCATGTTGTGCCACATGGTAATCAGATCCCAACCAACCTCGGGCTCCTGGAACATCGCCAACAGTGCATAAGCAAGCATAAAGTTCGATCCTCCTCCGTCACTGCAAATCGATCGCGGCAGCAATATTCTGCCGGTCGGAATTCCCCTCCCCAGCGATCCGGGCCCGCAAGCGGGTCCGGCCCCTACCTATCCACCGCCCAGCGAAAACACAACGTCAATTGTGGTATCCACTTCCACGGGCTCACCATTGAGCATCGTGGGGTGGTAGCGCCATTCGTGCACGGCGTCCATCGCCGCTCGCATCAGCAACGCGGGTCCTGAAACATACTGCAGTTCCTGAATCGTGCCGTCTTTAGCGATGACCGCGTGGAGGCGGACAGTGCCGGAGACGTGAGCCGTCTTGGCAATTGCCGGATAAACCGGCAAAACCTGATGAAGCAAGTTCGCGGCCTGGACCTGTCCTCCGACTTTGATGCGGGTCGGAGCGGCCTTCGGCGGAGGCGGCGGGGCGGTATTCAGAATGCCGCCACCCAGCGCGTCACCGGTGCCACCGGCAACACCAAATCCAGACGCGCCCGCGCCGACGTCCGGCGCCTCGTCCTTGATCATTGCGACTTGCTTGGGGATCACCATGGGGGCAACCATGGTTTGCGGCTGCACGATGCGCGGCCTCACGACCTTTACCGGAGCAGCGGGCGGAGGCGGAGGAGGCGGTGGAGCAGGAGCGACCAAGAACGTGTTGAGCATGCCCTTGGGCAACGCTTCCGTGTAAATGAGCGGAATCAAAATCATCACGCCCACGATCACGGTTTGAACGATGGCCGACATCGCCACGGCCCAGGGCTTGTGAGTGCCTTCCTGATGCGGACTGGATACGACCAGTTGGTCAAACATATGCTAGCTCCTTGCAACCGCCGCCGCGCGCTTAGGGGCTGCGGATCCGGCGCGGACGGTTGATCCCTTCCCATCGTGGTATTTGTTCCAAAGCACTACGATGGGCGCTGCGATGCCAAAACTGGAGTACGTTCCTACCACAACTCCTACCACCATGGCAAAAGAGAACGCGCGAAGGACCTCCCCACCCATGAGGTACAGTACCAAAACGGTGAGGAAGGTCAATCCGCTGGTCAAGATCGTGCGGGAGAGGGTCTGGTTGATGGACTTGTTCACGATGTCCTTGAACGGCTCACGCCTCATGAGCCGGAGATTCTCTCGCACGCGATCGAAGATGACAATCGTATCGTTCATCGAGTAGCCGACCAGAGTGAGCAACGCCGCAATCACCGTCAACGAAATCTCGTAGTGAAAGAGCGAAAAGAAACCCAGCGTGATCAGCACGTCGTGGAAGACGGCGATAACAGCCGCGGCCCCGTACACCCACTCGAAGCGGAACGCAATATACACCAACATGCCGCAAAGGGCATAGATTGTTGCCCAGAAAGCCTGGCGGCGGAGCTGGGCCCCGACCTTGGGTCCCACGATCTCGGCGTCGCGAATCGCGAATGTACCGAGCGAGTAATTATTGGCGAGCGTAGTGATGACCGCAGGAGTGACGCCCGTGACGCTTTTGAGTTCATCGAAGCTGGTGAGGATGCCGTCGTGATCCTTATCGCGCGCGTCGGTGAGCTGGGTCGCAAGCTGCGCGTAGCGATCGCCAGCGCTGGTTCCCAAAGAGAGAGGATCTTTCTGGGTGAGATCCGACGCCAGAGCGGACTGGGTGACGGAATTGAAATCGGGTTTGCCGGCGGCGTTCGTGCCGAAAGTATTGTGGAGCACGTCGAGAATTTTCTGTTTGCCGACGTCGAGCGATTCATCGCTCTGACTTTGCTCGAGTCCAATCACGACGTCATTTTGCGAGCCGACGTTTTGCGTGTCGCTGATTCCCTGAATCGTGCTGTTCGACAAGCCGGCGTCTTGCAGACCTTTGCGAATCTGGTCCACAGGAGCCTTGCCTGCAAAACGCACGTACACGAGAGTGCCACCGCGAAAATCGATGCCGTACATCGCGCCTGGATTCTTCGAAACCCGGTGAAGTATGGAGATCCATCCGACGATCAGGAGGAGCAAGGAAAGGGCGACGAAGTACTTCGCCTTCCCCATCCAGTCAACATTGACTCCGTGGAAGAATTCCATACCTAGTCCCGCCCCTCTACTTTGACACCGCGGCAACCGGGTTTGTGCCCGACTACCGCCTCGCCCCAAACCTCGTCCTAGTACCCCACCTAAATACTTAGATGACCTTGGCGATCCATTCGCGACAAGTGATAGTCAAAAATTGCTCGCGACACGTAGATGGATGTGAATACGTTAGCAAGCAACCCAATCACCAACGTGATGGCAAAGCCCTGAACCGGGGTCCCTGAGCCGAAAAGGAATAGAAACACGGCAGATACGATCGTGGTCACGTGCGTATCAATGATCGTCAGAAACGCTCGGTTGAAACCAGTCTCCACCGCAGGGGCCGGCAGCTTCCCATTGCGCAATTCTTCTCGGATGCGCTCGAAGACCAGAACGTTCGAATCCACGCCCATGCCGATGGTCAGAATCACGCCTGCAATGCCCGGAAGTGTCAGGACGGCTCCTGCATATGCCATGAAGGCCACGAGGATCACGAGGTTCAAAATGAGCGCCACAACAGCATTGACACCACTGAGCCGGTAGTAGAACACGAGAAAGATCATTACAACGACCAAGCTGCCGATCGAGGCCCGGACTCCCTGGCGAATCGAGTCCGCTCCAAGGGATGGACCGACGGTGCGCTCCTCAAGATATTTAATCGAAGCCGGAAGCGCGCCCGCGCGAAGAACAAGCGCGAGGTCCTGCGCCGAATCCTGGCTAAAATTTCCTTCGATCACGCCGGAATCTTCGATGCGGCTGTTGATGACCGGAGCGGTGTAAACCTTGTTGTCGAGAACGATGGCCATGCGATGACCGACGTTGGCTTCCGTAAATGGGCCAAATCGCGACGCTGCGGAAGTCGAAAGGTGAAAATTGACTTCATACTGGCCGGGATTATTCGTGCTCGGCTGTGGCGTAGCGCCGACCAGATCCTGTCCAGTAACGATCGGAGCGCGGGCAAGAATGTAAAAGACCTGTTGGGGAGGCTGGCCCGAGGTTCCTGTATCCGATTGGCCCGGGACGATGATCGAACCCGCCGGGAGAACGCCACCGTTCGCGGCNNGGATCGCCTTCACCGGGAAGCTGGACAAGAATCTCGTCATCGCTACGGCCGGTAAACGCGATCGTGGGCTCGGTCAATCCCAGCGCATTAATGCGGCGCGTGATGACTTCGAGCGACTGATCCATGGCGGCTTTGCGGAGATCGGAAACCACGCTCGGCTTCATGGTCAGCACGTAGCCGTTCGTTTGTCCGGCTGCCGGAGCCATGGCCCAATCCGTGAATTGATTGTTGATGAGATCGCGGAAGCTGCCGGAAGTGGCCGGGTCCACATCGCGGAGTTCGATGTGCGTGTCGTCCACACGACGGATTTCGCCGAAGCCGATATTTTTATCGTGGAGCTGCTTGCTGATCTGGTCCACGGTCTGATCGCAGCGCTGGCCAATGGCTTCTTCGACCTGCACCTGCAAAACAAGGTGGCTGCCGCCCTTCAAGTCGAGGCCGAGCCTGATGCGATCCGCGAGGTTTAGTTTCAGCTGAGTCAGCGAAGTGGGGAAAGTAGGCAGGCCCATGACGCCATAAATACAAAAGAGCAGGAGCGCCAGAATGACAACGAACTTCCACTTGAGCTGGGAACTCATGCGGGCCGCTAGCTCTCCTTGCTTTCGAGCTGGAGTCCAGCGATGGCGCTGCGCGAGACCTTAATCTTCACCTGCTCGGCGATACGAAGCTGGATGGCGTCACCTTCGAGCCCCACGATCGTGCCGTAAATTCCACCGTTGGTGATGACCTTGTCGCCGTTCTTTAAATTCTTCAGCATCTCGTTGACTTTTTTCTGGCGGCGCTGCGCGGGCATGATCATGAGGAAATAGAAAATCACCATGATCAGAATGAGAGGGAGGAACAGCGTGATTCCGCCGGGTTGCGAGGGAGTCTGCGCGAGAAACGCCAAGCCTGCCGGGACGACCGTGCCAAACGTCACAATCATTTCGCCTTCTCCGCGATGGTCGGCAATCCTGCCGTGCCCAGCAGGTTATGAAACCCAAATTCTGAAAATGCTGCCCCAGCCTTTGCCGCGCCCAACGCCCTCTTGTGGTTGCCTACCCGAGGCGTGCCTGAAGGTTCGAGCGGAAACTTTCCAGGTCCCCAAACTCGATAGCCTTACGAATTTGGCGCATTAAGTCAAGGTAAAAGTAGAGATTGTGGTGGGTGTTCAAGATGACCGCGAGAAATTCTCCGGCGGCGTAGAGGTGACGCAAGTATGCGCGGGAATACCGGCGGCAAACGTCGCAAGCGCAGCTCTCGTCAATTGGCCGCGGATCGCTGGCATACTTCGCGTTGCGAATCAGCAGGCGCCCCTGCGAAGTGAACAGGCATCCGTGTCGCGCGCTGCGGGTGGGAAGCACGCAATCCATCATGTCCACGCCGAGCGCGACGTAGTCGAGTATCTGTTCGGGTTTGCCCACGCCCATGAGGTAGCGCGGACGATCCGCCGGAAGGCACGAGGCTGCGGCCTGCGTCATCTCGCAAGTGACCGCGTGAGATTCGCCAACGGCAAGCCCGCCAATCGCATAGCCGGGAAAATTTAGATCCACTAACGCCTCCGCATTGGCGCGGCGCAGCGATGCGTGCGTACCGCCCTGGACGATACCGAAGAGCATTTGCTGCGCAGCATCGCTATGACCGGCGAAATAATCGCGAGAGCGGCGCGCCCAATCGAGCGTTCGTCTGGCGGCCTCGCGCGCGCGCGATTCTTCCGAAGGCGCCTCGATGCATTCATCGAGCACCATGATGATGTCCGCGCCCAGGGCGATCTGAATTTCAAGCGACTTCTCCGGCGAAAGAAAATGCTCGGAGCCATCGAGGTGGGAGCGAAACGTGACGCCTGCGTCCGCGACTTTGCGCAGAGCGCTCAGGCTGAACACTTGAAAGCCGCCCGAATCGGTGAGGATCGGGCGCGGCCAGGACATAAATTTGTGGAGGCCGCCCATCCCGCGGATCAGTTCGTGCCCTGGCCGCAAATAAAGATGATAAGTATTTGCGAGGATGATCTGCGCGTCGAGTTCTTCGAGGTCGCGCTGCGTCTGGCCCTTTACCGTGGCAGCCGTGCCCACAGGCATGAATGCGGGCGTTTCGATCACGCCATGAGGTGTGGTGAGGCGCCCGAGACGCGCACCCGTCGGATCGGTAGCAAGAACCTCGAAACGAAAACTCATCCGAGGAAGTGTATCAGGAGAAAGCGCCGACGATGCCGGCCCTGCAAACCACGAAAATCGCCCAGAGGAAAAAAATCGTCGCGAATGCTTTGCCGAACGAAAGCTTCTTGGGCGCCGCAGCGCTGAAACCGATAGCCATGAGGATCATGTACCAGAAGGAAAAGATGTCGATCGAGCCGAGAAGCGACACGAGCCACTTCGACGAATCGCTTGCAAGAAAAGCGCCTCCGTTGGATGCGACCAGATGCTGCAGATCGATCGTGGAAGGATCCTTGACGAATATTATGAGGATGCCCAACAGAGCCACGATCACCCCCGGCACCCAGGAGTGCGTGACGATTCCCATCGAAGTCTTGAAGCTGAATTTCGCACCCATCAACCCACTGAAGACTCCGAATAAAATGGCGGCTACGATAACCGCGCCAATCACCGAGCTAATGGCCGCAGTCACATAAACAAAGGGAGGCCCATATTTAACCTGACCTTCCAGCGACCGCTCTTGTTGTTCGGAGCTTGCCTGTTGAAAACTGGACGAGTTTGCATCCTGCTTCTCGAAGAAGGCGCGCCAACCCACGCGGTGCCCGAAGAATCCCACGACAGCAAGCGTGACGATGGTCAGCAGAAGGATCGGCAATAGCCAATTGGGGCGCCGGGCGATTGATTCGAACGTCGCTTTGGGGCTGAAAATGACGCCGACGAGCCGTGCAAACGAATTGTAAGATTCGGGTGACTCCTGGTGCTGAACGGCTGGGCTGGCCACTGGACGCCTCCGCTGCTGTTTGGGCGAGATTCTACAGTGGTCTACGCGCAGGAGGAATAAAAATTACAACGGAGACAAGGATCGCTATCGCTGCAATATGCGGGTCACGCTCGGCGAGACAAGCTCGTAGCGCATGTTGCGCCAGCGGATGCGCTTGGTCAAAAGGGAGGAGATGAAATTCCAGGCGAAAAGAAAGGGGACGATGGGAGCCAGCGCGGTCCATACCCAGCTCCATTGGCGCAAGTGGGCCTTCCATTCCGGCAGCATTTCGTCCGCGGCAATCGTGCGCAGCACGCCCTTCATCACCGCGAGAAAAGGAATGACAAATGCGATGAGGGCCAGGTTCATCCACGGATCGCCACCGGCCATCTGCGTCAGGATGACAAACGCCGCGAAGATGAGCGTGAGCACATAACTCACGTGCGCCGCCGCGCCCATGGCCCACCGGCGGGGAGCGTAGATGCGCGTGATAAGAATTTGCCGGCTGGTGAATTCGAGCAGGCTCGATCCGGTCCAGGGATGAAGCGTCGCCGCCAGGCATTCGGGGCAGAAGATGATCTGCCTGCCCGCGCTCTCGAGCGCCTTCGTGAGGGCAAAGTCGTCGCTGATGGCGCCTTCCCACGCTTCCAGCACGCGGACATCGTTGAACGTGCTTTTGCGAATCGCGGTGCCGCCGCCCCAGCAGAAATTTTCGCGCGGGCGGCCAAGCATGGTGGCAACGGAGGCGTTCCACGCGGACGCCATGGCGCTGGAAAAACCACCGGAGCCGATGGCGCGGCTGGGAATGATCCAGCGATAGGCCGTGGTGGCGCCGATGCGCGCGTCCTGCAGCGGCGCCACCAACTTGGTGAGCCAGCCTTTCGGCAGACGCACGTCGGAATCGGTGAAGACGATAACTTCGAAATTTTCGGACAGCGATTCCACCGCGCGGCGGAGATTATGCACCTTCTCGCCGCAATTCTCGGGCGGCCCGGCAATCACAATGTGCACGGGCCGCTGGCTTGCAGCCTTGACGCGCTCGACGATCTTGAGCGCGGGATCGAGGCTGGTGGCTAGGGAGAAATAGATTTCGTAGTTCGCGTAGTCAAGCCGGGTGAGCGCTGTGAGGTTATCCTCGAGCCCGGGTTCAACGCCCTTGCAGGGGCAGATCAGCGCGGTGACCGGGGCGTAAAATCCGGCATGCGAGGACAGTCTTCCGCGGACCATGCGGAACCATTCGTAGCCGTCCCAGAGCGAATAGAGCCCCAGCGCGATCTGCACAACAACCAAAAGATAGAAAAGGTAGAGCACTGGCGCGAGAATAGCAAAAACCGGCGGGCAGCGGGGCGTGCGCACACATTGACTTGCCAAATCAGCACAGGTAGAATCCGGCCAAATACTTTCTTAATTATTCTTCAGGCTTCGTCCCAGCTCTCGTTCCAACAGGAGGAAACCATGTCCGCGTCCGCACCTCTGCCAGTCAACGAAGCGAAGCTACGTGAATTCATGATGAAAGCCGTAGGAGAAATGGGTGCCGCGATGAATGCGGCGCTCATCATCGTCGGCGACAAGCTGGGGCTATACAAGGCGATGGCCGGCGCCGGACCGATGACGTCGGCCGAACTGGCCGCGAAAACGAAGACTACCGAGCGATACGTCCGCGAGTGGCTATCGGCGCAGGCAGCCGGCGGATTCGTCACCTACGATGCAACCACGACTAAGTTCACGCTCCCTCCCGAGCAGGCCATGGCGCTGGCCGACGAACAGAGTCCCGTTTTTCTACCGGGCTTTTTCCAGGCGGTGAGCGCCTGCTTCAAAGACGAGGCGAAAATTTCGGAGGCGTTTCGCACCGGCAAAGGCGTGGGTTGGCACGAGCACGACCACGCGCTCTTCGTGGGAACGGAACGATTCTTCCGCCCCAATTACCGCGCGCATCTGATCAACGAATGGATTCCGGCGCTGGGCGATACGGCCGCAAAGCTGCAAGCAGGCGCAAGAGTCGCCGACGTGGGCTGCGGTCTGGGCACGTCCACTATATTGATGGCCGGCGCGTTTCCCAAATCAACATTCGTGGGCTTCGACTACCACCCGCAATCCATCGAACTGGCGCGGGAAGCGGCCGCGAAGGCGGGCGTATCCGACCGGGTGAAGTTCGAAATCGCGAAGGCGAAGGATTTCCCGGGCAAGGGATATCAATTGGTGGCGTTCTTCGACTGCCTGCACGACATGGGCGATCCGGAGGGCGCGGCGCGGCACGTGCTGGGATCGCTCGACGCCAATGGCGCGTGGATGATCGTGGAACCGTTCGCGAACGACAAATTGGAAGACAACCTGAATCCCATCGGGCGCGTCTTCTACGGAGCGTCCACGATGTTGTGCACCCCGGCTTCGCTTTCGCAGGAAGTGGGGCTGGGCCTGGGCGCGCAGGCGGGCGAGGGGCGGCTTTCGAAGATTCTGAAGTCGGCTGGATTCACGCGCGTGCGGCGGGCGGCGGAAACGCCGTTCAACATCGTGCTCGAAGCGCGGCCCTAAAATTCCGCGCGCGAATCGCGGTCAGTTGACGCGGCGGCGGGAGAAAACTTTTCGCAGGACCCGGTCGGCGGCGGCGTTGATTTCGAGCTGGAATTTGCCGGCCGCGCGGCGGGCCTGCTCCATCAGCGAAGGATCGAGCAGCAGCGCGACGCGATCAACGAAGGGCCCCGAAGCAGCGGCGCGCCCAGCCGAACGCGAAGGCTCACGGGCTGCGAGCATTTCGTATAGCTCGAGATCGTGCCAGAATTCCTGAGCGTCCTGATCGGTCCAACCAAGCGACTGTCCCAGAGCTACGAAAAATTCCTCGCGGAAGAGATCGAGAAAAGGAATCGCCATATCCATGCCGGAAGTCCTCTGCGCCGGCTTCGCACGCGCGACCTTCCTTCCCTTCTTCTTTTTTTTCGACGGACGCCTGCCACCGCGCACGGTGACGCTGACCTTCAGCCGAGCGGGAAGCGCGGCCTCAATTCTAAGCACCGCGGCCAGAATGGATTCGCGGCGAATCATCTGGAGCTGTTCGCGATAAAACGAAGGCTGGTCGGCGCGGCCAGGGCGGCGGTGCTCGGCCGCGTACATATCAAGGAAGCGCGCGACCATTTCGTTGTGATCGAGCGTCGCCAGCAGAACTGCAGCGGCTTCGCGGGCGCGCACGACAAGCTCTCTTGGACGATAGGGCATCGGGGTCGCACGACGAGAAAAGCAACCGTCGCGGCTACCAACTAGGTACGCGAATGCGCGGCGCGCCGCAACAGGAAAGGTTTTTTGCGCGCTCAATAGAAAAGGCCCGGACATTGCTGCCCGGGCCTTTTGTCTCGAGTTTCTTGCTTCGCGCTTTTAGTGCACGGGCCCAGCGATCGGGCGATCTTCGCCGAGCGGTCCGGCAGTGGCCGGCCGCACCGGCTTATCGAACTTGCCCAGCGCGATTTCGAGGGCTTGTTCGGCCGTGCGGACGAAGTGGACCTTGACGCCTTCGAGCATCTCCGGCGGCAGGTCTTCCTTCACGTTCGGCTCGTTTTCCGACGGCAGGATCACTTCGCGGATGCCGGCGCGCTTCGCACCGAGCACCTTTTCCTTGATCCCGCCGACCGGCAGAACGATTCCGGTGAGTGAAATTTCCCCCGTCATCGCAACGCGCGGCCTGACCGGACGTCCGGTGAGCAGACTGACAAGCGCCGTGACCATCGCGACGCCCGCCGACGGCCCATCCTTCGGAACCGCGCCCGACGGAACGTGAACGTGCAGGTCCAGCTTGCGGAAGAAGTCAGCGTCTATGCCGTAGCGCTCGGAGTTCGAGCGGACCCAACTGAGCGCCGCACGCATGGATTCCTGCATGACTTCGCCCAGATGGCCGGTCATCGTGAACTGCTTTCCGCCGCGCATCTTGCTGGCTTCGATGAAAACAATGTCTCCGCCCACAGGAGTCCAGACGAGTCCGACAGAAACGCCGGGCTTCTGCACGCGCTCCTCGACTTCCTTTTCGAGGCGGAACTTCGGAATGCCCAGGACTTCGTGAATCACGTCGGGCGTGACGGAAAGCTTGTCCGTCTTGCCTTCGGCAATCCGCCGCGCCTGTTTCCTGACGAGCGTGGCGATTTCGCGTTCGAGATTGCGGACGCCCGCCTCGCGCGTGTAGTGGTGGATCAAATCGTGCAGCGACTCGTCGGTGAACTCGATCTGTTCGCCGAGCACGAGACCGTGCTCCTTGGTCTGGCGCGGGATCAAGAATCGCTTCGCGATGTGGATCTTTTCTTCCTCGGTGTAGCCGGCCAGTTCGAGGACCTCCATGCGGTCGCGCAGCGCCTCCGGAATCGGATCCATCCAGTTGGCCGTGGCCACGAAGAGAACCTTCGACAAATCGAACGGCACATCGAGATAATGATCGCGGAACGTGGAGTTCTGCTCCGGATCGAGCACTTCCATTAACGCAGCCGATGGATCGCCGCGGAAATCGCGGCCGAGCTTGTCCACCTCGTCCAACATCAGGACAGGGTCCATCGTCTCGGCGCGCTTGATTCCCTGAATGATCTGGCCGGGCAGAGCGCCGATATAGGTGCGCCGGTGGCCGCGGATTTCAGCCTCGTCGTGCATTCCGCCGAGCGAGATCCGGACGAATTTGCGGCCGAGTGCGCGTGCGATTGATTTCCCGAGCGACGTCTTGCCGACGCCAGGAGGCCCGACGAAGCAAAGGATCGGACCTTTCATTCCCGGCTGCAGCTTTTTCACCGCGAAATAATCGAGGATGCGCTGTTTCACCTTGGTGAGGTCGTAGTGATCCTCATCGAGAATCTCCTGCGCCTTGGCGATGTCAATTTGCTCTTCGCCGGTGCCGGAGGTCTTGTTCCAGGGCAGCGCGGTCATCCATTCAAGGTACGTCCGCGAAACCATGTACTCAGCCGAGGCCGGAGTCATCTTTGCGAGGCGCTTGAGTTCGCGTTCGCATTCCTTTTTGCCCTCGACTGACATCCCCGACTCTTCGACTTTCTTGCGAAGCTCTTCGACCTCAGTTTGACCGTCCTCGGATTCGCCCAATTCCTTCTGGATTGCTTTGATTTGTTCCCGCAGCAGGAATTCGCGCTGGCTTTGGTTCACCTGTTCCTGCACCTGATCGTGAATCTTGGTGCGCAGCTCGAGGACTTCCTTTTCTTTCGAGAGCTCATTGATCAGAATTTCCAGGCGTTTGCGGACGCTGAAAGTCTCGAGCAGTTCCTGGCGAACCATGGTGTTCAGCGAAGGCAGCGTGGAGGCGACGAAATCGGCCAGCCGCGCCGGAGAATCAATGTTTGCCGCTTCAGTCTGTAGATCGTCGGAAAGTTGCGGAGAGCGCGCGACCACTTCGCGGAACAGCTCCTGGACGTTGCGCTCGAGCGCCGTCAACTCGGCATCGGGCTGGTCTTCGAGGTCGGGCTGGCTTTCGACGCGGGCGCGCAGATACGGCGTCAGCCCGATCACTTCCACGACGCGAAGGCGGCCCAGGCCTTCGAGAAATGCCACCACATTTCCGTTGGGCATGCGCACCATTTTATGAACCTTGGCGAGCGTACCAACGCTGTGAAGATCCGTGCCAGTCGGCACTTCGACGCGCGGGTCGAGCTGAGCCACGACGCCGAGCAATTTTTCAGGACCTTCGAGAGAATCAAGAAGCGCGAGAGAGCTTTCCCGGCCCACCGGCAACGGCATTACGGCGCCAGGGAAAAGAACGGTGTCTCGCACGGGAAGAACCGCGAGCTCTTCTGGAACGACCCTAGTTTGTTTGGCCACGTGAACCCCCTTGGGCACGATACTCGAATCAAATGCAATGAGTCCATCTGGCAGCTTAATCGGCTGTCGAAAGGGTTAGATGCAGCACAGAGGCAAAAAGATTTATCTGATCTTCGCCTAGGGTCATAAGAAGATATTAGTCTACCACGCTAAGCATTATAGCGCAATTCTAAATACGCCCCGATATCCCCATAAGGCAATGATATACCGAAACTTACCTTTTGCGCGTGACCGGCTTGAAAGATGCCCGTACCAGCCGCAGGGCCTCTTCGTGCGTGTTGACCTTGCCGTTGAGCTGCGCCTCCTCGACAGCCTCCAGAATCGCGTGGAAGGGCGGTCCAGGGGCAAAGCCGAGGGATATCAGATCGTCGCCGGTCAGGAGGCGGGCTGGGCGGACCTGTTCCGGAGGGGTATCCGCCAGAAAGCGGCGGACGAAGTCGTAGTTGTCGAGGTGGCCATGGCTGGAACTGCAGTCGAGCCGATGCAGTTCGAGATGCTCGTCGAAGCGATCGAGGCGAACAAAGCGCTTCAGCGTTGAGGGCTTCATCTGGGGCACATCCTTGAAACGCAGATGGTTGGCGACCAGCGCTGCGATCTGCGCGGTATCGTCGTTTGAGAATCGGAAGCGGCGGCAGATCTCTTCGGCCATGCGCGTGCCGACTTCCACGTGCTCGTCAAACCGAATTCGGCCGTTGGGACCTTGCGGCGGCGTGAAAGTCGGGGGTTTGCCAACGTCGTGGAGCAGGACACCCCAGGCCAGCGTGGGCGAGCAGCCGGCGCGCAAACCATCAAGCATGATAAGCGTGTGCGTCCAGACGTCGCCCTCCGGATGGAATTGCGGCGGCTGTTCGACGCCCTTCATGCGTGCGATTTCAGGAAGAAGCTCCGGAAGGAGACGCGTCTCGTCGAGGAGTTCAAAACCGCGGCGGGCCGCGCCTTCGGTGAGGATTTTGGTGAGCTCATCGCGCAAACGCTCGGCGGAAACCTCGTTGATATCAGGAGCCGATTTCAGAATGGCGGTAAAAGTGGCTGCTTCGATCGCATAACGAAACCGCGCGGCGAAACGCACAGCACGGACCGTGCGGAGCTTGTCCTCGCGAAACCGGTCTGCCGGACGTCCAATGGCGCGAATGATTCCAGCGCGGAGGTCGTCGCGGCCGCCAACGAAATCGAGGATCTCTTGCGATTCAGGATTGAGGAACAGCGCGTTAATCGTGAAATCGCGACGCTTGGCGTCCTCTTGAGGCGAGTCGGTGTACACCACCCGATCGGGGTGGCGACCGTCGGAATAGCCGACATCGGAACGAAACGTGGCGACCTCAACCTGCGCGACCTCTCGCTGAATAGACTCGCCCGGTTCGGCATCTTCGGCGACAACGATGACTCCGAACTTCGCGCCGACCGCGAGGCTGCGCGGGAAAAGCTGCTGGACACGATCCGGCGTGGCGTCGGTGGCGACATCGTAGTCGGCGGGTTCGCGTTCGAGCAAAATATCGCGCACGCAGCCGCCGACGAGGTAGGCCTGATGGCCCGCCGCGCGCAAGGTGCGGCAGATGCGTTCCGCAAATGCGCGAGCGTTCATGGGCACAATTATGATTGAAAACTCCCGATGATGCTACGCGCTGACGCGAAGGACGAGACAAGTGATGTCGTCATGCTGGCGCGCATAGCCGACAAAAGCGTTTACATCCGCCATCACGCGCTTCAGCGTTTCGTCCGAGGTTTCCGGCGCCACATTCTGGACGCATGGAAGCAGCCGGGCTTCGCCGTATTCTTCTCCCGCATCGTTGACAGCTTCGACCACGCCGTCCGTGAAGATAAAAAGCAGATCGCCCGGATGTAGCTGGACGCGTCCCGACGGGTAGGGTACGGGCTCGTCGGTAAACAGAGGAAGTCCGAACGGCGGGCCGCCGGTGGGGAGACGCTCGATCTGCCCCGAGGCGCGCCGCAAAATGGGATCGTTGTGCCCTGCGTTTACGTAAACCATCTCGCGCGTTTTCGGATCGATTTGCGCGAGGAAGGCGGTGGTGAAGCGCCGCCCGTCGAGGCTGTGGGCGCGGCAATAACGATCGAGGCCCTCCACAATATCGTCGAGTGTGACCGGCGTAGCCGCGAGCGCGCGCAGGCTGGCCTGGAAAGTAGCCATGAGCAGGGCTGCGGGAACGCTTTTTCCTGCGACGTCAGCGACGGTCACGAGTAGAGGAGGCGTTACCGAGTTCTGCGGCACGACCGGACGCAGAAACGCGTCGTAATAGTCGCCCGCAACCGTATTCTGCGGACGAGTTGCAAAGGCGATATCCACGCCGGGCACGTCCGGCGCACGGTCAGGGACCAGCCATTGCTGAATTTCACGCGCGATTTCCAGATCGCGCTTCATGGTGACGCGGTCGGCAAGTTCGACCGCCAACAGCAGAAATAGAATGGCCACGCCGAATCCGCCGAGGTCCACGTTGAATTCGTGTCCGTTACCTCCGCGAACGCTGGGCTGAATGAGAAGCAGGGCGATGGCGAGAAGCAGGAGCACACGCCGCGCCGGCGTGAGCTTCATCAACATTGCCTGAAACAAAGCCCATGCCGATCGCCAGATCCTTCTTGGTCCGCGGGCGCCGCGACCGACTTCGTCCCAATCAACGTCCTTAGAGTAGAGGGCGTAGCTGGCCTTGGCGTCAGAAACGAATTGGCTGCCGAGCTGGTCGAGGCCGCGGCCTTCGGTGACGCGCGCCCAGAAATCGCGCATACGGTGGCGGCGTCGAGACGCAGTGGCAGATGCGGGAGTGGGCGCGGCAGACATGGTGACAGGAATTATACGGCGCAACGCCGCCGCGGCTAACCTTTCAGTCCCGCTCAGGGCGATTTGCGAGCGAGCCGCCGAGCTGGACTTTTGAGAAACCGAATCTATCGCGCAGGCGATCCGTGGTGCGCGCGAGGCGCTCGAGCTTTTCCCTGCGGTCGGGATCGAGGAGATCGAGCTGCCCCGATCCCGCGGAAAACGAAGTGAGCGCTACACCGACGAGGCGCAGCAACGCGGAGCCGTTCCAGCAACGCGCGAAGAGATCGCGAATTGTTTTCAAGAATACGGCGTCGAGGTCGGACGGATCGGCCAGCGTCTGGCTTCGCGTGATGGTGGTGAAATCGGCGAAGCGGATGGTCAACGTGACGGTGCGGGCGTGAAGGCCCGCGTCGCGCAAGCGCTTGGATGCTTTTTGGCAAAGATAACTGAGCGTGGAGTGCAGCTTCTCAGCGTCTCTGGTGTCCTCGCCAAAAGTCTGATTGTGCGAAAGGGATTTCGCTTCCGCATCCACGAAGAATTCGTAGGAATCTATGCCGCGCGATTTGCGATAGAGCGCTGTGCCCCACCGGCCGAAAGATTCCTCCAATCGCTCGAGCGGCAAGGCCTGCAGTTGGGCGATTGATTCGATGCCAAGAGTTTTCAGCGCCGCTTCGGTTACCTTGCCGATTCCGGGAATTCGGCGCACCGATAGCGGCGCGAGAAAGGCCGCTTCGCTGCCGGACGGGACCCAGACCAAGCCCCTCGGCTTCGCCTGTTCGCTGGCCACTTTTGCGACCAGTCGAGTGGCGCCGAGCCCGCCCGAGCACGGTAGGCTGGTTGTCGCGGTAATTTCCCGCAGGAGCTTATTCGCGGCGGAAAGCGGCGGCCCGAGCAGCCGTTCGGTGCCGGCGAGATCGAGATAAGCCTCGTCAATCGAGGCCATTTCCACGATGGGAGAATATTTCGAAAGGATTGCAGCGACGCGGTCGCTCCACTGGCCGTAGAGATCGTGATGGCCGTCGAGGAAAACAGCCCGCGGGCAGAGCTTCGCGGCCGTTCGCAGCGCCATCGCGGAATGAACGCCGAAACGGCGCGCTTCGTAACTCGCCGAGGTGACGACGCCGCGCTGGTCGCGCTTGCCTCCGACGACGACGGGAAGCCCCTTCAGCTCGGGGCGCGCGAGGAGTTCAACCGACACGAAGAAGGCGTCCATATCAATGTGAAGGATCGCGGCGGTCGAATCGACCGCGGCGGCCTGAGGCGAATCGTGTTTCGCTCGAAAGTGTGCCAGCTTCGGCATGGCCCTCAATATAGCGCCAGAGCCCGGCAAATATCGAAATTTAAACCTGTGGACTACTTCGGAGCTTCCGAGGACTAGATTCTTGCGGCGGCGAGAACGCGCGGGATGCCAGCGAGATCGTTGGTGACGCTCACGTTGGCCCAGCGAGGTTGTACGCGGAATATTTTGCGGACTTCGTCCGCCGAGTTGTAGCCGAGTTCGAGGACGAGAATTCCGCCGACGCGAAGCAGCGCGCCCGCCTGCTCGATGAGTCGCGAGTAGATTTCGACGCCGGTGGGGCCGCCGAAAAGGGCCGCGTGAGGCTCATGGTCGCGGACCTCGCGGGCGAGAGTGGCGGCTTCGTTGCGTGCGACATACGGAGGATTGCTGACGATTACGTCGAGGGGCGAGGGGTGAGGGCCGAGGGGCGAGACCAGAAGAGCCTCCAGCAAGTTCGTTTCGAGGAAATGGACGCGATCCGCGACGGCGTGGCGGGCGGCGTTGCGCCGGGCGACGTCGAGGGCGGCTGCGGAAATATCGGTGGCGATGATTTCGGCGTGGGGCAATTCGCGCGCGAGGGCGACGGCGAGGCAGCCGGAGCCCGTGCCGACATCCGCGATGCGCAGCCGAGGGCTGGGCGCGCCCGTGGCCATGTCGATTTTCAGTCCGCGCGGGCCCAATCGTTCGAGCGCGACTTCGATGAGGTGCTCGGTTTCAGGGCGCGGAATGAGGACCGCGGGAGTGACTTCGAATTCGAGGCCCCAGAATTCCTGCTTGCCGGTGAGATATTGCGTGGGCTCGCCAGCGGCGCGTCGCGCGACCAGGGCGAAATATGCCACGACTGCACCCGGATCAAGCGGGAATTCCGGATTCGTGAAGAGCCAGGTACGGTCACGATCGAGCGCGTACATCAGCAGCAGTTCCGCGGCGAGCGTATGCGAGGGAACGTTCGCGGCGCGCAATCGGGCCATTGCTTCTTTCAATGCGGTGCGCACATCGCGCGGCATGGGAAGGGCTGGTCGGCTCTCGCCGCTAGTTCTCACGCTTCTACGAGCTCCTGCTTGAGGCGCTCGGATTCGAAATGGGTGACGAGAGCGTCCACGAGCGGGCCGAGCTTGCCGTCCATCGCTTCGGTGAGCTGATGCAGAGTGAAATTGACGCGATGGTCGGTGACGCGATTCTGCGGGAAATTGTACGTGCGGATCTTTTCGGAGCGATCGCCCGTCTTGATCTGGCCGCGGCGTTCGGCAGCGAGGAGCTGGTGCTGCTTCTCCTGCTCCATTTCGTAAAGCCGGGCGCGGAGAACGCGCATGGCCTTGGCGCGATTCTTGATTTGCGATTTTTCGTCCTGCTGCGATACGACAAGGCCGCTCGGAATGTGCGTGATACGCACGGCGGAGTACGTGGTGTTCACGGACTGGCCACCCGGGCCGGAGGAACAGAAAGTGTCAATGCGCAGGTCCTTCGCCTCGATCTTGATGTCAATGTCGTCCGCTTCGGGGAGTACGGCGACCGTGGCGGCGGAGGTATGGATGCGGCCCTGCTGCTCGGTTGAGGGAACGCGCTGAACCCGGTGCACGCCGCTTTCGTATTTCAGCTTGGAATAGACTTTGTTCCCTTGAATGGCCGCGACGATTTCCTTCATGCCCCCGACCGGCGAGGCCGAGCTTTCCAGTATCTCGACTTTCCACTTCTGCGATTCCGCATAGCGCGAATACATACGGAAAAGCTCGGCGGCGAACAGCGAGGCCTCGTCGCCACCCGTGCCGGCGCGGATTTCGAGGATCACGTTTTTCTCGTCGTTCGGGTCCTTGGGAATCAACTGAACTTTTATTTCGCGCTCGACTGTTTCGCGGCGAGCTTCGAGCGCGAGCTGCTCGTCGTGAGCCATCTGCTTCATTTCGGAATCTTCGGCCTCGGCGAAAAGCTGCTTTGCGCCCTCAAGGGCCTTTTCGATTTCTTTCCACTCGCGATATTTGGCGACGATCTCGCCCAGTTCGGAGTGGCTTTTGGCGATCTTCTGGTAGCGCGCCGAGTCGTCATGAACCTCGGGCGAGGAAAGCTCGCGGGTCATTTCGTCGTAGCGCGTTTCGATCTGCTCGAGTTTTTCAAAGAGCGTTAGATTTGCCATGGTCGTGACTCGTTACGATGTGATGCGTAACTCGTGATTGGTGATTCGTGAAAGGCAGACAGACGTGAACAGCGTGCCAGCGCCCCGGGACAGGGCGGAGAGAAGGAAACGCTAATAGAATGAGGCGAACATGGCTGCGGTCATGTGGGTTAAGGATAACGGCAAGCGGGCTGGGAGTCAAACGGCGGTGCGTCTTGGCGGTGAGTGACTTCGCGAGAGGCTGATCAACCAGTTGTCCGGCAATCCGGTCTATGCGTTCGAGTGACCGCTTGGAAGTCGGGTGCGAGGATAGTTTCCGGGCGGGTGACAACCCACCCGGAAACGAAGCTTCGGCGCTTAATCGACTGTTGGCGTCAATTGTTCTTAGCGTTTTCCAGTGCTGACGTGACCGCGGCCATCGCGCATTTCGTTTCCCTTGAAATGCGAAACCTTATCGAGACGCTTTGACGGCTCAGGTTTATCGCCGACGTTCGGCCTTGCGCCTCTGTAGCCGCGCTGGGCATCGAAACGGTTGTTTACGTGGCCTTGGAAGTTGTCAGGACCATGGAACCACGAGCCAGCGCCAATGAACGCGCCGCCCGAAAACCATTCCGGACCGTAGTAACCGTAGGGAGAACAAGCATAAGGAGCGTAGTCATAATAGCCGTACGGGCAGTCAGGGGCGGCTCCGACGCTGATGCCGACGTTGACCTGGGCCTCTATTTTGGGAGCGGCCACTGTGAGGCAGATTGCAGCAACAGCCGCTATTGCAAGATACTTAAATCCGTTCATAAATTATCCTCCGTTGTTCACTCGTATCTTCTCGATGCATCTTCATTGTGGCCGCAGCGNNCCACCCTCGACGTTTTTTGGCCACTGTGCGAATCGGGACAGCGCCTGCCCACGCACTGCGCGTACGATCCTGGCTGAAGACAAACCGGATGTTGCGGCGGCGTTTTTGCGTCGAACGGCATCGCAGAGGAGAACCAAGATGAAGTTAATGAAGTCATCGCTAGTTTCGAGTGCGTTTTTGCTAGGGCTGCTCATGGCCGGATGCTCCGCGACCCCAGCAGCCGGACCAGCGGGACCCCAAGGACCTCCCGGGCCCCAAGGGGAGTCGAGCCATGACAGGGATCGAGACCGCGACGCGGATCACGCGCGACAAGATCAGGGCCGGAGGGATCAGGCTGCATCGTGTCCGGCAGGACAGCATCGGGATTCGGATGGGGGTTGCATCAGAGACTAGAACCCAGGCACGGCTGAGTAACGGCGGAACAGGAAATAGTCCACAGGCCTGATAAGCGCGTTCACCGGAAAAGTGAAGGATTGCCGGAAAGGTCCGATAAGGCAACTTACCGGGGCTTAGCCGGCTCGGGGACGCCTTCCGCCTTGAAGGCATCGAACCTAGGAGCACAGTGCCACATTGGCCTTCTAAGGTTCACGCGACCCTAAGCCCTACATTTACAAACATGGCATCTCTCCTACACGAACCGCGCATAACTCTGGATTCCGGACTTGCCAGATTCAGGAAGTCAGTCGATTGGCTTAGAGTGCGCACGAGACGTGCGTTACGACGCTCGACCGATGGCTGGAGCCACCTTACCGCGGGGTTGGAAATCGAGGAACTCTGGGGGCAATTTAAGAGAGAGGCATCGGAAAGCTCCCGGATGTACAAGCAAGAGGTCAGTGGGCTCGCAGGAAAGCGCGAGCATTCCTGGAAGCGACCATTCAAGATTTTCAAGATTCTGGTTTGGAGCGTTCTGAAAAAGCTCTCTCCGGCCCGGCGATTGTTTTTGCTCCTCACGATCATCCTTGCGGTTCTCTCGGTGATTGGTTTTCACTTTTTTTTGTTGACGGAAAAAGTTGAATTCATCGCGGCGTTCGCGGGCCTGCTAATTCTTCTTGCTCTGGTTCTCGGTGATCACATCTCAATGAAGCGAGACATCGAGATCGCCCAGGAAATCCAGCGCTGGCTGGTGCCTCGAAGAGCTCCTGACGTGGCCGGAGTGGACATTGCGTTCGCCACGCGCCCCGCCAAGACCATCGGGGGAGATTATTTCGACGTATTTCGCCGCGCTACGGAAGGGCCGCTATTAATTGCGGTGGCGGACGTGTCCGGGAAGAGCGTGCCCGCGGCAATGTTGATGGCCACATTTCAGGGCGGCCTGCGAGCTCTCGCAAGTTCCAGCGGTTCACTCGCGGAGCTTGCGGGAGGGCTGAATCGGCAGGTTTGCGCCAACAGTCAAAATGGCCGTTTTACAACCGCCTTTCTTGCTGAACTGGACCCCGCGACAGGGGATCTCAGTTACCTGTGCGCCGGTCACAATCCGCCTATTCTCCAACGGGAAGATGGAAGCATTGAGCTTCTGGAATCCGACAATATTCCCCTTGGCGTCGAGTTGCTGGAAGACTACAAGACAGGAATCACACGGCTCGAGCCTGGCGATTTCCTAGTGATTTATACCGATGGCGTTACGGAAGCCAGAAACGAGAGGCAGCAGGAATTCGGAGAAGAGCGGCTATTGAAGCTGCTGCAAACTGCGGGCGCGGAAAGGTCCGCTCTCACACTCTCGCACATCATGCAAAATCTCGATGATTTTGTCGGAGCTGCTACGCAGCATGACGACATCACCTGTCTGGTCGTTCGTCGGAGCTAGCACCCCTCTCATTTTGATGGCACGATCCCCGTGCTAGCTCCCGAATAACGCGGTATCCGGGCAAATGCTGCCCACCGCGGGCGGGTCCTTCGAACTGACCCACTCCCAGCGCCCTGAATTGATTGAACGGCATGGGGGGCGGTGGTAGGCTGCCGCTAAGGTTCCCGCTAATCCCGTGAGCGCTACCGGAACAAAACTCGAACGCGCAGCTTCAGTTGAAGCGCAAACATTGGCAACGGTGCGCCAGCTGCTGGTGGAGCTGGGCGGATCGCGCGGGCCCGAAGAACTGGCCGCGCGCGGTGCGGCGGCTCACCTGGAACGCGAGCTCGGACTCGGCAGCCTGGAACGCGTCGAACTGATCGTGCGGCTTGGAAATGTATGCGGCGTACGGCTTCCCGACCGGGTGGTGGCGGAGGCCGAGACCGTCCAAGACCTAGCCGATGCGCTGCTCCGCGAAAACCCGGGCGAAAACGCCGGGGCGGCGACACATCAAGCGGACCTACGCGGAGCGGCGGCGGCGCCTGCCTCGATTTCCCGATCCCCCGCGCAGATTGCTGATGTCGAGCAAAAGATCCGCAGTGCCGAATCGCTGACCGAAATCGTGCGGCTGCGCGGCCTGGGTGAGCCCGCGCGCGCACACATCCATCTATATGAGGAAGACGAGAAACTGCATACGATCACGTTCGGAGAACTCTACAGCCGCGCTTCGAGCGTCGCGCGCGAATTGCAGGCCCGCGGCCTCGAGCCCGGCCAGACGGTGGCCATCATGCTGCCGACGTGTGCTGAGTTCTTTTACACGTTCGCGGGAATATTGTTGGCCGGCGGAATTCCCGTGCCGATCTATCCGCCGGTTCGGGCTGACCGCATCACCGAATATGCGACGCGACAAGCAAACATCCTGCGGAACGCCGAAACGCGATTCCTGATCACATTCCGGCAAGCGGAAGGGCTAGCGCGCTTGTTGCAGCCGCGCGTTCCAACGCTGCGAGAGGTTCTGAACGCGGAACGGCTGGCGAGCGCAACGACGCAGCCGGAACCGGCCTCGACCGAATGGCGACCGGTGGAAAATCTTTCGCATCATGCACGGGGCGAGGACATCGCGTTCCTGCAGTACACGTCGGGATCCACCGGCGATCCCAAGGGCGTCACGCTGACGCACGCGAATCTGCTGGCGAATATCCGATCCATCGCCGCGGGGGTCGAGTTGCAGCCGGAGGACGTGGCCGTGAGCTGGCTGCCGCTGTATCACGATATGGGATTGATCGGCGCGTGGTTCGTGCCGCTCTTTTCCGGCGTTCCGCTGGTGGTGATGTCGCCGCTCGCTTTTCTAAGCCGACCGGAGCGCTGGCTATGGGCCATTCACCGGCATCGCGGCACGATCAGTCCGGCGCCGAACTTCGGTTACGAACTTTGCGTGCGGAAGATCGCGGACAAGGACTTGGAGGGGCTCGACCTGAGCTGTTGGCGGGCGGCATTCAATGGCGCCGAGCCCGTTCACGCCGATACGCTCGAGCGGTTCGCGACGCGCTTCGCGGGATATGGTTTTCGGCGCGAGGCACTGCTTCCGGTGTATGGACTGGCCGAAGCGACGCTGGGTGTTTCCGCAGCAAAAGCAGGGGGATACAAGCTGGACCGCATCGAGCGCGCCGCGTTCGAATCCGAGGGTCGCGCGATTCCGGCGGCAGCAGGCGATGCCGCGGCGCTCGAATTCGTGGGCGCTGGAGAACCATTTCCGGATGTGGAGGTGCGAATCGTCGCGAACGACGGCCATGACGCGGGCGACCGCTGCGAGGGACGACTGTGGTTCCGAAGCCCGGCGGCGACTAGCGGTTATTACAGGAATCCCGAGGCGACGAGCGAGCTGATTCGCGAGCCGGGCTGGCTCGACTCGGGCGACCTTGCGTACCGGGCGGATGGCGAGCTTTACATCACGGGCCGGGCGAAGGACTTGATCATCAAGGCGGGGCGAAATATGTACCCGCATGAGATTGAGGATGTCGCGGGGCGCGTGGCCGGCGTCCGAACCGGGTGCGTCGTCGCGTTTGGCGCGCCGGACGCGCGCAGCGGGACGGAAAGGCTCGTGGTCGCCGCTGAGGTGCGCAATTCCGCGGAGGCGAATCGCATTTCGGCGGATATTACTCGAACCGTGCACGACGCGATGGGCGTGCCGCCCGATGTCGTCGAATTGGTGCCTCCGCACTCAATACCGAAAACTTCGAGCGGCAAACTGCGGCGCAGCGAGACGCGGCGGCTTTTCCTCGAAGGAAAGCTTGGCAAGAGAGTAGCGCCGCCGTGGGTGCAAATAGCAACACTAGCGCTGCGCACAGCCGTTCCGCGCGGATGGGCGCTGTTGAAGCGCGGCGCGAAGGGTGCCGTCGATTTTCTCTATGGCATCTACGCGCTGGCGGTTTTCTTGCTGGCGTTCATTCCATTATGGCTTGCCGTAGCGGCGACGCGAGACCAGAAGCGGGCGGCGCGGTTCATGCAGGTGGCGACGCGCGGGATGCTTTTCGCCGCAGGAATCCCGGTGCGGGTGGTGGGGGGAGAGCAAATAGCGCGAGCGGCCCAGTCAGGGCCATGGATTTTCGCGCCAAATCACTCGAGCTACGTGGATATTTTGGTGACGGTGGCATTTTTGCCGGCAGATGTGCGATTCGTGGTGAAGGGCGAGGTACTGGCGATGCCCTTCTTTGGCACGATCGCGCGACGGAGCGGGCAGTTCGCGTTTGACCGCGGCGATCCGCAGGCGCGAATCCGGCAAGCCGAGGAAGTGAATGCGGCGCTGGGTCGCGGAGAATCGCTCGCGATCTATCCCGAAGGAACATTCACAGCAGCAGCGGGCATTCGGCCTTTCCAACTAGGCGCATTCAAGGCTGCGGTGGACGCGCGCCGGCCGATTTGCCCGGTAGCCATGCGCGGCGCGCGCCATATTCTGCGGGATAACACGGTACTGCCCAGACCCGGACGCGTCACCGTGACATTCGGCCCGCTGCTCGCACCCGACCCGGCAGCCGGGGACGACTGGCGCGAGATTGTCCGTCTGCGGGACGCGACGCGAGAGATTATTTCGCGCAATTCAGGCGAGCCGCTGCTGTAGGAAGGCCTTGGAAGCAGCGGTGTCGCTAACGCGCCCGGCGGGGCGCGTCCGAGTCCACCGAACCGTTCAGAGCACAGCCGTCCGCGTTGATCCAAAGGCTGCCCGCAAGCGCGATCAAGACCCACAGTGCGATATTTTCCAGCGACATCGCCTGACCACCCCAACGGACGAGAAGAATTTCATATAGCAATGCCGGGAGCAGGATGCCCAAAGCGATCAGAAGAGATCGAGCGATTGGCCGCGCGGCAACTTTTCTCCAGGCGAATCCAACAATACAACCTGCCGGGAAGAAAACCAGGGTGTAGAAAATATATTGATAGCCTTCCGACTCATTGGCTTTGATCCGGCGGACAAACCGCGCGAGCGCCACACCAGGGCCGAGTTGGTAGCCCCGGTGCACTTTCTTGCCATCAATGTAAAGGGAGAGAGCCAAGCCATCGTATGAAAAAAGGATGTCGCGCGCCTGGTCGTTCGTAAATGTATTCGGAATACTCCAGGTCATGGTGGATCGTTTCCTGGTAAGCCGGGTGCGAAACCAGAAGACAAGGTTGGAGCCCTGTTGTCGCAGTTCCAAGTTAGCCGACCCGGACGCCTGTGCGATGGAAACGATGCGTCCGTCCATTCCCGCCACTTCATCCGGTTTGCAGCGCATTCGGAGGGCGAATTGCTGAGTCGCCTGGAGATCGTCCGCCAGAGCCGAGACGGGGCCGCGAGAAACAAGCCAAGACTCCCCGTCTAGAACTACCGTTTTCGGGTGGTTCAAAGCTGCGGTTTGAGGGTCCCAAACGAGATCCGGAAGGAAATGCCGCTGATCCTGGAATGGAGGCGAATCTGAGAAATCATACTCGGCAAGCGAAGCAGGGCCGGCGGGGTCCACCAGCCCTCCGGAAGTGAGGCTCCGAGCAAATTTATCAGGAAGAGCGTGATCCCAGAGCTCGAGTTGATATACCTCTCCTTTCCAACCCGATCCAGACTGTCCCGAGATTGCATCGCCAACAACGAGCAGAGAATCGGGTTGCCAATTGCTCAACCGGGTTTGTCTCTGCAGCACGAGGGAAATGGTGAAGCACAGGACACAATAGAGGGTGAGAATCAAAATCGTTCGCCAGAGGCTTAGCCACGCGTTCAAGACCCACTCGGCGCGTGAGACAAGGGTGAGCACAAACGTGCCGCACATCTCAAACAACAGGAGGCCCACGACCGAACCCGTCGAATTGGTAAAAACGTCTTCCCAGCCCGAATCTCGCAAGGGAATATAAAATTGAAGCAGCTCGATCGTGTACGATAGCAACGCGCCTGCCACGAGGCATACACCCAGAGTGGCTGCCCTCGACTTACCTTTTCCGCGAAATTTTAGAGCAAGACCAAACCCGTAAGGAACGAAGAGCAGAATATTTAGAACGACGTCGAATGGTCCGGCAGCCTTGCCCCAGCCGTCCAGAAGAAACGGAATTACGGGGCCGTGCACATGCCTGTTGAGGAGAAATCGGAAGGGATAGAGCGTCAGAAAGATAATTCCAGCAATAGCGGCAATTAAGATCCGGTTGGACGTTGCGGAGGCGCGCAGCTGATCATTTAAATCCGTCGATGCTTCTGTCATCTTCTTTCACGTTGAGCGCTGCGCCGCGATGCTCGACTGTAAGTCTAGCACGACCGATGTGGTGGTCTGGTTTCGTCGCGATTCGGAGAGAATTTCGCTCTCAGGGACCGGTGGACCGCCTTTTTGACCCTCGACCGTGTGTCGAAAATGGGACAGACTGAAACAGAATGGCCTCGCGCCTAGGTCAGTGTTTACTGTCCGTCTGGACAGGTGAGGGTGCTGCCCTTTTCTTAGTCGTCCGTCCAGTAGATAGGAACTTCGACGCGTACCTAAACTGTGTGCGACATGAAATTCCGCGCACAGAACCATCTTTCTTGCGAATTCCCGGGCCCGAGCACTCGAAGCAAAGCGTTTACTTTTGTTGCAACATTGCTCGTTATTTTTGCGAGCGCGGCCCTTTCAAGCTGCCTAGGTTATACAGTTAGTCCTACAGCGATCGGTCAACCCACGAATCCAAGTACAGCGGCTCCAGGTGCAGGAGTACTCACACCCGGCTCCGCGAGTCTCGATTTCGGCGACATGGCAGTAGGCGGCGCTGGGACCCAAAGCGTGAGCTTGACCAATACGGGAACGGCCGCCGTCAACATTTCGAATGCGACTATTTCAGGAGGGGCGGCTTTTACGGTTGTAGGGGCGAACCCATCCGGTAAGGTGCCGGTCGGCCAGAGCGCATCGGTGAAGATTCAGTTTGCACCGAAATCTGATAGCGCGGCCACTGCGACCTTGACGATCACGAGCGATGCTTCGGACTCGCCGCTCACGATTCCACTCTCCGGAATCGGCACACAAGCACAGCTTTCAGCAACTCCCTCGAGCATTAATTTCGGAACTGTGGTCAAAGGGACCAGTAACTCGCAAACCATCACGCTCCAGAACACCGG
>PMUS01000051.1:17718-19233 GCA_003166795.1 Acidobacteriota bacterium | reverse complement strand
GAGGAATTGGTGGAGCAAACGTCGCGGTAGTGTCAGACGGGGAGGCGAAGCAATGAGCATCAACGATTTACCGGCGATTATGGGAACAGTTCTGATTGTTGCCGGCCTCGTCCTAGTGGGCGTTTCCACATGGTCCCGTGTCGAGGGGAGTGAAAAGACCACTCAGGCCGGGGCGCTCATCATTGTGGTCGGCGCATTCCTCTTGGGGCTGTCGATATTCGTGTCGCATGGAAAATAGGGCTCAGGTCCGCGCGCCATTCAAATTAGGACACTACCGGCCTTTCTGGTCGGATGGTCGGCAAACCGGAAGTTATCCAGAAACGGGGTTCTGCGATGGCGTCGGTCGGATGCCCAAGTCCTGATTAACGCGGTAACCGGACAAGTGGGTACTAGAAGGCAGGTAGCCCAGGCTTTGGCCTTTGATTTTCCGGGTGCCCCATCCTCCGCGTAGCGAAGGGTGGGGACTTTCCCGCCGTTCCTGCAATTTTCCTCTCCGCCGGCGTGCCGCACCTGTACCTCTTCAATACTTTCGCGCAGTCGCGACGCCCTCCTATGGCGTTTCGCTGAGCTAGCCGTGTTCGACGCGCGCCTTTATATCCGAGTACGCCGCCTCGATGAGCCTGCTTAACGCTGCGGCGTTCGTGGCCGTTCCAGGTCTCAACTTCACATGGCGCATAAACTTGCCGGTGCCTTGCAATAAGCGGGCTGGATCCGGCAGCGCTGCACCTTGAAAGAACCCTACGTTTACGTGTGAAGTGAACACATTGACGTAGCCGAAGGGCGCATCTCCCAGACATGCCACGGGGCAGCCGTCATGCAGGAGTTCCCGTACTTCGTCCCCGCATTTTCGCATCTCCTCGAACCACTGATGCGCGATGGCTCCCAATTCACCTGCATGCTCTTTCATCCACGCATCAATGGCGGGATCCCGCTCGACCGCGCCGTTGAATCGCAGCAATTCCGTTCCCGTCGTCATGGCATTTTGAGAGCTACGTGCTGGTTCCAGAGTGGGGACTTTCCCGCTCTTCTTGCAATTCTCTTTTCCCGCCAGCGTACCCCGCCTGTACTTCTTCTGTACTCTAGCGCAGTCGCCGCGCTTGTCCCCATCGTGTTACTTTCCGCCGAGGTCCATCAACATGGACATGCGTTTGGAAGGTAGCAGCGCACGGCGCGAGAGACGCGTCAACAGAACCGAGCCACACACTCGCGGGTCCGCTGACAATCGGATCAGGATTGCCGCCCCGAGCGAGGCCGCCCTTGGGCCGACGAGCGCTCCCCTTTCTTTGCTTCCTTCGCCGCCTTCGCCCCGTGACTTTACTCGACACGCCATACCGAGCAATCCACGATCCGACCAAGAGAGGGCTCCCGGGCCGACGTTTAGTCGAGCCTGGGAGATCAGTCGGCGTCCCAATCGAGTCCGCCAGCTTCTTGGCGGAAGTGCCGAAAGTTCCGCCGAACAGGCCACCCTTTCGCGCCGAACAAAGTGTCACACCATGCAAAGTAATTTCCCCTCTA
>PMUS01000051.1:0-17624 GCA_003166795.1 Acidobacteriota bacterium | reverse complement strand
GCCGACGCGTCCGTTCAGTTCCCATTGCCTTGCCGCAAGCTCTTCTATACAATGCCCGCCATCGGTTTCTTGCAGAGGGGTGCTCTACAACCTATGACTGCCCTCATTGTAATCCTCGCGTAGTCCGGCACCGCCCGCCTTCGGCTGGCAGGCCCGCGTGCCATCGCTCGTTTAACTTAGCTGCAGTTCCACGCAGAACTTTACTTTTCTGGGATTTTTTCACTAGCGTCATTTTCGTCCGCTGCGGCGGACAGAAAGCTACGGGCAGTCATGAACCTCGCAGTCGCAGAGGCGCAGCAACCGAGCTTGTGGTCCTCGATCCGCGAGGCGGTTCGCGGATCGCACCAGGACTTCACCAAGGGCAGCCTCAACCGCGCCATTTTGCTTCTGGCCATTCCCATGGTGCTGGAGATGGTGCTCGAGTCGCTATTCGCCGTCGTGGATGTGTTCTGGGTCGGGCGCGTGGGAGCGAACGCCGTGGCCACGGTCGGGTTGACAGAGTCGCTGATGCTGCTGATTTTCGCCATCGGCATGGGGCTGAGTCTTTCGACCACGGCGATGGTGGCGCGGCGCATCGGAGAAAAAGATCCCGAGGATGCAGCGGTCGCGGGCGTCCAGGCGATCATTATCGGACTGGCGATTTCAGTGCTGCTCGGAATACCGGCGCTGATTTTCGCTCCCGATTTGCTGCACCTGATGGGCGCGTCGCCGGAAATCGTGGCGACGGGAAGCGGCTACGCGCGCATCGCGCTGGGAGGCAGCGGCGTTGTGTTGCTGCTCTTTCTAAACAACGCGATTTTTCGCGGCGCGGGCGATGCGGCCATCGCCATGCGGCTGCTGTGGGTTTCGAACATCATCAATCTGATTCTGGATCCGTGCCTGATTTTCGGCTGGGGGCCGTTTCCGCGGCTCGGCGTGACGGGAGCGGCGCTGGCGACGTTCATCGGGCGCGGCATCGGCGTGCTTTACCAGTTCTACCGGCTGATGAAGGGCACCGAGCGGATTCGCATATTGCGCCGTCAGGTTCGATTGAATCTCGACGTGATCCTGCGGCTTCTGCGCGTATCGTTAGCGGGCATTTTCCAGTTCATGATCGCGCAGTCGAGCTGGATCGGCCTGGTGCGCATCGTCAGCATTTTTGGCGCTTCGGCACTGGCGGGGTACACGATCGCGATTCGCATCGTGATCTTCGCGATTCTGCCGTCGTGGGGGCTGAGCAACGCCGCGGCAACGCTCGTGGGCCAGAATCTTGGAGCGAAGCAGCCGGAGCGCGCGGAGACGTCCGTCTGGCGCACGGGCTTCTACAACATGATTTTTCTCGGCTGCGTGGGGATCGCCTTCATCCTGCTCGCGCTGCAGATCGTGCACATTTTCAGCCGCGATCCGGCCGTGGTACCGCTGGCGGTTTCGGCGCTGCGTATCGTGAGCACCGGAAACATCGGCTACGCCTACGCGATGGTGATGCTCCAGGCGTTCAACGGAGCGGGAGATACGGTGACGCCGACGATTGTGAATTTCTTCGGCTTTTGGGTGTTCGAGATTCCGCTGGCGTACTGGCTGGCGATTCACCAGGGAATGCATTCGAACGGCGTTTACTGGTCCATTGTGATCGCCGAGGGATCGATCGCCGTGGCGAGCATTATTCTCTTCAAGCAAGGGCGCTGGAAACAGCGAATGATTTGACGCGGCATTCCCGGGAGTCGTCATCCTGAGCAAAGTCGAAGGATCTCTCTTTGTGGGAAAGGGCCGCTGGGCGTTACGTCCCAGAGAGATTCTTCGCCTGCGTGACCCGACGACCCGCGGGAGCGGGTCGAAGAAAAAGCATCGGGTCGTTCCGCTCAGAATGACAACGATTTAGTGTCACTCGCCGGCGGCGGACTTGGCGGATTGCGCCAGGCGTGCGACTTCGTCAAGCCGCGCGGAGGCGCGCGTCAGAGCAGCCGCCAGCGAATCCGCCTCCTGGCGCAGCGTGGCGGAATCGTTGCGCTCGAGCGCTTCTGTTACGCCGGGCTCCTCCACCGAGGAGTAGCCCGTATAACTTCCCGGCGCATAGAGCACGTGCTGGAACCACGGCCGGCCTACCAGTCCGTCGGGCGCAAGAAACGCCTGCTCCACGGCCGCGACTGCATGATTGATCTGGGACGCCTTTGCGGGATCGAGCGGCGCGCCGGAGACGGCTTGAAGCGCTTGCGAAGCTCGCGATGCGGAAATCGAGAGTTTTGCAGCAGCATCCAGTGCGGGCTCGAGAGCCTGTTCATCTTCATCACGGACGGCGCGGCGAATTCGATCCGTGGTGACGTGTTCGATCTCGAGGGCGTAGGCCGGAAAGTCGAATGGCAGAATGTCCGCTTCATCCAGCCGCAGCGCCACGGTTCCCAGGAGGCGCGCGAGGGCCGGGTGGTAAGTAAACTTGGGATCGCCGAAATGTTTCATCCAGTAGAAATCGTCGTAGACCGAGTGGTACACGCCGTAGTCGCCGGTGAATCCCATGTCCATGGAGGGAATTCCGGCGTGATCGAAGAACGCGGAATAATCGGAGCCCGAACCCAGGGCACTGATCGGTGGCTCGCCGGAAACATCCGTGGCGGGCGTTTGCCGTGCGGTGCCGGAAACCTCACCCGAGAAAGCCGCCGCATGCTCGCGCCAGGTCTCGTACACGCTGCGGCCGGTGCGCGGATCTTCCACCTCGCGTGCGGCGTCGCGCAACAACGCTTTGAGCGACGGATTGGCCGACGCGCCAAAGTTGGGGCCGTTCACGCCGACATCGGTATTGATGTAGGCCATCGCTTTTTTCTGCAGCTCGGAACGATTCGCCTCGACCCACTCGGTTGAGCCGATAATGCCAGGCTCTTCGCCATCCCAGTGGCAGATCACAATCGTGCGCCGCGGCTTCCAGCCGGAACGCGCAAGTTCGCCCAGCGCGCGGCCCGTTTCCAGCAGCGAGGCGGTTCCGCTGCCCGGATCGGCAGCGCCGAAAACCCAAGCGTCATGATGATTGCCAAGCACGACCCACTCGTCATCGGAGGTTCCGTGCAGCTTGGCAATCACGTCATAGATTGGCCGCTGCTGGTAATCCATCACCAGCTTCATATGAACTTCCGCGCCACCCGGCCCGAAGTGATACGTGAATGGGAGTCCGCCCTGCCATTCGGCCGGAACGGCCTCCCCGCTGAGATTTTCGAGAATGACCGACGCATCCTGCGCGTTGATCGGAATTGTGGGGATGCGCGGCAGGCTTGGGGCATCGGCCGGCGCGAGACGCTTCGCGGCCGGGGTTGCGGCGACACCCGGCGTTAGCGGATCACCGGGGTAGAGCTGGGTATAGATGATGGAGCCGCGCTGAATGCCGCTCATCGGCCGCCACGGGCCGTTGGGGTACGTCTCTCCGGCTCCGCTGCCGTCATCTTTAGGATCGGAAAAAAGAATCAGCGCTGCGGCTTTGTGTTCGTCCGCGAGCTTCGCTTTGATGCCGCGATAGCTTTTGCCATAGCGCGCGAGGACGATCTTGCCTTCCACGTGCACGCCCGATGACGCCAGCGTGCGGTAATCCTCCCGCGTGCCGTAATTCACGTAAACGACGGGCGCGGTGACTTCTCCCGAGGGGGAATAGATATTGAATGCGGGTGTCACGCGCTTGTCGGATGTGTCCTTGTCCACATCAATGGGCTGCTCGGGCGACGCGAGTTTCCTGGCCGTGGGCTTCGTCAATTCGACGGTTATTTCACGCGGCTGCGGAAGCCACGCGCTGTAGGTGACGATTTCGGCGTCGAACCCGAAACTGCGGTATTGGTCGCGCAGCCACTCGGCGACGCGATGGCTCGCTTCGGTTCCGGCCATGTGCGGCTCGCTCGTCAGATGACGGAGGTTGCTTTCGGCATGCGCGGCGTCGGGAATGGCGCGAAGTTTTTCTTCGAGTTGACGCTCGGCCGCGACACGCGCGGGCGCGAATCCCGAGATGCCGCCGGTATCCTGCGCGCCGCCCGAAATCGCGGCAAGAGACAAAATCATAGCCACGCAAGCGCCCGCCGCGATGCGCGCCCTGACCCCGCGAAATCTTGTTTTCAGCATCCCGCCTATCTTAGTGGAGCGTACGCGAAGTGCAAGGACGTAGTGCTGTGGACTTGGCGATGCTTAGCTTTTTATCGGCACGAGCGCGCGGAGCCGGTGTTCACGCAAATATACTCCGAGCCACGTCAATATCCCGAAGGTAATCGCAAAGCAAGAGTTGAATACGGGCTGATGCGAAAGCACGTTGGCACAGACGGCGCCGCCGAGATAGGAGGCGATCAAGATCGCGCCGAAGATCGACGTCTGCGGAATGATATAGAGGATCGTTGCGACCAGCAGCGTGACGCCAATCCAAAAGACCTGGTTGGCGTTGATTCCCACCCGCGCGCTGGCTTCGATCGTGTAGTGATTCCTGATGACCTTGGTGATGCAGTCGAAAAGCATGAACAGGACGACGAGGCCGCTGATAATGCGTCCCGTCCAGAGCATACCCTTGGATGTGCTGGCCGCAACTGCAGTAGACGACATGAGCATTCCCCCATTTTTCGATTTTCTCACGCTGAGCTACAACGATTGCTTCGTCTTTTACCGCAAATTGATGCTAAGCGGTGAGCAAATATTTTTCCAGACGGTCGAGCTGCTGGCTCCAGCCGATGGGCGCGCCGCGCGTGGCGTCCGATTCGAACGAGTAGACCTGATGGACCGTGACTTTCGTCTTGCCGTCGTCGTCGGCGAAAAGAATTTCGGTCCAGATTTTGTGCTCGGCGCCTTCGTGGATGGTCCCCACGAAGACCAAGCGCTCCGGCGCAACAACTTCGACGTATTCGCCGTTGAATGGATAGCTGTTGCCGTCCGGCGCGCGCATCGAGTATCGCCATGCGCCGCCGGGGCGGACGTCCATTTCCTGGACGATGGTGGTGAAGCCGTGAGGTCCCCACCAGAGCGCGACGTGTTTTGGATCGGTCCACACTTTGAAGACGAGTTCGCGAGGCGCGTCGAAGGTGCGCGTGAGGACGAGTTCGCCTTTCGGTTTGAACTGGATCGCGCTCATGAGACGCTCCCGGTCTTTCCAGCGGCGAGGTATTCATCGAGCTGCGCGAAGGTGCCCGCAAAACCTTTCTTCATCGGCTCGAGGCCGCTTTCGAAGAGCTTGTGCTGAGCTTCAGTGGCATTGATGGGCGCGCCGCGCATGTGGATGGTGGTTTTGCCGGCGTGCTCGGTGAACGTGACCGTGTTGAGGGTCTCGCGAGCCCAATCGGGGATCCACGGGTTGGGGGTGATGCCGCCGCTTTCGTCCGAAAACGAATTGACGAACACGAGGCGCTCCGGCCGCACGACTTCGCGATAGACGAAGCGTCCCCACATGTCGCCGCCCTGGGGCGAGCGCATGCAGTAATGGAACATTCCGCCGGGGCGCAGATCGAGCGTCGCCGTGACCATCTGAAATCCTTTCGGGCCCCACCATTTTTTCAGGGCTTCGAGCGTGGTGAATGCGGCGAAGACTTTGTCGCGAGGGGCGTCGAATTCGCGCGAGAGGGTGAATTCAGGCGCGCCCGAGGGGTTTGCCAGATTGCCTGGTGCGTTGCTTGCGGCCACGTTTGTTCTCCTTTGTTTTCAGTTCGTGCAGATAGTCGTCGAGGCGATCGAAACTGTCGGTCCAGAAGCGGCGGTAGTGCTCGACCCATTCGGCCACGTTCTTGAGCGGACCCGCTTCGAGCTGGCAGGGACGCCACTGTGCTTCGCGGCTGCGCGCGACTAGGCCCGCGCGCTCCAACACCTTAAGGTGCTTGGAAACGGCGGGAAGGCTCATTTCGAAGGGCTCAGCCAACTCAGTCACAGAGGCTTCGCCCGAGGAGAGCTTCGCGAGAATCGCGCGCCGTGTGGGATCGGCGAGCGCGAAAAAGGTCGTTGAGAGTTGATCGGGAGACATGGCCGTTTGTATTTAACCTAATGGTTAAATACAACAAACGCGCCGCGCGTGTCAAGTATTTGTTTCGCAAGAAACTCGGCGGGGGCGCCAGTGCTCTCCAAGCGTTGCGGGTGTGCTATCTTCGCGCGAGCAAGACGATGAAAATCCTGATTTCGGGTGCGTCCGGGCTTACGGGAAAAGCGCTCGTGAAAATCCTCCGCGAGCAGGGGCACAGCGTCGCGCGGCTGGTCCGGCCGGGCAGCGGGGCGTCCGCGGGCGACATCACCTGGAACCCGATGGCTGCGACGATAGACGTATCCGCGATGGAAGGCGCCGACGCGGTGGTGCACCTGAGCGGCGCCAGGATTGACGAGGGTCGCTGGACGCCCGCGCGAAAGGCGGTCCTTCGCAGCAGCCGCATTGACACGACACGCGTGCTGGTGGACGCGCTCGCCAGTCTTCGGCGGAAGCCGCGGGTATTTGTATCGGCGTCAGCCATCGGATGCTACGGAGATCGCGGCGACGAAATCCTGACGGAATCAAGTTCGATCGGAACGGATTTTCTCTCGCTGCTGGTGCGCGATTGGGAGGCGGAAGCGGCTCGCGCCGAAGTGAGCGGCATCCGAACAGTAGTGCTTCGGTTCGGCGTGATCGTTTCCAGCGAGGGCGGCGCGCTTCCGCAAATGCTCATGCCATTTGAATTCGGCCTGGGCGGCCGCTTGGGGAGCGGCAAGCAGTGGATGTCGTGGATCGCGCTCGAGGACGCTGTGGGGATTATCTGCTCGGCGATTGCGAACGAGGAACTCGCGGGCCCGTTGAACGCGGTGGCTCCGAATCCGCTGACGAACGCCGACTTCACGCGCATCGCGGCGACCGTGCTGCACCGGCCGGCAATTTTCGCCGCGCCAGCGTTCGCACTTCGCATTGCGCTTGGCGAAATGGCCGGCGCGTTGCTGCTTGCGAGCCAGCGCGTGATACCCGAGCGGCTGCTGGCGGCGCGTTACGCATTCCGACTCCCGGATTTCGAGTCCGCGTTGCGTGCCATCCTCTCTCGCTAGCGCCAGCGGCCGTCCCGATTCGAATCGCAGCCGTTCCATTGCGGGACGCGCCCAGAGCCGCGGGCGATCTGCGCGCTCTCGAAGATTCGTGTTGCGTGAGCGAGTCTTTTGTCTTCAGCCCTCGTATATATCTGAAACTAAGCAGCTTATATGCCTCTTTCGCTTTCGCGTGAATTCTGACGCGCGTCGGCGGCCATGCCTTCACGCGCTGCTCCGGTGTGGCACATCCCGTGGCTTCAGAATTGCGCCATGGAAATTTCTTACGGACACGAAAACTTTCGGGCGCAATTTAAGAATCGAGTGGCGGCGATTTTTTGCGGCGGACGAAGTTGGCCGCGGGCAATCGCACTGGGAGTGTTGTGCGTCGCATCGGTCGTTGAAATCAATTGCGGGATTGCTGGGAGTCCGTCGAAGGTTGCTCCGGCCAGCGTGGGCGTGACGGTGACGCCGGCGAGCGCGAGCTTGTTGCTCGGCGCGACGCAGCCGTTTCAAGCCAGCGTTACAGGCAGCCCGAACGCGACCGTAACGTGGGAAGTGAACCATGTTCCCGGCGGCACGGCGGGCTCCGGGACAATTTCCACGGCGGGACTCTACGCGGCGCCGGCGATTTTGCCGTCGCCGCCGAGCGTAACTGTAACTGCGATAAGCCAGGCCGATGCCGAAGCGAACGGTTCGGCAATCGTAAATTTGAAAGACAACATCGTGGTGACGGTCGCGCCGGCTACCGCAAGCGTTCCCACAAGTGGCGAGCAAGTATTCACGGCGAGCATTTCCGCGACGAGCGGTTCCGCAGCAGGCGTTGCATGGAGCGTGAACGGCATCGCGGGAGGTAATTCGACATTCGGCACGATTGCGACGACGAGCGCGACCACGGCGCTATACACGGCGCCGACAGCGCCGCCCTCGCCGCCGACTATAACTGTGACGGCTACGAGCGCGGCCGATAGTTCGAAAGTCGGCAGCGCGAGCGCCACCATTATATGCGCGGCAACAATTCCGATTTCGCCGGTCTTAACGAGCGTTAGTCTCGGCCAGCCGCAAGTGTTCGCGGCGTCGTTCTGCTTTGCGGCTGGCGCGACCATAGCCTGGGACGTGAATGGAATCGCGGGAGGGAATTCCACGCTCGGCACGATCGCTCCCAGCGGCGCGGCCACTGCTCTCTATACGGCGCCCACGGTTCTACCGGGCGTGAATCCCGTCACGGTTCATGCGACGGTGAGCCCCCAGCCGATCAGCGGTCCGGAAATCGCCGCGGCGACTGTCACGATCACGAGCGGCGTCATCGTCAGTGTGACCCCTGCGTTCGCGTCGCTGTCCATCGGCCAGCGCGCCTCGTTTGCCGCGAGCGTTGCGAATAGTTCCGACACTAGCGTGACGTGGTCCGTCGGCGGCATTGCAAACGGCAACCTGACCGTCGGCCAGGTCTGCGTGTCCGGTACGAATCCATGCGTCGCGCCGGCTGGAGCGGGCTCGGGCGCCGTGGATTATCTGGCGCCAGCTTCGGCGCCCGCTACGAATCCTGTGGTGCTCACGGCGACCAGCCACGCCGATCCATCGCGAAGCGGTGCTGCGATCATCACCATTAGCAGCCAGGTGGGTACCGTGAGCGTCGCCATCTCGCCGGCATACGCTTTCGTCGCGCCGTCAACCGGCACGGCCAGCACGCAACGGTTTTTCGCCACGGTGACGGGCGACGGCAACACAAGCGTCACATGGGGCGTGCAGAGCGCCGTCGCGGGCCAGGGATGCGCGGGTTCGGCGTGCGGGTCGGTCGATTCGAACGGCGTTTACTCCGCGCCTACCTCTGCTCCTTCACCAAATGCAATCTCCGTAATCGCGACGAGCGAGGCGGATCCCACCAAGTCTGTCTCGGCCGCGATCGCAATCACCAGCGGGCCGGCGATCGAAGTGATTCTCCCGTCGAGTGTGATGGCTGGCGCGGTGGAAGGATTTCCGCTCGTGGTGCAGGGCGTGAATTTCGCCGCTGGGAGCGGAACTGGCGCGTCAGCGATTATTATCAATGGCGTCGCGCGCAGCACCACGTGTTCGGCCGCGACCGCTTGTGCGACGGCTCTGAATCCTTCGGAAGTCCAGTCGGCGGGCACGCTCACGATCCAGGTGCAAAATCCGGGCACTCCACCCGCGCTATCGAATCCCGTGCCGTTCGTGATCGCGCCGTTCGATGTTTCCGTGGACACGATCTCGCTCAACTCGGTACAGCCCGTTTCGGCGGGGAAGGACATTGTGGTCGTCGAGCCAACGACTGCCGCGGCATCCTCGCCGATCAATGTGGATTTCATCGGCATGCTCACGGGCGGAAACACGTGCGGCGTGCAAGGCTCGCCGCTCACGATCGTGCGCCCGGCGGCCGGTTCGGCCACGGTCAGCATCTGCGTTCACGGCAACGGGCTCGACCCGTCTTTTACGTATGCCTTCACTGGTCCGAGTGGCGCGCCCGATGGGGCCGACATTGGCGTGACTGCCTCCGCCATCGCCGGTTTGTTCCCCGGCATGATCGAGCTCGACTTGCAGATTGCAAACACGACTCCTCCGGGCGTGCGCACGCTTTTCATCACGACACTGAACAACGATCGTGGCGTCGCGACTGGAATGCTGGAGGTGGAATGATGCGAAAGATGAACGGTTCGCGACGCATGAGCTTTGTTTTCCGCTGGGTTGCGCTGCTGCTGGCTGTGGGCGGCGCAGCGAAAGCAACCACGCTTGCGCGCATGTCGGTCGCGCAAATGTCGCATGCGGCGCAGGCGATCGTGCGCGCGAGGTGCGTGGAAAATTCCGCAGGCTGGGACGCCGGGGAAATCTGGACATTCACGTCGTTCCAAGTGCAAGAAGCGTGGCAGGGATCGGTTTCGGGGCGAATCAGAGTTCGCCTGCTTGGCGGGCGAGTGGGAAATCTCACCTCGAGTGTTTCCGGCGTCCCGCGTTTCCGCTCCGGCGAAGAGGTCGTGCTGTTTCTCGAACGGACGCCGCGCGATGATTTTTCCATCGTCAGCTGGGAGCAAGGCACTTTCCGGATTCGCCGCGAAGCAGCAACGGATTCGGAAAGCGTGACGCAAGACTCCGCGTCGTTTGCCACGTTCGATCCGGCCACAAGGCTGTTCGAAGCGGCGGGGATTCGCAATCTGCCCATGGAAACATTCCGCGCGCGGGTGTACGCCGCCATGAGCGCGGAGACCAGGAGGAAGCAATGAAATCCAGCATCGCAATTGGCGTGATGGCTTTGCTCGTCTTCGCGCTGCTCGGCGGATCACCAGCGGAAGCCTACCTGATGGACACTACGGTTCCGCAAGCCGGGGGATGTCCCGCGTTCGACCGGTGGAATCTGTCGCTGGCATCGCCGCTCAACCGCCGCTGGAGCACGTCGCTGCCACTCGGGCCGCCAACGCTCGCGACAGTTGCGGCGCTGGGATCGGCTGCGCAACTTTCGGAGATCGAGCAAGTGATTACGGATTCGTTCGGCGCGTGGTCCGGCGTTACCGGAACCACATTTAACGCCACGAACTATCCCGGGCTGATCGCGCCGCTCGCGCAAGTGAGTGCCGCAAGCTCGTGCTCGAACGACGCCGAAAACAATGTGGATGGGCTGAACACGATTTGTTTCAACCAGCCGAGCATGGGATTTTCGAGCGGAGTGCTGGCGTTCACGCGCGTGATCACCGCGGACGCTCCCGGAGTTTCCGTCGGCGTGAGCGCGACGGCGGCATTCGCGGGCCAGATTCTCGACTCGGACACGCTATTTCGCCCCGACGGTCAGGCAACATTCGCGACGCCGGCTGCGCTCGCCACCTCGCCGGGTGCGTACGATCTCGAGTCGTTGCTGGCGCATGAGATTGGCCACTGGTTCGGCTTCGACCACTCGGCCGTGTGGCGGGCGCTGATGTTTCCGTTCGCGCCGCCGCCCGGCCAGTTCCTCGGCAGCAGGCCTACCGCGCAGGCGCCCGATGGCCCGCTATCGGACGACGATCGCACGGGCATTCGCGTGCTCTATCCGGACCCGAACGACGCGGTGAATGTCGGTGCGATTACCGGACGCGTGGTGCCTGCGAATCCTTTCGCGCTCGCCGCGATTCCCGCGCCATCTTCCGGCGGATCCGTCACCGGAATTTTCGGGGCGCACGTGGTTGCCGTGGACGCGGACACTGGAGCGGTGATCGCCGGAACGCTGGGTGGCTGGAGCTGCGATCCATCAAATTTCGTCGTGCAGTTCGACGGTTCGTTCGATATCGAGCGGCTGCCGGTGGGACACAGCTACATGATCTATGCCGAGCCGTTGGTGGGGCTCGCGACACCCGGCGATTTCAGCGATGCGCTGAACGATCTCTGCGCGTCAGATTCTGCTGCGCCCTGCACGACTCCGGCGGTTAACACGAATTTCAACCCGCGGATTCGTCCCGCTGTTCCGTAGCGCGATTCTTCGCGCGCCTCAAAACAAAAACGGCTCTCCGGGGGCGGAGAGCCGCTCNNTGCTGTTGCGGGGCTACAAATCTTCTACTGGGTCGGCATCAGCATCTGCGAGAAGCCGATCGTATTAACGGTGCGCAGCGACGGCGTTCTTGGCGGCAGCCAACTGGGTCCGTTGGTGAAGGTTGAGTCGAAGGCGTACGTTCGCGACGGGGGGCTGTATGGCGTGCCCTTGTAGAGGCCGATCGCCTGCCGGCTGAAATAGAAGCTCACCAGCGAGCCTTCGTAGGTCAGGGTATCGCCGCCCCAGTTTTCGATGTAACGCAGGAAGTTGTGCAAGCCGCCGTCGGTTCCAAAGTCGACCTGGCCTTCGCCCGGCGGAATCGCGAACGGAATTTGCTTTCCGGCAATTATCGCGACGCGATACTGCGTGCTCACCGCGTTGCGGAGGCCGTTGTTGTAGGGACCAATGTACGAGTTCACGTCATTCCAGTTGTCGGAGAGCAGCGTGACAGCATCGGCGGCCACCGATGAAGCGACTGTTCCCGCGCCAGCCACGCTTCCACCCGGCGCGTTGTAATCGCCCTGAATGTACACCGGGTTTTCCGAGGCGACGGTCAGGCCGCACGGAGGATTTGGAGCGGCACCGTAGCATGCCGTGCCCAGATTGATGGTGATGCCGTTGACGAGCTTGAGAGCGTGCCGGAAGAAGAACGAAGGGTTCTCGCGAGCTTCACCGGCCACTGCGTAGACCCGCCACAACGGGGGCACAAGGGGTGGTCCAGCAGCGCAATTGGGATTCGCTTGAAAGTTCGTGTTCGGAGCCGCCGTGATCATCGCCGCCAGAAGATTCGGTGGCAGCACCGGCTCGTAAGCGCCCCCGTAGGTGCGCAGAACTGTGTCGCCCTCGAGATCTTCACCCGAATCGAGAGCACCATTCGGGCAGGCAACGAGGCTTGCGGGATTGACGAAATCGTTGAACCCCAGCGACCCTACCTTTGTGCCGGATGCAGGAGCTCCCTGATTTTCCACGGCGTTGCCGCGTCGATCAGAGAAGTACACCGAGTACCCGCCGATGGCATATGCGGCCCCGCCGGAATCGGGCGCGCCGAGCGTGCCCAGGAACCATTTATCGAGATTGGCGACGTCCAATTCGACGTAATACATGTTGCCGAGCGGAGTCACCTGCGAGATGGTCCCGGGACCAGTGGTCGCCTCGGACTCATCGCGCGGAACTCCTTCGCGAGTGTCGAATAGCGCCAAAGGCCAGTAGTCCGCGTTGGTCATGGCAGCCACCCCTGTACCGACGCAGTGGTTGCCGGCCGTCCAGTTATGGGGATTGTCGCGAACCCTCGCGAAACGAATGATGGACGTTGGGTAGAGCGAGTTCTCATTCAGGCAGGGGGCCGGGCCGACCTGAGCCCCACCGAGCAAGCCAGAGATGGCTGGATAGGTGGTCGAGTTAGCGACGCTGGTAGGAGCCGGATTGGTGTTCGGCGCGATATAACCGTGAGCGAGGAACTCGTTGGTGACGTCGGTGGCTACGCCGGCACCGTTGATGTATTCGACCTTCAGGCAGCCCGTGATGATCGGCGTGTTGGGCTTCTGCCAGTAGCCGTCGTTGGGGGTGTAGTTGACGGCACTCGATGCGCCGGACTCGGGCATTTGAGTGGGGTTCCCACCCAGGGTTGCTGCTGCCAAGTCGGTCGGCTGCGTGGCGGAGACCGTGTCCAGGGACATCATATCCGCGCCGTTGCAAGCGCCCGCGGCGCCGGGCACGGTAGCTGGATTCGGATAGTCGTCCAGCAGGATCCGCAAGCTGGCGGTAATGGGCGGGACGTTGGTGAAATATCGTTGCGCGAACTGAGTCGGATTCGACGCTAATTCACCTACACCCGGCCGCCGAATAAGTGCGACCGGTGTCTGTAGACCGCCCAGCGCCGTCGAAATCAAATTGAGTTGCGGCGCGCCGATCGCCAGCATTCCGTTGAAGCGCGGAACCACCACGCTCGACCACTGCGGGTTGTTGGCCACGCCGCTGAGCGTGCCGTAGACGTTGGGGCCTGACATGCTGCCATCGCCCAGTGCCAGCGTCCACCACTGGCCGGCTATCTGGTACGGCGCGGCCGGCTCAGCCGGTGCAGCAGGCGGAGGATTGGGCTCCTCTCCGATGACCACGTCACCGCCGTACGCGCCTCCGGCGACAGTCGCCAGTCCATTCTCAAGGTTTGAGCGAATTACCTGGCCTGAGACGGTGATATTCTGGCGGAAATAGACCGGTCCCTGATTGGCGGCTAGCCACAGGTTGCCGTTGGTGTGAACGCGGCCGCCAAAGTCGAACGGCGGACCGTTGAAGAATGACAAGTCCGTGTTGGAAAAAACTCCGAACTGGAACACCGGAATTGACACAAGCTCGATCTGGCGCTGGAGCTTTACTTCGGATCCGTCTCCAGTCTGCGCCGCCACTTGCATCGTAAACGCCGTGATCAGCCCTTGCATGCCCGAAAACGCGCTGGGCGGCTGAATTGTGGCGTTGAACGGGGCCGGCGCAGCGCAGGGAAATAGCGGGCAACCGATCTGATAGGTCGAGACGCCTAGCGCGTTTTGGTACTGAATGCCCGGAATCAGGGGAGGGTTGCCCGTGATCCCGGGCAGCTGCGCGGCGGTGATGGAACCATAGAGCGCAAATGTGTTCCCCATATCAGCGGTCATCTTTTCCATGCCTGCTTCAGCGGCGTAGAAGGCCAGCTCGCGGTCCTGATTGTTGCCGCTCAATCGCTGGTCGGACATCACCATCCACGACATGCCAACGACGATCGCGGAAACCAGGAAAAGAATCAGCAGCGCGGTTATCAGAGCGACTCCATCTTCTCGTTTGGTTCTCACAGCAGTCTCCTTATGAATTCGTCCGAGGGAATTCCGTGCCCTATGGCAGGATCCCTGGAGTGGGGAACAAGACCCCGAACGACAAGCTTCGGATGCTGACCTGGGTGCTCAAGCTATTCCGCAGAAATTGTGGCGGATTCGTCATGGTGTACGGGTATTCGGAGCGACCGCCCAGATAGGTGTTGACCGCGCGGAATGCAAACGGCGTGTCCGGGGCAATCGAAGTGGGCGCATCACCCGGGCCTACAAGGCCGTATGTGCCAGCCGGGTCCTGCGAGTTCACGATGTCGAAGCTGAATTGGAGGTTCTCGATGACCTCCGCGACTGGCTGTGGGGGGTTCGCCGGAGCCGCGGCCGGGTAGTTTGGATAATTAACCTGGCGTATCAATTGCGGTTTCGCCGGATTCGTAACGACATCGAGATAGTAAGTGACCATCCAGACGCGCGTGATGGTGGTCGGTGTAATCGCCACGGCCAAGTTCGCGACGGTTCCGTTGGGCAGGCCCGTTTGGTTCAGACCAGCGGGATCGGCGGCTGCGAAGTTGATCACTTGCCCAGCGACGCTTGTGACGTACTCGAGGGCCGTTCCATTGATGTTGTGGAACATGATTAAATTTCCAGTCGTAATCGGCGTCGGGCCTCCCGGCAGTGTGAAGCAGGCGGGAGCGAGAGTTACGCTGGAGCCAGTGGCCGTGATGGTACCCGCGCAAACCGGGGCCGCGGCCGAGGTCACGGGTGCGGCCGTCAGGAGAGGGGCGGCAGCTCCGCCGGCGCTTGAGACCAGGGTGTTGTCCGCATACAGAATCGTGACGATATCGGTGTTGAAACCGCCCGCGAGAACCGCGCCGGTCGCGGGGTTCACAGTCGTCACAACGGAGCCAAGCGTATTCCCGGGAATTACCGGAGGCAGAGTCGTGTAAGTGCTCGGCGGAACGGAAGCATCCTCGAATATGCTGGCCACAGGTGTGCCTGGGCGAACGACGTTGGAAACTCCCCCGGCAGTGTTCGGGATCGAAATTCCTGCTGCCGGAACTCCCTCTCCGGCTTGGGTCAGGTCACGGACGATGAAATGCATGCCCGCGCGCAGGTTCTCCTGGACGTTCCCCTCCAGCGCCACTGCCTCACTCACATGCTGGGCCTGGATGATTGCGCCGGTGGCGGCTGCCACCACGGCGATCATGATAAACATCGCCACCATCATTTCGATCAGTGTGAACCCGTTTTCGCGCTTCATACCTTGCTCCTCGCGGCTCTAATTGAACGCTGAAATATAGGAATTCATCGTGAAAGCCCGCTTGAAGCGGCCCGTGTTGTAGTTCACGACAATCTGGATGGTTCGAAGGTTCGGGTCGCCGGCAACGTTCGTGATGATGATCGTGCGGGTAAATTCCGTGAGCGGCAATTGAACATCGTCCGCAGTTCCCAACTTATTATCCGGGCCCGGAGCCAGGATGTATTCCTCAGGGGAGCCGGCGTCGGCAACTGTGCCGACCAAGCCATCGGTGGCGCCTGGCTGCAAAATGGGTTGAGGACCGTTCAGAAACAGGCCCAAAGGGTTTGCCGCATTGTTATTCGCAACCTGCGCCCACGTGATCCCGTTCGTGTACTTCGCTGTAAAAATGGCCTCGGCGGCTTCTTCCGCTTTCTGCTGGGCGATAAAATCATCTTGCGAGCCGCGCATGTACGACAGCGCATCGCCGAGCATCGCCGCCAGGCCCAGAATTCCCACGCCCAATACGATGAGGGCGATCATCGTTTCCAGCAGTGTGAAGCCTTTAGACGAGAGCTGCTTTCCTGCGTGGTGCATTGTCGATGTCTCCTTAGAACTGATACCAGGCCGTGGTGCCGGTGCTCTTCCAACCGCGCACTCGCCCCGTGGTACCCAACACCGTGACCGCGCGGGCGGTTGACTGCTGGCCGGTAATACCCAGGAAAACTGTTCCATTGATCGGCAGGAAAGTTGCCCCATCCAGAAACTCGCCGTCGCTCTGGAAAACCATTCCGCCAACAGGTCCGTTTGCCACGTTCTCAAACTCGATGGGGTTGGCATTACCGTAAGCGTCCGGTGTGTCCGGCATGCCGTCCACAGTGAAGACTAGCGGAGGCGATAGAGTCACAGTATCCAGGACCGGGTTGATTCCTCCTGCTCCGGGGGTCAGGGTATTCAACTGTGTTATTTGCAACTGGTTGTTGGCAGGAAACGAAAGTTGGACGTAGCGGCGATTGGCTACGGCGAACTCCCGGGCCTGCCGCATGGTTTCCAGGACTTGGCGCATGGCCGCGTCCACTCGCGCGTTCTGAAGGTTCGGCCGCAATTGCGTGATCGATATCGCCGTGATGATCAGAATGATTGAGACCACGACGACCAATTCGATCATCGAAAATCCGCGCTGGCGATTTCCGCTGCCGCGCTCTGCCATCGGTTTCGCTGCCGTCTTTTTCACGCTCACACCTCGAACCATCGAAAACTGCGCGATCTAGAGACTCATCGGCCAGAGTAGTGCATGTAGCAGGCCATGGAGAGACGTCCATAACTAATTGAAATGGAGCAACTTAAGTGGCATGACAAAGATTGCTTGTGCGTGACCTTCAACTCTCGGGGTAGAAACGTAACCGATGCGAACGCTGCCTACTGGGGTTCCGAATGACGCCTGGCCGGGCCCGTCCGACATTATATTGGTGGACCAGCACAGCTATTCAGACGGGAAGAACGGCATTGGTGCGGGATCCGCGCATGGGCCTGGGGATTGCGCGCATTTGCAGGAACTGCTGCGGTGTCTCAGTCGCTGACTCTGCGGCGAGACTATCGCATCGTCTTGTTCAGAAACGCGATCGTGCGCGCCCATGCATCGGCGGCAGCGTCCGGGCGGTAGGCGTTCGTGTTGGTGGAATTCTCGAATCCGTGTCCCGCGCCGTCGTAGACCTTTACGTCAATCCGCCGCCGCATGCCCTGCATAGTTTTCTCAAACGCCTGAACGTCCGCCGGCGTAATGCCGCGATCGTCTGCGCCGAAACTGCCGAGGATGGGCGCGAAGATCTGTTGAATGTCGTTTGGATCGGTTGGCAGCGCGCCATAATTCACCACGCACGCGGCGAGGTGCGGCTCATGAATCGCGAGCTGCAGTGAAAATCCCCCGCCCATGCACCATCCGATCGATCCNNAGATCCGGGGCGAGCGCGATGTATCCTTGCTCCGCGAGCTTTTGCGTTTGTTCCTTCACCCAATCGGTCAGCCCCCACCATTCGTGGATGACGACCAGCGCCGGATAACGCCCCGGCTTGTCCGGCGTAGCGAGGAACCCGCTCACCGTGCCGGTACCATTGGGAAACTGGACGGTCTCGGT
>PMUS01000077.1 GCA_003166795.1 Acidobacteriota bacterium | reverse complement strand
CGCTCTCGGCCGATTGCTCCGTGACGAACCACTCCGCACGCAGCTCGGCCGGAGCGGAGCCGAAATCGTCCGGCGGAAATACGAGTTCGGCGTTTTTCGTGCTGAACTGGAACGCATTCTAAGCGATTCCTGTCTGCGGGAGCAGGCTATGGCTTGAGGCACTCCCGCGTAGTATTCTGAATTGTCTTCATCGAATAGCGATCGACCCACACCCCATGAACCAGACGAATTTCGAGTGGACTCCAGAGTTTTGGCAGGGTTGGCGTGAGTCGAGCAACCCCTATCGTCAATACAAGTCAGAGCGGGACCGGCACCTGGTCATTGAGCTTCTCGAGCTTTGCACTCACGATCGCGTCCTCGAGGTTGGCTGCGGCTATGGTTGGATCTCTCAAGCTTTGTGGGACGCCGCAAATATTGAATGGACGGGGGTGGACCTCTCGGCTGAGATGGTGGGTCGCTTGCGCGCGGCCTATCCCCGACGCGGAGATCGGACGCTGCTCGCCGACGCCCGTAGGCTGCCTTTCAGGGACGGCGAGTTCGACAAGGTTCTCTGCACCGGCGTCCTGATGCATATTGGCGAGAATAAACTTGCGGTCCGGGAACTCTTGCGTGTGCTTCGTCCTGGTGGCCGGTTGCTTTGCAGCATCAACAACGCTTTGTCTCCCTTTTCCATTCCGGTTCGGTTGTGGAACTGGCGGAAAAAGGGCTTCGTCCAGAAGTTTCAGCTTCCTCGGTCGTTTCGACGGCTCCTTCGCGACGAGGGGTTACTACTGGGCGGCACGGCAGGCGACGGGATTATTGCCACAGTTCCGCTGTCAATCGGTAGATTTCACTTTCCCCCGGTCAGCATCAGTTCATCCGTTTGCAAGCGTGATGAATGGGTAGCCAATCGCTTTCCCTGGTTGGCCTATGAATTGTGGTTTCGTGGTTTGAAGGCAGCGTAGCTGTGCGTATCTTAAAAGTCGTGCAGGCGTATTACCCCTTTCAGGAAAAGGGGGGGCCCGTAGTCAAGGTGCGCGCTCTTGCGCGCGGGCTGGCCCAGCGTGGGCATCATGTAACGGTCCTCACGGCGGACCTTGGGCTTGCCGGACACAACGGGCACGGCGTGAATTTTGAGCGCTGCAAATGGGGCTGGCGATCCGAACAGGATGGCGTCGAAGCCATCTATCTCTCGACGTTCGGCCATTATCGCGCTCTTACGATTAATCCCCATGTGATAGGATTCTGCCGGGCCTCCCTCACGGGTTTTGACCTCGTCCATTTTTACGGCCTTTACGATTTGCTTGGGCCGGCGGCGAGTTCGTCTTGCAGGCGCCAGGGAATTCCTTACGTGATCGAGCCAATGGGAATGTACCGTCCAATTGATCGCGCTTTTCGATTGAAACAACTCTGGCACCGCCTCCTGGGCACTGCGTTCTGGCGGAATGCCTCACGGATTATCGCCACATCCGAGATGGAACAGCAGGAGTTGCTGGCCGATGGCGTTCCGCCCAGCAACGTTGTGATTCGCTACAACGGTATTGACGGAGGCGCGCAGACGTCGCTTCCGGCGCGCGGCGCCTTTCGCGCGAAGTGGGGTATTTCGCCCGAGGAACCGCTGATCCTGTTTCTCAGCCGGCTGATTCCCCGTAAGGGCGCCGACATCCTCATCGAGGCTTTTGCCAGGGTTTGCCCGGAGTCGGGCCGCCTGGTGATCGCGGGGCCGGAGGGCGAACCAGGATACCGCGCGTATCTTGAAAGGTGCGCGAAAGAGTCGGGCATGGCAGCGCGTGTTATTTTCACGGGTCCGGTGTACGACGAGGTGAAGAAAGCATTGTTCGCAGACGCCGATCTTTTCGTTCTCCCTTCGCGCTATGAGAATTTCGCGAATGCGCCCGCGGAGGCGATGTCGTGCGGTGTTCCCGTCATCATCACGAATGCCTGCGGCATCCGCTCGCTCGTCGAGGGCCACGCCGGACTCGTGATCGCCCCTGAAAAGGAAGCGCTCGTCGAGGCGCTCGGGTCCCTGATACACGACAAGGCCCTTTATGCGCGGTTCAAAGATGGCTGCCGCGGGGTCGCCGATCAATTAAGTTGGAACCGGCTGACGGAACAAATGGAAGGCTACTACGACGACGTATTGGCGAAGACCCATGCAGTCCACTGAGCCCGTCACCTTTTACGATCGGCATCCATTCGATTGGGTTCCTCCCGGCGGTTCGGAGGAGATTGATGCCGTCGTTTCGCGGCCTTTGGCGGAATTGATTCAGAGCCTGGATCCGAGTTTGCTGGTTCTCGATATTGGGTGCGGCGCGGGTCGCGTGCTCGGCGTATTGGCGCGGCGAGCGATTCGCTGCATCGGTCTCGACCGCAGCCGCGTGTCGGTGGGAATGATCGTTGAGCGTTATCATAGGCCGGGAGTGGTGGGCGACAACTTGCACTTACCGTTCGCCGATGGAACGGCAGACGTGGTGATTTCCGACGGCGTGATCCATCACACCGACGATCCCGCGGCTGCGTTCGCCGAAAACTGCCGCATTTTGAAACCGGCGGGCCGAATGTACCTGGCGGTTTATAAGCCGTACGGGCGCTACCCGTGGCTCTACAAATATCCCGGGGCGGTGATCCGGATCGGGCTGCGCCACCAATGGGCCGGGCCTTTCGTAGCCTTTTTTGCGCAGGTGCCCTACTTCCTCTTTCATTTTGTCCGGGCGAAGGGTCGGCGAACCTGGGCCGGTGCTCGCAATCTATTTTTCGATTATTTTGTCACGCCGCGCGTCGCGTTTTTGCCGCGGACGGTGGTCGAGGAATGGTGCAGGAAGCACGGAGTCCGCGTTGTGCTATACGATGAGAATCGGGGAGGCAACGTCCATTCCTTTTGCCTCGCTAAGGAAGATCGCTCGTCGGCGGCGCCTGATCCGCACAAGTCCCTCGCAGCCGAAGTGACGATGGCGGAGCAGAGGCAAACGGCATGAGTAAGCATGGCATGCTTCCCGGCGCCCGTGCGGACGAACGAATCGTCCGGCGAAGCTCGCCGGGCCCGGCAAGTGCCAAGGGCGAGCTATCCGAGATGGAATTACCCAGGCCGAACCACACCCTTTTCCGCGCAGTCTGGTACACGGGGAATATCCTGCTGATCCTTGCGATTCTGTTGGCCGGATATTCGGCGGTTTGGGAGTATTCGACCCGCAAATACCTCAAGGGATTTTCGGATGCAGTCGTTCCGTTGTCTTCGTCGGCCGAAGAAAAGGCGGAGGCGATTCTGCGCTGGATGTCGAACGGCCCTTCGCGGCAAGTCGCGGGACCGGACGCTTCTTCGCCCGACCGCGATCCGGCCGATACGCTCAATTACGCGTCGCTATTGCGAGTTTGCGGTTCGGCCACAAATGCCTTCATCAATCTGGCAGATAGCGCCGGACTCGTGGTCCGCCGCCTCCTGCTCCTCGATTCCCGGCGATTGACCAAGCACGTGGTCGCAGAAATCTTGATTGACGGGCGCTGGATCGTCGTCGACCCCGCATTTCGAACGGTGATGCGCGGCAGCGATGGTGGCCTGCTGACGAGTGAGCAACTCAGCGATCCCGCCGTCTTGTCCGCCGCGACTCGCGGGATTAAAGGTTACGATCCTACTGACACATATGAAAGCACCGCTCATGTCCGCATATCTCGTCTTGGTTTTGCCGGCCTTCCTCTGAGAAGCGTTCTCAATCGCCTTCTCCCCGGCTGGGAGGATTCCACCGCGATCAGTTTGCTGCTGGAGCGCGAATCGCTGGCCACCATGGTCGCTGCGCTCATCTTGGTATTTCTTCTTGGCTTGCTCCGCGTGGGATTGCGCTGGTACGGAGAAAGGCGTCTTGGAGTCCGGCCGGTGCGCGTTCGCCAGCAAATCCGGCGCGCGTTTCACGCCTTTGTGGACACGACAGGTTAAACTTTGAAGTTCAGCGCCATCACGCGCTCTCGTCCGGCGAGTGGGTCCATGTGCGAAATTTCACGGGTTGGCGCCGCCCATTGCACGCGCTATTGAATCGAGCGCCGGCCCAGATCTGACAACCGTGCGAAAACTGCTGATTCAGAATGCCACCGTGATCACGATGGATCCGCAATCGGGAGATTTGCGGCCCGGCGATATTCTGATTGAAGGCGATCGGATCGCGGCCGTCGGCGCGCGCATCACCCCGCCTGATGCGGAAATTCTCGATGGCCGCTCGTTCATCGTCATCCCGGGCCTGGTGAACGCTCACATGCACACCTGGCAGACAGGGCTGCGAGCGATCTCATCGAACTGGACGCTGCTCGAATATTTTCGCTGGGTCCACGCCGGCCTCGCGACGCGATTCAATCCCGAAGATATCCGCATCGCCACGTTTGTCGGCGCTTTGAATCAGCTGAACTGCGGCACAACCACTCTCGTTGATTGGTGCCACAACAATCCAACCCCCGCGCACACCGACGCCGCAATCGAGGGACTGCGCGAATCCGGGATTCGCGCCGCTTTTTTCCACGGTTCGCCGAAGCCCGATCCCAAGCCCGGCGAGCCGCACTTCTCTGAGATTCCGCATCCAAGAAGCGAAGTCGAACGGCTATTGCGCGGCCCATTCGCTTCGCGGGACCAGCTGCTCACGCTCGGCCTCGCAATCCTAGGTCCGCACTATTCCACGCTCGAGGTCGCGCTCCACGATTTTCGGCTCGCGCGCGAGCTTGGCCTCGTCGCTTCGATGCACCAGGGCGGGGGCCCGGCGAAGACTCCGAAAGGTTGGGACACGCTCGAGCAGGAAGGCCTGGTCGGCGACTTCGTGAACATCGTCCATGGCAATGACTTGCCCGACGATCGCCTGGCGCGCTTTGTTGATCTCGGCGTCACGTTTTCGGTCGCGCCTGAAAACGAAATGGCCCAGGGGCACGGGCATCCGATCACAGGCCGCTTGCGGAAGCTGGGCGCGGCCCCGTCGCTGGGAGTGGATCTTGAGAGCGTGATCTCCGGAGACATGCTTACCGTTTCGCGAATCGCATTGGCGCATCAGCGCGCCCTGGACAACGCCGCATACCGCGCCGCAACCGGAGCCATTCCCGAAACCTCAACGATCCCGGTGCGCGAGGCGCTCTCCTGGATCACCGTCGAGGGCGCGCGAATGCTCGGTATGCAGGATCGCCTTGGCACGATCAGCCCGGGCAAGCAGGCGGACCTCGTGTTCATCCGCGCGGACGCGCTGAATCTTTGGCCCGTTCATGATCCCGTGGCCACGGTAGTCATGCAAGCCAACCTGGCAAATATTGACTCGGTGATGGTCGCGGGCGAGTGGCGCAAGCGGGATGGCAAGCTGCTGTTCCGCGATCTCGATCGCGTGAAGGCCGAGCTCTCTCGTTCCGGCAGCAGGATTCTCGCGGAACTTGGATGGCAGCCGGAGTCGCAGCAAGCAAGGAGCGGCGCGCGAATCGCCACGGATTGAAGAAAGAATAGGAGCAACCGGGATGAAAGTTGGTTTCGTTGGCCTGGGAAACATGGGCTCGGTGATGGCTCGCAACCTGATCAAAGCGGGTCACACGCTCACCGTTTACAACCGAACGCGAAGCCACGCGGAGGAATTGCAGCCGCTGGGCGCAAAGGTAGCCAGAACTCCGGGCGAAGCCGCGTCTGGAGCAGAGGCGCTCATCACCATGGTCGCGAACGACGCCGCAGTAGAAGACGTAATTTTCGGTCCAGGCAACGTCATCGAGTCGCTCCCCGCTGGCGCGGTTCACATTTCCATGAGTACGATGGGTGTGGCGCTTTCCCATCGGTTGGTGACGGCCCATCGCGAGAGAAACCAGCATTACCTCGCCGCGCCTGTTTTCGGCCGGCCGGACGCTGCTGTCGCGGCGAAAATCTTTATCACGGTCGCCGGGCCCGCGGAACAGATTGCACGCTGCCAAACGCTGTTCGACGCCATGGGTCAGAAGACATTTGTCGTCGGCAACGAAGCGCCCGCGGCAAACCTGGTTAAGGTCGCCGGGAATTTCCTGATTACAACCACTATTGAAAGCCTGGCGGAGGCCTTTGCGCTCATCCGGAAATCGGGAGTCGATCCGCAAAAGTTTCTCGATGTACTTACCGGGTCGTTATTCGCTGCGCCCATCTATCGAACCTACGGCGCCATGATCGCCTCCGACAATTTCGAGCCGGTCGGTTTCCGCATGGCGTTGGGAATGAAGGACAATCGCCTGGTTCTTGCCGCTGCGGAAGAAGCCGCTGTCCCTATGCCGATGGCCAGTCTTATTCGCGACCGTATGTTGGCCGCCACGGCGCAGGGGATGGCCGATGCGGATTGGTCGGCGATTGCCCGCATTTCGTTTCGGGAGGCGGGGCTCTAATGTGCGGAATTTGCGGCGTTGTCGGAATTGAGTCGAGCCAAACCGGCGAAGCCATCGTCCGCCGCATGATGGCCGCCATGATCCATCGCGGCCCAGATGAAGAAGGCATCCTGCTCGCCTCGCCCGTTGCCGCCGGCATGCGCCGGCTGAGCATCGTGGATCTGCCCGGTGGCAGCCAGCCCGTCTGGAACGAAAACGAAACCGTCGCGGTTGTTTACAATGGAGAAATCTACAATTTCCGCGAACTTCGCGCGGAGCTCGAGGCGCTTGGACACCGCTTTCGTACGCGCTCCGATACGGAAGTTGTCGTCCACGCATACGAATCCTGGGGCGAGCGCTGCGTCGAGCGTCTGCACGGAATGTTCGCCTTCGCGATCGTCGAGATGCCTCAGGGCCGCGGCGGGCCCGCGGCGCGCGTCTTCCTGGCACGCGACCGGATGGGCATCAAGCCTCTCTACTACGCGCTGGTGGATGGCCAGCTGCTTTTCGCCTCGGAAGTGCGCGCGCTGCTTGCGAGCGGCTGCGTTCCCGCGCGAATTTCCTCCGCGGCAATTCCGGCTTATTTGCTTTTCGGCTCCGTTTGCGAGCCGCTCACCCTTATCGAAGGCGTGGCATCTCTACTGCCGGGCCATTCGATGAGCGTGACCGCTGCCGTGCCGGCGAGCGCTCCTGAGCCGACGCGCTATTGGGATGCTCCGGACGCTACGCTTAAAACAGCGCCGGAATCGGCGCCGGAATCGGCGCCGGAATCAGCAGATGCACCCGCGCGGCACGTTCGCGCGCTGCTCGAGAGCGCCGTCGCCTCCCATCTTGTAGCCGATGTTCCCGTCGGCGTCTTCCTCAGCAGCGGGATTGACTCCACTGCCATCGCCGCGCTCGCCAGTCACGCCCGCGCGGGAATCCACACGTTCACGGTCGCGTTTGCCGACGCCGAATTCAGCGAAGCCGAAATTGCCCGCCGCACCGCCAGCCGCCTCGGAACCGATCACAGCGAATTGACGCTCTCCGACCATGAAATGATCGCGCGGCTCGACGAAGCCATCACAGCCTTCGACCAGCCCAGCATGGACGGCATCAATACATACTTTGTTTCCTGGGCGGCCCGGCAGGCAGGATTGAAAGTGGCGCTCTCGGGGCTCGGCAGCGATGAAATCTTCGGCGGCTATAGCCCGTTTCGCTCCACCTCCAAAGTTGCGCGCTCGGCCGCGGCGGCGCGCTTGTTGCCCCAGCCGCTTCGCGCGTTTTTTGCCGGCGGCCTCGCACGCACGAACGCCTTTGGCTCCTCGCCTGACTCATCGCGCAAAGCATCGGCCGCGTTTCTCGATCCGGACGCGCTGCCGCACCCATATTTCTTCACGCGCCTGCTCTTCGCGCCGCAAGCAGTCGCTTCCGCATTGCGCGCAGAGCGCTCTTCGTGGAGCGACTCGCTCTGGTGGCGATGGCTTGCTAATTCCTCGCGCCGGGCGGCCTCGATGGACGCATTCACAGGAATTTCCTGGCTCGAGCTGCGCTCCTATATGCTGAACACGCTTTTGCGCGATACGGATGGCATGAGCATGTGCCATTCGCTCGAGGTGCGCGTGCCGTTCCTCGACGCAGCGCTCGTCGAATATCTTCTCTCGCTTCCCGAGAGCGCCAAGCGCGGCGCGCGTCCCAAGGCGCTGTTGATCGAGGCCCTTGGCGATCTCTTGCCACAGGAGATCGTCGCGCAGCAAAAGCGCACGTTTACTTTTCCGTGGGAACACTGGCTTCGCGGGGCGCTGGGCAAGCGCGTCGCGGCGGGGCTGGCGGAATGGTCGCCTGCGCTTGAGCCGCATCTCACCGGGGATTTTGCGCAAGCCGTGTGGAAAGACTTTGTCGCGAGCCGCACCACGTGGTCGCGCCCGTGGAGCCTTTACGTCCTCAATGAATGGGTAAAGCGAAACGTCGGCGCCAACAATACGAGCGCCGCTGATTCCGATAAATCCGCGGCCGTGGCTATATCTTGAGAGTAGAAAATGTCGCGCCGCGTACGAGCGCGGCATCCAATCAACGATGATAATCCTGGGAATCAACGCCTATCACGCCAACGCTGCCGCGGCCATCATCGTGGACGGCCGCCTGGTCGCCGCCGTGGAGGAAGAGCGCCTCAATCGCGTGAAGTACGCCGCCGGATTGCCCGCTCGCGCGATTCAATTTTGCCTCGATCGAGCTGGCGCGAAATTGACGGATGTGGATCACATCGCCATTCCCCGCGATCCCTGGGCGCGCCTGGGAACAAAGCTTCGCTTCGCCGTGCGCATGCCCCGATTCGCGCTCGATCGTGTGCGCGTCATGCGGCGCTTTGCGGGCGTTCGCGAGGATCTCGCCGCCGCGTTCGACCTCGCGCCCGATGCGATTCGCGCCCAATTCCATCGCATCGAGCACCATAGGGCGCATCTCGCGAGCGCGTTTTTTGTTTCCCCGTTCGAAAGCGCCGCGGTGCTTTCGGCCGATGGCCTTGGCGATTTCGCGAGCTTTATGTGCGCCGCGGGCGAAGGGCCGAACATGCGCGCCCTCGGCGAGGTGGCGTTTCCCCATTCGCTCGGCATGTACTACACCGCGCTCACGCAATATCTCGGTTTCTGGAAATTCGGCGACGAGTACAAAGTGATGGGCCTGGCGGCTTACGGCCAGCCGGAATTCCTGGACGAGTTTCGCCGTATCGTGCGCGCCCACGGCACGCTTTCGTTCCGATTGGGGCTCGAATATTTCACGCATCAGACGCAAGGCTCCGAAATGACCTGGCGCGATGCAAGCAGCACGCCGGTGCTCGGCCGGATTTTTTCGCCCCACCTTGAAAAGCGCCTCGGGTCCACTCGCCAGCCGGATGAGCCGCTCACCGCAAGGCATCACAATATCGCCGCCAGCATGCAAGCGGCCCTCGAGGAAGTTCTCGGGTCATGCTGGAATGGGCTTGCGAAGGAGACCGGGCAAAAATCGCTGTGTCTGGCCGGTGGCGTTGCTTTCAATTGCGTCGCCAACGGAAAGATCTTCGATGCGTCACCCTTCGAGCGCGTTTACGTGCAACCCGCCGCGGGGGACGCGGGCCTTTCCGTCGGCGCCGCGTTTGCCGTGAACCACCAGGTTCTGGGCCGCCCGCGCGAGTTCACCATGGACCACGCGTATTGGGGCCCCCAATATTCGCCGGCGGAAATCCGCAAAGTGGTTGATGGTGCCGCGGCTTCGGACGGCGCGGAAATCGCGGCGCTCGATGAGGCTGCGCTTGTCGAAGCGACCGCGCGCCACATCGCCGCCGGGAAAATTGTGGGCTGGTTTCAGGGCGCGGCGGAATGGGGCCCCCGCGCGCTGGGCAATCGCAGCATTCTGGCCGACCCGCGCCGCCCCGAGATGAAGGAAATCCTGAATCGCCGCATCAAGCATCGCGAGATTTTTCGCCCCTTCGCCCCATCGATTATTGAAGAGGCCGTCGGCGAATTTTTCGAGAAAACGCATCCTTCGCCCTTTATGACCTTCGCCTATCCGGTGCGCGCGGAGAAACGCGCGGTAATCCCGGCGCCCACTCATGTGGACGGAACCGCGCGCTTGCAAACGGTCAGCCGCTCGTCCAATCCTCTTTATTGGAAGTTACTTCGCGCGGTCGGCGATCTGACGGGAGTGCCGGTCGTGTTAAATACCTCGTTCAACGACAACGAGCCGATCGTCTGCCGTCCCGAAGAGGCGCTCGATTGTTTCCACCGAACGCAGATGGACGTCCTCGTGATGGGTAATTTCATTCTGCAGAAAAGATCTTCCGCCATCGCCCGTGAAGAACCTGGCGCGCGGTTCGCCAAGCCCGCATAACAACAGCGCATGCACATTCTGCTTTTCAACGAATACTATCCGCCCGACACATCTGCCACGGCGAAGATGGCGGCGCGTGTGGCCGAAACCCTGGCCCAGCGTCATAGAGTCACGGTCGTCGCGGGGCGTCCCTCGTACGATCCGGACGAGTTCTACCCATTTGCCTTTCTCCGCCGTGACACGCGAAATGGCGTCGTCGTCGAGCGTGTCGGTTCCACCGCCTATCCGCGCCACCAGATGCGCCGCCGCGTCTCGAACTATTTGACGTACCTCGCCCTCGCGGTTCCTCGCGCCATCGCGCTCCGTCCCGACATCGTTCTCGCGATGACGGACCCTCCTGTCGCGGGCATCGCTGGAGCCTTCGTCGCGCGCAGGCTCGGCAGGCCGTTCGTTTACAACATTCGCGACATGTATCCGGATATGGCCGTCGGCGGGGATATCGTCCGTCCGGGCGCGTGGGTCAATCGCTGGGAGAAGATGCACCGCCGCGCGCTGAAGCAGGCGGCGCGGGTGATTGTTCTGGGTGACGACATGCGCGAACGCATCCTTGCCAAGGGCGTCGCGCCGGAACGTGTAGTTGTGGTGCGCGACGGCGCTTCGTTTCCGCCCTCGACGCCCGAACGAAATGATCCCATCGTCCAGAAACTCCGATGCGGCTTCGAGTTTGTCGTCTTGCACGCTGGAAATCTGGGCTTTTACGGTGCCTGGGGCACGCTGCTTAAAGCGGCGCAGATTCTGAGCAACGAAAACACGGGGCTCGTGTTCATAGGTGGAGGCGCAAACCGCGCGGCGCTGGAGGCATCCGCCGCGAATTCGCCGAATGTTCGCCTTTTGCCGTTCCGGCCCGTCGAGCAGGTGCCCCACGTAATGATGGCCGGCGATCTGCACGTCGTCACGGTGCGCCGGGGTCTCGAGGGCGTCGTGGTTCCGAGCAAGCTTTATTCGATTCTCGCGGCGGGACGTCCGGTGCTCGCTGTTGCGGCCACGAACAGCGATGCGGCGCGCATCGTCGTTGAATCCGGAAGCGGCTTGGCAGCCGATCCGGACGATCCAGCCGCCGTGGCCGCTGCAATTCGCGAGCTGCGCGGCGATCCTTCCAGGCTCGCTGAAATGGGCCGCCGCGCGCGAGAAACCGCAAAAAAATATGCTACAGTAAATGAGCTCGAACGCTTCGTCGGAATTATGGAACAGGCGGCAGGCGAGAGGACTGGGGGGCGTCATCTGGGATCGTAAGCAAGTACTTGTGACCGGCGGTGCGTCTTTTATCGGGTCCCACCTCGTGGATGCTTTGCTTGCGCGCGGCGCGCACGTGCATGTTGTTGACGATCTCACCAGTGGCAGGCTCGAGAACATCGAGGCTCACCTCAAGAATCGCCGCATCACTTTCGTGGAAGCGGATTTGCGCGAGCCGGGAGTGACGCGCGCCGCAATGAAGGGGATCCAAGTCGTATTTCATCTCGCCGCGGACCACGGCGGCCGCGGATACGTGGATTTGCATCAGGCGGGACCGGCCTCGAATCTTTTTCTCGACGGCCTCGTTTTCTGGGAAGCCGTCAAAGCGGGCGTCGAAAAAGTCGTTTACGCCTCCTCGGGTTGCGTTTACCCGAACTACATGCAGACGGATCCGCAGAAGGAAATTTATCTCGTCGAAGACGACGTCAAACCTCCGCACGACGCCGACAACATGTACGGCTGGGCGAAATTGATGGCGGAATTGACGCTGCAGGCCTATCACCGCGAGCACAAGCTCGGCGCGGCCTCGCTTCGCTACTTCACCGTGTACGGCCCTCGCGGGGTGGAAAACCACGCCGTGATTGCCATGATTGCCCGGGCGTTTATCGGCCAGAATCCATTCGACGTCTGGGGCAATGGCATGCAGATCCGCAACTGGACCTATGTGGACGACATCGTCAGCGGAACGATCCTCGCCGCGGAAAAAATAAACGACGGCACGGCCGTCAATTTGGGCACCATGGAACGCGTCCGCGTGATTGACGCCGCCCGGATGGTGCTCGAGTTTTCCGGGCACAAAGCTGAGATCCGCCTCCGGCCTGACATGCCGACCGGTCCAGTGAATCGCGTGGCGGACAACAAGCTCGCGAAAAAACTCCTCGGCTGGGAGCCGAAGATGGCTTTCCGCGACGGCTTGCGGAAGACGATGGACTGGTACGCGGCCACGCACCAGCAGGAAAAAGTTCGTGGCGTGCTCGAGAAAATGCTCACGGCGCGGTGATGGCCGCGCGTTGGCCGTAAACGCCCCGATGACCAGAAGTGAAGTCTCGCGATGACTCTTCCCTCCGATCTGATCGCCTTCGCGGTTGCCCTCGTGGGATCGCTTCTACTGACGGTCCCGGTTCGCCGCCTCGCGCTGCACTATGGCATGGTGGACCTTCCCGGCCCGCGCAAAGTTCACCTCAGTCCCATCCCGCTCCTCGGCGGCATCGCCATTTATCTCGGATTCGTGCTCGCAATTCTGTTCACGATGCACGGCGTTCCGCATCAGCAGATGGTCGCCATTCTCGCCGGCGCCACGCTTCTCGCCATCGTCGGTTTGCTTGACGACGGCGGCTTGCTGCATCACCAGGTAAAGCTCTTTATAGGGATGCCTCTCGCGGCGCTGTTCTTGTACGCTTCCGGAATTCGCGCGCAATTTTTTACGGAGTTCGTTCCCGGAATTACGGGCGTCGTGCTCGACGGTTGCCTCACGTTTGTTTGGGTGGTGGGTATCACCGCCTCCTTCAGTATTCTCGACCACATGGACGGCCTGTGCGCGGGAATTGCCGCNNCCGGCGAAAATTTTCATGGGCGATGGCGGAGCGATGTTCCTTGGATTTCTGATGGCCACCCTTGGGTTGAAGATTCGCCCGGAGGGTTCGCACTTTCCCGCCACGTGGCTCGTCCCCGTGCTGATTCTCGGCGTGCCGATTTTCGATACCACTCTTGTTTCGATTTCTCGCGCCCGCCGCGGACTCCTGCCCTTCACTTCACCGGGCAAGGACCACACTGCGCATCGTCTCTCCAATATCGGTCTGGGCCATCGTGGAGCCGTGCTGGTGCTCTATTGTCAGGCGATATTGTTCGGCGCCCTGGGGGTTATTGCCCCATTTCTCTCGCCTGGACTGGCGTACGCGCTCGCCGGAGTTCTGCTGGTTGCCGGGCTGATCGCCATCCTGCTTCTCGAAAGCGCGCCGTACGAGCGGCAAGTCAAGCTCGAAGGACCTTCCTCCACGCACTGAGTTACGCTGACGCACACCTGGCCCGTTTTGCTGCCCGGCTGCTGAGCATGTATGTTAAATTGACATTTCCTAGAGATTATAAAATTAAGATGACACGATTTCATTTCCGCGCCGCCGTCTGCTCTCTTCTGCTTCTCTGCGGCATTCCTTTGGCGGCGCTCTCTTCGCCTCCGCGGCCCGATGTATTGCTCCAGGCGATGCAGCGCGAATTGCAGCGGGCCACCACCTCGCTCGCGAAATCCGATCCCGCTCCTTATTACCTGAGTTATGCAGTGTCGGATGGGGCCGGCACGACCATCGCCGGTACCCAGGGAGGCCTCATCGTCTCGAACAGCGTTCACCGGCGCGTGGCGGACGTCATGATGCGCGTCGGTTCCTCGGCGCTCGACAACACGCACTCGCAAAGCCGCCCCTCCGGAATTATTTCTGGCGGGCTTCCGCTGCGCGACGATCCCGACGCGATTGCGCGCGTTCTCTGGCTGCTCACCGACCGCGAATACGAGCAAGCCTCGGCCGCCTTTCTGCGCGTAAAGACGAATCAGGCCGTCCAATCAGCGGAGGAAGACAAGTCCCCGGATTTTTCTCAGGAAATGCCGCAGACCTTTATGGGACCTTCGTTGCCGAAAACCTCGCGCGACCTGAAAGCTTGGGAAGATCGCATCCGCCGGGTTTCGGCTGGGTTCTTGAAGTATCCGGAGGTGTATTCATCGGTGTCGCTTCTGCAGGATGCCACCAGCCGTTCTTACCTCGCGACCAGTGAAGGCGCGGCGCTCGAACAATCATCGGCAACCGCTCGCCTGGTGATCCAGGGCGAAACGCGCGCCGATGACGGAATGGAGTTGCTGCGCGTCGAAACATTTCAGGCCGCGTCACCCGACCAGCTCCCGTCCGAATCCGAACTACTGGCAAAGGTGGACAAGATCGCCGCCGATTTGAAGGCGCTGCGCGCCGCGCCCGCCGCGGAGCCGTACGCGGGCCCGGCGATGCTTTCTGGCAGAGCCGCCGCCGTGTTCTTCCATGAAGTCCTCGGGCACAGGCTCGAAGGCCACCGCCAGCGCGACGAAAAAGAAGGCCAGACGTTCACGAAAAAAGTGAATCAGCAGGTGCTGCCCGCGTTTCTCACCGTAGTGGACGACCCGACGCTGAAGGAATTGAACGGAGTCGAGCTGATGGGCGCCTACGATTACGATGACGAAGGCGTTCCGGCACAGCGTGTGGTCGCCGTGGAAAATGGCATCCTGAAGAATTTTCTGATGTCGCGCATGCCCATCACCAATTTCGATCACTCCAATGGCCACGGTCGCCGCCAACCCGGACTGATGCCGACCGGCCGGCAGGGAAATCTGATCGTCACCTCGACCAAGACCGTGAAGGATTCCGAGTTGCGGCAGAAATTCATCGACGAAATCAAGAGGCAGGGAAAACCCTACGGCCTCTACTTCGAGGATATTCAGGGCGGCTTCACGCTGACCACGCGAGCGCTGCCGCAGGCGTTTCAGGTAATCCCCGTGATGGTCTGGCGCGTATATCCGGACGGCCGCCCCGATGAACTCGTGCGCGGCGTGGACATCGTCGGCACGCCGCTGCTTTCGCTCAATACAATCATCTTGACCGGAGACACGCTTCAGGTATTCAACGGAATTTGCGGCGCGGAATCGGGGCAAATTCCGGTCTCGGCGTCCGCTCCGGCAATGTTATTTTCCGAAATCGAAGTTCAGAAACGCGCCAAGGGCACGCAACGGCCGCCCATCCTCGCGCCTCCAGGATTTGATAATGCAGCGCCGGTTGCCGTCGGCAAGGACGCGCCCGCAGTGGGGAACAAGCCATGAGCGCGCTCGCGATCAAAGCGCTGCGCTCGCCGCTGCCGTGGATTTTGTTTCTGTTGCCGCTTTTTTCCGCGAGTCCCGCCCGCGCGCAGCAGAGCGCGACTGTCGCGAACGCTTCCTCGTCGAAGGCGGCGTCCCCCGATCCCGTGCTACAAGCAATGCGCGAAGAGCTCGATCGCTCGAAATCGCACCTCAAAATGGACAATGTCCCCGCGCCGTATTACATCGAATATCGCCTTTCGGATGTGGAGCAGTATGACGCGGAGGCCGCATTCGGTGCGCTGCGCGAGGAGCAGCGCGTGCACCAGCGCATCGTGCGCGTGGTCGTGCGCGTGGGCGATTACAAGCAGGATAGCTACTACGGTCCGGGAGTCGGTGTTGCGACGCTTGGGCCGGTGGATGACGACGCGACTACCTTGCGCTGGCAGCTGTGGACCGCAACCGATTCGGCCTATAAAGCCGCCAGCGAAGCGCTGGCCATGAAGCGAGCGGCGCTGCGCCAATACACCGCCGATCAGCCCTTCGACGATTTCGCGCACGCGCCTGCTCTCGAATCCATCGAGCCGCTCGTAAAGCTCAATTTCGATCCCAAGCCGTGGCGAGATGCGCTGGAAAAATCCACAGATCTCTTCCGCAACGATTTGAAACTCGAGTCGCTCACAGCGTCGGCTCGGTTTCGCGCCGTGAATCAGTACTTCGTCAATAGCGAAGGAACGGTCATGCGGGATGGTTACGTGGTCTATTTGTTGAGCGAAGACGCCTCCACGCAGGCGGCGGATGGAATGCGCCTCGAACGCTCGCCCTATTTTACGGCCGCAGCTATCAAGGAATTGCCGACGCCCGAGGAGTTCCAGGCGAATACGGCAAAGATGCTCGACACTCTGAAGGCGCTGCGCGATGCCCCGGTTGTGGACGAGGATTATCGCGGTCCGGTTCTTTTTTCACCTGACGCAGCCGGCGATATTTTCAACGGCATGGTCGGGGGAAATATTCTGGGAAAGCGGCCGCGCCCGGGAGAGTCCGCCCGGACTACTGGAGACTACGCCTCAAATTACAAAAGCCGCGTACTCCCGGTTTTTCTGTCCGTCGAGGACGACCCCACATTGAAAACTTTCGCGGGCAAGACGCTGATCGGCAGCTACGACGCGGATGACGAAGGCGTCCGCTCGGTGAAGGTCCCCGTGATCGCGGACGGCCTGCTCGTCAATTACCTGCTCGGCCGCGAGCCCATTCGCGATTTTCCGGAATCGAATGGTCATGGCCGCGCAGCGCCGGGACAGCCTGCATCGCCCGATATCGGGACTCTGATCGTGGAGTCGAAGGAGCCTCTTTCGCCCGACCAGTTAAAGCAGAAGCTCATGGACATCTGCCGCCAGGAGAACAAGGCGTTCGGCTACTACGTCGAAACGCTAGGCGGCTCCGATTACGAGCCGCGCCTGCTCTACCGAGTATACGAGAAAGATGGCCACCAGGAACTGGTCCGCGGCGCAGTCTTCGATGAACTCGATACGCGCGCTCTGCGCAACGAACTCGTCGCCGCCGGCAACGATCCGCTGGTCGGAAATCGCGAGGGAGCTGTTCCGACGACCGTCATCGCCCCTTCCATTCTGTTCGACGATCTGGAAGTGAAGCGCACCGACGCCAAGAACGCCAAGTTGCCGGAATATCCGTCGCCCGATCTGATTCCGGCGCACTAGCCTCCGGCCTCCCCTGTCACTCTCGCCAACTTATTGGCAACCGGATTGGCCTCCCGAGCGTCTATCTATGTGGTGCTACTGCTTAGCCTTAGGTTCTCGAAATGAAAGTTGCCCGGGGCGAGGCCGTTGCGCTATAATTGGCCTATCGCGTAGATAGATCAGCCGCGAGGGTTTCGGCCTTAATTCAGGAGGAACGACCATGGAATGGACCACACCTCAACACGAAGTAATTGACCTGAACTGCGAAGTCAGCTCCTACGCAAACGCTGAACTCTAGTTCTTGAATGCGAATAAAGGTCCTCGGCTCAGCCGCGGGCGGTGGGTTTCCGCAATGGAATTGCGGATGCTCGAACTGCGACTGCGCGCGCCGGGGACTTTCTAATTTTAAGCCTCGAACTCAAGCTCAAATCGCCGTTTCTCCCGCTCCCGCCACGTGGTTTCTGCTCAACGCTTCGCCCGACCTGCGGCAGCAGCTCTTGCACGACTCTGAGTTCGCCCCAGCAGACGGTACCCGTGGCACGCCAATCTCCGCCCTTATCCTGATGAGCGCGGACGTGGACGGCGTGATGGGCCTTCTCCACCTGCGCGAGTTCCAGCCCTTGCGAATCTATGCGACGCCATCCGTGCTCCGCGTGCTGACCGAAGAAAACACCCTCTTCCGCTGCCTCGAACGATCCGTGCCTCCGGTCCTGTGGGAAGCTCTTCCGCTCGATCGGACGATTACGATCTATCACAGCGCGGGTGAAACGAAGGCAGCCCTTACGTGCAAAGCCGTGCCGCTCGGCGGCGACTATCCGGACTATGTGAGCGCCGGTCTCCGAAAAAACCTGGCGAAAGAAGAAGCGGTGATCGGTTTGGAATTTGTGCAGGATGGCAAACGATTCATTTACGCCCCCAGTCTTTCGGGCCACAACGACGAATGGAAGTGTCATGCGAAGGATAGCGATCTCGCTCTGCTCGACGGCACGTTCTGGACAGACAACGAGCTGATTGACGTCCGTGGTAGCGGCAAGACCGCTCGGGAAATTGGCCATGTGCCGCTCTCCGGCCCGAACGGATTGCTCGAACAACTGCCGCCCGCTCGCAAAGGCCGGCGCGTCTTGATTCATCTCAACAACACGAATCCCGTGCTCGACGAAAAAAGCGCCGCAAACCAGGCCGTCCGCGACGCGGGCTGGGAAGTCGCTTATGATGGAATGGAGTTTCAGTTGTGAGCGACGACAAATCCACAGCGATGCTGCCGGAAGCCGAGTTCGTGGCGCGATTTCACGCCATCGGCAAGGAACGCTATCATCACCAGCATCCGTTTCACCTGCTCATGCACGAAGGAAAGCTCACGCGCGGGCAGCTGCAGGCCTGGGCACTGAATCGCTACACCTATCAGAGCAGCATTCCGATCAAGGACGCCGCCATTCTCGCGCGCACCACGGATCCCGCGTTTCGGCTGGCATGGCGCAAACGCATCATTGATCACGATGGCGACGGCACGCACCCAGGCGGAATCGAGAAATGGCTTAAGCTTGTCGAGGCCACGGGGCTTTCGCGCGAGCAGGCGATTCGAGGCGATGGGATTTTGCCCGCCACGCGCTATGCCGTCGGCGCCTACGTGGATTTCGTCAGCTCGAGGACGCATCTGGAAGCCGTTGCGTCCTCGCTCACCGAGCTTTTCTCGAAGGATCTCATCACCCTGCGCGTGGACCGGCTGCGCGAGCATTACCCGTGGCTTTCCAGCGGCCTCGAATATTTTCAGGGGCGCATGACGCAAGCTCCGGACGACGCGAATTTCGCACTCGCCTGGGTGGTGAAGCACGCGCGGAATCGCGAGGAGCAGGAATTGGCGCTCGGGGCGCTGCGCGCCAAGTGCGACATTTTGTGGGCTATGCTGGATGCTCTTTATTTTGCATACGTGGTTCCGGGCTGGCCGCCGCCGGGCGCGTTTCAACCCTTGAAGGCATCAGCGTGACGCCCGAGCTCACTAAGCGTCCGCGGCTCGCCCCGGGCTGCCGCCTGAATGAGAAGTCGCAGCCGTCCCGCGTGCTGCTGATGCCCGAACGCGCGCTGCGGCTCAACGGGCCCAGCCTGGAAATTGTCGAGCGCTGCGATGGAAGCCACACGATCCAGCAAATCGTTGCGGACTTGCAGAAATTGTATTCGAAGGCCGAGCCGCAAAAGGTCCAGCAGGATATCCTCGGCTATCTGGAGCGCCTGCAGGAACAACGCGCCCTCGATTTCGAGTGATGCGTCCGGCGCGGGTGCTTGGCTCTGATTCGCCATTCGCACGGGCCGCATCTAATGGTTAGGCGGCCTATTCCCGGGTAGCTCGCAGGCAAGGCCAGGTCGGACCCGTTATGCATGCACCCATTTCAAATCCGCTGGCTCTCGTAGCCGAACTCACCCACCGGTGTCCGCTTCACTGCGTCTATTGTTCGAATCCCCTGGAGCTGACGGCGCGAAGCCGCGAGCTTTCCACTGCCTCATGGGCGCGCGTGCTGCGCGAAGCGGCTGAACTCGGCGTCCTGCAGGCCGACTTCACCGGGGGCGAGCCGCTCGCGCGTCCCGACCTCACCGAAATTATCCGTGCCGCACGCGCCGCCGGCCTCTACGCCAGCATGATTACGTCGGGCCTTCCGCTCGACGAAAAACGCCTCGACGAGCTTGTGGCCGCGGGGCTCGATCATTTCCAGCTGAGTTTTCAGGGCGCCGAGGAAGAAGCTGCGCGCGAATTTTCCGGCACGCGAACCCATGCCCAAAAGCTGCGCGTGGCCGAGTGGGTGAAACGCCACCGCATCGCGCTGACGCTGAATTTCGTGATTCATCGCCAGAATCTGCATCAGCTTGAAGACATGATCGCGCTCACCGAAAAAATCGGTCCCGGGCGCGTGGAGTTCGCCCACGTCCAGTATTACGGCTGGGCGTTCGCGAATCGCGAGCGCCTGCTGCCCACGCGCGAGCAGCTCGACCGTTCGCTCGAGATTCTGAAAAAGGCCGAAGAGCGCCTGCGCGGCCGCATCAAAGTGGAATACGTCGTTCCGGATTACTACGCGAAATATCCGAAGCCCTGCATGGGCGGCTGGGGACGCAAAGTGATCCTCGTCAAGCCTGATGGCGATGTCCTGCCGTGCCACGCCGCAAATGTCCTGCCGGGAATGACGTTTGAAAACGTGGAGAAGCGATCGCTTAAGCAGATTTGGGAAGAATCCGACGCGTTCCAGAAATTCCGCGGCGTGGATTGGATGCCCGATCTCTGCCGCACCTGCGATCGCCGCGACCAGGATTTCGGCGGCTGCCGGTGCCAGGCTTTCCTGCTGACGCAAGACGCGGCGGCGACCGATCCGGTGTGTTCGCTTTCAGCGCAGCGCGGCGTCGTGGACGCGATTCTCCGCGACGTGAATCGCTCGAATGCAGCCGCCCCCGAAGCTGCGGCGCCAGAACCCGAATGGCTGTATCGCCCGAATCCAGCGTAAGCTTCGCGTTGCCTTCGGGCGACGGTTTCGTAGGGGCACGGCATGCCGTGCCCGGCGCAGATGATTGGCACCTTCGCGCCATTCGGCGACGTTGCGATGCCGGGGTTCGTATGCCGCTTTCCAGCGTGGCCGCCGCGGTCTATGTGCCCCGCGCGGTGTGTTATCGTGTGAGCAGTGGGGTCGTTCTCCTGAGGAGGGCCGAATGGCATCGGCGTCGCTGCGCCGCACCGATCGGGTATCGCTGACTCTGTTGCTCGAGGTTTCCGGCACCAACAGGCAAGGCCAGGAGTTCAAAGTGCCCGCTCGCACGCTCCTGATCAATCGCGGCGGCGCCGTGATTGTTCTGGACCAGGAGTTGGCGCCCGAGCAGTTCATCCACCTGCAACGAAGAGCTCCGCACGAATCCCACCGCCGTGGCCAGGTGCGCGTGGTCGGCGAATTCGGCCGGCAAAAGGACGGCTTCCTCTACGGCGTCGAGATCCCCGATTCGTCCATGGATCTGTGGGGAGTTGAATTCCCGGCCACTGCCGAATCCACCGAGGCCGTCGCGCGCATGCTGCTCGAATGCAGCTACTGCCGCGGCCGCGAAGTGGTCCACCTTAACGAGCTGGAGCTTCGCGCGTTTGAAACCAATCGCGGTATTGCGCGACATTGCAAGACGTGCGGTGTGCCCAGCATCTGGACGCAAGCGCCGCACGAAGACGAAGACAAACTGACGCCCCGTCGGCGCCGAACGACCGATCCGCAGGGATCCGTCCCCGCCACGGGCGAGCAGCGCGACCGCCAGCGCATGCGCCTGAAAACGCGGCTCACCGCGTGCATTCGGCAGGCCGGCGCGGACGATGAATTGGCCGTCTGCGAGGATATCTCTCCGGTCGGCATGTGCTTTCGCAGCAAGCGCCGCTACGCCTCCGACGCCGCGATTGACGTAGCCGTTCCCTACTCGCCCGATGCAGCGAATATTTTCCTGCCCGCCCGTGTCGTCTACTCCGAAGAAATGCCCAAGGCCGGCCTGTTCCGCCACGGCACCGAATACCGCCGCATCGGCGCCCGCTCCCGCTAATTCATCTCGCTTTTGGTCCCGCTCTTCGTAGGGGCATAGTCCGCCGCGGCGGACTCGGCAAACTTCCTCGGCACATTCGCGCCATTCGCCGTTGGTTTCGCAGCGGTCGCCGGAACTTTTCCCGAGCGCAATCGTGTGTCGTATCAGTACCGTTTTGCATTGCAAGCAGGACGGTTTTCTCCAAATCGTGCGTAGCTTTCATCGCTAGTATTTTCGCATGCCGCACGGAACCCGACACGGACGCTATGGGAACCACGTCCATCCGACTGATCCTTCCGCTTACATGCTGGGGATGCCAAGATCGCGTCCCGGATTTGGGAAGTGGCTCGTGCTCGCTATTTTGACGGCAACGATTCTGGCCCTTGCACTGATCTCGTTCGGAGGCTTGAACCTCTGAACTTGACCGGCGCTGCGGCCCCCCCTCGATCAGTGTCGGGTAGCATGCACCTCGACCCTTTGTTTTGAATTAGTTAGCTTGAAATCTACTCGGCACCCAGTGTCGAGTAGAATGCGACGAAACGAAGGTCATCGCCGGGTAGACGGACGTCAAGACTGAGGCTCCTTGGCCCACCGACTGATCTCCCAAGCGCCCCTTACCGTGGCCTTGGGGGCCCTGATTTTCAATTTTCAAAGAGCATCTCGCTCCCGTTGAGGGAGCGGACAACTTTCATCACACTATTTAGGCTGGCACGATGGCGCGAAAGTTTCAAGAGTTTACGCCGAGAAAAAAGGACAGGTTATAGGACTGGACGAATGGACAGGCGATCGCGTGGTCCGTTTGCCGCAGACGGGATTGGTGGCTCAGCGGCTCGACGGCCCGGAGAAAGGCGCGACCCGTCGCTCGCTTGACAGATGGGGCACCCAAAATTCTACACCTAAAACCTGGGCCACCCGCCAGCCCTAGCGTGGGCGAAGAGCACAAGCAAGAGTGCCTGTGCCACAAATGCAACGGCACAAAACTGTCAGACGGCCATGGGGGCGCGTTCGCGGGAGCGGCGCGCGTGGTAGTGCATGGCGATATTGAGGTAAACGTTTCCGCAGGGGGTTTCGAAGCACAGAATTGTCGCTTCGGAATCCTGGCCGGCTTTATCGCACTGCTCCTGCGTCAGCAGCGCGGGCGGATAGACTTTGAACTGGAATCCGCGATCGTTGAGCTGCGTGACCGCGTTTCCGATGACCATGTTCGCGAGTTCGCAGACGGCTTCCGGGACGATGGATTCGCCGGGATCCACTTCCGTTCCCGCGAGGTAGCTTGCGACTTTCGCGGCCGCTTTCGGTTCCATATCCAGAACGATGCGCCCTTCGATCTGTCCCTTGAACATGACCTCGGCCGCGAGACCCTTCTTTCGATAGCCGTCCTCTTCCATGGCGAGGTCGGCGATTTTCGCGGGCTCCCGCATCATTTCCGCGAGAACGGTGTCGAGCGAGCCGATAAACGGCTGGATCAAGTCCATCTTCATCGGGATTTCCCTTCCACGGTGATGGCGGGCGGCGCGGTCACGCCGTCGTCATTGAGCACGTAACGGATAATTTCGTAGAGAGCGTCGGGCTTCACAGGCTTCTGCACGAAATGGCGCGCGCCCTTCTGCAGCGCGGCCAGAATGTTGTCCTGGTAGCCGACGGACGAGACCATCACAACGCGCGCCTCGGGATGTTCCTGAACGATGCGCTCGACCGCTTCGATGCCTTCCATCTGCGGCATGGTGATGTCCATCAGGACGATATCGGGCTTCGTGCGGGCGTATTCGGTGATGGCGGTGCATCCGTCGCCGGCTTCACCCGCCAGGCGTCCGCCGAAGGACTCCACCATCTTCGCGAGACTCTTCCGCGCGAAGACCGAGTCGTCCACGATGAGGTAGCGCACCGGCTGGCTATCTTTTCTGGTCAAAGCTTCAAACTGTTTCATGACGATCTCCTTCGCGAACCTGTATCTCCGGCGGCCACACCGCTCGGAACTGCCGCCGGCTCGGCCTGCGGCCGGTCGGGAATGCATTTGGCTTGCAGAGTGCCTGCAAGAGCCGAAAGCGAAACCACGCGGCTGACAAAACCGCGCGAGATTGCCGATCGAGGCATGCTGTCCACGATGCACGTATCCGGACTTTGCGCCAGCGTAACTCCCCCGGCGGCTTGAATGGCGCCCATGCCGGCGGCGCCGTCCTCGCCCATGCCCGTCATCAAGACGGCGACGGCTTTGTTGCGGAACGTCGCCGCCACGGAATGAAACAGCACATCCACCGACGGGCGATGGCCGTTGACGCGCGGCTGATCCACAAGAATCGAAACGTCGCCGTGCTCCATGTGACAAACTTTCATGTGACGATTGCCCGGGCAGATCAGCGCGCGCCCGGCGAGCAACAAATCGCCGGATTGCGCCTCCTTCACTTCGAGGGCCGAGGATTCGTCCAGCCGCCGCGCGAACATTTCCGTAAATCCTTCCGGCATGTGCTGCACCACCAGCAGGCATCCCGGAAAATCCTCGGGGAGCTGGGAGAAAAGGTATTGCAGCGCGTTGGGCCCGCCCGTTGAAATTCCAATGGCCACGATGCGCGAGGGCCAGCGGGGTTGCGCGGGAAAGTTGCGCGGTTCCTTCCGCTTCGCCGGCGGCACCGTGATAATCATTTTCGGCGGGCCGGAAGAGGCCGCGACCTTGATCTTCAGCGCCAGCTCGGCAGCGATCTGCTGCAGGCGCCCCGAAGCGGCGTCCTGCGGTTTCGTCACGAAATCGAACGCGCCGAGCGCGAGCGCTTTCAGGGTAAGAGAGGCGCCTTCCTCGGTGTGCGCGCTGACGACGATGACGGGAACGCGATGCTTGCGCGTGATCTGGCGAAGCATTTCGATGCCGTCCATGCGCGGCATTTCGAGATCGAGCGTGACGACATGCGGGCGCAGCTCCTCGATTTTGCGCAGCCCGATCAAGCCATCCATCGCCGTGCCCACGACCTCGATCGAGGGGTCGCTTAGCAGCGTTTGCGGAATGAGCTTCCGCATCAGCGCGGAATCGTCCACCACGAGCACGCGGATTTTGTCGCTCATGCCGTGGCTCCCACCGCGGGAATTCGCGAGAGATGCGAAACAACCGCGGGAACGTTCAGAATCAGCACGACGGTTCCGTCGCCGAGGATGGAAGCGCCGCTCACAATCGGAGAGGAGACCAGCTGATCTTCAAGAGCCTTGATGACCAGTTCTTCTTCGCCCATCAGGCTATCCACGGCGAGGCCAAACTTGCGTCCGCCAGTGCCGATCACAATCACAAAAAGGCGCGCGGCCCGCTCGCCGACGGCGTGCGGCCCGAGCCGGTCCAGCCGAACGAGCGTGAGAACCTGTTCGCGCAGCTGAAATACCTCGTGATCGTCAATGCGATGAATGCCCTGCTCGGTGATCCGGGTGATTTCGGCGACGGAAGCAAGCGGCACGGCATAGAGGCGTCCGTGGACGCGGAACAGAAGCGCCCGAATACTGGCGAGAGTGAGCGGAACGAGCAGGCGGAACGTGGTGCCGCGCCCGGGCGCGCTTGCGAGTTCGACCGTGCCTTTCAACGCTTCGAGCGAAGACTTGACAACGTCGAGACCGACGCCACGCCCGGAAATTTCCGTGACTTCGTCGGCGGTGCTGAGGCCCGGAGCAAAAATCAGCTGGAGCCCCTCTAATTCGTTGAGCTGAGCGGCTTCCGCGGCCGAGAGTAATCCGCGCTCAATGGCGCGGCGGACAATTTTTGCGCGATCGAGCCCGCGACCGTCGTCGGAGACTTCGATCACGACTTGATCGCCATCGTGGTAGGCGTTCAGGCGTATCGTGCCGTGCGGGGATTTTCCCGCCGCCTCGCGTTCCGAGGCCGTTTCGATTCCGTGGTCGGCGGCGTTGCGGACCAGGTGCGCCATGGGATCGGCGAGAGCATCGAGGATGCTTTTATCGAGGTCGGTCGTCTGCCCGGTGAGTTCGAGCGAGACGTCTTTGTTGCGCAGCCGCGCGACGTCGCGGACGATCCGCGGAAAGCGGCGGAAAAGCTGNNTGCTGAAATGCAAGCGCATCGGCCAGTTTTGCGCGTAGAGGGTCCTTGGAGTGACGGCGCTCAAATTCCGCCATGGCCCGCTGCAGCATGGATTTCCCGATGATCATTTCGCCGACCAGATTCATCACGGTGTCGATCCGTGCGGCGTCCACGCGCAGCATGTTTTCCGACGCGGCGTGCGCAAGACCACCGGGAGCGGCGGGTTCGTGCGCTTCATCTTCCTCGAGCGGGATGGGAGCGGGCATGGCGGCCTTCACGCCGGCGGAAACCGCGGCAGCTTCCGACTCGATCAGGATTTCGAGCAAGTCGCGCGGCGCGGATTGCAGCACAGGCGTGCGCTCGACGGAAATATTGGCGACCACGGACGGCACGTGGCACCGTTTGCGAATCCACTCCGCCGGCTTCGTGGTTGATAGCGCAGCCTGGATGGACTGGCAATCGTCGGTGGGCGCGCCGGCTTCCGGACGCAGCGCCAAAATCCTTCCGGCGCCTTCGAGAGATTTTCGAGCCAGCTCGAAAGCGGCCGCGGGAAGCAGCGCCTCCGGATCGAGCTGCAGCGAGATGTTGTAAACGTTTTCGCCGCGGCGCAGAGCCTCGACAATCATCAGGCGCTCGTACTCCGTCCATTCGAACTTGGACTCGAGTGGCGCGTTTTGCGCCTGGGCCGCCGGCTTGTTCAGAAGCCGCCGGATGTGTTCGCGCAGAGCGCCACCGGCGGGCGGCTGGAGGTCGCTCCGGTAGGCGGCGAGCATTTCGTGAAACGTGTCGGCGGCAGTGAGAATTACTTCGGCGATCAGGCCCGCATTCTGCTGGGCCAGTTCGGGCGTGAGCACATCTTCCAGATCGTGGGCCAGCTCGCTCAGTTCGCGATAACCGCAGGCCGCCGAATCACCCTTGAGCGTGTGCACAGCGCGGCGGACATGGCGCAGCTGCTCGACGTCGCCCGGGCGCTCCTCGAGCGCGAGACCCGCTTCGTTCATGCCCTGGAGAATTTCCTGGGCACTCTCGAAGAAGAGGTCGCGAAGCTCGGAGGCCTGCTCGTCGGAAGGAAAACTCACTGCGCCCCCTCAAGCCGCTGATAGACGGTCGCGTTGTTCTCGTGAATCATGTGAAACTTCGTGGTCAGGCCGAAAAGACTTTCCGCGTGGCCAACGAATAGATAGCCGTCCTGGTTAAGGCAGCGATGGAACTTTTCGATCAGTCGCTTCTGTTCGGCTTCGTCGAAATAGATCATTACGTTGCGGCAGAAGATGGCGTCGTTGTGCTGCGGCAAGTATTCGGTTTTCAGATTGTGAAAATCGAATTGCACCAGGCCTTTCAGCGCCGCCTTGATGGAGTACTTGTCGCCGACTTTGTCGAAATAGCGCAGGCGGGTGGTGTAGTCCACATTCTCCATTTGATTTTCGGTGTACACGCCCTGCTGGGCCGTGAGCAGCGCGGAATAGCTGATGTCCGAAGCGATGATTTCCACCTTCCAGGGAGGCGGGATCAGCGGCTTGGGCGTCGGCATGTCGAAAGGGAGCGGATTCCGCAGGTAGTAATAGGCCAGCGCGTCGCAGACCATAATCGCCAGGGTGTAAGGCTCCTGGCCGGTGGAGCAGCCGGCGCTCCAGATGCGCAGCGACCAGTCGCGGCGCTCCTGTTTTCGTTTCAGGATCTCCTCGAGGACGACTTTCTGGAATAGGTCGAGCTGCGGGCGAATGCGGAAGAAGCTGGTTTCGTTGACCGTCAGATTTTCGAGGAGTGCGGTCAGTTCTTTTTTGCCTTCGCGGCTGGTCAGCAGACGGTAGTAACTGTAAAACGAGTCGAGCTGGCACGCCTTCAGGCGGCGCTGCAGGCGGTCGCGGAGAAAATGCGTGCGGCGCTCGTCGAAGTACATGCCGCACTCCTGATAGACCAGCGTCTGCAGGAGTTTCAATTCGGGTTCAGTCAGCGGGACCTGCGTCGTCAGTGTCGTGGTGGACATGCGTTCCTCGGTAATCGTGCTGGGTCCGGCCTAGAAACCTCGTTCGGCGCTGCCAACGGGGACGGCGGCAGCGGACTCCGCGACGTCCTCCAGGCGCTGAAGCTCTCCCCGCTGGAGAATCTGATTCAAATCGAGCAAGATGACGAGCCGTCCCTTCAGCTTACCGACCCCGGTGATATAGCTCAGCTCGCCTTCCTTGAAGACGTTGTGCGGTTCTTCGATATCCGAGGGCGGGATCCGCAAAACCTCGGACGCGGAATTCACCAGCAGGCCGATCCTCCGCGATTCCAACTCGACCACGACAATGCGATTCTTTTTGTCCGGTTCGAAGGATTTTTCGCCGAACCGCTTCCGCAAATCGACAACAGGAATAATCCGCCCGCGCAGGTTGATGACGCCCTCGATATAGTCGGGCGCGTTGGGAACGGACGTGATTTCCGGGACGCGGACGATTTCCCGCACGATCGCAATCGGCAATCCGAATGTTTCCCGCCCGATTCGAAAACCGACGATCTGTAGATCCTTGTCCATGATGGGTTTTTGAGTTTTCAGGAGCGGACCATTTCCGCGTATTCCGGCGCGGCATGGCGGTCGGAGGCCGATCGGCGCCCGCCGGAATGCCTGTGGTCGGAATACGTCTCCTCCAAAGCGAATCTATCCATGGAGTCGAGCAGATTGCGAGAGAGCTTGGACATCTGTTCGGCGGCGGCAGCCAGCTCAGTGGAACTCGAGGTGGACTGCTGCACGAGCTCGCGCATCCGCTCCATCGAGCGCACGACGGCTTGCGCGCCCGAGGCCTGCTCTTCCACGGAGGAATTGATCTCCTGGGTGATTTCGGTGAGGCGGTTGGTGGCCTTGGCGATCTGAGCCGAGCCGCTGGATTGCTCCATCGTGGCGGCGCCAATTTCCTGCGAGAATTTGTAAACTTCCGAGACGACATCGGAAATCTTGTCGAGCGCGAGACTGAGGTCTTTGTTGAGCACGAGACCCTCCTGGACCATGGAGGTGCTCTTGTCCATGTTCTCGACGGCTTCGCGCGCTTCCTTCTGGATTCCCTGGATCAGCTCGGAGATTTCCTTGGTTGATTGCGTGGACTTCTCCGCGAGTTTCCTTACTTCTTCAGCGACAACGGCGAAGCCCAGGCCATGCTCGCCGGCGCGCGCGGCTTCGATTGCGGCGTTGAGCGCGAGCAAATTGGTCTGTTCGGCCAGGTCGTCAATCACCTCGATGATCTTGCCGATGTCGTCGGCGCGACGGCCGAGAACGTCGATAATCTCAGCGGACGCCTGGATCGCGTGGCTGGTGCGGTTGAGTCCCTCGGTGGCTTTGTCCATCGTGGCCATGCCGGTTCGGGCCTCTTCGCGGGACCGGTGGGAGATGTCCACCAGCATCTTGGCGGTGTCCGCCACGCGCTGGATGGACGTCACCATCTGATCGATGGAAGAAGAAGTCTCGGCGACGCTGGATGCCTGAACCTGCGTGTTCTTGACGACGTTCTGAACGTTGACGCTCATCTCATGCATCGTGCTGGTGACTTCGTCGATGGCCGAGGCGGCCTGGACGCTGACCTTTGCCGATTCATCGGAAGCGCTGGCCATCTGGCCGGCTCCGCTGGCCACTTGCGAGGCGCTGTCGCGCACCTGGCGGACCAACTCGCGCAGGCCCTGCGTCATCCTCGCAAATGCCTTTGCCATGGTGTCCTGCTGCGAGCGAGGCTGGACGGACACAAACAGCTGGCCTTCGGCAATCGCCGCCGACACGCCCGCCATTTCCTTGAGGTGAACGATCATGGTGTTGAAATTGTCGGCAAGAAGTCCCACTTCGTCGCCGCGATGGATATCAATCGTCTGGTCGAGGTCGCCGGAGTTGCCGATCTTATGCGCCACCTCGATCAGGTGATTCAGGGGATCCGTGATGGACTTCGCCGTGTAGTACGCGACGAAGCCCCCGAACACGATGCCCAGCAGAGTGCCGAGCGTCATGACGATGTTGCTGATCAGCAGCGTTGAGGCAGAGGACGCATTGGAATCCTCCTGAGCTTTGTGCACGGACTGACTGGCCTCGTCGAGGATGGCGGCGGAGCGGTTGATCCAGGAGGCGGGATCGTGCTGCAGATAGAAAATCTGCAAATCGGAGACGGTGGTGTCTCCGGAATCCACGGAATGCCGCTTGGCGATCATCTCCTTCGCGAAATTGTCGGCCCAACTGCGTTCATTGTCTTCGACCTGAGAAAGCGCGGAACGGAGGCCCGCGTCGCTGGCTCTTGCCTCGGCCTGCTTCAGCAGATCCTGCAATTCGTTGACGCCTTTGTTGGTCTTGTCCTCGTCGCGTAGGTCGCCGCTGAGCAAATAGTTGCCGAGGGAGAGGCGGTTCTCGATCATCTTGTAACGAACGTTCTCGATCGTCTGGACATCGGAGAGCGTGGAGGCGACCGCCGAGCGCGTGGTGTACTGGCGCATGACGGTGAAGACGTTGATGACAAACAGGAACAGTATGATCGCCAGGATGGCGCCGAATCCCCAGTACAGTTTCTTGCCAATCGTCATTTTCAAAAGCCTCCGCTCCCCTGCCGATCGAAACTTGCCCGCTTGCCAGTGCGCCGAGGGCGCTATTCCTGGCTGCCGAATGTAAACTCGACAACTTCCGTGGATTCTTTTGCAGCCGGCTCGAATCGCCACTGCTTCACGGCGTTGAGCGCCGCAGTCACCAGGAGCGGACTTCCTCCGACGACTTTCGTATTCGTGACATGGCCGTCCGCCGTGACGCTGACCTCAATCTTGACCTTCCCGGTCACGTTCATCTGCTTAGCAAGTGCCGGATACTCAGGCGCGACCTTGGTCCGAACCTTGCGCTTGCCAGTCTCGGCGGCGGCGTCTTGCGCAGACGCCTTTCGCGGTGCAGCCGCCAATCCTCCGAGAAGTAATGCCAGCCCCATGGATGCGAGAATGACTATGCGTTTCACAGACATATCCCTCCCGAGACCCAGAACCCCAGCAACGGAAAATGCACGGGTAATGCCATGAGGAGAGTGCTCTGTGAGGTAGTCCACAATAGGGCAATGCCATCCGTAACTGACTGCCTATACACCATTTACATTGCTCTTGGGCATTTCCGACGAGCGCCGAGCGCGGTCCAGGCGTCTCAAAGGGCGGGTCGGGGGCTCGGTGCGGTCTCAGGTTGCGACGAGGATTGGATTGTCGCTTAGAACAACCGCGGCGGCGCGCTCGTTGACTCAAAATGAGATAACGCCGTAACGTCTTTATTGTATAGGCGAAGCGCGCGCACACCCCCTATAGCCCCATGCGTGCACTTAAGAGAATCCGAGAAGTCCCGTCTCGTCTCGATGGCTCGTTTGAGAGCCTGTTGGCCCAGTTTTCCGCCACCACGCTCGAGCTGAACCCATCCCTTGGAACTGCTGAGTTTGCCCGGAGGCTGACCACGCGCGCTTCGGAAATGCTCGGCGCGCGCGCGGTCGTGCTGGTGCTGGGCGGCGGTTCCGAATGGGAAGTAGCAGCGCTGACAGGGCCGGCCCACCGATGGGAAGAAATGGTCCAACGGCGGCTGGCGGCGGCGCTTGGCGAGCAGGCCGGCGTTCCATCCTCCGCACTGCGTTTTGGGTCCGGCACGATGATGCTTGGCCGCGAGCTCGCGGAAGCCCTGGGATGGCGCGATTTAATTCTGGTGCGCCTGACGGAGAGCGAAGGCGAGTTGCTGGGCGTGCTGTGCCTGGCGGACCTGGGACGCGAACTTTCCGCAACGGAGAGCCAGCTGCTTGAAGCACTGGCGAGCCACGCGTCAGTGGCGCTGGAGAACGTGCGCCTGTTCTCGCGAATCGAGCGATCGCGGAAGCAGTGGGTTGAGGATTTTGATGCGATCACTGATTTCATCGTGGTGCACGACCATAACGGGCGAGTGCTGCGCCTGAATCGCGCGCTCGCGGATCTTCTGGGAATGCCGCCGACGGAAGCAATCGGACGGGACATCGGCAAGATGGAATTGCTGGCGTCGCCCGCGCAGCCGGGGCGATGTCCTTTCTGCCGCAACACGCGAGCAGCGCTCGAAGAGTTCGTGCACCCGGCGGGCGAGAGCACATATCTGGTGTCCACGTCACGCATTCACGCCGGCGAAGAAGACGACGGCCGCACGATTCACGTCCTCAAGGATATTACCGACCGGCGCGAGGCAGAGCGCCGCTATCGCCGCGAGCGCGATTTCAATCGCAACATTCTGAACAACACGCAGAGCATGATTCTGGTGCTCGATACGGTGGGATTGGTCAGCTACGCCAACCGGCGCTGCTACGAGGCGGGATATCGCGAGCCGGAGCTGCTGGGCCGTCCGCTGGTTGAAATGGTCCCGCAGGCGCGGCGCCCCACATTGGCCGAAGCGCTGGAGCGAACGCTCGACGGGACGGCGGTGGAAAATCTGGAGCTGCCGGTCTTTCGCGGCAACGGCACGGCCGGGCACTTCTCGATCAGCTTGAGCCCGATGCGCGACGAGCAGGGCCACATCAACAGCATCGTGGTGGTAATGGCGGACATCACTGACTCCGCCGACCTGCAAGCGAAATTAATGCACACGGAAAAAATGGCGGCGCTCGGCCAGCTCGTCTCCGGCGTCGCGCACGAAGTGAACAATCCTCTGGCAGCGATTGTGGGATTCACCGACCTGCTGCTCGAGAATCCAGAGGTGCCCTCCGACGCAAAGGAAGAATTGCGCGTGATCCTGCAGGAAGCGCAGCGTACGCGCGTGATCGTGCAAAACCTGCTCAGCTTCGCGCGGCACATGCCGGCGCAACGCGAGCCGGTGCGCGTCAATTCGATCGTTCGGCAAACGTTGCAGCTTCGCGCCTACGATTTCTCGAACCATGGCGTCCAGATGACGGAGCGCTTTGACGACGAATTGCCGCTCACGATCGGGGATACGCACCAGCTCCAGCAGGTTTTTCTAAACATTTTGAACAACGCCTACGACGCGATTCAGGAAGTGCGGCGCCCCGGAAAGATGGAGATCACGACATCGCATCGCGACGGGCAGGTGGAAATCGCGTTTCGCGACAACGGTCCGGGCATCTCGCACCCGGAACGCATCTTCGATCCCTTCTTCACGACGAAGGAAGTCGGCAAGGGCACGGGTCTCGGGCTGAGCATCTGCTACGGGATTATTCACGCTCATCAAGGCGAGATCGTCGCGCGGAACAATGCAGACGGCATTGGCTGCACGTTCGTGGTGCGGCTGCCCGTCGCGGGACAAGGCGCCGAACTGCTGGTCACGGAGAGCGCGCCATGACGGTTGCGGACAGCACGGCGGTCCCGGCCAGGCCGCGAATTCTAGTAATCGAGGATGAACCGTCAGTGGCGGCGTTCATGCGCACGGCCCTCGAGAGGCGCGGATACGACGTGGTGCCCTCGCCATCGGCTGCCGAAGGCTTGCGATTGCTGGCCCTAAGCGATTTTCGCGGCGTGGTCTCCGACTTCCGCACTCCGGGCGGGATCAACGGCGCGGATCTGCATGATTGGGTTCGCCGTCACCGGCCGGAACTGGCGTCGCGAATTGTGTTTATTACCGGCGACACGGCCAGCGCTGAAACCATCGCGCTGCTTGCGCAGGACGGAACACCGTGCGTCGAAAAACCCTTCCGCGTTCACGAGCTGATGGCCGCGGTTGAGAAAACCATAGGAAAACCATGAAAGACGAGTCGCGGCTTCGCTTTCTGATCGTGGACGATGAACAGAGCATCCGCCGCCTCTGCATGACGGTGGGCCAGGGTTTGAATTTCGTGTGTTCCGAAGCGGAGACAGCCGAGGCGGCGCTGGCGGCGGTGGAAACCGCGCCGGCCGATATCGTCGTCAGCGATTTGAAACTGCCCAGCCTTTCCGGCACGGACCTGCTGCGAAAAATCAAAGAGGTGCTGCCGCGCACCGAGGTCGCCATCATGACCGGGCACGGCTCGATCGAGTCGGCCGTGGAAGCCATGCGGCAGGGCGCGTACGACTACATCGAGAAGCCGTTTCGCGTGGAAAAATTGCGCCAATTGCTGCAACGGATGGCGGAAAAAGTCCGTCTGGTCACTGAAAATCAATTTCTGCGCGAGCGTGTGGATGCGGGAACCCAGCTGGATGGGATTACCGGCACGTCGGCGAAAATTCAAGATGTGCTGCGGATGGTTTCGCGACTCAAGGACATTCGCACGCCGGTCCTTATCACGGGCGAAAGCGGCACGGGAAAAGAGCTTGTGGCGCGCGCCATTCATTTCCGCGGCCCCCTGGCGCCGATGCCGTTCATTGCCGTGGATTGCGGTTCGCTCGTGCCGACCCTGATGGAAAGCGAGCTCTTTGGCCATGAGAAGGGCGCGTTTACCGGCGCGTTGAAATCGAAGGCGGGACTTTTTCACGCGGCGAATGGCGGCACGATTTTCCTGGACGAAATCGGCGAGTTGCCGCTGGAGCTGCAGGCGAAGCTTTTGCGCGTACTTCAGGAGAAGGAAATTCGGCCGGTGGGAAGCAACGACAAGATTGCTGTGGACGTGCGCGTGATCGCGGCAACCAACCGCGAACTCGAAGCAGCTTATCGCGCCGGAACATTCCGCAAGGATCTCTATTTCCGCCTGAACGTCGTAACGGTGCATCTCCCCAGCCTGCGCGAGCGCCGGTCGGATATTCCGCAGCTGGTGCATAGCTTTCTCGACCGGTACGCGCCGGGAGAAAACATTCAAGTCGCTCCCGGCGTGATGAAAAGCTTCCTGCAGTACGAATGGCCGGGAAACGTGCGCGAACTCGAGAACTGCATCGCCCGCGCCGTGGCGCTGGGCGACCATCGCACGATTGGCGTGACTGACTTGCCGCCCGCGATTCGCGGCGCCGAAGATTCCGGGTTGACGCGCGAGGATGCGGCTGATCTTTCGACGACCGCGCTGGCCGATCTGGAGCGAATTACGATTCTCCGCGTGTTCGAACAGGCCGGAGGCGACAAAGTTCTCGCGGGCAAGATGCTCGGCATCAGCCGCGCGACGCTTTATCGCAAACTCAAGCACTACAACATACCGTTGCGCCCCGCGCAAAAAGAAAAGGAACTCGTCGCAGCGGTCTCATAGCGTGCGCTGAGACGCTTCGTCTCATCCTGCCTTTCTGGTCGAATCAGCGACGGTGGCGCTCGGACATGAGACGAATCTGTGTCAGCCTGAGACGAGCGCAAGCGCGGTCCGTCTCCTCCCTCCCACAAACGTAAGCAAGCGAATGACTTAGATTTTCTTCCGCCGAAAAATCTTTGGCTGCCCTCGTGCAATCGTGCAAGAGCCAGTTATCCGTCCATCTCGATTCAGCGCCACTCGTCCGGGCTGAACGAGCCGCGAGGGGACCGGACCGAAGGCCTGAGAGGAACAAATCTTGCCGAGCGAAGCCGAAGTCGCAACGGTTTTAGCCGATCAGACGTGTGTTGAGAAGCTGGCGCAGCTTTTTCCCAGCGTCTCGCCAGTCCGGATTCCCGTGCGGGTGACCACCGCGGTCACCGGACGCCGGCGGTTGCAGGAGCAAACAGTGATTGAGTTCGGGACGGCGCGCGAAGTTCTTTTCTCCTCGACGTTGCCGCTCGAATTCGAGGACCAAGTGCGGTTGGTGAATTCCGATGGTTCGCTCGACGCCCGCGCAACGGTGGTCGCCGTGCGATACCACGGTGGCGGCAAAGCGGTTGCGGCGCGCTTCGTAGGCGAAGTCGGAAACTGGATTATCAAACCATGACCCCAAAAACGACGAACACGACGATGAACCCTCCGTTCTCCGCGGATAGCATGAGCGAACGAGGCCCGGCGGATTTGACGGCGCAATGGCAGGAAGCGCGGCTGGTGTACCCGATCTATGCGGCGCTCGCCACGCAATTTGATCTCGCGCCGCTGCCTTACGCGGCCGGCGAACTCCCGCCGGAAAAGCCCTCGCGCGAAGCCTTCGATGGCGATCTGAAGTGGCTCACGGCGCTGGACGAGAAAGTGCTGGCATATCAAATCCGGCAACTGCCCTCGCAGGTTCTTAATGGGAGCGAGCAGGCATTGCGCGCCCTGATCCACCGCCAGTTGAGGAAGGTGGACAAGACGAACGCCGACCGCGACAAGATTGATTTGCTGCTGGTGCAGTATTTCGTGATGTGCGCGGCAGTGGACCTGCTGCACAAGGAAATCGCGCTCAGCGATGTGGCGCGAGTTCTGGGGCCGGTTCTTGTCGAGGCGGATGCGACTCCGCTGGAATGGTGCGAACCTCTCGACAAGATTCTCGAGAAGACGAAGGAGTGCCATAGCCTCCGCGATCTGATGGAAGACGGCCTTGTGGAACAAGGCCGTATGCTGAAGGATGCGGCCGGTCCGATGTTCTACGACCCTGCCGCGCTTGTAGCTTTCTGCCGGTTCAACTTTCTGGTGCGGCGCGCTTTCATCCGCATGCTGCACGCGGATTTGAGCGCGGTGCGAACAGCGGTTGACTCGCTCGAAGCCAAGGGCGTGAAGACCGTAGATTGCCGCAGTGCCGGCTTCTCCGCCGCCGAAACGACGATGCAGCTTCGATACTTCTGCGAAAACTGGCGCCAGCCCTTTCAGAAGGACTACACGGAAAACTCGGTGCGTCACTCGTTCGAGCAGCTCCTGGCAATGCGTGCCGATCTCGAGGAAGCGGTCGGAAGCCAGCAATCCAGCGCGAAACCGGCTCCCGCACCCGCCTCGCATAGCGCGCCCGAGCCCATGGAACATCAAGAAGACGCCATGCTGACGATGATGAACACAACTCCCAACGACATGCTCAACGCTCCCGCCATCCCACCTCCGGCGCCGAAAGTCCAAGAGCCGCCAATCGAGGATTGGGTCGAAGAAAAGCCGCAGGCCGCGCCGGTCGCCGCGCAAGTCACCGCACACCAACCAGCAAAACCCGTCGCAGAGACTCCCGCCGCTCCCACGGCCGCTGCGGAAGCGGAAAAGTGCCTGGAAGCCATTTGGGAGCAGCTGATCGCAGCGCCGCCTTCGCGCGGCCGCTCGATGTCCACCGTGGTCCTGCAGGATACGAAGGTGCTGCTGTCGTCGTGGGAAGTTGCGGCCTTCGTCGAGAAAGGCAGCCAGGAATCGGAAGACCTGCGGCGCGCCGTGGTGGCGCGCGCTTTGCTCGCGCTCGCGACGAACAGGCGGAAGCGTTCGGGAGAAGAAAGTGCGCTCGCGTCGGCTCTGGTGCTGGCGCGCACCGAAGTCTCCTATTTCCAGGGCCGCGTCGAGCAAGCCAAGCAGGCAAAGAACGTCGAAGCCGCTGTAAATCTCGGCATCAGCACGAAGCGCCTGCTCTCATGCATGGAAGAAGCGGAAACACTTCAGTCTTAAGCCGCGCAAAGGAGTTGTGGATACCTTGACTGCCTCGAGCGTCCTGATCGTTTCGGACGACCCGGATTTCGCGCGCACCCTAACGGCGCGCTGGCAGTCGGAGCGGCACGTTCCGGAAATCGCGCTGGTGACCAGCGGCGTCTGGCATCCCGCAAGCGCGACGAGTTACGATCTTGTCATCATCGGACCGGTACGCAACGGAAATCCCGCCGCAATCCTGGCCGCAGTAAGCGCTTCGCCTCGCACCGCCGCGATCTTTTTCGCGGAAGAGGAAAAAAATATCGCGCAGCTCCATGCCGAGCACCCGCATCTGCTGGTCGTTCCGCGGCAAGACGGATGGGCGGGGACGCTGATCCTCGTTTCGATCGAGGCGCTGCGGCGCGTCGAGGCGATCCGTCGGGCGCAGCGCGCCGAGGGGATGGCGCTCGCATCGCAGGCTCACGCGACGCTGGGGCGCTACATGCTGGAAATGCGCCCGGGCGTGAACGACGCGCTGACATCCGTCCTGGGCAATGCCGATCTTCTGCTGCTGGAACCCGGACAGGCTGCGGGCGAGAGCCGCGAGCAGATTCAGACTATTCATACGATGGCGCTTCGGTTGAACGAAATCATGCAGCGATTCTCATCGCTGGCAGCGGAGATGCGGGCCGGTGAGAAGGAATCTCAAGATGAGACGGAAGCCGGGTTTCATCGCCTGGTGATGCGGTCATGAAGCGCTGCGCCCCAGCCGTAACATTAAGAAAACACATCCAGTTGCAAACCAGATGCAGTCCTGAAACGCAGTGCGGCAGGTGGCTAGGGAGTTGCAATTCTGTCTTGGGGAATCTGACCGTGGAGGTGTGCAAGTGGTGATGAAGATCCTGGTAGTGGACGACTCGCAGGCGGAAATTCGCCTGCTTCAATCTGTTTTGCAGCAAGGCGGATTTCATTCTGTGGCGACGTCCGATCCAACGAAGGTCGAGGAAAAGATCGAGGAAGAGCGGCCCAACGTGATTCTGCTCGACGTCGTGATGCCGCTGCGCAATGGCTTTCAGGTTTGCCGCGACCTCAAGAGCCAGGAAATGTACGCGAAGATTCCGGTGATTCTGGTGACGTCGAAGACGGCGCCCAGCGATCGCTACTGGGGCGAGCAGCAGGGCGCCAACGGTTACGTCGCGAAACCATTTACGGCGGATGAATTGATCAACGCCGTGAAGAGATTTGAATAATGGCGATGGAGCACCAAAACGCGGGGCTGGCCGTGGGACTCGACAACGGCGAGTTCCTGGAAAGCGAATCGTCGCCGGAGGAGCGCCGTCCGGAGCGGCAATACTGCGTGTTTCGCGCGGGCCGCGAGCGATTTTGCCTCAACGTGCTCGAGGTTGAGGAAGTGGTGGATTGGCCAATTGTGACGCGGATTCCGCTGGCGCCTTCGTTCCTGATGGGCGTTTTCAATCTGCGCGGGACGATCGTGCCGCTGATGGATATCGCGTTCACGGAGGGCCGACGGCCGGGATTGCTGCCGAAGCACGTAGTGGTGGCCGCGATCAAAGGCGACGCCCAGCGCGAGGATTTGCGGGTCGGCATCGCCGCCGATGAAGTGATCGGAACGTTTTCCGCCGCCGAGGACGCCATGCTCGATCAGGCTCCAGCGGAAGTGCCGCACTGTCGTGGAATGTTGCGGCACGAAGATCGGCTGGCGCTGGTTGTGGATCTGAGGCGCCTCACCGAAGTGTTTCCGGTGCCGGTGATATGAAGCGGTTCGGTCAAATCTTGCGTCGGTTGCACGAAATCAGCTCCGTCATTTTGGAAATTCGCTCTGGTTCGATGAGCGCACAGGTTTCTGGGAGGAAGTCATGAAAGCTCGTTTGAGTTCGACAATCTGGTTGCTGGTCTTCGGGACCGGCGTGGCGTTGTTCGGAGTGCTCGGCCTCGCGTATCACGCGGGCAAGGAATCGGGCGGGCTATCCCTGCTCGATGCGCCTTCGCTGCCGGGAAGCGCCAGCGGAGCCTTGCTCGCCGCCGTCGTCCTGGCCGTGGCCGCCGCGCTGCTGGTGATGTATGTGCTGAGCAAGCGGGTGATCACGCCGGTGAGCGAGCTCGCGAAATTCTCCGAGCGCCTGGTGGCCGGCGACGCGCGCGCGCGCGCGGAGTTCGATAGCGACGACGAGTTCGGCCAAATCGCGGAGAATTTGAATCGCAGCGCCGCAAAGGTCGCGCACGCCGTGACCAACCAACAGGCGCAGGATTCGCTGCAGCGGAGCATCACCGACCTGCTGAATACAATCAATCAGGTGGCGCGCGGCGACCTGACGATCCGCGGCAAGGTCACTAACGATGCGCTGGGCAACGTCGTGGATTCCGTGAACTTCATGCTCGACAACTTCACCAAGGTTCTCGAGCGCGTCCGCAAGGCCGCGATTGACGTCAGCACCAGCGCCAATCAGATTCTCGAAGCGGCGGACGACATGACCGCCGGCGCGACGCAACAGGATCAGGAAATCACGAACACGTCGTCGGCCGTGGAGGAGCTTACGGTCTCGATGAAGCAGGTGTCGAACAACGCGGAAGCCAGCGCCGAAGCGGCGCGCCGCGCGCTCGATGCCGCCGAGCAGGGCAACCGCGCCGTGAGCGATACGCTGGAAGGGATGCAGCGCATTCGCGCCTCGGTGCAGGCCACAGCGAAGAAGATCAAGTCGCTTGGCGATCGCTCGCTGGAAATTTCCGAAATCATCAACGTGATCAACGACATCACCGAACAGACCAACCTGCTCGCGCTCAACGCCGCAATCGAAGCGGCCCGCGCGGGCGAAGCCGGCCGCGGATTCGCGGTCGTCGCGGACGAAGTTCGCAAACTGGCCGAGCACTCCCGCAGCGCTACCAAGGACATCGCCGCGCTCATCAAAGCCATTCAGGCCGAGACGAACGAAGCGGTCGTGGTCATGGAAGAGGGCACGCGCGAAGTGGAAGTCGGAGCGGGACTGGCGGATCAGGCCGGCAAGGCGCTCGAAGCGATCTCAAGCGTGGTGCGGCAGTCCGCCGAACTCGTGCAGGAAATTTCGCTGGCGTCGAAGCAGCAGGTGCGCGGCACGGAAGGTGTCGCGAACGCCATGCAGATCATCTCCGGCATTACCCGGCAGACGACACAGGGAGCGAAGCAAACCGCCGGCACGGTCGGAAACATGGTGAAGCTCTCCGAACAGCTAAACGAAGCGCTCGCGCAGTTCCGGTCGCAGTCGGCGCGGGCCAGTGACTCGGCGTCCGCAAAGGAAGAGTCGCGGGCGAAAGAGCCTGTGGGAGCGAACCGCTGACGGCAAACTCCGCGGTCCGGCGCCCGGTACCAAAGGCGCCGGCGCTGAACGCCGAACATGAAACAGCATCCAGTCACGGCCGCGCGGCTCACCGAGCCAGAGCTCGATCAGATCCGAACGCTGATCGAGAACCGCTCGGCGATTCTTTTCGATTCTTCGCGCGAACGTTTTTTTTCGACGCGCGTGCGCGAGTACCTCGAAGAGAAGGGCCTCGCGAGCGGCAGCGAATTAATGGGAGTGGTGCGCGGCTCGAGCATCGAGTACGAGGCCTTGCTCGAACGGCTGCTGACGCAGGAAACGTCGTTTTTTCGCTATCCGGCGGTTTACGAAGCGCTCGAGACGAAAATCCTGCCGGAAGTGCAGGAGCGCAAGTTTTGGGAGACTCCGCGGACGCTGCGCATCTGGAGCGCGGGCTGCTCGACCGGCGAGGAGCCGTATTCGATCGCGATCACGGTGAGTGAAGCGCTGAAATTCGCGGAGGCCTGGGAGATCGAAGTTCTGGCTACGGACATCAGCCGGCGCGCGCTGCGCCATGCCGAACGCGGCGCTTATCCGAAGCGCAGCTTGCAGGATGTGTCGCTCGGGCAGGTGGAGAACTATTTCACTGCGACGAAGCACGGGTTTCAGGTGAAGCCGCGAATCCGGCGGATGATTTCTTTCGTGCAGATGAATCTGGTGGAATCGGTATACGTCGGCAAGATTGACTGCATTTTCTGCATGAACGTGCTGATGTATTTTTCCGAGGAACGCCGCCTGGCGATCCTGCGCCGGTTTTACGACGCGCTCGAGCCCGGCGGCTATTTCCTGCTGGGACATGCCGAGACGCTCACGAACGCTCCGGTGAAATTCGAGCCGGTCGTCCTGGGCGATTGCCGGATCTATCGCAAGCCGGGCGTGGTTGAGGCGCGGCGCGCGCCAGCTCTCGTGGAGGGAGCCCTGTGAACGGGCCCAGTCAAGAATCAATCGAGCTGTTCCTCCAGGAGGCGTCCGAGAACCTCCAGTATCTGCGGGAGTACTCCGGGCTTTTGCAGGAGTCGCAGACCAAGCCGGAGGACCTCGAAAAGCTGTACATCGCTTCGCACACGCTCGCGGGGACGTCGGCGAGCTACGGCTTCCCGGAATTTTCCGAAGTGGCCGCGAAGATGGCGCACATCTTTCATTACGCGATGAACGCGACGCTCACCGCCGACATGCACGGCCCGCTTACGGAATTTCTCTCCGACGCGATTTCCGTGCTCGAATTCGACCTGCTGCAAATCAGTTCCAGCGGCGCGGAGACATCCGCCGACATCGCAGCTTTCAAGCAGCGCTACGCGTTCGCGTTTCCCACCGCTCCCCCGGCGGAAGAGGAATCCGATCTCACCGCCGAATCGTTGGGCGCGGGCGAACCAATTCCGGCTATTTTCCCGGCCGCTTCGTTCGTCGAGCGCCTCCCGCAAGATGGGGAAGTTCCCGACGAAGTTCTTGAGTTCTTCATTCCCGAGGCCGAGGAACATTTGCAGGCCGTCACTGAATGTCTGCTGGCGCTCGAGGGACATCCCAACGCGGACGACATTAACCGCCTGTTCCGCGCGATGCACACCGTGAAAGGTTCGGCCGCACAGGTCGGTTTGCACCGGCTTTCAGCGGTGGCGCACCGCGTGGAAGACCTGATCGGGCGCTTGCGCGATGGCGCGCTGCAGCCCAGCGCTGAAATCGTGGACCTATTCCTGCAGTCGGTGGACGTCCTCAAGCAATTTCTGCACCGCCAGTGGACGAGCGACGCCGAAATGGCCGCCGCAGTTGATCCGCTGCTCGCGCGCATCGCGGAGCTTGCGCCGGAAGAGGCGCTCGAGCTGACGCCCGAACTTGCAGACGTGGAGAATCGTGAATCAGAAGGCGCATCCATTACGAAATCGCCTGCCGCTGGTGCAGTCCCCGTTGCAGCAGCCGCGCGCCCTACCGCGGCGCAGGCTTTGCCGCAGGCCAAGTCCGTGCGCATTTCGCTCGAGTGGCTCGATCGAATGATGAACGCGGTCGGCGAACTCGTCATCAACCGGACTCGCATGGTGGGCCGGCTCACCGAACTCTCGAAGCTCGTCGAGGTTTTGCAATTCTCCAAGGCGCGCCTGTCGGGCAAGGTATCGGACTTCCAGGAAAAGCACGAGTTCAGCCGCGTCTCGAACACTCTGGTGCCCGGCGGACAGCCGCTGCAGAAAGACACGTTCCGCGGGCACGTGAACGCCCTCGCGCCCATCACCACCAACGACCTGCTGGAATTCAGCGACCTGGAGATGGACCGCTACGACGACGTCAACATTCTGTCGCGCTCGCTGACGGAAATTTCCGCGGACGTCACCGAAGTCCTCACGCAGCTCGAGGGTTTCATGGGGCGTGTGGATTCGGACATTGATGAATTCACCAAGCTCGCGCATCACTTGCAGGATGAAATCACGGCCGCGCGCATGGTGCCCATCGGCAATCTCTATACGCGGCTCTCGCGGACGGTTCGCGACGCAGTGAAGGCCGCCGGAAAGCCGGTGGATCTCTCGCTCGAAGGCGCGGAAACCGAACTCGACAACAATATCGTCCAGCACATTTCCGATCCTCTGATTCATCTGGTGCGCAATGCCGTGGCGCACGGAATCGAGGACGCGGAGACGCGCCGCCGCGCGGGAAAACCCGAAAAGGGACGCATCGCCGTGCGCGCCTACCACCGCGGCAATCACATTTTTATCGAGGTGGAAGACGACGGCCGCGGCATCAACTATGAAAGCGTTCGCCAGAGCGTCGTGGATTCCGGCGCGATGTCTTCGGTCGCCGCAGCGGAATTGACGGAACGCGAGCTGCGCGAATTCCTTTTCCGCCCCGGCTTCTCAACCGCTTCTTCCATGTCGGAACTGGCCGGCCGGGGCGTTGGACTCGATGTAGTGCGCGCCAACGTTCACGCGCTCAATGGTGAAATCGAAGTTCGCTCCGAAACAGGACGCTGCGCGTGCTTCACCGTGAAGGTGCCGCTGACGCTGATTATTTCGCAGGCGCTATTCATCCGCTGCGGCACGTCTGTCTTCGCATTTCCGCTTGCGGTGGTTGACGAAATCCGGCGCCTGCGCCCCGAGGAAATCGAGGATGTCGGCGGGAAGCTTCTCACGCGCGTCCGCGACGTGGTTACGGAAGTGGTGCGGCTCGATCTTCAGCTTGCGCTGCCGCCTCTTGAACCGCTCAACGGATATTTTCACATGGTGATCGTGAAAGTGGCGGGGCGCCAAGTGGGCGTGGTCGTCGAGGAAGTTCTTGGCAAGGACGAAATCGTCATCAAGAACCTGGGCGATTACCTCCGGCGCGTGAAGTTGTTCCCGGGCACCACGATTGCTTCGGATGGCAGCTTGATCCTGCTAATTGATTTGAACCGCCTCGTCTCCGCGGACACCGCGGAGCGCCACGCCCTGCCGGCATCCTCGCCTGCCGCGCGGGTGTTTGCGCCGGGAGCCGAGGCAGTCGCCGCCGGCAGCATTCCCTCCGAGGCCGTGGACGCGATTGAGAATGATCGCGTCGTGGTGGTGGCGGACGATTCGATCAGCGTGCGGAAATTCGTGGGCCGCATGCTGGAAAAGGCGGGTTACCGCGTCAAACTCGCGTCCGATGGTCTGGAAGCGTCTGAAGTGGTCGCGCAGGTGGGCTGCCATCTCGTGATCACCGACCTCGAGATGCCGCGTATGAATGGTTACGAGCTGATGGCGCATTTGCGCCAGGATCCCGCAACGCGAAAACTTCCCGTGCTCGTGGTTACCTCCCGCGCCGGAGCGAAACATCGCGACCGCGCGATGAAGGAAGGCGCGTCGGCTTTCCTGACGAAGCCCGTGCAGGAAGATCAATTAATTGCGACCGTGGAAGGTCTTATCGGTTCGGAGACGACGCAAGGGCGGCCCGCGATCCGGGTGCCGGTACGGCAAGGTTGAGATGATTAAGACGGGCGACAAAAAAATCCGCGTCCTCGTGGTGGACGACTCCGCCTTCATGTGCAAGGTGCTGCAGGAGATCATCAACTCCGACCCTCAGCTCGAGGTTGTGGGCCAGGGGCGCGATGGGCGCGATGGCGTTGCGCTCGCGGAATCGCTGCGGCCTGACGTGATCACCATGGACATCAACATGCCGCATGTGGATGGTTTGCAGGCGACCGAGCAGATCATGACGCAGCATCCGCGCCCGATTGTGATCGTCAGCTCGGAATCGCGCGAAGGCGCCGCGAGCACGCTGAAGGCGCTCGAGCTTGGCGCCATCGACTTCGTCCCCAAGCCCACCAGCGGCATTGACCTCGACATGAAATCCGTGCGCGAGGAATTGACGCGCAAGCTCAAGCTGGCCGCCAAGGTGCGCGTGGTCCGCACCGCATCGCGCTCGAGAACCAGCGTGGCTCCGGCACCGGCGTCCGGCGGCGCCGATTTTTCCGGCGCGGCTGCCGCGGCCGCCCAGAACGGCGGAAAGGTTCCGATGGTCGTGATCGCTGCGTCCACTGGCGGACCCGCGGCGGTGACGCGCGTGGTGTCAGGATTGCCGAAAGATCTTCCGGCGGCCGTGTTCCTGGTGCTGCATATGCCGGCGGCATTCACCAAGCAATTCACGATGCAACTGGCGGAAGTGAGTTCGCTGCCCGTGAAGGAAGCGGAAAATAACGAGACGCCGCTGCCGGGAACGATCTACCTGTGCCCGGGTTCGCACCACCTGCGGCTTTCGTTCGGCGGGAAGATTTCGCTCGATCCCGGCCCGCGCATCGAGGGCTATCGCCCCTGTGCCGATGTCGCGCTCGAAAGCGTCGCGGCATTTGCGCGCGCGATGACGGTGGGCGCCGTCCTCACCGGCATGGGCAACGATGCGGCCAAAGGCGTCAAGATGGTGAAAGCAGCGGGAGGCTACGTTCTGGCTCAGGACGAAGCGACATCCGTAATTTTCGGCATGCCCGCTGAAGCGATACAGACCGGAGTGGTGGACGAAGTGCTTCCGCTTGACAGCATCAGCGGGGCAATTGAAAGGCGCGTCGCGAAATTGTGCCGCCTTGTCCCGGTGGCCACGCGATGAAATTCGCGGGCGAGCAAGACCCGAAATCGCGCCGCGTGCGCCGGCCGGAAACGGTCGTCCTTTTTTTCGTGGCGAATCAGATGTTCGCCATCGCGGCGGATAACGTGCAGGAAATTCGCAGCACGGACAGCCTGGCGGGCTCGGCCAATGAAATTGAGAATCCGGAAGTGCCCAAAGTGCGGCACACCATCGAGCGCGGACGCAGGACCTACTACGTGGTGAATGCCGGAGCGCATTTCGGATTGCCCGTCACGCGCCCGGCGCTCGTCCTGATTCTGCGGCAATTTCGCGCGGCTCTGCTGGTGGATCGAATCGATCGCATGGCCGAAATCTCTGCCGTGCATCCGCTCCCCCTCGCATTCAATGGGGAAGAGCGCCGCTGGTACCGCGGCCTGGCGTACCTGGATGACTCCGTGATTCCCGTGGTCGAACCGACCGGGTTTCTAACCCCCGAGGAATTTCAGAAGCTGGATCGCGCTTCCTCAATGGCCGCGTCGCAGCGCGAGACGGAAGCGGCGGTGCAGGCGTGAGCGCTGCCGAGACTGCGCGAGGGAGATCGTTCGTGTTGCTACAGGTTGGCGGCCGCCGCGTCGCGCTTCCCGCCGGCTTGGTGGCGGAGCTGGCGCCGCCCGTGCGGCTGCACGCATTTCCACACACCTCGAAGCTGATCGCTGGAGTAATCGTGCGTCGCGGGCGAATCGTGCCGGTTTACGAAGCAGGACTCGTGCTGGGCGGCAGAAGGTCCTCCTCGCAGCGGTTTTATTTGATTGCGCGATGGCAGATTGGCGATGCCGGTGAGCTGGGCGCGATTCCCGTCAACGGCGAATGCGAGCTGGCCACGGGTGAAATGCGGCCGCCGGCGATGGACCGGCCGGCATACGTGGCCGGAACGCTGGCCGTCGGCGAGGATTCATTCGATGTGTTGAATCTCGACTCGTTCGCGGCTTTATACGCCTCCACGACCGGCGGATCTGTCAGCGCGGAGTCGCCATCATGAACGCGCCCGCGAATCTTCCGAAGATTCTGGTGATTGATAGCAATGTTTATTTCGCCAAGCGGCTGGGCGATGCGCTGACGCAGCAGGGATTCGAAGTGGTTCCGAGCACGCAGGCAACCTACGCGCTTACGATGCTGGAATGGAACGCGCCGGCCGCAATCGTGTGCGCCACCAACCTGCGCGAAATGGGCGCTTACGAGATGGCTCCGATTCTTCGCGCCGATCCGAAGACTTCATCTATCCCGCTGATTGCCGTGGGCAATGGAGGCGCTCAGGCGCTGCTGGAAGCGTATCGCGCCGGCTGCGATGATTATGTGGATCGCCGTCTCCCGCCGGCGGACATCGCCGCGCACGTGAGAAGTTTTCTGGTCAGCCGCCAGGACGGTTTCCAGCCCACGCAGATGCTTTCGACCGCGGAGACGGCGCTGAGCGGCAACCTTTCGCATCTCGATCTTCCGGGCGTGATGCAGATGCTCGGCCAGGCCCACCAAACCGGCGCGCTACATATCAACGCGGGGGACATTGACGGAATCATTTTCTTTGAAGGCGGAGAAATCTTTCACGCGGAATGCGGCCTGTACTTCGGGGACGAGGCGGTCACGCAGATTGTGAAGACCTGCCAAAGCGCCACGGCCGGCGTGTACAAATTCGTGTACGGAGCCACCGCCGCGCAGCGCACGGTGCTGCGGTCGGCCACCGACCTGCTCATCGATGCCATGCGCGAATTCGATGAAGACCAGCGCGAGGCGGAAGAGAGTCGCGTGGAAACCGATCACGCGGAGAAGGAGTCGTTATGAGCGATACCGGAACCCTTACGGCTGCTCGCGTTCCAACGGTCTATTTTATTGACGACAGCGCGACGATGCGCGAGGTGATCAAGATCGCTTTCCGCAAGGAAAATATCCACGTGGTCACCTGCCCGGATGCCGCGACCGCGATGGCGCAATTTGGAGAAATGGCGCCGGATGCCGTGATCACCGACGTGATCATGCCGGATAAGGACGGCTACGAGGTCTGCCAGTTCATCAAGCAGCACGAGAAGCTGGGCCGCACGCCCGTGATCCTGATGTCCGGAGTCGTGAACCGCGCCGTAGCCGAGAAAGCGATGGCGGTAAGAGCGGACGAGCTGATTCGCAAACCGTTTCAGCCGCAGGACTTGATCGCTCGCGTGAAAAATCTGCTGAACCCGAAATCCGCCGGTAACAGCGGCTCCGACGCTTCGGGAGACGATTCGGCGGAAGCGTCGCGCGCTTCTTCGCAGGCTTTGTCGGGTATGTTTTCCGCTGGCCCTGCGGCGGCGGCTCCGGCGAGTCCCGTGGCTCCGCCGAGCTTCGCCGCTCCTCGAGCGGCCAGCGCTCCCGTGGCGGCGGTAGCACCAAAGCCGATCGTGCCTGTGCCCGCTGCTCCACGCCCTGCGCCGGCCTCCTCCGCGCCCGTAGCAGCTCCCGCTTCAGCGGATGTACAGAAGCTGCGCAATGAAATCCGGCGGCTCGAGTTTTTCGTCAAGAAGCTGCAAGCTGAACTCGAGGCCGAGCACAAATATTGCGAGGCTCTCGAGGCTCATTTCAAGACGCTTCAGGAATCCGAATAAGCCGAAATTTTCCCGGCGCCACTTTGCCGACTCGTGGGCAGCGCTTTGTTGCTCCCGTGAAACCGGAATTTGCGGCGGGGCCCGCCATTTCGGCCCGTGAGTTAATCAAGCCCTTGCGAGTGCAGGAATTCCCGCGCCACGTCGCTTGCGTCGCGGCCCTCACCTGCCACCGCGTAATTCATCTTCTGCATCTGCGCGTCGGAAATCTTTCCTGCCAGCTCGGCGATGGCGGCGCGCAACTCCGGATGTCGCGCGAGAGTATCTTCCCGCACGATCGGCACGGCTTCATATGGCGGGAAGTAGTGCTTGTCGTCCGCCAGAATCACTAAATCGCGCGCAGCGAGCAAACCGTCCGTCGAGTTTCCGGCGACGAGGTCCACTTGTTTATCGAGCAGCGCGCGATAGAGCAGACCCAGATCCAGAATTCGCGGCTGCGCGGAGAATTTCAAACCGTAAGCGCGCGCGAGGCCGGGATACCCGTCCGGGCGCTCCATGAACTCGTAGCCAAAACCGGCGCGCCAGCCGCGCGTGTACGGCGCGGCGTCGGTGAGAGAGGCGAGATGCAGCCTGCGCGCGTCTTCTCCGCGCACGACGATTGCAAATGTATTGTTGAACCCGAGCGAAGGCAGCACATCCAGCGCGAATCTCTTCCTGTATTCCTCTTGCACCTTTTGAAACACGGCGGAAGGATCGGCCTCGATGGGATCGTGCAGGATCGCGGTCAATGCCGTGCCGGTGTATTCGACATAGGTGTCAATGCGGCCGGCGAGCAGCGCTTGTTGGCAGATGTAACTTCCGGCGAGATAGAAGCGGCGCTCGACGCGCAGGTGGGTGCGCGCCTCGAGGTGCTGCGCCAGAATTTCACCGAGGAGGGCCTGCTCGGGAAAATTCTTCGAGCCGACGACGATGGTGTTATCCCTGCGCGCGCTGCAGCCAATCAATAATGCCGCGAAGAGAAAGATGGCGGCGGCAGCGAGGCGCGCACGTGTGAAATTCATCGGGATGTCACCGCGCGGGCCGCAGGCGCCGTTCGAGCACGCTCAAGCAAAAATCGGCCAGCAGCGCGAGGGCCGCTGCGGGAATCGCGCCCGCGAGAATCAGTTGGTTATTCACCATGGCGAGGCCGCGAAATATGAATTCGCCCAGGCCGCCGGCGCCGACCGCTGCGGCTATCGTCGCGACGCCGATGGTCAGAACGGTTGCGACGCGGATTCCTGCGAGCACGGTTGAAAGCGAAAGCGGAAGCTCCACTTGAAACAGAATCTGGCGCGAGGTCATGCCCATGCCGCGCGCAGCCTCGCGGACGGCAGGATCCACTCCGGTGATTCCTGCGGCGGTGTTGCGAATGATGGGCAGTAACGCATAAAGCGTGAGCGCGGTGATGGCGATGCGGTCGGCGCGGTCACCGAGCCACGGAGTTGGAAGCAAGAAACCAAGGAGCGCGAGGCTCGGAATTGTTTCGGCGATGTTGGCGGCGCCGAGAATCGGCTTGGAAAGCCACGGCCGCCGCGCCACGAGAATGCCGAGTGGAACTCCGATGGCGATGGCCAGCAGCATCGTCGCGCCGACCAGCCAGACGTGCTCGAGCGTCGCCTGCAAAATTTCACCGGCGTGCTGCGAAAAGAATCCCATTCCGCTCATTGGCCCCTCTCGAATTCTTCCAAGGCGTGCAACTGCTCCACGTATGCGGCTGCGACCGGCTCGCTCGAATGCAGAAAATCCTTCGCCGAATAAAGTCCCTTGAGCGCTCCGCCTTCGACCAGGCCGATCCGCGTGCCGAGCAGCAGGGCCTCGCTCGTGTCGTGCGTGACGATGACGATGGTTTTCTTGAGGCGTTCCTGGAGCGCGAGGAATTCCCGGCGAATTTCCATGCGCGTGAGCGGGTCGAGGGCTCCGAACGGCTCGTCCATCAACAGAATGGGCGGATCGGCGGCAAGCGCCCGCGCGACGCCGATTCTCTGGCGCTGGCCGCCGGAAAGCTCGTGGGGATAGCGACCCAGAAATTGTCCGGAGTCGAGGCCGACCAGCGCCAGCAATTCCTGCGAACGTGAGCGAATGCGCTCCGCGGGCCAACCTTCGAGGCGCGGAACGAGAGAAATATTCTGTTCGACGGTGTAGTGGGGAAAAAGTCCGGTGTCCTGAATCACGTAACCAATGTGACGGCGCAGCGCGATGGGATCCCAATCCAGAGTGGACCGACCCTCGATAAGCACCTGGCCATCGGTGGGCTCGACGAGGCGGTTGATGAGCTTGAGCGCCGTGGTCTTTCCGGCGCCGCTGCGGCCCAGCAACACCAGGGTTTCACCACGACGCACCGTAAATCTGACGTCGTGCAGCAGGACCTGGCCGGAGGGCAGCCGGTAACCGGCGCCGCGAAATTCGATGATGGCTTCCGGGCCGGCGGACGCTTCGGTGGTCATGTGGAGGAATCCCTCTCCAGGAATCGGCGGATGTCGCGCAGAACGCGTGACAGCATAGCTTGTGTGAGCTTGCCGGTGAACGTATTTTGCTGGCTTGGGTGATACGAGACGAAGAGGCGCGGCAGGTCGCCGGCCAGCGCGTAATTTACTCCGTGGCCGAACGGGAACGCAGCGGCACTCTGAATCTCGCCGCGGCTCTTGAGCAGACCCAGGTAGGCGCGCATGGCGATTCCACCCAAAGCGAGGATGGCGCGCGGGCGGAGGATTTCGAGTTCGCGTTCGAAATACGGGCGGCAATTCGCGAGTTCGGATGGCAGCGGTTTGTTTGCCGGAGGAGCGCAGCGAAGCGTAGCCGCCATGTATGCGTTTCGAAGAGCGAGGCCATCGTCGCGGTGCGCCGAACGCGGCTGATTGGCGAAGCCGGCGCGATGCAAGGCCTCGTAGAGAAAATCGCCCGAGCGATCGCCGGTGAACATGCGTCCGGTGCGATTTGCTCCATGCGCCGCGGGCGCAAGCCCAAGAATCAGCAGCTTCGCACGGGGATCCCCAAAGCCCGGAACGGGCTTGCCCCAATATTCCCATTCGCGAAACGCGAAGCGTTTTTCGCGCGCGATTTTTTCGCGGTAGCGCACCAGGCGCGGGCACGCCCGGCACTGGACAATTTCCTCATTCAGCTGTTCGAGCGCGTTCAATATAGCCTCGCATAGCCGGAAAATGGGGCGCAAGCGCGCCTTGAAATGTGTGTCGAGTAATCTGAGCGCCCATCGTTTGTTTTCAATGACTTAGCATGAAATCTACTCGGCATGGTGTGNNTCGGCATGGTGTGTCGAGTAATTGAGCGCGGATTGAGCATGAATTGTGCTCGCGACGGTGGCCGAAGGGCGGCTAGTGAATCCTGCGTCATCTTCGTCTTTCCCGCCATTCATTTGGCTCCTTTCGCCGGAAATTTTTCCGGAACCCGGACGTGCCGCCGCGGCTCTAATGTTTGTTAGCATCTGGCACGCCGCTAGGTTAGCATCCGGCGGGTGTAGCGCAAGGGTGAGCGCCTGTGGACTTTGGAGGATGCTCGCAGGCGGACGCAGAAAGCCTGCTGACTTGGGCTGCTCAGAGCCAGGAATGTTCGCCGGGCTACAAGACCCATCGGAATTCCACTAGGATGGCACTGGCCGAGGGCTGACGGAATTGAGAGCGAATTGAGGCGATGATTAACGGACGCGAAAAAATCGTGGTTGTGGAAGCGGATGCAGCCAGCCGCGATCTGCTGCTCGCGGCGATCCAGAGCGCAGGCTACGAGGTCGTCGCATTTGCGACGGCGCGCGAAGGGCTCGAGGCCGCGCGTCAGCCGGGCACGGACCTCCTGGTTTTGGACGCGGCGGTGGCCGATTCCAACGTATTCAGCGCCCACGAAATTGTTGCGACAATTCGCGGTTCCGCGGTGACGGAGGGAGTCCGCGTGATTGTGCTGACTCGCCCCGGAGCCGGCGAGCGCGCCGCGGGTCTCGACCTCGGCGCCGACGACGCGATTTCGCGGCCATGGGACGCGGCGGAGCTGCTTGCCAGGGTCCGGGCCCAATTGCGGGTGCGGCGCGTTGACCAGCAGCTTTTGGACAAGATGCACCTGGCCGAAGAAGGCCAACAGATCGCGCACACGGCTTTTGACGCGCTGGCGATCACGGAGAAAATGAGCAGCGACGCGGTGTCGCTGAACCGGCGCCTGAAAATGGGACTGGCCGGCGTGTTCGCGATCGCGGTGGTGATGGCCGGCACATATTTTCTTTTTGCCCGCAGCGCCCAAAAGGACTTGCGCAGCACGACCACCACAATCGCGCGACTGGAACGCGGGTTCGTGCACCAGCAGGATTTGATCGCCGAAGCGCGCAGATTGCGCGGAGCGCAGGGCGGGGCCGGTGCAGAGCCCGTCGGCAAGGATGAGCTGCAAAAGCAGGCGGCGGAGCTGCAGGCCAAAATGGCCGGCGCGGGTTCGGACGAAGGCGCAGCGCTGCGAAAGGAACTGGACGACACGAATGCGCGGCTGAAACGGATCGAACAGGAAGGCGATTCGGCTCAGAATCTGATTCGCGCGGATGTGAATAGCGTGTGTCTGCTGCACGTCGCGGTTGGGTTCCGCAATCAGCAGAGCGGGCAGCGGCTGCGCTATGCGGGGCTAAATCAGCAGGGCGAACCGATACAGGATAGCCAAGGCAATCCGGTCCTAACGCTTGAGGGCAGCGGACCCGAGGTTCGCGTGGACGTGTTCGGCACCGGATTTCCGGCGGGCCCCGAGGGCCGGATTGTCACGAACAGGCACGTCGCGCAACCCTGGTGGGACAACGACGAACTCAGCCAACTGACGAGCCAGGGATTCACGGCGGAGATAGCGTCCATACACGCCTATTTTCCGGGCGATCCGCGAGCATTCATCACGGAGATCGAGGAGATTTCGAAAGACGCCGACCTGGCCACGATGCGGATCAAGATGCAGGACCTGAAGCGCCCCGTCCTTACAATCGATTCCGGCAAGGGAGCAGCGGTGACGGGCGAGCCCGTCGTTTTGATGGGCTACGCGACGGGGCTTGCCGCAATCCTGGCGCGCACGGACGAGGATACGGCGCAACAGATCATGGCGCACGGCGGTACGGACGTCGCGCAGGTTCTGGACGAACTCGCCCGCCGCAATTTGATTCACCCGCTGATAACGCAGGGCCACATCGGAGATATTCTGCCGGACAAGATCGTGTTCGATGCGCAGACCACGTCCGGCGGCTCGGGCGGTCCGCTCTTCAACAAGGATGGAAAGGTAATCGGCGTCACGTTCGCGGTCCTCAAAGGTTTTGGGGGCTCGAATTTCGGAATTCCCATCCGATTTTCGGAGCCACTGCTCGCCTCCGCACCCGCTCACGCGTCAAATTGACACCCCGAAGCCGCACGGCTAGCATGGGATAGCAGGCATCTCCACGCATGGAAACCAGCTCAGGCGAGAAGACGATCCTCGACCGCATTGTCGAGGCGCGGCGCGAATCCATCGCGCACCGGAAACGTGTGTTGCCGGATGTGGCGCTGAAGATGGCGGTTGACAAGATCGAGCCGCCGCGGGATTTCGCGGGCGCGCTGGCGCGAGATGGATACAACGTGATCGCGGAGCTGAAGAAGGCTTCTCCTTCGCGGGGAGTCCTGCGCGAGGACTACGCGCCCGGGACGCTGGCGGCGAGTCTGGCGGGCGCGGGTGCGGCGGCGCTTTCCGTGCTGACCGAGGAGGAGTTTTTCTTGGGCTCGCTGGCCGACTTGAAAACGGCGAAGAAAGCCGCGGGGATTCCCATCCTGCGAAAGGACTTCATCGTTGACCCGTGGCAGGTGTGGGAAGCGCGCGCGGCGGGAGCCGATGCTTTTCTGCTGATCGCGGCGATTTTGAATGATGGGACGCTGCGCGAACTTCTCGAACTCGGGCGCTCGCTGAAAATGGAGCCGCTGGTCGAGGTGCATTCGCGCGAAGAGCTCGTCCGCGCCATCGCGGCCGGGGCGCGCATCATCGGCGTAAATAATCGCGACCTGCGCGATTTCAAGGTGCGCATCGAGACGTCGCTGGAGTTGATTGAGAATGTGCCCGATGAATGCATCGCCGTGAGCGAGTCCGGATTGCGCACGCACGAGGATCTAGCTCGGCTGCGGAGCGCCGGATTTGACGCGTTCCTGGTGGGCGAGCATCTGATGAAGGATGCGGACCCGGCGGTGCCTTTAAGGGCGCTTATTGGTAGATAGTTGTTACAGCCGTGCCCTTCGGACGGCCGGACAACTTGCTGCGAGAGAAACGGCGCATAGGAACGCGCTTCGCGCGATTGATCGTTATGTCGGAGCTAAAGCTCCGACCCCCCTAAACGGCGACGGGACGGAACGGCTGCCCTTCGGCTCTGCTCGGGGTAAAAAGGCGTGCTCTGACGGTACGGCGATGACGATGGTTAAAGTCAAAATTTGCGGGATCACGAATTGGGCGGACGCTAGGCGGGCGGTGGAAGACGGCGCCGATTTGCTGGGGTTCAATTTCTACAAAGGCAGCCCGCGCTACGTCACTCCCGGTAAGGCGCGGCGGATGGTGCGGCGGCTGCCGAAGGGCATTTCCGCGGTGGGGATTTTCGTGAACGAATCGGAACTGAAGATGCTTGAAATTGCACGGACGGTGGGGCTCGATCAACTTCAACTGAGCGGAGAAGAATCGCCTGCGATGATCGCGCGGCTAGGGCGCTCGGTGCGCGTGATCAAGGCAGTGCGGGTCCGAAAGCCGTTTCGCGAGGCTCAACTCGCCGCGTTCAAGCGTGCGAGTGCAATTTTGCTCGACGGCTTTGATCGCAGCGCGCGCGGAGGCACAGGCAAAACGTTTGATTGGCAGATCGCGCGGCGAGCGAAGCGTCACGGGCGCATTTTTCTGGCGGGAGGATTGACGCCGGAGAATGTGGGCGAGGCGATCCGCGCGGCGAGGCCATACGCCGTGGATGTTTGCAGCGGAGTGGAAGCCAGGCCGGGGAAAAAGGATCCGGCGCGGATGAGGAGCCTGATCCGCGCGGCGAAGGCGACTCAAAAGAAGGCGACGCGATGAGTTACACGGCAAACGTGGTGCGAGAGCGCGGCCGCTATGGGCCGTACGGTGGCCGCTATGTGCCGGAGACGCTGATGGCGCCGCTGGAAGAACTCGAGCGGGTGTACGCGGAGGCTCGCGCGGATCGCGGTTTTCAAGCTGAGCTGGATTCGCTGCTGCACAATTTCGCGGGGCGTCCCACGCCGCTTCAGTTTGCCTCGCGGCTCACCGAGCATTTGGGCGGCGCGCGCATTTATCTGAAGCGCGAGGACCTGCTGCACACCGGAGCGCACAAGATCAACAATTGCCTCGGGCAGGGCCTGCTTGCCGTGCGCATGGGAAAGAAGCGCGTGATTGCGGAGACGGGCGCGGGGCAGCACGGCGTCGCGACCGCGACGGTTGCGGCGCGGCTCGGGCTGACGTGCACGGTGTACATGGGCACCGAGGACATGGAGCGGCAGCGGCTCAATGTGAATCGCATGCGCCTGCTGGGCGCGGAGGTGATCGGCGTTGACGCGGGCAGCAAGACGCTGAAGGACGCCATCAACGAAGCGATGCGCGATTGGGTAACCAACGTGCGGACTTCGCACTACTTGCTCGGGTCGGTGCTGGGCGCGCACCCCTATCCGATGATCGTGCGCGATTTCCAGAAAATTATCGGCGAAGAGGCGCGCGAGCAGATTCAGCGCGCGGAAAAGCGGCTGCCGGATCATTTATTTGCATGCGTGGGCGGCGGCTCGAATGCCATCGGCCTCTTCCATGCTTTCCTGGGAGACTCGAGCGTGAAGATGGTGGGCGTCGAGGCGGGCGGCCGAGGAAAATCTCTCGGCGAACACGCGGCGCGGCTTGCGGCGGCCGAAGGATTTGTGGGTGCGCGGCCGGGCGTACTGCAGGGAACATACACGTTCGTGCTGCAATCCGCGAACGGACAAATTGCCACAACGCACTCGGTCTCGGCGGGACTCGATTACGCGGCGGTCGGTCCGGAGCACGCGTGGCTCGCGGAACAGGGCCGCGCCGAGTACACGGCGGTGATGGACGATGAAGCCATCGCGGCCGCGAAGATGCTGGCGCGGACCGAGGGAATTATTCCGGCGCTTGAATCCGCGCACGCGGTCGCGGAACTGGCGCGGCGCGCGCCGAAAATGAAGAAGGATGAGATCGTCATATTGAATGTTTCCGGCCGCGGCGACAAGGACATGGAAACTCTTTCCCGCTATGTCTGACGCAGCCATTCCCAAGCCAACTTCTGGAACGCAAACGTTCGCCGGAAAAACCGGAGGGCGCATCGGGCGGCGTTTTCGCGAGCTTTCCGAGGCCGGTGAGCTGGGCCTGATCGCGTATATCACCGCGGGCGACCCATCGCTCGATGCGACCGGGAAAATTGTGCTGGCCGCGGCCGAGGCCGGCGCGGACGTGATCGAGCTGGGCGTGCCGTTCAGCGACCCGGTGGCCGACGGGCCGACGATTCAACGCGCGAGCGAACGCGCCGTGCGCGGCGGAACCACGCTCGCGGGCGTAATCGAGCTAGTGCGCAGTCTCCGCATGCACACGCAAGTTCCGCTGGTGCTCTTCAGCTACTTCAATCCGATTCTGCAAATGGGCATCGAGAAGTTCGCCGAAACGGCCAGCGCGGCGGGGGCGGACGGTGTCCTGGCGACGGATTTGACGCCGGAGGAAGCGGACGAGTACCGCACGGCGCTACACGCGCGCGATCTGGACACGATTTTTCTCGTGGCGCCGACATCAACCGATACCCGTCTGGCCCTGATCGCGGAGTGCTCGACCGGGTTCCTTTATTTGATTTCGCGCACGGGAGTGACGGGCGAGCGTGCCTCACTGCCCGAGGATCTTCCGGCGCTGGCGCGGCGCGTGCGGCGCTTCACGAAGCTACCGCTGGCGGTTGGCTTCGGGATTTCGTCGCCCGAACACGTGTCAGTGCTAGGAGGTATCGCTGATGCGGCGGTTGTCGGATCGGCCCTGGTGGCCGAAATCGAGAAAGCCGCGACAGTCAATGCGGCCGCGGGCGCGGTGGCCGATCGAATCCGCGCACTCAAGCGCGCCGCGCGCGAGGGAATCAGCAAGCGTAGCGCGTAGCGCACGCGGGCGCCGCAGCTTGTCCGCTAAATTGTAGTAAACTCCGGGTTTCCGCGGACGCATTGGGAGGGGGCAGGCATCGATGGACAAGCGCGTAGCGAACGCCGAGGCGGTTATCGGCCGAGTGAAGGACGGCGCGACGATCCTGATGGGCGCGTTTGGCACCTGCGGCGTCCCGGAAAACTTGATCAACGCGCTGATCCGGCAGGGCACAAAAAATCTGACCGTGGCGTCGAACAATCCGGGCACGGACGGTTTCGGCATCGGATCGCTGATCGAAAACCGGCAGGTAAAAAAGCTGATCGCCAGCTACGTCGGCAGCAATAAATTCTTCGAGAAGCTCGCGCTGAACAACGAGATCGAGATGGAGCTGAATCCCCAGGGCACGCTCGCCGAGCGGATGCGCGCGGCGGGCGCCGGAATACCGGCGTTCTTCACGCCCACCGGCTACGGCACGATGGTCGCCGAAGGCAAGGAAGTCCGCGAATTCAACGGCCGACCGCACATCCTGGTCCCGGCGCTGCGAGGCGATTTCGCTTTCGTGAAGGCGTGGAAAGGCGATCGTTGGGGGAATCTGGTTTACCGGAAGACGGCGCGCAATTTCAACCCGGTGGTGGCCACGGCCGCGGACTACGTGATGGCCGAGGTCGAGGAATTGGTTGAGCTGGGGCAGCTGAATCCGGATGGCGTTCACACGCCGGGAATTTTCGTGGATGCGATTTTCCAGGGTACGAAGTACCTGAAACCCGTGGAGCCCGGCCCGAAGAGAAAGCGGGGGGCGTAATGCCGCCTGAAATGGACAAGCGGGAATTCATCGCGCGGCGCGTGGCGCAGGAAATGCGCGACGGCTACTACGTCAACCTGGGCATTGGAATCCCCACGCTGGTTCCGAATTATCTTCCGGAAGGCGTCGAGGTAATCATGCAATCCGAAAACGGCATGCTCGGCATCGGGCCATATCCTTACGAAGGCGAAGATGACCCGGACCTGATCAACGCTGGCAAGGAGCCGGTGACGGAAATACCGGGCTGCTGCTATTTTTCGAGTTCCGATTCGTTCGCGATGATCCGCGGCGGGCACATTGACGTGAGCGTGCTGGGCGCGCTGCAGGTGGACGAAAAGGGCACGCTCGCGAACTGGGCCGTCCCGGGGAAAATGCTGAAGGGTATGGGCGGCGCGATGGATCTGGTGGCGGGCACGAAGCGCGTGATCATCGCGATGGAGCACGCGACCAAGGACGGCGGGCCGAAAATCATGAAGACCTGCACGCTGCCGCTGACGGGCGTCGAGGTGGTGGACCTGATCGTGACGGACATGGCGGTGATCGAAGTAACGCCGAAGGGACTGGTGCTGCGAGAAGTGGCGCCGGGCGTGACGCCGGAAGCGGTACAAAAGGTGACGGAGCCCACGCTGTTGCGTGCGCCCGATCTGAAGATCATCTCGGTCTGATTCCGGCACCAGGAAATTTACCAGGAGAACCGATGCAGCCGCATTCGATTGTAGTTGTGAGCTTGCACAGCCCGAAGGAAAGGCTCTGGGGCGAATTAATCGACATATCGCACGCCGGAGTGACGATGCGGGGCATCGATCTGGGATCGTTCGACGATTTCATCATCCAGGTGTTGCATCCGGAAGGCGACCGCATCGGATTGCCGACGCTGTTTTTTCCCATGGTGCGGATCGAGCGGATTGCGCTGGATGAAGCGCGCGGCTCGATTCCTTCGATGGCCGAGGTGTTCGAGAAGAAGGTGGGCCGCTCACTGGGGGAGTATCTCGCGCAGTTCATCTGATGTAGCGCTCCCGGTAGTTCGCGCGAGGAAGCCGGATCAAGAATGAACAACCGCATCTTTACGGTTCCGAATGAGCTGACGTTTCTGCGTCTGGCGTTCCTGCCACTCTTCATCATTGCGATCAAGTATGACCGCTACTTTGTGGCTCTCGGGATTCTCGTCGCAGGGGGATTGAGCGACGCGCTCGACGGCTGGCTGGCGCGCTCACTGAATCAGAAAACGGCGCTGGGCGCATACCTCGATCCGATTGCGGACAAGCTGCTGATGTCGTCGTCGTATTTCGTGCTGGCGCTCAAGGATAAGATCGGCTGGTGGCTGGCGATTCTGGTTCTCGGCCGCGACGTGCTGCTG
>PMUS01000071.1 GCA_003166795.1 Acidobacteriota bacterium | reverse complement strand
GGCGGGCGGCACACGCCGTTCTTCACGGGATACCGGCCGCAGTTTTACTTCCGTACGACGGATGTGACGGGAGACGTCAAGCTGCCGGCGGGAGTGGAGATGGTGATGCCGGGAGACAACGTGTCGGCGGAGATTACATTGATCACGCCGGTGGCATTGGAAAAGGGATTGCGATTCGCGATCCGCGAAGGTGGCCACACGGTTGGCGCAGGCGCCGTCGCCGAGATCATCGAGTAAACCATGTCCAACGGAGAAAAAATTCGGATTCGTCTCAAGGCGTACGATCACCGCATCCTCGATCAGTCCACTCGGGAAATTGTGGACACAGCGAAGCGCACTGGCGCGGACGTAGCCGGTCCGATTCCGCTGCCAACGGTGATCAACCGCTGGACGGTTTTGCGGTCGCCGCACGTGGACAAAAAATCGCGCGAGCAGTTTGAAATGCGCACGCACAAACGGTTGATCGACATCCTCGAGCCCACGCCGGACACGGTGGACGCGTTGATGAAGCTGGACCTGCCTCCTGGCGTGGACGTCGAAATCAAAGCCTTCGGGCGCGAACACAGCGCCAAGTAGGAAAGAGCGAGAGACATGGGCGTGAACGGAATACTCGGAATCAAGCTGGGAATGACGCAGGTCTTCGCCGACGACGGCACGGCCGTGCCGTGCACCGTCCTGCAGGCGGGCCCGTGCGTAGTCACGCAGCGCAGGACGAAGGACAAAGACGGCTACGACGCCGTGCAGCTCGGCCTGGTCGAATTCATCAAGCCGCAGCGCGTGAATAAAGCCATGACCGGCCATTTCAAGAAGGCCAATGTCGCGCCCATGAGGTATCTCGGCGAAATGCGCGTCGAGGATTCCAAGGACGAAACCAAAGTTGGCGACCGCGTCCTGGTGGACGGATTCAAGGTCGGCGAATACGTGGACGTTAGCGGCGTGAGCAAGGGCAAGGGATTTCAGGGCGGCGTGAAGCGCTGGCACTATCGCGGCGGAGAAGCGTCGCACGGCTCCATGTTTCACCGCGCGCCGGGCGGCATCGGTGCGAGCTCGTTCCCTTCGCGCGTTTGGAAGGGCCAGCACTTTCCCGGGCACATGGGAAACGAACGCAAGACGGCGCAGAATTTGCGCGTCGTGAAAATTGATTCCGAAGAGAACCTGTTGCTCGTGCGCGGTTCGGTCGCGGGACCGGCCGGCAGCTACATCATTATTCGCAGGGCTAAGAAGATTCGCTAAATAAGAGAGACGACGATGCCCGTTGTGGACGTGAAAAATCTCGAAGGCAAGAAGGTCGGCACGGTTGAGCTGGCCGACGACGTGTTCTCGGTGAAGGTGAACGAGAACCTTTTGCATGAGACCGTGCGCCACTACCTGGCGGGAAAGCGCTCGGGAACGCACAAGACCAAAGATAAGAGCGAGGTCAGCGGCGCGGGCAGAAAGCTCTGGAAGCAGAAGGGCACGGGCCGCGCGCGTATCGGTTCCATCCGGTCGCCGCTCTGGCGCCACGGCGGCACGGTACACGGCCCGGTGCCGCGAAAATACGATTACGCGCTGCCCAAAAAAATGATCGTTGGAGCGCTGCGCTCGGCGCTGTCCTCCAAGTTGGCGGAAGAAAAAATGACCGTGGTGGACGGCTGGGCGCTCGACTCGCACAAGACCAAGCCGTTCCGCCAGGCGCTTTCGAAGCTCGACGGCGAGACCAGAACCATTTTGCTGGTCGCGACCGGCGCGAACGTGAACCTCGAACGTGCCAGTCGCAATCTGGAAGGTGTAACGCTCGTGCCGACTTCATCGCTCGGCCCGTATGACTTGATGCGGCACGACCGCCTGATGCTTTCCCGCGACGCCGCGGAGAAATTGAGCCGTGCGCTCTCGCTGGTCAAGTCCGATGAGCCGGTGGCGTCGAGCGCGGACGAGGCGGCCGCTGCGGAAAAGAAGGCGGCTCCGGCAAAGGTTCATGCGAAAAAAGAAGCTGCGCCGAAAGCAGCGAAAAAGCCCGCTGCGCACAAGAGTGCCAAGCCGAAGGCCAAGGCAAAGCACAAAGCGAAAAAGGATTAGTCCATGGCGACCAGGCTCTACGAAGTGATCCGGCGTCCCATCATCACCGAGAAGGGTCTCGGCGTGAAGGAGACGCAGCACACGGTCGTATTCGAGGTTGTCCACGACGCCACGAAAACAGAAATCAAGGAAGCCGTGCAGCGGATTTTCAAGGTGAAAGTGGCTAAGGTGCGCACCGCGATTTATCATGGCAAGTTTCGCCGCCGCGGACGCGCCGAGGGTTTCCGCAGCGATTGGAAAAAAGCGTACGTAAAGCTGGCGCCTGGCGAAAAGATGATCGAGTACGCCGAGAATTTGTAGCTCTCGTGAAGCGGCGGGGCGGCGGCGCCCTTTCGAAGGCAAGAGGAAACGATGGCACTAAAAACTTTTAGACCCTACACACCGTCGCGGCGCTTCCTGACGATGCTCGACAAGAGCGAGATCACCAAGGAAACGCCGGAAAAGTCTTTGACGGAATCGAAGAAGCGCACGGGCGGCCGTAACTCCCATGGAGAAGTCACTTCCTGGCATCGCGGCGGCGGCCACGCGCGCCGGTTCCGGTCAATCGATTTCCGGCGCGAGAAAACCGGAATCCCGGCGAAAGTGGCCTCCATCGAATACGATCCGAACCGCTCGGCGCGCATCGCGCTGCTGCACTATGCGGATGGCGAGAAGCGCTACATCCTGCAGCCTATCGGCCTCGAAGTTGGAATGACGGTGCAGAACGGCGAGGGCGCGGACATTTTGCCGGGGAACGCTTTGACGATTCGCCATATTCCGCCGGGCACCATGGTTCATAACCTGGAGCTTTTCCCCGGCAAGGGCGCGCAAGTTGTGCGCGCGGCCGGCGGTGCGGCTCAGCTGCTGAGCAAGGAAGGCGATTTTGCCCTGGTCAAGCTGCCGTCTGGAGAAGTCAGGAAATTCAGCGTGGATTGCATGGCCACCGTAGGCCAGCTCGGAAATCTCGACCACGAAAATGTTACCTACGGCAAGGCAGGCCGCACCCGATGGCATGGCAAGCGTCCCACGGTTCGCGGCGTGGCGATGAATCCGGTGGACCACCCGCANNTGGGGTTTTCCGACTCTGGGCGCGAAGACGCGCAAGAAGCGCAAGAGCGACCGGATGATAGTCGAACGGCGCAAGCCTTAGATGTAGCTCGGGTCGCCGTTCGGCCTGAGAGTTTTTCGCAGGATGGATGGGAGCTTTAAAAAATGAACCCGGCGCGGCGGGTAACTGAGAGCACTCTTATGACAGCCACTAGATCATCTCGGCGAGCACCAAGGCGGACGGCGCGAGCGCGGAAGGCCGTGCGGCGGCGTGCTGCGAAACCGGCCGCAAAGCCGGCAGCAAAGCCCGTAACAAAACCTGTAGTCAAGGCTGTGTCGAAGCTCGGACCGGCCCCTCAGGTTTTGTATCGCATTTGCCGGCCCGGTTGGGCCGTGATTGTGGAAACAATTCCCAACGCGCAGGGGACGCGGTTTGTGTGTCCCTTCTGCCCGAAATCGCATCGCGTTTCGGGTCCTGTTCGGGGATTCCGCAAGCTTCGCCGGGCGCAGTGGGTCAAGCTGCGCCGGGTAGAGGAATAGGGAGACCGATGCCGCGCTCACTCAAGAAGGGTCCTTTCATTGACGGCCACCTGCAGGAAAAGGTGACGGCGATGAACACGCGGAATGAAAAGAAGGTCGTGAAGACCTGGTCGCGCCGTTCCACGATTCTGCCCGAGATGGTGGGACACACGATCGCCGTGCACAACGGGAGAAAATTTATTCCCGTGTACATTACCGAGCAGATGGTGGGACACAAGCTCGGCGAGTTTTCTCCGACGCGCAGTTTCAAAGGCCACGGCGTGAAAGTTGCGCTGGAGAGGGCTGCGGCTGCGGCGGCTCCCGCGGGCGCCGGTGGAGCAGGCGCTCCGGGCGGCGGGGGTTCGGGTTCTGGCGGAAAGGGATAGGTTAGGCAACCGACGATGGCGACGGCTACGGAACAGCACGGTCAGATCGAAGGGTTCGCGAACACGCGGTTCGTCCGCGTTTCGCCGCAAAAGGCGCGGCTGGTCATTGACCTGATTCGCGGCCAGCGCGCGGAAGACGCATTGCAGACTTTGCGCTTCACCAAGAAGCGCGTGGCGAAGGATATTGAGAAGACTTTGCGCAGCGCCATCGCCAATGCCGAACGCAAGGCGGACGACGCGGGCACTTCACTCGACGTGGATGCGCTGTTCGTGACCAGCTGCTGCGTCAACGAAGGACCGCGGTGGAAGCGGATGCGCCCGGCGCCGATGGGGCGCGGGTTCCGTTATCAGAAGCGCACGAGCCACATTGTCGTGCAGGTCGCCGAGCATCACCGGGCGGCGGCGAGCCGCGCGGCGGCTGCCGCGGCTGAAGCGGCAGCATCGAAGGGTGTGAAGGGCGCCGTGCGGAAGGCTCGCAAGGCGATCGAGAAGCGCGCGAAAGAAGCGCAGAAGAAGTAGGAGGCGGTTTTGGGGCAGAAAACACATCCGTACGGTTTTCGGCTGGGCTATAACAAGGGTTGGAAGTCGCGCTGGTTCGCGAAGAAAGACTACGCCGACCTGTTGCATGAAGACGTGGCCCTGCGCAAGCAGTTGAAGGACCGCCTGCGGTCGGCGGGTATCAGCGGAATTGATATCGAACGCGCCGCCAACAAGCTCGTCGTCCGGATTTACACCGCCCGCCCGGGAATCATCATTGGCCGCAAGGGCTCGGAAATCGACAAGCTGAAGGGCGAAGTGCAGAAGCGCACGAAGCGCGAAGTGCACATTGATATCCAGGAAGTGCACCGTCCCGAGCTCGATGCCACGCTGGTCGCGGAATCCATTGCGCTGCAGCTTGAAAAGCGCGTCGCGTTTCGCCGGGCCATGCGCAAGGCGGTTGATTCGGCCCTGCGTTTCGGGTGCAAGGGAATCAAGGTGCGCGTTGCCGGACGCCTGAACGGCGCGGAAATCGCGCGCAAGGAATGGTATCTGCAGGGGCGGTTGCCGCTGCAAACGCTTCGCGCCGACATTGATTTTGGAACGGCCGAGGCGCACACAACCTACGGCTTGATTGGCGTGAAGTGCTGGGTCTATCAGGGCGAAAAAGTGCCGCAACGCGCGAAGGCTGCCGCGACCGCGGAAGTTTAAGGAAACGGGCCATCCATTATGTTGATGCCGAAGAAGGTGAAGTACCGCAAGCAGCAGCGCGGCCGGCGCACCGGAAAGGCGTGGCGCGGCGGCGCGCTGGCGTTTGGCGATTACGGGCTCAAGGCCATGGAGCCGGCGTGGATCACCGACCGTCAAATCGAAGCGTCGCGCGTGGCGATCACCCGCTTCATCAAGCGCGGCGGGAAACTCTGGATTCGGATTTTTCCCGATAAGCCATTCACCAAGAAGCCGGCCGAAACCCGCATGGGCAAGGGCAAAGGGCCACCAGAGCACTGGGTGGCGGTCGTGAAGCCGGGACGCATCATGTTTGAAATGGCGGGAGTGGACCTGGCGGCGGCGACCGAAGCCATGGCGCTTGCTTCCCACAAGCTGCCAATCAGGACCAAGTTCGTCACCCGTGCGGAGGAGCTCTAATGGCGCGGAGAGTCGAGAAATACCGCGAGATGAACGCGAGCGAGCTCGAACTCCAGCAGCGCGAGCTTGCCGAGCAGGTTTTCCGCCTGCGCTTCCAGATTTCGGCCGGGCAGGCAGAGGGACTGAAGAAAATGCGGGAAGCGCGAAAAGATCTCGCGCGCGTCAAGACGCTTCTGCGGGCAATTGAACTGAGGAAGGCTTAATGGCGAACGAAACACAGGCGGCTCACGAAGTCGCCCAGGAACGCGGTACGAGGCAGGAGCTGGTGGGCGTGGTGACCAGCTCGAAAATGCAGAAGACGATCGTCGTCAAGGTCCGGCGCGCGACGCAGCACCCGCTCTATCATCGCGTTGTGCGGTCGGCGAAAAAGTATTACGCGCATGACGAAACCGGCGAGGCGCGCGTCGGCGACACGGTGCGGATTGTTTCCACTCGCCCGCTTTCGAAGTTGAAACGGTGGCGGCTCAAGGAAGTGCTGCAGCGCTCAACGCGCGTGGCCTGAGCTCGCAGCAAAGGATAAGGGAGCACGACAATGGTTCAGATGCGGACATGGCTGACGGTGGCCGATAATTCCGGCGCGCGCCAGATCACATGCATCCTCCCCTTGGGAGGAGACGCGGGACTCACGGCCGGCCTCGGCGACGTCATCACGGCGGCGGTAAAAGAAGCGACGCCGGATGGCCAGGTTAAAAAGGGCGTGGTTGTGCGCGCGGTAGTGGTGCGCACCAGGAAAGAGCAGCGGCGGAAGGATGGCACCTACATCCGGTTTGACGACAATGCAGCCGTGCTGATTAACGATGCGAACGAGCCGATCGGTACGCGCGTCTTCGGGCCGGTCGCCCGGGAGCTGCGAGACAAGAAGTTCACCAAGATCGTCTCGCTTGCTCCGGAAGTGTGGTAGCCATGCCAAAGAGAGACACAAAAGTAAAAGTCGAGATTCTCGGTATTCGCCATGGCGACATGGTGAAGGTGATGGCTGGCCGGTCCAAGGGCAAGACGGGCAAGGTGCTCTCCGTCAATCGCGAGAAGCGCCGCGTCACGGTCGAGCACGCCAACATCATGAAGAAGCACACGCGCCCGAATCCTTCGAAGAATGTCCGCGGTGGCATTCTCGATAAGGAAGGCCCGCTGCACATTTCGAACGTGATGCTGGTCTGTCCCGGATGCGGAAAGCACACGCGCGTAGGGCACACGACACTACCCGACGGCACGAAAGTTCGCGCTTGCCGCCGGTGCAACACGGCGTTTGAGACCTAGGAGTCGAGGCAAATTAGAAATGGCTAGCCGACTGCACGAAAAGTACCGCAAAGAAACGATTCCCGCGCTGGCGAAGCGCTTCGGTTACAAGAACACGATGGCCGTGCCGCGCGTTTCGAAAGTGACGCTGAACATTGGCCTCGGAGAAGCCAGCCAGAACGTGAAGCTGCTCGATACGGCCGCGATCGAGCTCGGGCAAATCGCCGGACAAAAGCCCGTGATCACGCGGGCGAAGAAATCGATCGCGAATTTCAAGATTCGCAAGGGCATGCCCATCGGATGCATGGTCACGCTGCGCGGCGAGCGGATGTACGAGTTTCTCGACAGGCTTTCGGCGATCGTTTTCCCGCGCGTCCGCGATTTCAAGGGCTTGCCGCCGAATTCGTTCGACGGCCGCGGAAACTACACGCTGGGTTTGAAGGACCAGCTGGTGTTCCCGGAAATCGATTACACGCGCGTGGACAAGATCAAGGGCATGAACATCACGATCACCACGACAGCCCGCAGCGATGAAGAGGGGCGCGAGCTGCTGAAGCTGCTAGGCGTGCCCTTCCGCGCTCAGGGCGCGGCGTAAGGAGAATTAACGAGCATGGCTCGAACCAGTCAGATCGCCAAGACGAAGCGCAAGCTGAAGTTCAAGGTTCGCCAGCGGAATCGCTGCCGGATCTGCGGGCGCGCGCGCGGCACGCTTAGGAAGTTCCAGATGTGCCGTATCTGTTTCCGTGGCCTCGCGCTCAAGGGAGAAATTCCAGGCGTCGTGAAGGCTAGCTGGTAAGGAAGAGAGAATGCAAACCGATCCCATTGCAGATTTTTTGACGCGAATTCGCAACGGCGCCCTGGCCAAGCATCCCCGAGTCGAGATGCCGTCCTCGAAGATGAAGATTGAACTGTCGCGAATCCTGAAGGAAGAGGGCTACCTCGCGAATTTCAAGGTTGTGGAAGAGAAGGGCAAGAAAACGCTGCGCGTCTTTTTGCGCTACACGCCGGAGCGCCAGAGCGTGATCACCGATTTGAAGCGCATTTCGCGGCCAGGTTCGCGGCGCTACATCGGCAAGACGGGAATTCGTCCCGTCGTCGGCGGCATGGGCATTTCGATTCTGTCCACGCCGCGCGGGTTAATGACCGGCCAGTCGGCGCGAAAAGAAGGCGTCGGCGGCGAGCTTCTCTGCGAAGTCTGGTAAACGAGGTTTTCATAGAGCCATGTCGAGAATTGGAAACAAGATAATTCCAGTGCCGTCCGGAGTGAAGATTCAGATTAAGGACGGCTCCGTGGAAGTGCAGGGTCCCAAGGGGAAGATGACCGTCGGCGTGCCGCGCGGAATCTCCTTCGAGCAGAAGGACGGCACCCTCGTCGCCAAGCGCGAAGCGGAGCAGTTTCGCGCGCTGCATGGCCTGGCGCGGGCGCTCGTCGCCAACGCGGTCACCGGCGTCACCACGGGATTCAAAAAGGATCTCGACATCGTCGGCGTCGGCTATCGCGCCGAGGTCAAGGGCAAGAACGTGGTTCTTGCGCTCGGTTACTCGCATCCAATTGAGTTCCCGATTCCCGAAGGAATTCAGATCGCCATTGAAAAGATGACGCACATGGTGGTCACCGGCGCGGACAAAAACCAGGTCGGCCAGGTTGCGGCCAACCTTCGCAGGCTGCGCCCGCCCGACCCGTACAAGCAGAAGGGCGTCCGCATCACGGGCGAACGTCTCAAGAAGAAGGCCGGCAAGGCCGGCGCCAAGACGGCGGCCGCCTAGGCATCACCAGGACCGGCGGGAAAAGGAGAACCAGCGTGGCAGCTCCAGTCCGAAGATTATCGCGCGAGGCACACCGCCGCCGCATTCATGTGCGGATGCGCAAGAGGATTTCCGGCACGCCCGAGCGGCCGCGCCTGTGCGTTCACCGTTCCAGCCGCCACATTCGTGCGCAGGTCATAGACGACGGAACCGGCCGCACGCTCGTTTCCGCCAGCTCGCTCGACAAGGAAGTGCGCACGATGCTCAAGGGCGGCGGCAATATCGCCGCTTCGAAGGTTGTCGGCAAAGCCATTGCCGAACGCGCTCGCGCCAAGGGCGTCGAAAAGGTTGTGTTCGATCGCGGCGGCTATCAGTACCACGGCCGCGTGCAAGCGCTTGCTGAAGCTGCCCGTGAGGCGGGCCTGCAGTTCTGAAAACCATGTCGAAACAAGAGCTCAAAGATACGCTTTCGGTTCGCCGCGTCGTGCAAGCCAACCAGGCCAACCTGAAAGATCAGGTGGTTTCGATCAACCGCGTCACGAAAGTTGTGAAGGGCGGCAAGAATCTCAGTTTTTCGGCGCTCGTCGTCGTGGGCGATCAGGGCGGTCACGCTGGATTCGGCATGGGCAAGGCTCGCGAAGTTCCCATGGCCATCCGCAAAGCGATCGAGCAGGCCAAGAAGAATATGGTGAAGCTGAACCTCAAGGGTTCCACCATCCCGCATCAAGTGCTGGGTTCCTATGGCTCGGGCCAGGTTCTGCTGAAGCCCGCGCCGGAAGGAACAGGCGTGATCGCCGGCGGTCCGGTGCGCGCCGTGATGGAGGTTGCGGGAATTCAGAACGTGCTGACGAAGTCGCTGGGCACGTCGAATCCGCACAACGTCATCAAGGCCACATTCGACGCCCTGCTGCATTTGAAGGACGCGGCGCGCGTCGCGGAATCGCGCGGCAGGGGAACGGAAGAGCCGGCCTCCTAGCGGCTCCCCGTTTCATCTTTCAGTAAAAGGCCGGCAGAGGGCCGAAAGTTTATGGCGACGACGAAAAAGAAGTCTGGCACGTTGAAAATCAAATGGGTGGTCAGCTTTATCGGTTGTCCGCGCGACATGCGGCAGACGATTCGCGGCCTGGGTTTCCGCCGGATGCAGCAGGTGATCGAGCATCCGGACACGCCCGAGGTTCGCGGCATGATCGCGAAAGTCCACCATCTCGTTAAAATCGAGGACTAACTGGCAATGGCCAAGGTACCGACACTATCGAATATGAAGCCGCCGCGCGGCTCGCGCCATCGCAAGGTGCGCGTAGGGCGCGGCATGGGCTCCAAGATGGGAAAGACATCGGGCGCGGGCAACAAGGGTCAGCAGTCCCGCCGCGGCTATTCGCGCCGTCCGGGATTTGAGGGCGGCCAGATGCCGCTCCACCGGCGTCTGCCGAAGCGCGGCTTTTCGAGCCCGTTTCCGAAATCGTTCGCGGTCGTCAACGTCGAGAGCCTCAACAACGCTTTCGCCGCCGGCGACACGGTCACGCCCGAGACGCTCAATACCCGCGGTGTCGTCCGCGCCGTCCGCGACCGCGTGAAGATTCTTGGTGACGGCGAATTGAAAATTGCATTGACGGTCCGCGCGCATGCCTTCAGCAAGTCGGCGCAGGAGAAAATCGCGGCGGCCGGGGGAACGATCGAAGTTTTGAAATGAGAAAGCTGCTCGAAGCCTTTCGAAACATCTTCAGCACACCCGACCTGCGCAAACGCGTCCTGTTTGCGCTGGCGTTGCTGGCGGTGTATCGCTTGGGCAGCTATATTCCCACACCGGGAATCAATACCGATCTCCTGGAACAGCTTTTCAAGCAGTACCAGGGTTCGGCGCTCGGCATTTTCAATCTTTTCAGCGGCGGAAATCTTCGCCGGCTCACGATCTTTGCTCTCGGCATCATGCCGTATATCACGTCGTCAATCGTTTTGCAGTTGCTCGTGGTTGTATGGCCCTATCTCGAGCGCCTGCAAAAAGAAGGCGAGCTCGGCCGCCGCAAGATCACGCAGTACACGCGCTACCTGACGATCGTTCTCAGCGCGTTTCAGTCTTTTGCTATCGCGCGCACGCTCGAGGCGCAGGGCATGCAGGGTCAATCGCTCGTCTATCATCCCGGCCTGCGATTTATTTTGATGACGATGCTTACGCTGACCACCGGATCGGCGTTCATCATGTGGCTCGGCGAGCAGATCAGCGACCGCGGCATCGGCAACGGCATGTCGCTGATTATTTTCACCGGCATCGTGGTCGGGCTGCCCCCGGCGGTGTCCGATCTGTGGGGCAAGATCAAGACGGAGCAGTGGGGCTCGTTCACGCCCATCGCGATCCTGGGCTTGCTCGTGCTGATGATCGCGGTGGTGGCTTTTATCGTGTTCGTCGAGGGCGGCCAGCGGCGCATTCCGGTGCAGTATGCCAAGCGCGTGATGGGGCGCAAGGTGATGGGCGGGCAGATGACGTATCTCCCGCTGCGCGTGAATTCCGGCGGCGTGATTCCGCCGATTTTCGCGAGTTCGCTTTTGACCGCGCCGCAGACCTTTGCGCTGATTTTCGGGAATCGTTCGACGCACATTCAGAGTTTCGGGAAAATGATCAGCTGGGGCGAGCCGTTGTACACGGTCGTCTATGTCACGCTCATCATTTTCTTCGCCTTCTTTTACGTGGGCATTATTTTCAATCCCACCGAGTTGGCGGACAACATGAGGAAAAACGGCGGCTTCGTTCCTGGAATTCGTCCCGGGCGGAACACGTCGGAATATATCAACCGCATCCTTTCGCGGCTCACGCTGGTCGGCGGCATCTACCTGGCGATTGTCTGCTTGCTGCCGGAATGGATGATTTCCGGAATCCATTTGCAGCACTTGCCCGTGTGGATGGGCGGCAATTGGTTCGACGCTCATATGTGGCGCTTCGTCCTGGACGGGCTGGGAGTGCAGTTTTATTTCGGCGGCACGTCGCTGCTGATCGTCGTGGGCGTCGCCATGGACACTGTGCAGCAGCTTGAGGCGCAGCTCGTGATGCGGAATTACGAAGGATTTGTGCGCAAGGGTCGCGTGCGCAGTCGTCGCGGTTGATACCGTTGGTCCGGCGGTGACGATGGCCATCAGACGAGCTGTGATTTTTCTGGGTCCGCCGGGAGCGGGTAAGGGCACCCAGGCAAAACGAATTGCCAGGCTCTGCGGCGTGCCGCATCTTTCGACCGGCGACATGATGCGCGACGCGGTCAGTCGCGGCACCGATCTCGGCAAGGCTGTCGGGCCGATCATGCAGCGCGGCGAGTTGGTTTCGGACGATCTGGTGATGAAGATGATCGAAGAGAGGCTGGCGCAGCCTGATTGCGCTGCGGGATGTCTCTTCGACGGGTTTCCCCGGACGCTGCCGCAGGCCGAGGGGCTCGATCGCATCCTGGAGCGCTCGGGATTTGGCGAGCCGCTCGTCGTGGATTTGGCCGTGGGCGACGATAAGTTGCTGCGGCGGCTCACGGGCCGGCGGACGTGCAGCGTGGGCGGTGAGATTTACAATGTCTACGACCTGCCGCCGAAAGTGAACGGGATTTGCGACAACGACGGAGGCAAGCTGGTGCAGCGCGCCGATGATACGGCCGAAGTCGTGAAGCAGCGGCTGGCGGCATACGAGCGGGCGACGAAGCCGCTGACGGAGTATTACCGCAGCCGGGGCGTTCTGCAGGTGGTGGACGCGTCGGTGAGCATGGACGAGATAAGCCGTGCGCTCGGCGAGATTGTAAAGTGCGCGGAAGGGCGGAATGGTCATCTGTAAATCGCCGGCCGAACTCGAGAAGATGCATCGCGCGGGACTCCTCGTTTGGGGCGCCCTGGAGAAGATGCGCGCGATGGTCCGCCCGGGCCTGACGACGAAAGAGCTTGATGAGTTTGCCGAGGCGTACACCGTGGAACATCGTGCCCGTCCGGCATTCAAGGGTTACCGGGGTTATCCGGGCTCGGTGTGCACCTCGATCAATCAGGAGGTCGTGCACGGAATCCCGTCGCCATCCCGACGCATGCGAGAGGGCGATATTCTCTCGNNGGCGCGCGGCCAGCGTTTAAGGGCTACATGGGCTATCCGGGTTCGCTGTGCACGTCGATCAATCAGGAAGTAGTGCACGGGATTCCGTCGGGCAGGCGGCTGCTGCGAGAGGGCGATATTCTCTCGATGGATTTTGGAGTCGAGCTGGAAGGCTATTTCGGAGATGCGGCGCTGACGGTGCCTGTCGGTAAAATCGCGCCGGGACGCGAGAAGTTGTTGCGCGTCACGCGCGAGTCGCTCGAGCACGCCATCGAAAAGGTCAGGCCGGGTAACCGGCTTGGCGATGTCTCAGCGGCCGTGCAACAGTGGGTGGAAGGCAATGGCTTTTCGGTGGTCAGGGAATTTGTGGGCCACGGCATCGGCACGAAGATGCACGAGGAGCCGCAGGTCCCCAACTACGGCGCGGCAGGGCAAGGGCCGCGCTTGCAGGAAGGCATGGTCCTCGCCATCGAGCCGATGGTGAATTCGGGTGGTCCGGGCGTCCGCGTTCTGGACGACGATTGGACGGCGGTCACGATGGATGGCAGCGATTCGGCGCATTTCGAGCATACCGTCGCCGTCACCAGCAAAGGGCCGTGGATTCTGACCCGGCCTCGTGAAGCAATCGGGCCCTGCTGGTAATCTGGGGTCGTTGATGGTTTTGTAGGGGCGCTGCTTGCTGCGCCCTCTTGGGTTTCAGATCTGAATGTAGCGCCGGGCTTCAGCCCAGCATCTTGAAGGGGTTCGTAGGAGCCCTGCTTCACCCTGGGGTCTTTCGGTCAGGTGGAAGTGCGGGGTTTTAACCCCGCGAAAATGGGCGCCCTGAAAAAGGGGCTTTAGCCCCGGAAGTCGTCGCAAGGGAGCGCATGGCGAGAAGGCCACTGCAGGAAAAAAAGAAGTCGGCTGAGGGAAGCGGGAAAGAAGACGCCATCGAAGTGATGGCCGTCGTGATTGAGCCGCTCCCGAATGCTATGTTCCGCGTCGAGCTTGAAAACAAGCATCAGGTGCTCGCGCACATTTCGGGGAAAATGCGAAAGAATTTCATCCGAATTTTGGCCGGAGACCGCGTGGCAGTCGAGCTTTCGCCCTACGATCTGACGCGCGGCCGCATCGTCTACCGGTACAAGTAGGCGATAGAGAGCGGTTTTGTGGGAGCGCTGCTTGCTGCGCCCTCTGGGGTTTCAGATTTGAATGTATCGCCGGCGCTTTTAGCCCGGCACCTTCGGGTATGCAGCCACCGAAGCGGTTTCTGAATCGCGCCGCCGGAGTTGGGTTGTAGGTCGCGGTCACGAAGCGGTTTGTAGGTCGTGGTCGCGAGTTGGTTTGTAGGCCGCGGTCACGAAAGCGGTTTGTAGGTCGCGGGCGCGAACGCGGCTTGTAGGTCGCGGCTTTAGCCGAGACGTAGCGTGAGCTAACGAGAAGGGCTTTAGCCCCTGAAGTTCCAAAGGGAGCAGCGACTTGGGTCTGTGCGGCGTGGTTGGTTTTCGTCAGGGCACGACTTCAGTCGTGCCGCCAGCCACACCGGTTGACGGCGGCTTTAGCCGCTGAGGGCAAGAAGGGAACGGAGTAGAAGCCATGAAAGTTCGAGCATCGGTCAAGAAAATTTGCATGAAGTGCAAGGTCGTCCATCGGCGCGGCGTGGTTCGNNGTGATCTGCGTGAACCCGAAACACCGCCAACGCCAGGGCTAGCAGGAAACGCAGGGAGGAAAGCGATATGGCACGTATTGCAGGTGTGGATCTTCCGCCGAATAAACGCCTCTGGGTCGGCCTCACGGCGATCTATGGCATCGGGCAGCAGCGCGCGCGTTCGCTCGCCGCAAAGGCGAACGTGGACTCGACGAAAAAGATCAAGGACCTCACCGAAGAGGAAGTCACGCATCTGCGTGCAGCGATCGAGGCCGAAGGCGGCGTCGAAGGCGATCTCCGCAAGGAGACGCAGATGAATGTGCGGCGCTTGATCGAAATTCAGTGCTACCGCGGATTGCGCCATCGCCGGAATCTTCCAGTGCGCGGCCAGCGGACGCACACCAACGCGCGCACCCGCAAGGGCCCGCGCAAGGGTGCGGTCGCCGCGAAGAAGAAGACCATGGCCCGCAAGTAGTGGGTGGAAGCGTGGGGCTTCAGCCCCACGAAAGCGGAAGTATTGAGGAATGGGCTTTAGCCCTGGAAGAACGAAGCGATGGTTAAGATTTGAATGTAGCGCCGGGGACTTTAGCCCGGTATTTTGAAAGGTTTGACACAACGACATGGCCAAAGAACCGAAGGACGCAGCCGCAGCTCCGGCAGCAGGCGCAAAGCCGACGAAGCGAAAGAAGGAATTTCGCAAGAAGAAGGAAAAGCGGATCGTGCCGCACGGCTTGGTGTGCATCCAGGCGACGTTCAACAACACGATCATCACGCTGACCGATCCGGATGGCCGCGTCGTGAGCTGGGCTTCCGCTGGTTCCTCGGGATTCAAGGGCTCGCGCAAGGGCACGCCCTACGCCGCGCAGCAGGCGGCGATGACGGCGGCAGGCGTCGCGCGCGATCAGTACGGCATGAAGTCGGTGGAAGTGCGCGTCAAAGGTCCGGGAGCGGGACGCGAATCGGCGGTGCGCGCGCTCGCGTCGTCGGGCCTGCACATCAACGCAATCAAGGATGTGACGCCCGTGCCGCACAACGGCTGCCGCCCGCCCAAGCGCCGACGCGTCTAAGCTTTGTAGTTGGGTTCGTAGGGGCACCGCATGCTGTGCCCGGCAACAATGCTTGAGAATACTGCGCTGATCGAAGTGGTGGTCAGGAATTGAATTTAGCGCCGGGACCTTTAGCCCGGCATCTTGAAAGGTTGGTAGGTCGGGCCTTTCAGGTGAAAGCGTGGGGCTTTAGCCCCACGAAAGACCTGGTGAATTAAATAGGGGTTCAGCCCTGGGACGTTCGAAGGAGACAGCAATTGGCTCGACATCGTGAAGCGGTTTGCCGGTTGTGCCGTCGGGAAGGTCAGAAGCTCTTCTTGAAGGGCCTCCGGTGTTTTACGGAAAAATGCGCGATTGAAAAGCGCAACTTCGTTCCTGGGCAGCATGGCCAGGCGCGCCGGCCGAAAATGGTCGGTTACGGAATCCAGTTGCGCGAAAAGCAGAAGGTGAAGCGCACCTACGGGCTGCTCGAGCGGCAGTTCCGCAACTATTTCGAAAAGGCGGAGCGCACCAAGGGCCCGACCGGATCGAACTTGATGGTCATGCTTGAGCGGCGCCTCGACAACGTGGTTTACCGCTCGGGTCTCGCCGGATCGCGATCGCAGGCTCGCCAGCTCGTGCTGCACGGCCACATCCGCGTGAAGGGCAAGAAGCTGAATATTCCCAGCTACCTTGTGGAAGTGGGTGACGAAGTGGCGCTCAAGGATAATATGCACGAGAACGCGATGGTGCTGGAGGCGCGCAATCTGGCGCAGAGTCAGGGAATCGCGCCGTGGCTCGACATTGACCGCGCGAATTTCAAGGCGCGTGTCGTGGCCATGCCTCGCCGCGAGGACGTGCAAACGCCGCCGATGAACGAACAGCTCATCGTCGAGTTGTACTCCAAGTAATTGCGGATTACGTGGGCTTTGTGGGCGAGGAGTTTTGCAGGTCGCGGCTTTAGCCGCGACGAAACGGGATTAAACGAGAAGGGGCTTTTGCCCCTGAAATTCCCGGATTCGGATTTTTCGAACTGTTAAGGGGCCCGCCGGTCGCGGGCCAGGAGGAAGGGCAAACATGTGGAAAGGCTTTCAGAAACCAAAGCGGTTGGCGGCGGAACCCGAGACGCTTACCGACAAGTACGGAAAATTCTCCGCGCAGCCGTTTGAGCGCGGTTGGGGAACCACGGTCGGAAACGCTCTGCGGCGCGCGCTGTTGAGCTCGATCGAGGGCGCCGCAATTACCGCCGTGAAAATCGAAGGCGTGCTGCACGAATTTTCGCCGATTCCTGGTGTTGTCGAAGACGCAACCGACATCATCCTCAACCTGAAGCAGGTTCCGCTCAAGCTGAATACGGACCAGTCCAAGACGCTCACCCTCACCGTGGATGTTCCGGGACCGGTGACGTCCGCCAAGATCGAGGAAGACGCCGATATCGCCGTGCTCGACAAGAATATTTACATCGCCACGGTCAGCGAAGGCGGCAAGCTCGAACTCGAATTGCGCGTCAAGAACGGCCGCGGTTACGTCGCCGCCGATCGCAACTTCGACGAAGATCTGCCCATCGGCTACATCCCGATTGACTCCGTTCATTCGCCGGTGCGCAAGGTCAACTACGCCGTGGAAGCGGCGCGCCTCGGACAAATGACGGACTACGAGAAGCTGACGCTCGAGGTCTGGACCAACGCGGCGATCACTCCGCAGGATTCCATCGGCCTCGCCTCAAAGCTCATCAAGGACCACATGAGCATCTTCATCAATTTTGAGGAGCAGCCGGAGCTTCCCGAAGAGGCAGTCGAGAACTACGCCGACCCGCGCCTCGAATTCCTCGACCGATCCGTCGAAGAGCTCGAGCTTTCCGTGCGTTCCTACAACTGCTTGAAGAACGCCAACATTCAGAACTTGCGCGAGCTGGTTCAGAAGACCGAATCCGAAATGCTCAAGACCAAGAATTTCGGCCGCAAGTCGCTCAACGAGATCAAGGACATCCTGCACAAGATGGGCTTGAGCCTCGGAATGAAATTCGACGATCACGGCCGCGTGATCTGGCCGCCGCTTCCAAGCCAGACCGCGCCTCCGCCACCGGAAGGGGACGCCTCGGCGATCTAGCCGCGGACTGAACCATGAGACACCTTAGATCGGGCTCCAAACTCGGCAAGCAGCCGGCGCATCGCCGCGCTGTGCTGCGCAATCTCGTAACGAATCTCATCGAGAAGGAGCGCATCCATACCACCATCCTCCGCGCGAAAGCGACTCGTCCACTCGCCGAGAAAATGATCACGCTCGGCAAGCGCGATTCGCTCCATGCGCGGCGCCAGGCCGCTGCGTTTCTAATGACCCCGGGCGCGACGAAGAAGCTTTTCTCGGATCTTGCGCCGCGCTTCGCCGATCGTCCCGGAGGCTACACGCGGATTATCCGCACCGGTTGGCGCATCGGAGACGGCGCGGAGCTGGCGATTCTGGAATTCATCGGCTCGGAGCTGAAGAAGAAAGACCGGAAGCCGCGGAAGGGCGCGGCCGAGGAAGCTCCGGAAGAAAAAGAAGAGAAGGAAGCCGTCGCCGCAAAATAACCTATCGCTGCGAATCTTTATTTCGCGCGAAACTTCAAAGGTCCCAGGCGTCGCCTGGGACTTTTTCTTTTCAGGCGCCGGATTGAGCGGCGCGTGTTTCCTTTTGCTTTTGCCGCACGTGGCCCCACAGCATTAATAGCGCCGCAACTGCCTGCGCGGCGATCCCCCCGCTGGTGTCTATCAGAACATCCCCGACCGCCGCGGTGCGTCCGGGGACGAAGTGCTGGTGAAGCTCATCGAGCGATGCGTAGCACGCGACGATAGCGATGGCCATCAGCGCCCAGGCGAAGCGCGAGCCTGGCCTGCCCGCGCGAATGCCGCGCAGAACCAGCAGGCTCAAAATAAAGTATTCGGTGAAGTGCGCGCACTTGCGGATGAGGTAATGAAGCCTGTTGAGAGTGCTTCTGGATGCGTGGGGCAGCAGCCAGTGCAAAACCGGAATGATGATCCGGCTGGTGTGTTCCGCAGTGAACACGCCCGTGGAAAATCCTGAAATGACCACGGCCCAAGCCAGCGCCGGCCACCACGTCTTCAGCCAGCTCACTCTAGGATTCCCCGGCCATGTGGCAGCGCATTACTCGAGCCTGTAATTCGGGGCTTCGCGGGTAATGATCACGTCGTGGACGTGGCTTTCGCGCAGACCGGCCGAGGAGATGCGGATGAATTTGCTCCGCTCCTGCAATTCCTTCAGGTTTTGCACACCGCAATATCCCATCCCGCTGCGGAGCCCGCCGACAAGCTGCTCCACAAGCCCCGCGAGCGGCCCCTTGTACGGGACCTGGCCCTCGATGCCTTCGGGGACGGACTTGCCGCGCTCGGCGGTTTCCTGCGCGTAGCGGTCGGCTGAGCCGGCCTCCATCGCGCCGAGCGATCCCATGCCGCGATAAGATTTGAACGTGCGGCCCTGGTAAAGAATGGTTTCGCCGGGGGATTCTTCGGTGCCGGCGAAGAGGCTGCCGATCATCACGGCGGAAGCGCCGGCTGCAATCGCCTTGGTAATGTCGCCGGAAAATTTGATGCCGCCATCGGCGATCAGCGGAACGCCGCTGCCTTGTGCCGCGCGCGCGCATTCGGCCACGGCCGTGATCTGCGGCACTCCCGCGCCGGTGACGATGCGCGTGGTGCAGATGGAGCCGGGCCCGATGCCGACCTTGAGGCCGTCCACGCCGAGCGAAATCAGGTCGCGCGTGCCTTCCGCGGTGGCCACGTTTCCGGCGACGAGCTGCATTTCCGGCAGCTTGTGCTTCACGGCGCGAATCGCCTCCATCACGCGGGTCGTGTGGCCGTGGGCCGTATCAATCGCCAGCACATCCACTTTTTCACGCGCCATTTCCTCCGCGCGTTCCAGAAAATCGCCGGTCGCGCCGATGGCCGCGCCCACGCGCAAGCGGCCCTGTTCGTCTTTCGTCGCGCTGGGGAATTCGAGTTTTTTCTGGATGTCCTTGACGGTGATCAGGCCCTTGAGATTGAAATCCTTATCCACGACGAGAAGTTTTTCGATGCGGTGGCGCTGGAGAATGCGCTCAGCTTCTTCGAGAGTGGTGCCGACCGGAACGGTGACGAGGCTTTCTTTCGTCATGATGTTGCTGACGGGCTGATCGAGGTTGCGCTCGAAGCGCAGATCGCGGTTCGTCAGGATGCCGACCAGGCGCTGGCCGCGCGTGACCGGCAGTCCGGAGACTTTGTATTTGTTCATGATGTCGAGCGCCTGGCGCACGGACATCTCCGGGCCGATGGTGACGGGGTCCACGATCATCCCGCTTTCCGAGCGCTTTACGCGGTCCACTTCCTCGGCCTGGCGCTCGATGGTCATATTGCGGTGCACGAACCCGATGCCGCCCTGGCGCGCGATGGCGATGGCAAGGCGAGCATCGGTGACGGTGTCCATGGCGGCGGCGACGATGGGGATATTCAGCGCGATCTTGCGCGAGAGGCACGTGCGCGTGTCGGCCTGCGTGGGCAGCACCGAGGACTTTCCCGGCAGGAGCAGCACGTCGTCAAACGTCAGCGCTTCGGGGATGGGTCCGTCAATCATTCTCTCTCCTGATTGCCCTGTATGGCTTCGAAGGGTGGCCGACTTTGGGCCCTGAAAACAGCAAAGCCCAGCGACGTTCGCCGGGCTCGAAAAAGTTTCTCTTGTAGAGGACGACAATCATGCATCGAAAAACGATTCTAAGCGGTTCGGCAGATGAAAGCAAGTTGGGGAGGGCTTCCGGCGCGTGACTTGTGATTCGTGACCCGTGATTCGTGAGTGACGACCCCGGAAACCCGCGCGAGCGAGACGGCGCGAAAGGTGCGAATTCGACCGTGAGCGGCACCCGCGATCTGTGTCGATTAGAAATGATTGCCGCGTTCGATTGATTGGAGTTAAGGGCGTTTCTAATCGCCGGCGTGTCGATTAGAATGGCGGGGATCAGGGGCGAGGGGTTAGGTGTGAGGGAAGTGGAGCGCGGGGCGGGCCGGGAATTCGTGACCCTTCGGCTTCGTTCAGGATAGCATTGTGATTCGTTTTCGCGAATCTTGCCCCTCGAAAAGTGTGTCACTTTGTGGGGGTGCCCGTCGTTTGTTTTCAATGATTTAGCCTCGAAATTACTTTGCATGGTGTGTCGAGTAATTTGGCGCAAGGGAGCAGGGGACACGGGTGAGGTGTGAGGGGTGAGGGATGAGTCGGCGAGGGACGGCCCGCTCGGCTTATCCCGTGCAGCGGATTCGCTCGGGGCCACGATGGTTCGGCTACGCTCACCACTCGTCTTGGTCGGCTCGTGAGCGCGTAGCTCGCTACTGCTGTCCTGTTTCTTGCGCCGTGCTTTGCTCGCTACCGAACGCCTGTCCATATTCATGGACCTCGCGGGAAAGTAGCACGATGGGGGCGAGAGGCGCGACTGAGCGAAAGTACAGACGCAGTGCAGGTGGTCATGCTAGCAGGGAAAAGGAAGCACAACGCAATCCAGAGGGGCCCGACACTTCTGGCACTGAAGGAACAGCCGCTCGCCAAGGCCTTGGCCACCGCCGGGCGCTCACCTATCGCTTCTCGGCTTTGCGGCGAGGTCTGTCACCCGCAGATTCGAAATCGACATCCCAGACTCGCAGGAGTTGCCGGCAGCCAACCCCAAAGTTTCCCGTGAAATCGACGAACTGAAAGTCTGGGAGTGTCCAGGATAAACGAGAGTATTCACAGGGTCGGCGGAGAACGGGAACAATCCTTTCGTTATAGCGTCCTGCGTTAAGCGCAAATAGCAATTCTCGCTTCACCCATACCGAGCGAACCGCATCCGGCGTCAATACCACGAGGAACCAATCGCATCGGGCAAGCGCGCGCCCGATTTCGTCGTGCCATTGCTTGGCGCCGGCGATGTGCGCGGCACTGTACCAATATCGAATCTTATACCGCCTAAGCACCCGTGTCAGGCGCAGGACAAACTCGCGATCACGGCTTGAATGGGAGAGAAATACTTCTCGCTGCGAGGCTGATAACCGACGCATCTAAGATAGGCTCAGGCAACCTGCTTCAGGGCCTCTGCGATGGACTCGCTGACTTTTGACGCACTACGCCTCGCATCAAATGTCTTGAATTTCCGAAGTATCGAGGGGATGTCGCTTGTCCGACGAACCTGTACGGGAAAAACTCTGCCTTCGTAATTGGAGTCGCCCAGGGCGTACTCAATTTCGCGCCGAACGTGTTCCGACCGCATCGAATCTGGCGAAACGAGAACGACCATCGCCTTTGATTTCTTTAGCGCTTCGCCGGCCCTCAGCCACAGATTGTCGCCGGGCAGCACCTCCTGATTGGCGCTCCAGACAGACAGCCCCCGCCTTGTCAGATGTGAGGAGAGAGCTTTCGCGAAGGCTTTGTCGGATTGAGCGTAGCTCAAAAATACCTGCATGAATCCTTCCTAGCGCATATTCTAGCACTCTTGACCGGGTGGGTAGCCATATCCCCGTTGTGACGGACGCCTCACCGCTTCGCACGCGGGAAGTGGGCGCCCGCCTGCCCATGTTGATGGATTTCGCGGGAAAGTAGCACGATGGGGGCGAGCGGCGCGACTGAGCGAAAGTACAGACGAAGTACGGGTGGTCATTCTGTGCGGGAAAGGGGAAGTGCAAGCAGATCGGAAAAGTCCCCACCCTTTGCTACGCAAAGGATGGGGCACCCGAAAAATCAAACGCTAGGGTCCGGGCCACCCGTCCGCCACTGCTTTTGCCGGTCCGTTCGGGGAAGGTACGGCGCGTCAAGCGCGCAGGCCCCTCCTGGGTTCGCTGGAACGAACCCCGCGCCCCCGCCCGGGCCACCGAGGGACTGTTTCGGCGGGCGACGAAAGCGACGTCAGCCGGCGCTTACGAGAATGCGGGCTTCTTTGCGCGAGCGGTGTTTGGGGCGAATGACGATTTCGATGTCGCGGTCGAGCGCGGTGAGGAAATGCATCAGCCGCTCGACGGAAAATCCCTCGAGCCGGTAATGGGCGAGCGCGGAAATCTTGGGCTGATTGATTTTCAAGCGGCGCGCCGCCGCTACTTGGGAAAGTTCCTGGCCGGCGATGATCTGATTGATGGCCACTGCGAGCCGGGCTTTCGTTTGCTTCTCCTCCGCGTTCGGCAGGCGAAGATCGGCGAAAACATTGCCTGAGCTCGGTGCAGCGCGTTGCATTCCCATCACTCGACTATCCTAGTATTGGGATATATTCGTCAAGGCCTATCGTGACGTAGGGCCGACGCATGCTCTAGGGGCGAAGGGGGCAGGTGTCAGGTGTGAGAGCAAGGACAACTGCAACGGCAACGACAACAGCAGCTGCAACGACAGCGACAACGGCGGAAGCGGGTCGCTGCGGCCCTGCGGCCTTCGCGACAGCCTGCGGCAGCAAGGTACGGTGACTCGAGCGGCGCGATTATGTCGGACCTGAAGGTCCGACCCCCTATTGCGTCGCGGCGGCAGCGCTTAGCCCATGAAGCCTAGTGTCGGGACGGTGAAGTTGGCTAGGTTGGGGAAGATGGCGGGCAGCTCCGTGGGCTGCACGCCGAACCATGAGGCGAGAGTGGCGCCGTACTGGTCCACCGAGGTGGTGGGGATCCAGCGGCCGTTGTTGCCGGCGTCGTTGGGGCCGCCCAGCGCGAGAGTGGGGAACTGGCCGAAGATGTCTCCGCCCTGCACGGCGCCGCCCACGATCAACTGGCTGCTGCCCCAGGCGTGGTCCGTGCCGCCATTGGAGCCGGGCTGAAACGTGCGGCTGAAATCGGAAAGCGTGAATGAAGTGACATTCGGCGCGACGCCGAGCTCGATGGTTGAGTTGTAAAACGCGGAAACCGCCGGGTCGAGTTGGCCGAACAAACTTACCTGCGTATCCAACTGGTCGCTGTGCGTGTCGAATCCGCCGAGCGAGCAGAAGAAAATCTGGCGCTGCAATCCGAGCGCGGCGCGCGCCTGAATAATCTGAGCCACTTGCTTGAGCTGCTTGCCGAGACCCGTGGTGGGAAATTGAGTTTGCAACGCGGGCAATCCGCTGAGCGCGGCGGAGAGCACGGCGCTTTGGGCGAGCGTCTGGGTCATCACGGCGCTCGCATCCTGCACGAGAGACAACCCCGTATCGAAAGTGAGCAATTGCTGAAACGAAAGCAAACGGGCGTCCTGCGCCGCCGAGCCGTAGTAGCCATTCAGGCCCGGCGACGCGCCAGGGGACAGCGTGAAGGGCACGGTCTGATCACCCACGCACATAATGGCGCCGCCCGCGACGGACGTGATAGGCGGATATTGCGCGCCGGCGTTCAGCGA
>PMUS01000050.1 GCA_003166795.1 Acidobacteriota bacterium | reverse complement strand
GGGCTCCCGATTTCCGGCATTCCCGTCGTGACGCGCGTGTTCTCCAAATAGTTCAGAGTGTCAACCAGAGGAATGAGATCGTCGTGCCTCGGCACGTAAACAATGCCCGCGAGATACGCATCAGGCTCCGGCATCAGCCAGAATCCCATTTTTGTGACCACGCCAAAATTCGACTGCGAGAACATCCCGTCAATCCACGGACCGAAGCCGGATTTGTACTGCTGCCACGTCTTCGCGGCGGGGAGCGCACCCATGCCCGTGCGCATTACCTCGCCGTTCGCCAGGACGACTTCCATGCCGCAATGAGCGTCGAAGTGATTGCGATACTCCGCCATCAAATAGCCGCCGCCGCGGTCTAGAGAGTTTCCAATCGGACTGCCCCAGCCGGGATCGGGAACGTCAATCCAAAGCTTGAGGCCCTTCTCCTGGATATAGCGGTAAAGATCGAAATAGCTGACGCCCGGCTCCACAAGCGCATACGCATTCCTCTCGTTCACTTCCAAGATCCGATTCATGCGCTTCAGATCGAGAACCACGCTGCCCGATAGAGCGGGCGCGGAACCGCCGTATCCGAGATTTTTTCCAGTGGAAATGGGATAGATCGGAATCTTGTAAGCGTTCGCGATCTTTACGACTTTCTGCACTTGCTCGACACCGTCCGGCGCGACCGCCGCGGAAGCGACGAGTTCTTCAGGTTCGCCATAGAAGGGAGAATACGCGTCGCGATACAAGGCGACATCTTCGTCGCTCGTGAAAACCCATTCCTTGCCGACGGCTTCCTCAAATTGCTTGATCGCTTCGGAGAAATCCTGACTGCTCACACCGGGCGGGGTCTTCATTTCGTGTGCTCCCTGTATCCTGCGTGGGGGAAGTTGCCACAGCGACGTCGCGGCGTCAACAGATTCAGGTTGCCGCCGGGACGACGAGGACCGGGAGCGATGGAAAACGCGGGGCTGAATGGCAGAGGATTGCGGGAAATTTGGCGCCGCACAGACCCCTCGATTGTGTGTCGAGTAGCATGGACACCGATTCTTTGTTTTCAGTGAGTTACGCGCAAATCTACTCGGCACGGTGTGTCGAGTAACTTGGCGTGATTGGTGGTTCGTAACGAGCAACCTGTGACTCGTAAATTGTGAATCGCGATTCGTAATGCCGTATTTGCGAGGCACGAGGGTGGGGCGAAAACACCTTGTGCTGAACGCGTCGCATCTTTCGGAGTGTGCCGTTGAGATTGAGTCCGATTTTCCGCCGGCACAGAGCTCGGCCTGCACCCTTTGCCATCGCCCAACGCGTCGCGTGTCCATGTTGATGGACCTCGCTGCAAAGTAGCACGTTGCGGTCGGGCCCGGCGACTGCGCGGGCGTACGGAAAAAGTACAGGTGACATAATCGGCCGGGGAAAATGGGAAATCGCGCGCCAGTGCGTGAGTGCGAAAGCCTAAATTGGGGGTCTGGCACCTGATTGACGCGGTAGCCGGACATGCGGGCAGCAGAACGACCTTGTCCGGTAATCCGGCTAATCGGGACTTGAGCTCACTTGGATTCGTCACGGGCTCGCCCGGCGAGCTGCCGCCGACGACGCCGTAGTCGCTCACGTCGGCAGCTCGGCCCCGGCCTGCTCCGCCGCCATGTACTTGGCGTACCAGTCGGGCCAGTTTGTATCGGCCGCACCGATGCGCTTCTCGTGTTCGCCGTGGGCGGCCTCCGCGCGCCGAAGCGCGCTTGCCAGATCGTTCGCCGACGCGAAGGTCGTGGTCGCGGGGTCGATGCGACCGGGCAACCGCGATGTGATCTCCTGGAGCAGCCAGCCGTTGCCATCCGGATCACGGAACGAGGCGAACGAGCGGTAGCTGCGGCGCTCGGCATCCGGACCGCTGACCCGGACCCGTCCAAACAGGTAGGGCTCATCCGTGCCCACGTACACGCCGTCGTTGTGGAACACCTCGCTAATCTCGACGCCGAGACCGAGCAGTTGTTTGCGGGCGGACTCGATGTCGGAGACGATCAGGTACAGGCCCTGAGCGGAGCCGGGTGCCGCCGCGGTGACGTTCTTGCCGAAGATGATTGAGCACCCGGAGCCCGGCGGCGTGAACTGGATCACGCGGAAGTCTTTACTGCTGTCGAAGTCGGCGTCGAGCCGCCACCCGAGCCTGGCGTAGAATTCCTTCGCGCGATTGGCATCCGAGACGGGCAACACTACAATTTCGAATTTCATGTCCATAACCTTACCTCCGCTTGTGGGCGAATGAATTGGCCTCGACGACTTTAATTTAAGGTGCGTAACGGGTGAAGACAAAGTCGCGAGCTTTGATAGGCTCGTGGCAGGGAAAGCAAGTTTTGAGCTTCGCCTCGTCGGCGGGTTTGCCGTCCTTATTAAATTGAGCGTATCCCCAGCCGCCCGTCGCGGCGTACTTTTTCGAATCCTTGACCATGAACTGAAGGTACCAATCCGGGGCGGGTCCGGGAACGAAAGATTGGGCTCGGCCAAATACCTTGTTGTTTTCTTCCGACGGGACGTAGTCCCAGGCTATTCGGGCAATGACGGTGCCTTCCGGGAACGGAAGCTTCCCTTCCCGGTAGGCCTTGATCGCTACATCGTTGCCCAGAATGGCGCGAATATCGTTGAGGTTGCCTTCTTCGTGAGCCACGGAGATCAACTTCCAGTCGCGGTATCCGGGGGGAATCTTGATTCCGAAGATCGGGACCGCCTCTTCATCGGCTGGTCCGGATGCAGGGACCGTGGAGGCGAGAACGCCTGCCACCGCTGCGATTGCAACCACCCAGAAAGCGACCTTTCTCATACCGTGCCTCCTTCCAATGTGTCCGCTTTTCCCAAGTTGGTGCAGCAATTGCCTGCTCGAGCCCAGACTAGCGGCGCCCTTCAGTGCTGTTATACGGCGTTTGTTATTCCCTCATTAACGCTCTGACCGGAATTGTGAAGTACCGGGTGGGTATTTGTCCGGTGATCCGATCGCTCGCCGATTTTAGGTTGCCGCGGAGACTGCGATGTCGGAGAGGCGCTGGAATCGTTCGATATTGTCCACGCCGTTCATTACTCCGGCGGTTAGGCAGACGAAAGTCATCTGTCGCTCGGGGTCAACCCAGAAGAGCGAGCTGCCGGCGCCGTAGTTGCCAAAGGTTCGCGGCGAAGTGAGCGTTCCGAAGAGACCGTGGCAGATGGCGTCTCCGCGCACCTGGAAACCAATCCCCTGGTACGCGGGATAAGGCTCCCAGCCGCGGGCGGTGACGAGCGGCTTGTAAAGCTCGTTCGGCTTGTTGCCCGACCAATTCCGCGTGGCCAAATCGAGAATCGCGGGCGACAGGATTCGCGCGCCATCGAGCTCCCCGCCGCGCCTCAGCATTTCCGCGAAGCGGTACAAGTCCGAAACCGTAGAGACACATCCAACCCAGGGCATCTCCGAGTTTTCCTCCTCGAAGGCACCATTGGGACCGAGATTGCTGTGACCCAGATGTTCGATGGGCGAGCGATCGAGAAAGATGGGAACGATTTTGCGCGCGCGGAGATCCTTGCGAACGCCGATGGAGGTGTCCTTCATTTTCAGCGGCTTCAGGATCTCGTCTTCGACCAACCGGCGATAGGAGCGCTTCTTAGGGTCGGTCCGGCGAACCGCCTCGCCCATGAGGGCGTGCGCGGCCATCGGGGAATAATTGATCACTTCCCCCGGCGCGGCGGCGCAGTGGACGTTCGCGCAGATGGCGGCGACGATCTCATCCAGGCGGTCGATATACATCCCCGGTTTGGGCGTGAACACACTCGGCAGTCCTGAGCTGTGTGTCAGAAGGTGGTAGAACGTGATGTGCTGGCGCTGTCCTCCTGAAAACTCGGGAATAATCTCGGAGACTTTCGTCGTTAGCGCGAACTCGCCCCGCTCGATGGCGCGGAACACGAGCACGTTGGTGATAGCTTTCGTGGTCGAAAAAAGGCTGAAGACCGATTTCTTGGTGACCGGCTTCCTGGTTGTGGGATCGATGAGGCCGATGGCCTCGTGAAGGCCGATGACGCCTTTTCGAGCTACCAAAATCACTCCACCGTAATAGCGGCCGCGCTTGATATCGTCCTCGATGACGGCCTTCAGATGGCGAAGTCTGGATACATCCAAACCATCCCGTTTCGCTCGTCCTGCCATTCGATTTCGCTCCTAGCAATATCGTGCTGGCCCGAACCAGGGTTAAAGCCCCCTATTGATTGGAGCGGGTTTTCGTGGGGTTAGAACCCCGCGCTTCCACCGCACGTCGTTTTCAGCTCTTCGCGAGACTAGAACCCCGCGCTTCCACCCTTCGTCGTGCCTTCGCGGCTAAAGCCGCACTCATGTTGCTGCGTTTACGGGGCGACTAAAGTCGTGCCCTGACGAAAAACTAGAACAGAGAGTCCTCGGACGGACTACTTGCGGAAAAGAAACGTCAGCAAAAACATTACCAGCTTGAAATTCAACAGCTTGATCGCGTTGCGGGCTTCGGTGCCGGTGAGCTTCGCAGTCAGGGGCATCGAACCGAACACTTTGCCTTTCATCACGAGCTTGCCGTCTTCGTTTTCGAGTGACGTAATCTGCATCAGCTCGTTATTGTCCGGGCCGTAGATTTTCATCATCGTTGCTGGCCGATTTTTTCGAAATTAATTTTCAGGTCCTCGCACATTTTCATCGCCGTCGCGCGCCCCGCGCCGAAGACACCGCCGCCGGGATGCTGGAACGGTCCAACCAGATAAAGCCGATCGACGCCCGGGACAGTGTTCATTCCGAGATCGGGCGTCGGGCGGTGCGCGCCGGACTGATAGAGATACGGTGCGGCGCCATGCAGATCGCCCCTCTGAAAGCTTTCGGAACAGCGTTCGAGGTCCAAGGGGCTGTCGCAGACGTAGGCGATGATATTTTGCGGCGTCAGATTTTCGCAGAACTTCGCCGTCCGGTCGATCATCGTCTGGGCGAAAGCGTCCTTGGCCTTGTCCCAGTGCTTGGGCCCGCCATCGGGATGCGAGTAGGGCACGTAGTCCCAGATATGGAACGTGGATTTACCCGGGGGGCAGCGTGTGGCGTCAAAATTCGATGGGCAAGCAATACCCAGCAACGCCGTGTCCGGAATGCGGCCGTATCGCAGAGCGTCGAAGTACTGCCGCAGAACAGTCATGTCCGAGGGCACCAAATCAGTGAAGTAGGACTTGCTGACGTGCGCGCCGGCTTTGAATCGCAGAGGTTCGTTCAGGGCGCCGTGAACGGTGAAGCACGAATTCGCCGAGAGCTCGACGCGCGCCGCATCGCGTGTGATCCTGGCGTCCACTCCCGGGACATACTTCGCCAGAAAATGGGGATGGATGGAACCGATGACGCCGTCTTTCGCGGCGTACTCGGCGCCGTCGGCGGTGCGCACGCCGGCGGCACGTCCGTTTTTCACCAGGACCTGCTCGACCGAGGTGTTGTTGAGAACCTTTCCGCCGTGGGCTTCGATGCAGCGAATGAGCGACGCAGTGAGAGCGCCGCTGCCGCCCACGGCCACTCCGATGCCGTAGGTTTCCATGAATCCGAGGAAGACGAAGATGCCGAGGCCGGTTCCCTTTTCCTCCGGGCCGGTCAGGTTTTCGGAGACCATGCGCACGAAAAACAGGCGCACCTTCTCGTTCTCGAAATTCTCCATGATGATGTCGTAGGGGCTCTTCTGCATGAAGGCAAACAGCTCGCGGCCTTCGGGACTTTGATCGAGCATCGCGAGCATGGCGCCCATGGGCGGCGGCGGCGTGTAGAACGACGCGGAGATCATGGGAAGATATTTCATCGAGGTCTCGGCGAACTTCAGGAACGTGTCCGCGTCCTTCTTCGAGAACCTGGCGATTTCCTCGTAGTTCTTCTGGCGATCGCGATACAGGCCGATCGATGAGCCGTCGTCGAAAACGACCATGAATGGGATTTCGGGATAGACGTATTTCAACCCGTAGCGCGAGAGAAGCTTGAGCTCGTCGTTCTTGATGAGCGGATTGCCCTGGATGAAGATGTGCCCGGTGCTGAACCGGTCGTGCAGGTAGCCGGGACCCGTGAGCTCGGCCGTGACCACTCCGCCGCCGTGCCACGAGTTGCGCTCGAGCACGATCACGTTCTTGCCGGCGGCTGCCAGACAGGCCGCCGCGACAAGCCCATTGTGGCCGGACCCAATTACAACGACATCGTGGTTTGCAGCCATGTGAAAGCGCGTCCTTTGCCCTGGAAATTGCGCGCGGGAGAGCCACTGGCGTTCCGCTGTTGTTTCGAGCGCAGTCTGTTATAACTTTGGCCGGCGTTCAACCTCTTTTTGCCCATCACGCAGCTCCGCACGAGGCGTGCGAGGGGCAATTCCTTGCGTCCATTCGTTGACACCCGGGGTGCCTCCCACCTAGAATCGCGGCTACGCGGGACGCTTTTCGGCATCAGGCTTCGGAGTCTCGCGTGTCCCCGCCGGAGATCAGCCATCGCGCCCGGACCATCCAAACCCAGAGTAGCAATCGTGGACGACGATGTAAGCCTGCGCGCGAAGATCGCTTCGTCGCTTCGCTCCGAGTTCGAGGTCCTCGAGGGCAAGGACTACGAGGCGGCTTTCGTGCTTCTGGAGGAATCCGAGCTCGATGTGCTTCTGCTCGGCCTGCCGATTTCGTCCGGTGGCGTTCGCGAATGCGCGGAGTTGCTCGACCGCCTCGACGGCAGCGAAATTGACACGCTGGTCATCGTTCTAAGCTCCGACGACAAAAAATCGACGGCGCTGAAGATCATTGACGGCGGCTCGTATGACTATTTCACCAAGCCGGTTGACACCGACGTTCTCCGCCACTTGATCGGGCGGGCTGTTGAAAAACTGCACATTCAGCGCGAAAACCGCATCCTGCGGGATGAAATCAGCCGCAAGAACACTCTCGGCGATTTCATTGGCGCAACCGACGTGATGCGCCATCTTTTCGATTCCATCAAGCGAATCGCGCGCGCCACCACCAATGTGATTATCCGGGGCGAGAGCGGAGTGGGGAAAGAGCTGGTCGCGCGGGCGATTCACGAGCAAAGCCCGCGCCGCAGCCGCGCCTTTGTCAGCGTGAATTGCGCTGCGCTGCCCGAGGCGCTGATGGAGTCCGAGCTCTTCGGCTACGAAAAGGGAGCATTCACAGGCGCGGCCGGCATGAAGGAAGGGCGAATTGAAGTCGCGCATCAAGGCACGCTTTTCCTCGACGAAATCGCCACGCTCACTCCGGCTCTGCAGAGCAAGCTATTGCGCGTGCTCGAAGACCGCTCGCTGACGCGCCTGGGCGGCAAGAAGTCAATCCGAGTGGATTTCCGCCTGATCAGCGCGACTAATGAAAACCTCGAGGAAATGACGAAAGAGGGGCGTTTCCGCGAGGATCTGTATTACCGCATTCACGTGGTGCCAATCTTCGTCCCGGCACTACGGGAGCGCGTGGAGGACATTCCCCCTCTCGCCGATTACTTCATCAGCGTCTATTGCGCTGCGAACGGCGTGCCGATCAAACGGCTGGCGGACGAAGCGCTGCTGGCGTTCAAGCGGTATTCCTGGCCCGGAAACGTCCGCGAGCTCGAAAATGCCGTTCAAAGGGTTGTGGTGATGACCGAGACTGAGACGATCTCCCTCAGCGATTTGCCCGCCGAAATCGTCCAGGCTACGGGCCGCGACTCGAAGTCGCGATACCATTTGCCCGCCGGCGGAATTGACCTCGACAAAGAACTTGAGGCTACCGAGCGGCGCTGGGTTCAGGAAGCGATGCAGCAGGGAAAGCAAACCAAGTCGGAAGCCGCCCGGCTGCTGGGTGTGGACCGCAATCGCCTGAATTACCTCTGCCGAAAGTACGGGCTCTGAGCGGCAGTCCCCTCGTTTGTTGAATATTTCACCGAGATGGCCTGCGCTTGAGGACTTTGCGGGCGCTGAGCGCCCTTTCCGTTCGGATTTGTGTCAAGGACGACTCGCATTTTGAAGGTGAAGGGGGTCCCGAATCCTTGCTTGGCCGAAATTTTAGACTCCGGTCTAAGTTGAGAGGACCGCCGAACGGCATTTCCGAAGACTGGCGCGGCCCGATCACCGCCAGGGACGGCGGCGCTGGCTTCCCAGGGTTCTAGGAGGCTCGGATCCGTTGAATTACTAAATGCCAGTGTTGGAAATTTAATAGGGCTCATGTTTCGGAGCATCCCTCGCCGCCCGTCGTGCTAGCGTAAGGCCTGTGTTTGCAATCCGTGCTGACAAATCGGCGGTCGCTTCGGGTTTGGCGCGACGATTGCATTAGCTAGCTGCGAAGTAAGAAACTAAAAACTTCTGGAGGAAAAAGATCATGAAGCCAGCAAAAAAGGGAAAGACGCTCGGAGCCAAGAAGCTTGAAAAGAAAGTGCCGCTGAAGAATGTCCTTCCGAACGCTCACTAGTTGCTCTAGCGCGCGGTAGTACGGGAACGGCGCCCGTTGTTTGTTGTTGGGGCTGGTTAGACTGTTCCCACGCGATCCGATTTAGCGCGGATGGTGAGAGGGCCGCCCCACTGGGGCGGCCCTCTCTGTTTCACGAGGCCGCGGCATTCACCCCACTTTCCTCGCGAGTTCCCGGACCCTTTACACAGCTACCAGACTTGCGAGCGAAGCCATCGCCAAGCGCCGCGGCCCGCCTGCCATGCCAAAGGACGCGATCTGCCGGCTACCTTGGCGGTTCCCGTCATGCCTTCGCGCAGCGAACCATCCGGATTCGGGAAAACCGTGACGACTGCGAAATAGTTCGTCAGCTCCTGGCCCAGCCGCTTGAGCTCTTGCGGCTGAGCAACCGGCCGGTCCAGCGCAGCGGCGGGGAGCACCTGCGCCACGCTCCCGGCGTAGGTGCGGTACGGATATGGCAGCACCTTCAATTGCGCGCGCGATCCGGCTGGCACCTCTTCGAGTTCCCAATCACGCACCAGGATGCGCGCCTTCATCGTGCTGCGGTCCACGACTTCGCATAGCTCGTCCCCTGCTGCAAGATATTCCGTTGCCTTCTGCTCGACGAGAGGGGTGGCTACTACTCCTGCAAATGGCGCCCGAATATCCAACGCGTCAACGTTTCCTTCGGCGATCGCCCACTCTGCCTCAAGCCGCTGCTGCTCCTGGAGCGCGGCAGCGATCTTAGGAGGATCCGAGCGCGCTTGCTGCAAGCGCACCTCGCTATTGGCCATGGCCAGTTGCTGCGCCAGCACTTGAGCGCCTGATTCGATATCCGGATTCTCCAGAACGGCGAGCGTCTGCCCGGCGATAACCATGTCGCCTTGTTTGACGAACACCTGGCGCACCGCGCCGGGAACTTCGGCTCGGACGTGGGCGTCCCTGCCAGGTTCCAATACGAAATCGGAGGCGACCCGCGTGGGAATTGGAGGGATCAGAAACAGAAGCGCCAGTCCAAGCGCACCTGCCTGCTGCGTCCGCGAAATCTTCCAAGCCATGTATTCCTCTTTCTTCTCGCGCCACCAGGAGCGTACCCGTGGCAAAGCATTTCGCAAGTTCTTCCCGACAAAGAAGTAGACGACTCCCGCCGTCAGGGCATATCCCCAGCCGCCGAACTTGGTGACGAACACATTTTTTACAAACAACAGGACGAGAATCAGAAGCAATACGCTATAAACGGTTGCCGTCATGCCGAACGCCAGGTAAATGCTGCGCTGCCGCCGTGTGGCCAAAGGCAACTCCAAGTCTTCCCGGAAAACGTGCCTGCGAGTCCATGCCCGAAGAAATGAAAAGGAATCTTCGCGAAGGTTGTCGATACGCAGATATTCGGCGAGCGCATAGTAGCCATCCGCCTTGATGAGCGGGTTCAGATTGAGAAGGACACCCTGGACCCCGCTCAGCAGCAGCATCTTGTAAGCGATATCGTTGGCGAGCGAACCCGGAAGTGTAAATCGCCAGAAAAAAACCGCGATCGCGCAAGCCACCAGCTCGATCCAGATTCCCGCGAACAGAACCCACTGCCTGTGGCCCAGGCGGCCAAAGAGCATGATATCCGTGGTGTCCGTGTAAAACGCAGGCGTAAAGTAGATCAGCAAGAATCCCATTTGATGAACGTCGCCGCCGAAATGCTTGCACGTGAGTCCGTGGCCGAATTCATGCACGGCGCCCAAACCTAGCATCAAAAACCAGAAAATCCAGATGTCGAAGGCCGTCTTGCCCTGAAATGTGTAAAGGGACGCCGTGTCCCTCTGCACCTGCGCCCAGTCTCCGGCGACCAGATAGCCGGCTGCGATGAACAAAGCCACTGAAAAGAAAACGAAACCGCGGGTATACATCCAACTCAGGTAGGGATCCAATTTCGCGAGCGTTTTATTCGGATCCCAGGCCTTGAATGAAATGTAGAGCACGTTGGAGTGGTCCACACGGCTCTTGCGGTCGTCGCGAATTCGCTCGAGGACGGCCAGATTTTTCTCGCCTACGGACTGTTCCCACATTTCGGATTCCACGCCGTCCAAAAATTCCAGCACCTCCGCTTCACCCAGGAAATCGTCAGGGTGATGCTCGTTCCATGCTGCGGCGACTTCCGCACGCGTCCGAGTGCCATCGCAGAGCGTGAGCAATTCGTATTCCGAGGGGCCGTACCGATTGTACGAGTTCGTTTCCTCCACTTTGATGACATAGCTCTTCTCGCCCGCAAACGTCTGCTCGCTGATTCGCAAATCCGTACGGAATTTGGGGCGTCGCAATCCCTTGGCAAGAACGCTCGACGCTTTCAGGCTGGTGGGTCCAAAACGCATGGGCGGATCCGCTAGGGCCTCGTGTGGGAAGTATCCGGCCAGACGACGCGCACGGCCATTCCCGGACGCAGGTCGGACAATCCCTTGCCGGTGAGCTCTGCGGTCACGTTGTAACTGTCGCTCGCGGGATCGATCACCGGGCTGATCTTCGTTACTCGCGCGCCGATTGGACGACCGGGATCGCTGAAGAGCACCAGACCCACCGGAGCGCCGTGCGCCGGACGCCGCGCCGCGGACTCGGGAATCTGGAACTGCACCTCGAGGGGAGCAAGTTGGCTGACCCGGAAGCATTTATCGCCCTTTGCGACTTGTTGTCCTTCTCGAACGTAGCGAACCACAACGGCCCCAGCAAAGGGCGCGCGCAGGCGCGTCTGGTCAAGTTCGATCTCCAGGCGATGGATTTCCGCCTGGCTGCTTTCGGCCATCGCCTCCCAGCCGTGCATGTCGAATTCGGCGGCCTTGGCTTCGAAATCGGCCTGCTCCAGATCTGCCTGGCTCGAAAGCCCCAGATCGCGGAGCTGTTGTTGACGCGCCAGCGCCGCTCCCTTGGCCTTCAACTCGGCCTGCTTGTATTTCACGTTGTTTTGGGCCACTTGCAAATCGTCCCGTGCCTTAACCAGCTCAATCTGCAGCGTACGGTCATCGAGCTGGCCCAGGACGTCGCCCTTCTTGACGGCGCTCCCTTCGTCCCGGGCAATGGACACCACGAGCCCATCGCGATCGGTTGCAATGTCCACTTGATGCTCCACGGAAAGCACACTGAGGACGTCGTGATTCTCGCGGGCCGCGGTCAGCGAACCGGTTCCTGGATTAGCGACGGGGGAAGCGGCCGCCTGATTGTCAGCATCGGTTGAGCCGGGGTGGGCGGGTGAAACAGCCGACGAATCTCCGCAGCCCGAAGCAATCAAGGCCATTGCGACTCCGAAATAGAGCGTCGCGCGCGTTGTCATATTCGTTCTTCTCCCCTACGGCAGCCAGGCCCAAATTTCTTGCCATGCCCAACGGAATGGATCGCGCAATAGAGCGTAGCCCACGGGATACCAGCCACTCCCGAACCACCCGCCTGCGGCCCGAATTCGCGCGCGGCCAACCATGCCGTCGCGAGCGCGGTCTCCGGAATTGTCGAAGATCGCTCGAACCAGAAAATACTGTTCGCCCGCATCGGCGCGCGTTTCCTGGCCGATCCGTTCGACGTTCCCTGCAAACGTCGCCGTGGGGAACGCATTGAGCTTCAGCGCGACGCTCCGGCCCAGACGCACAAGCCCGAGGTCCGCCTCCGGCACGCTCATCTCGGTGGCCATGCGGTCGCCTTCGACAATTTCGCAGAACGCCTCGCCCGGCTTCAGCATGGTTCCGGCGCGCTCTTCCACTTTCCGAGTGACCACGATTCCGGCAATCGGAGCTCGCAACTGCGCCTGCGATACCCGCTCCTGCTCCAGCTGCACCTCCACGGCATGAAGGTCGGCACGAATATTCGCTTGCCCTGCCGCAGAACTATCGTTCTTGAATTCCGCTTCGGCGGAATCGTGTCGCGCTTGCGCGAGCGCGGCCTGAGCCTGCGCGAGTTTGACCGCGTCGTCACCGTCGTCCAGTTGCGCGAGCAACTGGCCCGGCTGTACCGCGTCCCCTTCGTGGACGAGGACACTCTTGACGACGCCGCCCTCCATCGCGCTGACGATCCGGCGCTGGGCCGGCACCACCGTCGCATCCGTACCCACGCGCATAGGCCAGGGAATCACAATGAGCGCCAGCGCAACCAGAGCAGACCGTTCCGCGTAGACACGCCAGCGCCCCTTAGGCACGGCGGCAATCAGTTTCTTCTTTCGGGCCGAGAACGGCTGCAGAAAATTCGCCAGAGGCACCTGTTGATAGAGTTGCGCGTTGCGGATCGCGACGGAGGTCTGATTCGCAAGAATGGCGAGCGTCTCTTTATGATTCTCGTTCAGGAAATCGGCTTCGCTGCTTACCAGCGCCAAAACTCCGAGCGCTCCCTGCTCGTCTCGCAGAGGCAGCGCGTAAAATCCGCCATAACTGTATTTTTCCAGAACGGACACGATCTGCGCATGCGCCCCAGCGGGGTGGAGTTCCCAGCCCTCGGAATGAAGATCGGCGGCGACCACGTCCGTCTGATTCGCGACCCACTGGAAACGGTCGCGAAAATCGTCCATTTCGCGGGTCTTGGGAACTTCCGTCTCACCGGAAACCGCACCGAGCATGAACCGGCCGCGGTCAAAAAATCCGATGACGCACTTATCGAACGGCACCACGGAACCGGCCTGCTGAACCACCGTGGTAAGCACGTGGTCGAGGTCGAGCGTCGAGGTAATCTCCTGCGAGATTTTCAGGAGCGCGTCGAGCACATGCACCTTGCGCTCGGACTCGAGCAGGTTTGCATTGTGTAGTGCAATGGCTGCCTGCTCGCTGACGCTTGCCAGGAGAAAAAGCTCGTCCTCATCGAACGAACCACCCTCGGCCTTGTTGATCAGCTCGACGACGCCCAAAACTTCGTCTTCCTTGCGCAGCGGCGCGGCCATCCAGCATTGGATTTCGAAGTCGCCGCCCGCGTCCCGGCGCTCTTCGAGTCCTGGCTCCGCCGCCGGTTCGTTCACAAGCCTTGGATTCACCTCGTGCGCAATTTCGGCAAGGAGGCCCTCGGTGGCCGAGACTCGCGCTCCCTCCTCGGCCGTTGGGTCCACGCCTACCCGGTTCGCGAGATGCATCTCCTGCGAGCCCGAGTCCATCAGCCAGATGTTGCACGCGGTGGCGCCGACGATCGCGCGGATTTTTTCCGCGACGATGGGCAGTAGCTCCGCGAGCTCAAGTGTCGAAGTGAAGGTCCGCCCAATGTCGTAGAGGGCGGTCAGACGATCCAGCGTGGTGAGATGCGAGCTGCGCTCTTCTTCGATGGCTTCCAGATTCGTGAGCGCCTGGCCCGCGAGGCGGCTCGCTTCCTCAATGAACAGCGCGTCATCCGCGGTGAATTCGCCGGCGCGCTTGCCCAATACCTCCATCACTCCCTGCCAGCCTTGCCCTCCCGGCAGAGCTGCATAAACCCCGGATTTCACGCGCCCGCGGCTGGCATCGTCGAGATGAACAAGCTCGGCCGCCGCGATCTGCCCCGCGCCGAGGCGCCGCGTCTCCCCGGATTCCCGGACTTCCGCCAGCAAGCCTTCGGACATGGGACCACTGACGGGATTAATCCGTTCGCCGGGATCGTTCCAGCGCGACCGGCACACCAGTCCGGGATCGGGTTCACCGAGCCAGATGAGCACAGCGCGCGCGCCAACGGTTGCACCCACGCGCGCGGCCACCGTCTTCAAAAGCGTATCCTGGTCGCGGCACGCGAGAGACACGCTCGCCAGTTCGAAGAGCGCGGCTGACGTTTCCATGATTCTCCCCGGGGAGGGACACAAAAGCTCTTCTGTCGCTTAAGATGGTGAAAGGTGCGATAAAGAGCGGACGGCGCAGACTAGCAAATGCAGTGTTAATGCGTCAAGGAAACGCATCACGGGCCTTGATCGCAAATCGCAATTCGGTTAGTTTGACACTACGCAGAGAGGCAACGTGAACATTCGAATCCGCAAAGCTGGACCGGCCACGATTCTGGACCTCGAAGGGCCGCTAAAGCTCGGCAAGGACGAAGAGAGTTTCCGAAGTCAGGTCCAGCAACTCGTGGATGCGGGTTCCACGCATGTAGCGATCAACCTGGCGGGAGTTACCGATCTGGATAGCTCGGGGATCGGCTCGCTCGTCCGCGCCTTCACGACGCTGAAACGCGCTGGCGGAAAATGCACTTATTTTTCCGCGACGAAGCGCATCATGATGCTACTAAAAATGGTGCGCCTGGACACCGTGCTCGACCTGGCCGAGGACGAAGCCACCGCGCTCACGCGCATCTGATCAACCTCCGCGCGACGTCACGGGCACCGCTCGGCTATTTCGCGTCGCACGGCGTGGGATTCCATCCAGCGGCATCGGGCAATTTCTTGAAGTGCGTGCTGGTGATGAACGGCTGCGTGAGATATTGCGGGTCCGTAACGATTGTCGTGACCACGAGCCATTGGTCCCCATTGGGCGTCTTGAAGCTGTCGAAATTCTCCTCCACGGATGCGTTGGCGCCGTAGGGAACACCGTTCTTGCGCAGATACCCGGGGAGCATCTGCGTGGTAACCACTTTCAGATAACCCTCCGGCGCTGGTCGCGCCGCACCGGGCGCGGACCCAAAGGCGCTCAAATTCAAAAACCCATTTTTCCGGAGTCCGTCCCATTCCGCCACGGAATAACCCTGCAATTGCGGGGCAGATTCCGCCGGTGGCGAAACGCCAAAATGAAGGAGACGAGTCTGCGTTCCCGCGTCGGTCTCCACGCGCAGAGTGGTGTCGTTGTCCCAGGAAATGTGCAGGCGGGTGGGCACGCGCATGATGGCAGCGGCGCCGTACGATTTGCATTGATCGCCACTCGCTTCGTCCTTTAACGGGTCCCACGTGTCCGCGACGCGTTTACCCTCGGAATTGAGCGGTACGCTGGCGTAGTCGCCTTTGGCCGGAGTAATCATGCGAAACCGCCAGTCTTCCGTGACGATGGACACCCAATAACCGGTGAGGTCAAGCGGGGCAATCGCTCGCGGATTGACTGGAGGCTGGGGCGGAGGAAAACCGAACTGCGCCAGCGCACGACTGGGGGTCGCGAGCCACAGCATCGCCACGGCAGACAGCAGCAAGATACGTACGCGGTACATGAGCCCTTCCCCTTTGAACGATGAGCCGGTTGCACGACTCTGTCGCGCTCTGCATGGCCTAGTGTTTCGCACTCAAACTCCTGTACACAGCCTCGACAAACATATCCGTCGTCCAAGGTCCGGTGTTGGCGCCATAGAGCGGGTCGTAGTCTCGTGTGGGCTTTGCCGCTTTAGCCTGATCGAGCGTCAGTCCCCTGTTCACCATGTCCTGAATTCGGTCGCGAACGATCGTGACCATCTCCTGATACACCACAACATCGGCCTGATCGCAGAGACGTCCGTGGCCCGGAATCACCATCGTGCCGCCCTCGTCCTTGCTCTTGTCGTCCGCTGGAATGGCCAGATCGAGCAGATGATTCAGTCCGTCTATGACTCCCTGGATGCTGCCGCCGCGATCGAGATCAATCACCGGATAGCTGTCGGTGCGGAAGATGTCTCCCGCGCTCACGACGTCGGCGCGGCGAAAGTAAACGATGCTATCGCCGTCGGTATGGCCCGGCTGGTGGAAGACGCGGATGCTATCGCCATTGAACCAGAAGCTTTTCTGGGGAGTCTCATAGGCATCGGTGGGCCATGCACCCTGGGGCATTGCAAACCGCTTGCCGGTGGGCGCGCTCATCCGATCGAGAATGCTTTGAAACGCTATGATGGCTGCCGTATCCCCTGCGCTGGCGCCGATATCGCCCACCACGTTTCCTCCTGTGATCGTGCTGCCGGTCTTCGCAATCGACTCATTGCCGCCGATGTGGTCCGGATCGTCGGTGGTGTCCACAATGTAACGAATCGGTTTGTCGGAGAGCGTGCGGACCGCAGCCAGGACCTTGTTGCTCATCGCGGCGAGCCCGGTGTCCACCAGAAGCACTCCGGTGCTTCCCACCTGCACGGTTACGTTGGCGCCGGCGCCGACGAGCATGTAGATGTTGCCTTGCACCGGCAGCACGTGGACGGTCGCGTCCGCCGCTTCCGTGTTCCCCTGGCTCTTGGCCATCGAAGGCAGCGCGACCGCTGCCACAAGAGCGGCGATGGCGAGAGCGACTCGGTGGACGAGAGGGTTCATCTGTCCGTGTGTTTTCCCGCTGGGCGCGCCAGGGTTTTCATGGTCTTCAACTTCAACTTGTATTCCGGATACATCGTTTCCGCGCCGCCTCGCGCGGCTTCCGGCGGTATGCCGTACGCGGCGGGAAACTCATTGAGAAACGGATTCGTGCCCGGCAAGTGATTTGGCACGGTGCCCGGCGGCCTATTCACTTCGTCAACGGATTCGCAGGGATATGGCCCGATTGCCTGCTGCGGAGAGCTGATGAAATCGGTCGTGCGGATAAATGGTTCCGTCAGGTACGCCGGGTCGAAAATGACAACCGCGACCGTGAGAGAATTGCCGTGGCGCAGGAAATAGGTGCTGACCGTGGCTCTATCGCTGCGGGGAATGCCATTGCGGCGGATCCAGCCTTCCTTGAGATGATCGGTCGTCACTTCAAGAATGTCACCCTGCCATTTTCCGGTGGAGAAACCCTGCCAGGTGTGAGCTGCGTAAGCGGGAGGATGCGGGCGCCCGTCCATGTAAATGGTCTGCTCGGGCGACTGCCACGAGATGTGCGTGTGATAGGCGATGAGCTTCTGGGTTTCGGGATCCACTTCCTTCCATATCCTGAGCAGGGCGGGCCCGCGCCAGGCGTAATCGGATGGATGCGGCCGGCACTGATTTTCGGGCAGCTCAAGCAACGTGGCTACCCAGGAATCGCCTCTCAGGCGCGCCGCGTCGTTGATTGGTAATCCAAGATAATCGCCGATTTCGGGGCCGGGAACGCGCTCGGGTTCGTCTTCGTGAAATCTGTTCTCCCATTCTCCGCTGGGGTCCGTTTGCGCGAACGCGGGGCAACTCAACAGCGCGACGAGCAACAGCGAAATCCCCAGAACCTTGGACCCATTCACCTTATCCACTCCACGCTCCCAGAAACGACTCGCGCCACGGCACACCACGACGGCGGATGTTGAAGTAGCAGATGATGGCATCGTGCTGCTTGCAGAAATTCCACTTGATTGGACAGAATCATGACCTTGCGGCGAGTGACCCCGCCAACTGCTGATGGCGATCGCGGAGAACGACGAAAAGACGTAGCCGCTTCAGTGAATCGCAAGTCATTATTCTGTTCAGGGGAGTGTGGATTCTGCAAGCCATGCCCTCCGCGATGGATTAGTTTCCCTCCAATTCGATCTTCCTACCATGTGGAGCAGGCGGAGCACGCCGGCGCTGGTCAGCCGGTCAAGCTCGCGCGGCGCGGAGTCCTGAATTCCTGAACGACGCCGGCATATTGAAAGAAAAGACGGGCTAGCGAAGGCAAAAGGAGACGGGGAAAATGGCCGAATCGCGAAAATGGGACACGTCATACGAATGGAAAGCAGTGACGCTGCTTGGCTTGGGATTCGGTCTTGTCGGCCTCGACCGCTGGATCATCGCCCCGCTGTTTCCGTCCATGATGAAGGACCTGCACCTGAACTATCAGGATCTTGGAAACATTGTAGGAATCCTGGGGTTATGCTGGGGCTTTTTCGCGATTGTAATGGGCGGAGTTTCCGACAAAATCGGCCGCAGGAAAGTGCTGATCCCTGCGATCTTTATGTTCTCCATCCTCTCCGGACTGTCGGGGCTGGCGACAGGGTTTCTCAGCCTGATTCTCATTCGCGGAATCATGGGGCTGACCGAGGGATCGTTCTGCCCCACCAGTTTTGCCGCGACGAATGAAGCGTCCAAACCCGACAGGCGTGGATTCAATCAGGGCATTCAGCAGAGCGCATTCGCGCTTTTCGGCCTCGGCCTCGGGCCAATCATCGCCACGCAGTTGCTGGGCGTCGTCCCGAGCTGGCGCTGGGTCTTCTTTATCGCCGCGATTCCCGGCCTGATCGTTGGCGCTTTTATGTATCGGGTGATCCGCGATGCGGCTCCGGAAAAATCACTCGGTGAGAGTGCCGGTGGCCGCGCTTGGACGGAGATCTTCCGCCATCGCAACATCGGCCTATGCATGGCTGCGCTTCTCTGCGCGATGACGGGCGTGTTCGTGCTGAGCGCCATGCTGCCGAATTACCTGGTGGACTATTTGCATCTGACCGCGGGACAAATGGGATTCGTTACGTCGGCTATTGGCTTCGGCGGCTTTCTGGGCCAAGTCGGAGTGCCCGGATTGTCCGATGTTCTTGGGCGCAAGCTCATGGCCATCGTCAGCTTCATCGGCGCGGCTATCTTCGTGCGCATCTTTATCGGCATCGGGGCCAATCCGATGCTGCTGTTCGGCGTCCTGGGAGTCATATCATTTTGGTGTCTCGGAGTAGTCGGGTTACTGACTGGCCCGATCGCGACCGAGGCCGCTCCCATCGGCCTGGTGTCCTCAGCGATTGGAATCGTCGTCGGCTCCGGCGAAATCTTTGGTGGTGGCGTTGCACCATCGCTGGCCGGATACGTCGCTCAACACTACGGCATCCAGAACATCCTGGAGTTGGCGCTCATCGGCGTGATTCTTGGTATTGTTGTCTGCCTTTTCCTCAAGGAGACGTCTCCGAGAAAAGCGCGGAGCCGCGCCAGCGATGCATTGCCCGTCGAATCCGCTTCTGTGCGGTAGACTCGGGCGCGCTACTCTTAGTCCTCCATAAGCGGGCGGCATCCTATTTATCTCTATTGTAATGAATGAGTTTCGAGTGATAGCAGCCGGCTGCCGCGAGGTATTTGATCTTGACGGTCCCGGGGTTCTGTTGCAGAATCACGCCCAAGATTGGTCTGGCAGTCTGTTTTCGCTTCGGGGGAATGGCGTGATTCCTGGCTCGAATCAAGTTTTTACGGTTCGTCAGACGCATGGCCGTGCGTTCAGGCCGGATAATCGACTTATCGTCCACAGCCAGGACGCCGGTTGGCGTTCGCTTTACGCCGCCATTATGGAAGAGGCCCCGTTTCAGGCGACGGAATCAGCCATTTGTCACCCTTCCCTGATCTACCATTTGTCTCGCCCTACGGAGGTGTCGCGCAAGATTGAAGGCGCCCGGCGGGAACGAGCGCTTATCGGACCTCGCTGCCTGACTCTGACGCCCGGTGGCGCGACTACCCAGTGGCAGCATGCGGGGCGCCCTGAAATTCTTCAGGTTTATTTGCGCCAGTCAATCTATGCGGCGGCTGTGAGCGAGATGTACGGCTGCGACGCCGCCGCGGCGGAAATCGTGCCGCGCTTCGCGGTGCTGGATCCTCTTCTAGAGCAGCTTTGTCTCTCGATTGCCTCCGCCTTGCGCGATGGCACAGTGAAGGATGGGCTCTACACCGATACGCTGGCGCAGATGCTGGCCGTGCACCTCGCGCGCGAGTATTCGTCTCGTTCTCGGCCAGCCCGCGTACCCTCATTGCAGGGAATGTCCGGCTGGAAAATGAGGCGCCTCGTCGGCTTCATCGAGGACAACCTCGATGGCGATCTCAGCCTCGACGCCATGGCCGCTGAAGTGTCCATCAGCCCGCTTTATTTGCCACGCGTCTTCAAGGCTGCTTTTGGCCAGCCCCCGCATCAATACGTGCTGCGGCGCCGAATCGACCACGCGATGGAACTTCTGCGGAACACGGATTCGCCGATCGTCGATGTGGCGTTGGCGTCCGGGTTTTCATCGCAAAGCCATCTCTCCAACTGGTTCCAGCATCTTTTGGGGGTTTCTCCCGCGGCCTATCGGCGGAAGAAACTCCACTAGTCCGGCGTACTGGAACGTGCGGCGAAGCTAAGGCCTGCCGGGGCAAGTCAAGAACCTGTTCATCGAAGTGGAGTTTCTGCAAGCCTGCCGCATCGCCGCGGACTAACCTCGTTGCGCAAATCGTAAAAGGAGCGGAAACCCATGACTGCCGCGCAAACCGTGTTCGGCTCACTGAAACACTTTGAAAAGGGACACGTGGACGTGATTGACGACAACCCGAAGCACTACGTTCTCTCGAACGTATTCGAGGTGGCGTCCAAATCGAAACCCTACGAAAAAGTCGCTGTGGGCCAAAACCTGCGCTATGTGATCGAAGCGATTCGCGCGGAAGGCACGTCGCCCTGGTACACGGCCTCGCACGACGAATCGGCGCTGATCATGGACGGCACCGTCGAAATACATCTGATCAAGCCCGAAAAGGCGCTGGTTCCGGACAGCAAGGAAGGCACAGTGAAGCTCGATAGCGAGCCGAAGGGCAAAAAAATGGGCTGGATCAAGGCATGGCGCGGCCATATGGCTTTGCTGCCAAAGGGAGCAGCCTACCAGTTCCGGAGTGCCGCGCCCGCCGTGCTGTTGTTGCAGACGATCAAGGGCGATCATACGATCGAGCGCTGGGCAGACATCTGCCAAACCGAATAACAAGGGGCTCCGCCCCCGAGAGAGATTTTGACGGAAAGGGTGACCGAGATGAGCACAGCAACTCCAGCAACGACTCCGAGCGCGAAGAAGAACCTTGGATACAAGACTTTCGCCATCGGCAAATTCGGTTTCGAGCGCGACGAGTATTTTGCCCATATCCACTATCCCGGCGGCGTGCAGACCATGCCGGTTGATGCTTTCCTTCGCGCGCTGATGCGCGACGTCGGCTGGGGCTTCTTTTACGGCACCGTGAATTTCGATCATGTGATCGGGACGATCAATCACTACGGCACGGTCGAACTTTTTGCGGGCCTTTTGAATGAGGCTTATCGCAGCAAGAACCTTCACTACGTGGAAACTTTCGATTCCAAGGATCTGAAGAAAGTCTTCGAGCAAATGCTCGACGATTGGACCAACGAGGGCTTTGATCCCTACGCCGCGCCGGACGAAACGGGCAACGCGTATGGACCCAAGCGCGGCAACAACACCAAGGCGCTGAAACGCGAGCGCATCGTGTCCGCGCGAATGGTGGGCCTGCCGGGCGATCTCCCCTATCGCACGGATGCAGCCGGGCAATTTATCAACCGGCAGTTTACCGACGTGCCGCAGGACTCCCCGGAAGTGCACGCCGAACCTGGCTTCGAAGGCGAGGTCCACGCGTTCAACATGTTCGCCTACGCATCGCGCTCGGACGTGACGTGGAATCCCTCGGTGGTTTCAAACGTGAAGGACAGCCAGATTTGCGCCACCACGGAAGAATACATTCTGCCGATATTCCACGGAAACGACCGCGTCGAATGGTTCATCCAGGTGTGCGATGAAATCACATGGGAAGTCGCGGACGGCAAGACCGGCAATCCTCGAGCCAAGGTCACGATGAAAGCAGGCGACGTGGCGGCCATGCCGGCGGATATCCGGCACAAAGGTTATTCTCCGAAACGCTCGATCCTGATCGTTTGGGAAAATAACGACAGCACATTGCCGAAGCGCTACTCGGGTGGCGAGCTGAAGCCATACCCTGTGGAGTTTTGAGCATGGCGGCGCAGACCGGTGCGCCCCCGCAACTCGAGATCGAGACGCGACTATTCATCGGCGGCGAATTTGTCGAGTCCGCCGATGGCGGGCGCATTCCGGTCATCAATCCCCACGACAACAGCACGCTCGCTGAAATTTCAGAGGCCCGGCAGCCGGATATTGACCGCGCGGTCGAAGCGGCCCGGCGGGCGTTCCCGGCATGGAAACGCATGGCCGCCGCCGAACGCGGGCGCCTGCTCCTGAAACTGGCGGACGCGATCGAAGCGGACGCCGCGTACCTTGCCGAGCTCGAAAGCCTCGATACGGGCCATCCGATCCGGGACACACGTGGTCTGGATGTCCCGCGCACCGCGGCTACCTTCCGTTACTTCGCCGGCATGGCGGATAAGAACGAAGGCAGCGTGATTCCGGTTGAGCCCGGTTTTCTCAACTACGTAACTCGCGAGCCGATTGGCGTGATCGGCCAGATCGTGCCATGGAATTTTCCTCTCATGTTCACGAGCTGGAAAATGGGCCCGGCGCTCGCTGCGGGAAACACTGTCGTGCTGAAACCAGCCGAGCTAACGCCCTTGACCACTCTCAGGGTCGCGCGGCTCGTCGCTCAAGTCGGCATCCCGCCCGGCGTGGTCAATATCGTGCCGGGATACGGAAACGTGGCGGGCCAGTACATCGCCGAGCATCCCGGAATCGACAAGATCGCTTTTACTGGTTCTACCGTGGTCGGCCGAAAAATCGTCCAGGCGTCTGCCGGAAATCTGAAGCGCGTGCAGCTGGAGCTTGGTGGCAAGGGCGCGAACATCGTGTTCGACGACGCCCCGATGGATGCAGCCGTGAATGGCTCGGCGTTCGCCATCTTTCACAATCAGGGCCAAGCCTGTATCGCTGGCTCGCGCCTGCTGCTCCATGAAAAGATCGTGGACGAATTCACCGAAAAGTTTTTGGCGCTCACGAAATCCATCCGCTTGGGGAATCCTCTCGACCCCGCCACGGAGATGGGTCCACTCACTTCGCCGGGGCACCGCGATCGCGTGCTCAGCTACATTGAAGTGGCGCGCGAACAGGGCAGCACGATTCTGACCGGCGGGAAAGTGCCGGCGGACCCCGCGCTCCGTGCGGGTTGCTACATCGAGCCTACCGTGGTTACGGCGCAGCCGTCCGATCGCGTTTGCCAGGAAGAGGTTTTTGGGCCATTCGTCGCGATCACTCGTTTTAAGGATGAGGCGGAGGTAATTGGCGTCGCCAACTCCACTCAGTATGGCCTCGGCGGTGGATTGTGGACGCGCGATCTGCAGCGAGGGCATCGCGTCGCCGCTGCGATTCGCTCCGGAATGGTCTGGGTCAATTCATACAAGCGAGTGAGCCCCGGTTCGCCGTTCGGGGGCGTAGGACAATCCGGCTACGGCCGAGAAATGGGCTTTGAAGCGATGCACGATTACACCGAAACCAAGTCGGTGTGGGTTAATTTTGACGCGAATATCCCGCCGTTTTATAAGCGCCCCTAGCGAAGGGTTGCCCGTCATTCGCTCGGCAATGACAGACCTCGCGTGGGTCAGTTACCTCAAGCACGTTTGCCGGGCGCAGCATGCTGCGCCCCTACGAAACCATGACGCATTTCACTTCTAGCCTCAGGAGGCGAGCGTACATCCTTGTCGGGCCTCCGGGCGAATAGTAGACTTGCTCCCACGAGCACACAGGAGGCATTCGATGCCGCGGATCGTGCGTTGTGGTGTTATCCAAGCTACCTGCGAATGGTCGCCGGAGAAATACTCGCTGGCGGACATCAAGGAAAAAATGATCGCGAAGCACGAAAAGTTGATCGCGAGCGCGGCAAAGAAGGATGTGCAAATCCTGGGCCTGCAAGAACTTTTCTACGGGCCATACTTTTGCGCGGAGCAAAATGCCCGATGGTACGAGCTGACTGAGAGTGTTCCCAACGGCCCTACTCTGGTGCGCATGCAGAAGCTGGCCAAGAAATATAAAATGGTGCTGGTCGTGCCGATCTATGAAGTCGAAATGGCCGGATTGTTTTACAACACGGCGGCAGTGTTCGACGCCGATGGAAGCTACCTAGGAAAGTATCGCAAGCATCACATTCCGCATTGCCATCCGGGCTTCTGGGAGAAATTTTATTTCACGCCGGGTAACGCCGGGTATCCCGTGTTCGAGACGCGCTTCGGGAAGGTCGGCGTGTACATCTGTTACGACCGCCATTTTCCGGAGGGCGCGAGAATTCTGGGACTGAACGGCGCGGAGATCGTGTTCAATCCGTCCGCCACGGTTGCAGGGCTATCCGAGTACCTGTGGGAGCTGGAGCAGCCGGCGCATGCAGTGGCGAATCAATATTTTGTAGCGGCGATCAATCGCGTCGGAACCGAAAAGCCGTGGAGCATCGGCGAATTTTACGGCAAGAGCTATTTCTGCAATCCTCGCGGCAAGATCGTCGCGCAAGGCAGCCGCGACAAGGATGAGCTGGTCGTGGCCGACCTCGATTTCGACGAAATCAAGGATGTGCGGGCAACGTGGCAGTTCTATCGCGACCGGCGGCCGGAAAGTTACGACGAGATCGTGCGGACGCGGACACCCGGTATGCCGCAGGCTGCAGATTGAGGCGACTCCGATGACTACCGCTACAGTAACCGCACCGCTTTGCCGCAACTTCATCAATGGCCGCTGGGTAGAGTCCCGCTCGGGGCAGACTCTTGAGCGCCGCAATCCCGCCAATCTCCAGGAAGTGACGAGCGTCGCTCCGCTTTCCACACGCGAGGAAGTCCGCGAAGCAATTGCCGCTGCGAAAGCTGCGTTTCCCGCATGGCGCGACAAGCCCGCGCCCGTGCGAGGCAAAATACTGGCGCGCGCGGCCGCGCTGATGGAAAAGCAGAAAGATGCGCTGGCGCGAACTCTGTGCCGTGAAGAAGGCAAAACGCTGAAGGAATCGCTCGTCGAGGTGCAGAGATCAATCAACATCCTCGAATTCACGGCGGGCGAGGGGCGGCGAATGGGCGGCGAAACGATTCCGAGTGAGACCGCCAAGAATATCGCGTACACGATCAAGCAGCCGCTGGGAGTGGTGGGCGCGATCACGCCGTGGAACTTCCCGGTGGCGATTCCGGTGTGGAAGGCAGCACCGGCGCTCGTTGCGGGTAACACCGTGGTGCTGAAGCCCGCGGAGCTGACGCCGGAGTGCGCCGCGAAGGTCGTGGAGATTTTCGCGGAGGCGGGCGCGCCCGCGGGCGTGCTGAACATGGTGCTCGGCGCGGGCGAGGAAGTGGGCGACGAGCTGTTGCGCGACCCCGAAGTGCGCGCGATTTCGTTTACAGGATCAAATGAAGTCGGCAGCCTGATCTATTCGCTGGCTGCGCGGCAGATGAAAAAGTGCCAGTGCGAGATGGGCGGCAAGAATCCGGTGGTCGTACTGCGCGACGCGGATCTGGCGCTGGCGACGCAGTCGGTTGTGCTCGGAGCTTTCGGATCGAGCGGGCAGCGGTGCACGGCGACGAGCCGCGTGGTGGTGGAAGAGGCGATCGCCGACCGGTTCGTGCAAATGATCGTCGAGCAGACGCGCAAGCTGAAAGTCGGCAACGGGCTCGACCCGGATGTGGACGTCGGGCCGTTGGTGGACGAGCAACAACTGAAAACCGTGCTCCGGTATCTCGAAATTGGGAAAAAGGAAGCGCGCCTGTTGCACGGCGGCGTACGCATAGCAGGCGGTGATTACGAGAACGGATATTTTGTCGCACCGACCGTGTTCGACCATGTGCCCTGGGATAGCACGATCGCGCAGGAAGAGATTTTCGGGCCTGTGCTTTCCGTGATTCGCGTACCGAACTTCGAGGAAGCGTTGCGAGTGGCGAATTCGGTGAAGTACGGGCTCTCGAGTTCGATCTATACGAACGACGCGCGCAAGATTTTCGAGTTCATTGACCGCATCGAAACCGGGATGACACATGTGAACGCACCTACGGTGGCAAGCGAGGCGCAGATTCCGTTTGGCGGTATGAAGGCGACGGGAGTAGGACTGCGCGAAATGGGCCGCGTGGCGATTGATTTCTACACGGAGCTGAAAGCCGTATACATCGACTACGCCCCGCCGAAGGGATAAGTAAACGATGCCCGCCTATTCGCGATGAGCGATACCACGATTCCTTCCTCCGACGCGCCGCGCGCTGAGGTATTCGACGCGCAGTTGGTCCGCGCGAGTTCCCTCTACAACGAAGACCTGGCGCCTGTGCCGGCAGCGCGCCGCACATGGGGCACGTACAATTACGCCGCGCTCTGGATCGCCATGAGCGTGAACATTCCCACCTACCTGCTCGCCAGCTCGATGATTGCCGGAGGCATGAGCTGGAAGCAGGCAATCTTCACTGTTTTTCTGGGGAACGTGCTGGTGCTCGTCCCGATGCTTTTGAACGCTCACGCGGGAGCGGAGTACGGAATTCCCTTCCCCGTATTCGCGCGCTCTGCGTTCGGAGTGCTTGGTGCGAACGTGCCCGCGATGCTGCGCGCGTTGGTCGCATGCGGCTGGTTCGGAATTCAGACCTGGATCGGCGGCGAAGCGATCTACGCGATGATCGTGGCGCTGGCGCCCGGCTGGAAGAACACATCCTGGGGCGTGCCGGCGTGCTTCTTGTTTTTCTGGCTGCTGAATCTGGTGGTGATTTTGCGCGGCATCCGGACTATTCGCTTTCTGCAGGGAATTACTGCGCCGTTCTTGCTGTTGATTGGCGTGGCGCTGTTGCTCTGGGCGCGCGCGAAGGCCGGCGGATTCGGGCCGATGCTGGCGACGCCTTCGAAATTTCAGACTTTCGGCGACTTTTTCAAGTTTTTCGTTCCCTCGTTGACCGGGGTCGTAGCGTTTTGGGCGACAGTTGCGCTAAACATTCCGGACTTCACGCGCTACGCAAAGGGTCAGCGTGAACAGATGGTGGGACAGGCGCTGGGCCTGCCGACCACGATGACATTCTATTCGTTTATCGGAATTGCGGTGACGTCGGCGACAGTGGTTGTGTTCGGACAGGCGATCTGGGACCCGGTTGCGGTGCTGTCACGGCTGGGGAACCCGATCGCGGTGGTCATCGCGATGGTGGCGCTTCTGCTGGCGACGCTCAATGTAAACGTCGCCGCGAACGTGGTTTCGCCGGCGAACGATTTTTCGAACCTGTGGCCGCGGAAAATCAGTTTCCGCACCGGCGGGCTGCTGACGTGCCTGATCGGCGTATTGATGCAGCCGTGGAAATTGCTCGCGAGCTACGGCAACTACGTTTCGGGATGGCTGGTCGGCTATTCCGGATTTCTTGGGCCGGTGGCCGGGATTTTGATCTGCGATTACTTTGTGCGACGAAAAACAATCTTGAATGCCGAGGATCTTTACCGGCGTGGCGGAATCTACGAGTTCACCCGAGGCGTGAATTGGAGAGCGATTCTGGCGCTAGTGGCCGGCTGCGCCGTGGCGTTTGTGGGTCTTGTGTATGCGCCCGTTCGCGTGCTGTACGACTACGCGTGGTTCGTTGGATTCGGGGTTAGTTTTGTCGTTTATTGGGCGCTGACTGCAGGCCGCGAGGAAACCGCAGGGTAATCGAGACGAATGGGCGGCATCGCGCCAAGGATTTGTGCCGGGCGCGGCACGCTGCGCCTCTACCAAATCAAAACCGTGGCAATCAGTCGCCGCTGGGGAACGGCAGCGTAAGGGTCGCGGACGACTGGCGCACGCGGTCATTCCAGCTCATAGGCGCATCGCCGGAGTCCACTTCCTTCATCGTGATGCAATTCTCCACTGGGCACACCAGAGCGCACAAATTGCAGCCGACGCAGTCATCCTCGATGATGCGCGGGACGTGAACGCCAAAGCCGCCAGCGTTCTTCTTCGCGGATTCCTTGTAAGACTCGATGCACTGATGCGCGCCGTCCTCGCAAGCGACGTAACACAGCTGGCAGCCGATGCACAGCTCCGCATTAATCTTCGCGATGACTTTGTAATTCAAGTCCAGGTCGCCCCAATCCTTCACATTGGGCACCGCGCGGCCGCGAAAGTTTTCGATGGTGCGGAATCCGCGATCGTCCATGTATTGCGAGAGGCCATCAATCATGTCCTCGACGATGCGGAATCCGTAGTGCATGGCAGCAGTGCACACTTGCACGGTCGTGGCGCCGAGAGCGATGTGCTCCGCGGCGTCATTCCAATAGCCGATGCCGCCGATGCCGCTGATGGGGATGCGCGAATTCTTCGCGACGGTGGAAAGCAGGTGGAGCGCGATGGGCTTCACCGCCGGACCGCAGTAGCCACCGTGCGAGGATTTGCCGCCGACGACCGGTCGCGGCGCGAAAGTTGCAAGATCCACGCCCATCAGTGAATTAATCGTGTTGATCAGGCTGACGGCATCGGCGCCGCCCCGCTCGGCGGCTGCGGCAATGTGCGTGACGCTGATAACGTTGGGCGTGAGCTTTACGATCACGGGAATGCGCGCGACTTCCTTCACCCACGTCGTAATCATTTCCGTGTATTCCGGCACCTGCCCGACGGCCGCGCCCATGCCCCGTTCGCTCATCCCATGAGGGCAGCCGAAATTGAGTTCGAGCAGATCGGAACCGGCGTCTTCGGCACGGCGCACCATCGCGTGCCACGATTCGCGCTTGGACTCAACCATCAGAGACGCGATGACCAGATTCTTCGGATACCGTTTCTTCACCTCGTAGATTTCGCGGAAATTCGTTTCAGGGGAGCGGTCGCTGATCAGCTCAATATTGTTCAAGCCCATCATCTTGACGCCGTTCAGATCTATCGCGCCGTAGCGCGAGCTGGTGTTCACGATGGGTTCCCCGATGGTTTTCCAGACGGCCCCGCCCCAGCCGGCATCGAACGCGCGCATCACCTGGCCGCCGGTATTAGTGGGCGGCCCGGAGGCGAGCCAGAACGGATTGGGGCTCGTAACACCGGCAAACTTCACAGTGAGATCAGCCATCGTTAACCTCCGAATAGGACGAAAAGCATCTTGGCGGCGCTTCGCGGCGGATGGGCCGCGCTACGCCAAGCATGTTTGCCGGGCATCCGCCTACGGCGGACTGTGCCCCTACGAAAAGCCTCGTGGAGCACCGAGCCACGCGTCGAGGCCGCGCGCGGCGGCCATTCCCTCGGCGACGGCGTCCACCACTTCTTTTCCGCCATTCGTGCAATCGCCGCCTGCGAAATACTTCGCGTTGCCCGTCTGATGCAGGTCGTTGATCTTGACCGTGCCGTCCGGGTTGACTTCCAAGCCCTTGATCGCCTTCAGGAAATCCGTGGCCGGTTTCTGCCCGACGGCGCGCACCACCATATCCACAACTAACTTGAATTCCGTGCCCGGCACAGGCGCCGGGCTGCGGCGCCCCTTCGCATCTGGCGAACCAAGCTGCGTTCTCACGCATTCCAGGCCCGTGACGACGCCGTTCTGGCCCAGCACGCGAATGGGCTGCGTTTGCCAAAGAAAACTTACCGCGTCCTGCTTGGCGAGCTGATATTCGTAAGCGAAGGCGGGCATTTCCGGCTCGCCGCGCCGATAAACGAGATAAACAATCTCGACGCCAAGGCGGCGCGCCGCGGTCACCACGTCAATAGCGGTGTTGCCCGCGCCGATGCACGCGACTCGGCGGCCGATCTCGACTTCGTTGAACGGCCGCACTTTGGTTTCCTCGATGAATTCAATTGCGCCGTAAACACCGTGGAGATCTTCGCCGGGAAGATTGAGCGCCCAAGTTTCGCCCAGTCCGACACCGACGAAGACAGCGTCGAATTGTTTTTCGAGATCGGCGAACGAGATATCGGCTCCGACTACCATCTTTTGGCGAAACTTCACTCCCAGTTGCCTGACCAGATCAACCTCGCGAATCGAATCGGCTGTTCGCAGCTTGTACGCAGCGATGCCATAGCTATTCAGGCCGCCTGGGAGCTCATTGCGGTCAAAGACCGTGACGTCATAGCCCCATTTGGCGAGTTCGGCGGCGCAGGCCAGCGACGCCGGGCCCGAACCGATACATGCGACGCGCTTGCCGTTGGGCGCGCCTGCGCTGAAGAGTTCTATTTTGTTGTCGAGGACGTAGTCCACGGCGTAGCGCTGCAGGCGTCCGATTTCGATCGGTGATTCGCCTTTCTCATGCATCACGCACGCGCCCTCGCAGAGCGCCTCGGTGGGACACACCCGGCCGCAGCTATGTCCCAGAATATTCGCGGTCAGAATCTCGCGAGCCGATCCGCGCAGATTGCCGGTGGAAATCTTCTTGATGAACGCAGGAACGTCAATGTGGGTGGGACACGCCGCAATGCAAGGCGCGTCGAAGCAGTAAAGACAGCGCGCGGCCTCGATCGCGGCCTGCCGCGAATCCATCGCCGGCGAAATCTCGGCAAAGTTCTTTTCGTATTGATCCGGAGAAAGCTTCGGCGCCGTTTCGCGAAGCGGCATAGGGAAACCGGTTGGACTCCGAATCGCAGAGCCGGGTATGACGAGACGCTTCCGGCTCTGCATGTAAGGCCGCTATTCTAGCACCGGGAAAACGCGCCAATGGCTATCGATTTTATTGCGCCGTGCCGCAGTCGGGCGCTGGCCCGTTTAGCAGATGGGTTGCGCCACCTTTCGCGAATGCCATAAGATGCCTGCACGCTGAATCGAGGGAGGCGCGATGCGTTTTGACACCGTCATCAGGAATGGCACCGTGGTCACCGCGACGGATACGTACGCGAGCGATATCGGCATCCTCGAGGGAAAGATCGCGGCTATTGCGGCGGCGCTGCCGATCGAGAACACGGGCAAGGTGATGGACGCAGCAGGGATGCTGGTGATGCCCGGCGGGATCGACGCGCATACGCATCTGGACATGCCGTTCGGTGGAACGACCAGCGCGGACGATTTCGAGACGGGAACGATCGCCGCGGCCTTCGGCGGCACCACTACGCTCATTGATTTCGCGATCCAGCAAAAAGGCCAGAGCCTGCGTCAGGCGTTCGAGACGTGGATGAAGAAGGCCGACCGCAAGGCGGCGATTGACTACGCGTTCCATTGCATCATCACCGACCTTGGCGATGCGCAACTCGAGGAAATGGGAGCGCTGATCCACGAGGGCGTCTCGAGCTTCAAGCTGTTTATGGCGTATCCGGGCGTGCTGATGGTGGACGATGCCACGATTTTCCGCGCGATGTCGCAGGCGGCGAAATACGGCGGACTGATCTGCATGCACGCGGAAAATGGCGGAGTGATTGACGTAATCGTGCGGCGCGCGCTGGCCGAGGGCAAACGCGCGCCGAAATACCACGCGCTCACGCGTCCGACATCCACTGAGGGCGAGGCCACCGGCCGCGCGATTGCGCTCGCGGAAATGGCCGGCGCGCCTGTTTATATCGTGCATCTTTCATGCAACGATGCTCTCGAAAAGGTGCGCGAGGCGCGCGACCGTGGCGTGCCAGCCTACGCGGAAACTTGCCCACAGTATCTCTATTTGTCACTCGAGCAAATGGAGGCGCCGGGATTCGAGAGCGCGAAATATGTGTTCACGCCGCCGCTGCGCGAGAAATGGCACCAGGAAAAGCTATGGCAAGGGCTGGCTCGCGACACGCTTCAGGTGGTCTCCACCGACCACTGCCCATTTTGCTTCAAGGAGCAAAAAGAACTCGGCAAAGACGACTTCACGAAGATTCCCAACGGCGGCCCGGGAATCGAGCACAGGCTAAGCCTGATCTACACGGGCGGCGTGCATGGCGGGCGATTTTCGCCGAACCGGTTCGTGCAACTGGTTGCCACCGCGCCTGCGAAGCTCTTCGGGCTGTATCCGCGGAAGGGGACGATCGCCATCGGCTCGGATGCGGATTTGGTCGTGTTCGACACGAACGCTGAGCAAGTGATCAGCGCCTCGACGCATCACATGCGCGTGGATTATTCGATGTTTGAGGGGATTCGCGTCAAGGGAGTGCCGAAAAGCGTGCTGTCGCGTGGACGAACGATCATCGAGAACGGGAAATTTGTCGGCAAAGCCGGCAGCGGCGAGTTTATCCGGCGCCAAACATACAGCGGAATGTGAATCGAGCTGCCTGGCCGTCTCTTCTCTCGCGGGTTCGATTGAGATGTATGGTCGGGGCGAGTGGATTTGAACCACCGGCCTCCTGGTCCCGAACCAGGCGCGCTAGCCAGGCTGCGCTACGCCCCGAACCTGAACGACAACGCTCAACAGTTTACTTGGGTTCGTTCGGAACGGCAACTCAGCATCAATCTCTGTCCATTGATGGCGATTACCACCTCCTGGGATGACACCGTTCACTCGCCCGGCACGTCGCCTGACCCCCTGCGTGCATCTAACAGTGCCAGGTAGAGCATGTTTCCCTTTGCAGACCGGAAGGTGCTGGTGCAAAATGGTCGGGCTTTCGGCGACAGGTTACACGACTCTAGGCAGCAGTCGCAATGGTGACTGCCAAATATCCCCACGGAGGATCGATGCTCGACAATCGAAAGTGCGTTTCGTCAGACGGTTCTGATTCACGCTCATCTGGTGAAGCTTCGTTCCAACGTGCGGCGCGGCTTCGTTCCGTTACGATCGTTCTAGGCGCTGCGATCGCTGTTGCGGTGCTGGGTTTTGCGTCGCGGGCGGGAGCCAAACCGGCAGCCGATGACGCTGCCGGAGAGCAGACCTATAAATCGAACTGCGTGGTCTGCCACGCCGCGGATGGAACCGGCTCGGCCACGGGCAAGGCGCTAAAAGCCCCCGACCTCCATTCCGACGTCGTCCAGAAGATGACGGTGGCGCAAATGGAAGCGCAAGTTTCCGACGGCAAGAACAACATGCCCCCGTTCAAGAACACCTTGAGCAAGGAACAAATTGAAGGCGTGGTGGCCTACGTTCGGGATACCTTCGGCAAGAAAAAGTAGCGGTTTCGCTCGATCGCACTTCGCCCCGCGTGCGTTGCCGAATTATTTCCCGGCGACGCACGCGAGCAATCGGCGAATCCCCTCGGCAAACTGATCGGCTGGCGTCAGCGAGCTGACAACTAAATATCCCTCGTCCGCAAATTCGTAGAAGTGGCCCGGCTGCACCAGAACCGAGTGCTCTTCGAGCAGGCGGATTGAAAGCTCTTCGTCCGATTGCACGGCGGGTACTCGCAGCACAGCGTACCAGCCCCCTTCGATTTCAAGGCGAGAAACTAAGTTCTGCCGCGCGAGCTGCTCATCCAATTCCGCTAGATTCACTTCGATCCGGTCGATAAGCTGCCGTTGCATTTTCCCACGTTGGCCCAGTAACGCGGGAAGCGCATGTTGTAAAGGCGCGCTGAGCGAAAGATACGTATCCGAAATGATTTCCAGGCGAGCCATCGCGTCGCGCACCAGTTCGTCAGGGCCGCTCGCCGCGATCCAGCCCACCTTCATCTGCGGCAATGCCGCGATTTTGCTCAGGCCGCTCAGAACAAATGTGAGCGCGTGATTGACGGAAACAAAACTGCCGTGCCGTTTTCGGCGCGAGTTCGCACCCCGTATTTTGTAGTCGAGGAAAACCTCGTCAACCACGAGCGCGAGATTGTGTTCCCGGCAAATCGCCTGTAACTCCTCGGCCTCATCAGCCCCGATGAAGTTTCCCGTCGGATTGTTGGGGTGTACCAACAGGATCGCCCGGGTTCGCGCTCCGATTGCTTTTTGCAATCCGTGGAAGTCAATCTGCCAGCCGTGGTCGTAAACGAGACGGAACGGACGTAGCTTCACATCCTGGATCGTCGCGAGAAAATCGAACAACGGATAGCTGGGCTGCGCAATCGCAATTTCGTCGCCCGGCTCGCATAGCAAACGAAAAAGAAACGAGTATGCCTCGCTGGTGCCGGTGGTCAGGATTAACCGCTCGGGATCGAGGCGCGCAGTGGGATCCATATGCCGGTAATACTCAATTACGGCCGCGCGAGCGGACGGGAGCCCCTTCGGCTCGGGATCGTACTCGAGCGCTTCTTTTGAACGCAGAGCCGATAGGATCGCGGCTTCGTCGTACTGGAAATTGCATACTGTCGGATTCGAGGCCGTGAGGTCCAGAACTGATCTACCGTTCTGCCGGTGTCGGCGCAGAGCGCGGGTGTAGGCGTTTTCCTCGAGTTTCCAATCGGTGCGCTTCGAAAACATGGTTTACGCGGAAGCGGATGGCGGGCCGCTCAGAATCATGTACGTAACGAGCGCCGTGCCGATCAGCCTCGATTGCCCGTCGGCGATATCCACCCGGCCGATACACAGTGTCGAGCCGACTCGAAGCAGACGGGAGCGCGCAAAGATGCGGCCTTCCTTCACGGGACGAAAATAATTAATTTTCATCTCGACGGTCGTGATCGGCCGGTGATCGCCGAGTTGGCGATGGAGCGCGATGCCCACCGCCGCGTCCGCAAGAGCCGCGCTGACGCCGCCGTGTACCACTCGCGCGCTGTTCAGCAGACGCCTGACGACTTTGCACTCGATCGTGACTCCGTCGCGATGCACGCGCGAGACCTTCATTCCCAGGAGCTTGTTAAATGGTATGTCGCTCAGGACCCGGCGGGTCTCGCTGACGCTCAGTTTGCGCTGGTTCATTAAAGTACGCGTTCGTGGGCGTAGCCGGCGGTCTCGAGAGCCGATGTGAGTTCAGCGATGTTTTCCGGCCCGCGCGTTTCCATGGTGATGTCAATCACCGTGTCCCCGAGCAGGACCCCGTAGTACGCCCGGTCGTAATTCGTTTCGACGATGTTCGCTTTTTGGCCAGCGATCACACCCGCGAGCTTTTGGAGCGCGCCCGGGTGATCGGAAAGATGGATGCGCAGCCGCACGAGCCGGCCGTCCTTAACCAAGCCGCGCTCGATGATGCGCGAGAGCAACGAAACGTCAATGTTTCCGCCGCCGATGAAAACTCCGACTCTCTTACCGCTAAGCGCGATCTTGTGTTGTAGCACGGCCGCCGTTGCAACGGCTCCGGCGCCTTCCGTAAGCGTCTTCTCCTTTTCAAGCAGCAGGAGAATCGCGTTGGCGATCTCTTCTTCGTCAACCGTGACGATATCGTCCACGTACCGTTGCACCAGCGGAAACGTGGTCGCACCCGCACAGCGAACAGCGATTCCGTCCGCGATCGTTACCTTTGGCGGCAAAGTAACCAGCGAACCCTGCTCGATTGCCGCCTTCATCGAAGGCAGTTTCGACGTCTCCACGCCGATCACACGGACTTTCGGATTCGTCTCTTTGACCGCGCAGGCGACGCCGGCGATCAATCCCCCGCCACCTATGGGGATCACCAGAACATCAATGTCGCCCTGCTGTTCCAGCATCTCAAGGCCCAGAGTTCCCTGCCCTGAGATCACCGCTTCGTCGTCGAATGGATGTATGAAGGTGAGGCCCAGCTGCTCGCAGCGGCGTAGGGCTTCCTGGCAGGTTTCATCGTAATTCGTGCCGGAAAGAATCACTTCTGCGCCATAACCGCGCGTCGCTGTTACCTTCACGATCGGCGTCGTCAGCGGCATGCAAATCTGCGCCGCGATTCCGCGCTTCGTCGCATGATACGCGACTGCCTGCGCATGGTTACCGGCCGATGCGGCGATTACTCCCTTGCGGCGCTCGTCTTCCGTCAGCAGCAGAATCTTGTTGAGCGCTCCCCGCTCCTTAAACGAACCGGTCATCTGAAGATTTTCTAGCTTGAAGAAAATCGTGTTGCCGGTCAGCTTCGAAAACGTCTCCGAGCGGACGAAAGGCGACAGGAATATCGAATCGCGGATTCGGCCAGCGGCGGCCTTGATTGTTTGAAGTGTGACCATGTAGAAAGCGCCCGACGTCTTCGGCGCAACCTTGCCATTGTATACGGACGTGCGAGCCGCGCGAGGCGGAAAACGTGATCGCGCGCCGCGAGCGTCACTCGCGCACCGTACCGCGCTTTCATATTCGCGTGATGCGACGGACACCGGGCCCCCCGCGACGTTGCGCTCGTGGTTGACCGTCTCCGCGCCGCAGTGGGCGTTGGGGGTGCTACGCCCCTACAAAGAAAATGCCGGGCCCGGGCGCGCCGCGGTTAAAGATTCGAGAGGGTTGTTGGTTCTCATCTACGATCAACGGAGGCGTCAGTTCACGGGCTGAACCGAATCCATCAGCCGGAAAAAACCTTCCGCGAGAGTGGGATGGATGTAAACGGCGCCCTTCAGAACTGTGTAAGGCGCATTCGCGAGAATCATCGCGCCTAGAATCTGCACCAGTTCCCCACCCTCTATTCCCAGGATTGACGCGCCTAAAATTCGATCGGTTCCCGCGTCCACGATCATTTTCATGAACCCTGCCGTTTCGTCGCGTTCGATCGCCCGTGAGACACGGGACATCGGATACGTTCCGATCTTCAGCTTGCGGCCCGTGGCGCGAGCCTCCTTCTCCGTCAAGCCCACACGTCCGAGCTGCGGATCGGTGAAGAGCGAATACGGAAGGTAGCGATTCTCAATGCTCAGACTCTTGCCATCAATAATATTGGCGTATGCAATCTGATAATCGTTGTAGGAAATGTGCGTGAAGGCCGGGCCGCCCTTCACATCGCCCAGCGCCCAAATCCCCGGCACCGCAGTTTCGAGCCGGCCGTTCACTTTGATATATCCCCGCGAATCGAGCGGTACTCCCGCTTTGTCGAGGCCGAGGTCGTCGGTGTTCGGCCGGCGGCCCGTGGCCGCGAGCATGTGCGTGCCGGTAACGATCTCCGTCTGTTGGCCGGTCGCAATCGTGACGTTTATCCGTCCCTGTTGTTTTTCAACTTTGATGGGATTCGCATTCATGCGGAATTCGACGCCCTCTCCTTCGAGCGCTTTCTGCAATCCCTCGGCAACGTCCGCGTCCTCACGCGCGAGCAATTGATTTCCACGGTGAATCACGGTGACGCGGCTGCCAAAGCGGCGAAACATCTGGCCGAACTCCAGGCCGATGTAACCTCCGCCCAGCACGATTAAATGCTCGGGTACCTGCTGCAATTCCATGAGCGATTCATTGGTCAGATATCCGGCTGTTTCGAGCCCCTCCAGCGGGGGCGGCTCGGGACGCGTTCCCACGTTAATAAATATTCGCTCTCCCTCGATGACGTCGTCGGCTATCTGAAGCTTCCGCGGGGCGAGAAAACGGGCATGGCCGCGGTAAAGATGCACGTTCGGGCGCTTCGCAACGCTTCGCTCGTGACCGGCGCGAAAATTCTGTACCACCGCGTTCTTGCGCGCGAGGACGGCAGGAAGATTCACGCGAACGTTCTCGACTTCCACGCCCCAACGGGAGGCGCTGCGCGCATACTGGGCAATCTGCGCGGAGGCGACCATCGTCTTCGTCGGGGTACACCCCGTGTTGACGCACGTGCCGCCCAAATACGCTTTTTCGATCAGGGCCACGGTCCAGCCATGGTCTGCCAGGGCGTATACCAGCGGATTACCCCCCTGCCCCGAACCGATCACAATCGCGTCGAATCTCATCGTGGGCCCTTCCTGTTTACTTCGCTCGCGATATTCCCTACCATTGGTGGCGACTCCCGTTCCCGCATAACAGCAACTCATGACCTCATCTGTCGAGGCGGCAATGAACTATGTCTAACGGTCCAAGGCTTGTGGTGGTTGAACCGAATGGCACGCGGCGCGACGTGGCGCTTGCCATATTTCCATTCCGCATCGGCCGCCAGGCCGGAAATGAACTCACACTGCGGGACAGTCGCGTGAGCCGGCAGCAGGCCCAGATCACGGACGTTAACGGCACCATGGTACTTGAAGACATGGGCAGCAGCCACGGCACTTTCGTGAATGGCGAAAAGATCATCCGCCACGAACTTAAGGTGAGCGACCAGATAGATTTTGGCGTGCCGGATTCCTACCGCGTCATCTACGTCGGGGAGGGAGCGACGATCGAGGAACTCGTCGAGCGCATCGAAGCTCCGGCGCCTTCCCAATCCGGCCCTCGCGAGCTTCATCATCTGGGCGTCCTGCTCGACGTCGCCCGGACCCTCAGCTCCGGCGTTTCACTCGAGGACATTCTTACGACTGTCGTAGACGCCGCCATCGCCGTGACTCGCACGGAGCGCGGCGTTCTATTGCTCACGAATCCGCAAGGCAAATTGGAAACGGCTGTAGCCCGAAACGCTCAGCGCGGAACTCTTCGCCCGGAAGAAATGCAGATTTCACAGGGCGTGCTGAAGCGCGTAGCGAGTTCCCGTCGCGAATTGATCGTCGGCGATACGGTGGCAGACGCCGAGGCCGCGGGACGGATGAATCAGGGAGAGAGCATCGCACGCCTGGATCTCCACACGGTTGTCGCGATTCCGATTGATAAAATGGCGGTGATCGAAGCGGTTGACGCGACGGTCGCGGCGCGCCAGAGCGAACTGTTGGGCATCCTGTATCTGGACAGTCGCGCCCCCTCGAGCAATTTCTCGGCGCTGGACCGCGAAGTCGTACGAACCCTGGCGCACGAAGCAGCGACCTTAATTGAGAATGCGCGCTTGTTTGCAGCAGCGCGCGTCAAGGCGCGGCTCGACCACGAGATTGAAATCGCCAGCAAGATTCAGCAGGGGCTGCTGCCAAAGTCGTTGCCGAACCTGCCGCATGTCGCGATGACGGGCTCCACGCTCGCGTGCTATTCGGTGGGAGGCGATTGTTTCGACGTGATCGAGTTGGATGGCGGGCGCCACGGGTTTTTCGTGGGCGATATTTCCGGCAAGGGCATTTCAGCGGCGCTGCTTGCAACCCTGCTCCAGGGGATTTTCTTTACCACGGCCTCGATGGATCTCGCGCTTACTGGAATCTTTTCACGCGTGAACCGGTATCTCTGCGAGCGCAGCGGCGGCGACCGCTATGCGACCGTATTCTATGGCGTGCTCGAGAAGACGGGCGCCTTTGAATACGTCAACGCCGGCCACGTTCCTCCGCTCATTCGGCGCAGCTCCGGAGCTGTTGACAGACTCGACCTGGCGAGTTTTCCGGTAGGAATGTTTCCCGAGGCCGAATACGAAAGCGCGTCGGTCAAGTTGGAGAAGGACGACTTTCTCGTGATCTACACGGACGGCGTTTCCGAGGCGGCCAACCTTCAGGCAGAGATGTTTGAAGAAGAGCGGCTCCGGCAGCTGCTGGAGAGTTTCAAGGGACAATCTGTGGAGGAGTTGGCCGAAACCATTCGCGAGGGCGTGAAGGCCTTTACCCAAGGAGCCGCCCAGTCTGACGATGTCACTATCCTAGTGATTCAGTATAAGGGAACGGCCGCCTAGACCCATCGCAACTCCTTATCTTTGTCAGGCTTGGGTTTCGCTGACCCACGCCTACTCCAACCCGAGGCTGTCTACTATCAGTGTCGTTATATCGTTCAGGTGCGCAACGTCGGAACGAATTTCTAATTTGGCACAACTCCCCGGAGCCCAAGGCGGCGCGATTGTAACCAAATTTTAATTCTTGGAGCTTTAATCTTCCGTTACAATGCCCGCCGATGGCCTTGGAAAACCTCCAGATACTTGCCTCCGATGGGCCGCGTGCAGGTCAGCGGATCCTGCGCATGAAGGGTCCGCTTAGTATCCACACAGTTTTTGAGTTCCAGAACCAGGTGCGACTAGAGACCTCCTCCAGCGTGATCCTTGATTTCAGCGGGGTCCCATATGTCGACTCGGCGGGTCTCGGTGCTTTGGTGGGCGCTCATCTCTCCGCGCAGAAGTCCGCCAGAAAACTGTTGTTCGCGGCGATGAACGCGCAAGCGATCACGCTGCTTGAAATGACGCGTATTCGGTCTCTCTTCGCCATTTACTCGACTCTTCAAGAAGCCGAAGCCGCGCCCGTTTAAGTAGACGGGACCTCGCGGCCGTCCGCAGGAAATGGTCGGAACGCGGAGAGCATACGTTCGGCTCGTTGACCTTGCCGGAAGTACGACTCAGCCCCACTCCATTCGCCGGAATGATATGTATCCCGCCTGTTATGCTACATTTGGTCGCAATACATCCAGGCAACAGATAGCTGCGTACAAGCAGTGTCGCTTCAAATCATTCGCTGAATGCACGTAGGTTGCAGTTTTTTTGGGGCCACCAGGCAGTCGCCTGGAAACTAATTCGGTTCCCACAGTATCTATTAGAGGGAGTAGTTGAATGCTTTTGTACTTACTGGCGTTTGTGGGTGGGGTGCTGACGATCGTCAGCCCGTGTATCTTGCCGGTGCTGCCCTTCGTATTTTCACGTGCGGACCAGCCTTTCAGGCGGAGTGGCTTGCCCCTGCTGGCAGGCATGGCGATCACGTTTGCCCTGGTTGCAGCCGTCGCTACGTTTGCTGGCGCCTGGGTGGTTCGCGCGAATCAGATCGGCAGAATTCTGGCGATGGTGATTTTCGGCGTGCTTGGGCTGGCGCTGCTCTTCCCCAGCATCGCGGAATATTTGTCCCGACCGTTTGTGCGCCTCGGAGGCCGAGTTCAGGGCCAGGACAATCAAGCGCCGAGTATCGGAAGGTCTTTGCTGCTTGGCGTGTCCACTGGCTTGCTCTGGGCTCCGTGCGCAGGGCCAATTCTGGGACTGATTCTGACGGGTGCGGCTATTGAAGGAGCCAGCGCTCACACGGCTTTGCTGCTCGTCGCGTTTGCGGCGGGAGCTGGCTGCTCGCTGGCCGTCGCGCTACTCGCGGGAAACAGAGTGTTCGCGCTGATGAAGCGTTCTTTGGGCGCGGAGGAGTGGATTCGCCGCGGTTTGGGCGTGGCGGTTCTTGTGGGCGTGATCGCTATTGCGTCCGGATGGGACACCGGCATTCTGCGGCGGGTGTCGCTGGCCAGTACTGCCGGAGTCGAGCAGCGTTTGGTCGATCGATTCCGTCCCGTTGCCTATGCACGCGCGAACGCAAAGGCGGAACCGGCCGGAGAGGTCCAGTTGTCGAATGATGGGCCTATGCCAAGTTTGGATGGCGCCGTTGCGTGGCTGAACTCCGCGCCCCTGACGCGCGAGAATTTGAAAGGCAAAGTCGTCCTCATCGATTTCTGGACCTATTCGTGCATCAATTGCCTGCGCGCGATTCCGTATGTGGAGGCATGGTCTGAAAAATACAAGAATGACGGACTGGTAGTCATCGGAGTGCACACGCCGGAGTTTGCGTTTGAAAAAGATCAGGCCAATGTCTCGAAAGCGGTTCAGGATTTGAAAATTACATACCCGGTGGCGATTGACAGCAATTATGCGATCTGGAAGGCTTTCAATAACGAATATTGGCCTGCCCACTACTTCATCGACGCGCAGGGAACGATCCGCTACCACCATTTCGGCGAAGGCGAGTACGACAAGTCCGAACAAGTGATTCAGCAGCTGCTGAAGGAAAAGAACGCAAACCTAAAGGCGAGCGGGTTCGTCCAAGTGAGTGCGTCGGGCGCGCAAGCCGCCGCTGACATGGATGATATACGGTCGCCGGAAACTTATATTGGGTTTGGGCGGCAAGAAAACTACGTATCGCCGGAGAAGATTAAACAGGATATGCCCGGCCTCTACACGGCGCCCGGACGGTTGGATGTAAACAATTGGGGATTGGCTGGAAAATGGGATGTGGCCAGCGAACGCGCGATGCTCCTGGCGGCGCCCGGCAAGATTGTTTTTCGATTCCACGCGAGAGACCTACACTTGGTATTGGGGCCCGGGAAGGACGGCCGCCCAATTCGCTTCCGGGTGCTGCTGGACGGCGGCGTGCCGCTGGACGATCACGGAGTTGACGTGGACAGTCAGGGTAGCGGAACCGTGAAGGAGTATCGTCTCTATCAGTTGATCCGGCAAAAGGGCAAGGTTGAGGATCGGACGTTTCAGATCGAGTTTTTGGATCCCGACGTCCAGGCATTTGCTTTCACGTTCGGCTGATTTCGAATCAGGGGGGCGCAATGTTTAAATCCGACATGGGAAATGAAAATTCCCAGGGGGCGATGGGACGAAGGACTTTCCTTCTGGCATCCGGCGCCGCGGTGGCTGGGCTGGCACTCTGGCGTTACGAGAGACCGCAACCCGCTCACGCCGAGCGTGGGCCCGCGGCAATGCCCAAGCAGGTCACTCTCGTTGAATTTACAGATGACGGCGAGCGGAAAGGGACGATCTCGGTTCCCACGATTCAGAAAACCGACGCGGAGTGGAGGAAACAGCTATCCGCCGATTCCTTCGAGGTAACCCGCCGTGCGGGGACGGAGAGACCCTTCACCGGAGAGCTTCTCAACGTCCACGACAAAGGCGTCTTTCGCTGCATCTGTTGCGACACAGCGCTTTACAGCTCGACGACAAAGTTCGAATCCGGCACCGGCTGGCCGAGCTTCTGGGCGCCGATCGCCAAAGAGAATATCGTGGAATCCGGGGACAATAGCCTGGACACGGAACGCACAGCCGTTTCCTGCCGGAGATGCGACGCTCATCTTGGTCATGTGTTCGACGACGGTCCGCGGCCAACAGGTTTGCGCTATTGCATGAACTCGGTCGCGATGAGATTCGCGAAGGGCTGATAGTAACGACGCGGCCGCTTTCAGTATGACGCGGCCTGATTTGGGCGCCTGAAGGAGACATGAATATGACTCGATATCTGAAGATTTCTCTCATCACGCTCGCCACCTGCCTGGCGCTTATCGGCGCCATAGGACGCAACACGGCCACCGCGGCAAACACAGTGCCGGATCCAAAGGTGGACGAATCACCGGCCGCGACAAAAGGCGCGGAGACGGTTGTTTTTTCCGGCGGATGCTTCTGGGGAATTCAAGCGGTGTTTGAACACGTGAAGGGTGTCACCAAAGCGACGGCCGGCTATTCCGGCGGCAATGTAAAAAACCCGAGCTACGAGGACGTCAGCAGCGGCGAGACGGGACACGCCGAATCAGTCGAGGTTGTCTACGATCCTTCGAAGATTACTTTCGGCCAACTTCTGAAGGTATTTTTCTCGGTGGCGCACGATCCGACGGAGCTGAATCGGCAGGGCCCTGATGTGGGCACGCAGTATCGCTCGGCGATATTCTTCTCGAATCCGGACCAGCAGCGAATCGCTGATGCGTACGTGAGCCAATTGACCGAGGCAAAGACGTTCTCAAACCGGATCGTGACGCAGATTGCGCCATTGAAGGCGTTTTATCGCGCGGAAGATTATCACCAGGATTACGCCGTTCATCATCCCGAAAATCCCTACATTATGATCAACGATCTTCCAAAGGTCGCCAATCTGAAGAAGCAGCTTCCGGATCTTTACGTCAATCGGTAGCGCGAACTTATAGCGTTGGCTGAACTTCACTGCGCCTTGTGGCTCAGGCTCCATACGTACGCCGCGACCGCCGATACCTGTTCAGCTGAAAGCTGAGCGCCACCCATCGGCGGCATTGGACTCCGAAATTGCTTCGGTTGTGACACACCATCCGTAATCGTTTTCGTAATGGCGGCATAGCTGCCATCGCCCCATAGCCATTTCTTGCCCGTCAGATCAGGACCCAATACGGTGCCTTGGGCATTCTGACCGTGACAGCCCGTGCACGCAGCTCCGCCGACCTGGCCGCGATAAATCTGCGACCCAAGCGCGACCATCTCAAGCGTTGCGCCTGGAGGTACCGGACCGCTGGTATTTGCGGCAGCGGCGGCATCCGGATTCGTGCCTTCCGGTGGTTTGGCGGCGACCGCAGCCACCTCGCCTGCCGGAGCCGTTGCGCTTGGACATGAAGTGGTCTTGCCCCCAGCATTAGCCGAACCGCCAAGATAGACGATCCGGTAGATCCGTCCGGCCACATCATCGGAAACGTAGAGAGAACCGTCGGGGCCCACGGCAAGGCCACTCGGACGATGCGCGGCTTTATCCGGCGACTTGATAGCTCCCGCGAAACCATCCGCGAATACCTCACACTGCCCGGAGACGTGGTCGCCGGAAAGCGGCTGGAACACAACGTTGTATCCGGCCTGCGGATACGGCGCCCGATCCCAAGAGCCGTGGAAAGCGATAAACACGCCGTTTCGGTAGCGCTCGGGAAACTGCTTTTTGTCGTAGTGCACCATCCCGTTCGGCGCCCAGTGAGCAGGAAATGCGGCGACCGGAGCGATTTTATCCGCGCACACGCCGATCTTCTTCCCGCCGTCGCCACCGTATTCCGGCGCCAGAACCAGCTTTTGCACGAAAGGGTCGAAGTAGCACTCGGGCCAACCGTAGTCGCCGCCCTTTTTCAGAAGCATCATCTGTTCGGCCGGGAGAGTGGCTTCTTGATCCGGTTTATAAAGGTCGGGCCAATTCGCATGCAACTGATCCCGTCCGTGCTGCGTGCCGAACATGCGTCCCGCTGCATCAATGGCGAAGCCCTCGTCATTGCGGATCCCGGTTGCGAAGCGCTCGGCTGGCGAAAAGACCTGGTCGGTCTTGTTTGCGTCATAGAGCCAGATGCCACCTCGAGTCTCGAGTTCCTTGCAGGGATCGGCGCCAGGCGATTCGAGCGTCCGATTCTTCAGCTGGCAGGAATTACTCGGCGTAGCCACATCCACGTACAAAGCTCCTGCGGAATTGATGATAAATGGATGCATGGGATGATCGCCGGTCAGAGGCAATCCCGAAAGGATCGTGACGCTGGGACCGTTCGACACGATTGAACCGGCTGCCAATGGATATCGCACGATTCGATCGTTGATCTCCGCGTAGATCGAACTTTTGTACAAAGCGATTCCCGTGCCACCGGCCCCACCGCTCTGGACGGTTTCACCAAAGCGCTCGGCCACGTCGGCCTTTCCCGCGCCCTTGGTATCTTGTAGAGCCACCAGAAACCCGCCCGCATGAGGCGTGTCGTTGCCGTAATATCTGCCCGACCATGTATTCACGTAAACCACGCCGCTAGGCGAGACCACAAGATGGCGCGCGTGACCAATGCCGTCGGCAAAAATGGTCGCGCAAAAACCGGCAGGCAATGCCAAACCGCTATCGTCGCCTGGGCATCCTTGTCCTTCGGCGGCCTCAGCTGGGCCGAGACGGTGTTCAGCGTGCGTCCACGAGCTGCCTGCCCACAGCGCGGCCAGCGCGACGATGATGAGCGAAAGCGTTTTGTACGAGGTGGAGAATCGCATGAAGCCTCCCGAAGACTAGAAAGAAGAATCCCAGAATCGCGAGGCGTACTTATATCACGGTTGGCGCAATATTTCGTGGTGTCTGAGTTCGGAAGTAGGCACTAAAAAGTGTGTCACTTTGCGGGTGCTGCTTTCGTTTGTTTTCAAGAAGTTACGCGAGAAATTACTTTGCATGGTGTGTCACTTTGTTCGGTGATTTGTGAGCCCTGGCGGGACGTAAAGTCCCATGGCTGAAGCCATGATTACGTGGGGTGTGTTTCGTGGGCCTGAAGGCCCACGCTTTCACCGGAACCGCCCTCACCGGAGAGACGTCAACGTGAGGTGCGCGCGCGTCTATTTCATGGAATAACTTTTCCGCTTTCGTCTGCGCCAGACGGAGTTAATTCGCGCGCGCCTCTTCCAACTGTGTCGTTACATTCTCCGGAATTGCGACAGTCGAAAGCGAATCTGATCCCGAGTTCTTGCCATCCGCGAGCGCTGCGCTCAGGGCGAAGTCTATCGGTTGAAAAGGCCGATATAAACGGCGCTTCCGAGAACGTGGCCTTCCATCGCGCTCCGGATTTGATCGCGCGTAGCGCCTTGCGGAAGATCCAGCTTTTGATCGAGCGCCGACAGCTCAAACGTGTAATGGTGGGGATTCGGAGGGCCCGCGCAAGGTCCCTGATAGGCCGCCTTCCCGGTTATGTTCGTGCCCTGCAAAGCGCCGCTTGCCAACGGAGCATCCGGCGGGACGCCTTCTTGAAGCTGCATCGTGTCGGCCGGAATATTGAAGACGACCCAGTGCGTGATATCGGTTGTCGCCTTCGGGATGTGCGCATCGGGGTCGTGCAGGATGAGGACGAAAGCCACGGTGCCTTTCGGGGCATTCATCCAGCGCAAGGCGGGCGACACACCTGTTGAAATATTTCTCGGCCCGCCGGGCGGTGGCGTCGTCGCCGAGCAAGTATATTGCGTGGGGATTCTGCCGCCGTCGCTGAACGACGGACTGGAAATTACCAGCGTTGGTCCGGGCGGCGGAGGCGCCGGCGGGGCATTTCCGGCCGGCGGAGTTCCCTGCTGTACGGCCGCGGCGAGACTGGCGGCCATCAAGGCCGCCAAAGCAACCATCGATCGAACGATTCGGATTTTCATTCGCTGATACCCTTTCGCATTCACAGTTTTCAGACTGCCGCACAGCTTTCAGGCACTTGCCTATTACTTGTAGCTGATATGCCAGATGGAGTTCGAACCATCGTCGGTGACCATCAACGAACCATCCGTCGCCACCGCGACACCCACAGGACGGCCCCAGACTTCGCCCTTCTCGGTGACAAATCCCGTGAGGAAGTCTTGATACGCGCCGGTTGCTTTGCCGTCCTTGAGCGGAACGAACACAACCTCGTAGCCGGTGCGAACCGAACGGTTCCACGAGCCGTGTTCGGCGGCGAAAATCTGCCCCTGATATTCCTTCGGGAACTGCTTCGCCTGGTAGAAGGTCAACTGAAGTGACGCGTCGTGCGGTTCCATCAGCACATCGGGGACAATCGCCTTGTCCTTGAGCTCCGGGTGCTTGCCGGCGAAACGAGGATCCTGATTCCCGCCGGTGTAATACCACGGCCAACCGTAGAAGCCGCCCTCTTGAACATGGGTAATGTAGTCAGGCGGCAGATTGTCGCCGAGCTCATCGCGTTCGTTCACAGACACCCATACGTTGCCAGTGCCGGGCTGCACCGTGAGGCCCACCGGATTGCGAATTCCCGACGCATAGATTTGCAGATCGGAGCCATCCGGATTCGCCACGAGGACGTTAGCGCGGTGAAACTCGGTGGGGTCCGGATCGATGGTAGGAACGTTGGTACGCGAGCCGACCGCGATGAACATGCGCTTACCATCGAGCGAGAAAGCAACGTTGCGTGTGAAGTGCCCGCCCGTGCCGGGTTTGGCCGGTTGCCCCGGGACGCTTCCCGCGGGAAGGTTGGGTACGATCACCTCCGAAGGGCCGGTCGCCTTCATATCACCATTGTGATAAGGAAAGCGGACGATGGAGTCTGTGTTACCAACGTACAGATATCGCGGATTCGGCCCGGGTGGATAAAACGCCAGCCCGAAAGGAAGCGTCAGGCCGCTGGTGAACTCTTCGGTCTGTTGGGGCTTTCCATCGGCGGTTATGCCGCGAAAAACCAGCACCTTCCCCGGATACGTCTCCACGACGAACAGATCGCCATTCGGCGCTCGCTGAATCAGGCGGGGATTGTTGAGTTTTTCGGCAAAGCGTTCCACCTTGAAGCCGGCCGGCGCCTTGGGCCACGCATCGGCGGGCTGAGGGATCGGCGGAGTGAAGATCGCGGCGGACTTGGTGGCGTATGGCGCCGGCAGATCTGCCACGGTGATGTGGTGAACGTTGCCCGGAGCTTCGCCGTGGAAATCAGTGAACGGGCTTACGTCCGCAGGCCCGTTCCCGGAAGCTCCATCGCGGCCTCCGGCATACTCCTTGCCCGAGACGAAAACGAGAATCAGTAGAATGCTGAGCACGGCCAAGGCGGCGCTAAAGAAGCGTTTCATCGGTGGTAATCCCCCCAATTCGCAGGTTAACAGACCCCATCTCACGGTCTGTACCAAATACGGTGATCCAAATCAAGATCGCGACGGAGGTTTCGCAAAATCCAAACCGTCGGCTTTGACGAGGCAGAGTTGCCACCAGCCTTTGAAAGCCGGGTCTCTATTCACTTCCGGTGCGGTCCAACCGACTCGAAACAGTTCGTCCAATCGACGCGCGAACTGATTAAGGTAGTCTTCATCACCGCGCGCATTGAAATTCTCGAAGCGGTATTCGCACTGAATCAAGCTAGCCTCGTCAACGGAACACCGTATTTCGCCGTGGCAATAGTTGCCCAGCAAACTTCTCTGCATAAACGGTTTAATACGCTTCGCACGGTTATGTCAAGGCGACTTACCACAAATCTGCGTGTCGTGCTCGTGACTACGCGATGGAATCGCCGGCAGGAAACCTAGCGAACAGCTTTCAGCTCTTCGTCAATAATACAGGCTGGCTCGGCCGTATTCGTCAGCACAGACTGAGTTCGCAGAAAAGCCAAAATTCCCGAGCGGCTGCCCATTCCCGAAAACTTGAAGGCATCCGGTTGCAAGCCCGCGCCGAAGCCCGCAAATGTCAGAAATGTATCCTGTACGCTCACCGTTCCAGCGTCGAGCCGGTCGGCGATGCGCCGGGCTTCATCCTCGGCGCCCGCTATTACCGCAGCGGAGAGGCCGAAATAAGTGTCGTTGGCAAGCCGCACGGCGTCGTCCTCGCTGGAGTACTTCATCACAGGCATGACCGGTCCAAATGTCTCATCCTTCATGATCTTCATATCGTGGGTGACGTCCGTTAAAACCGTCGGACGCATGTAAAGTCCGCCACCCAGGTTCTCGCTCTTGCCGCCCGTTCGGATTTTGGCTCCCTGGCGCACGGCGTCGTCGAGATGATCGTCAACGACAGCCGCCTGCCGCTCGGCGATGAACGGTCCAATCTGGCCACGATTGGGGTCGGGATAATTCAATTCGACGCGCTCGGCTTCCCTGACCAAAAGATCGACGAAGGCATCGTGCACTTTCTCTTGCACGTAAATCCGTTCAATGGAAAAGCAGACTTGCCCAGTGCTGGTGACCGCGCCGCGCAGGACGGCTGTGGCGGCCTTCTGCAAATCCGCTGTCTGGGTGACGATCACCGGATCTTTGCCGCCCAGTTCGAGAATGGAGGGAATAAATCGCTTCGCGCAGGCTTCCGCGACTTTCCGGCCATTGGGGACACTTCCCGTAAAGCTCACGATGTCCACGTTGTCCACGATTGCCTGTCCTGTCTCGCCATCGCCCACGACGAATGTGAACACTTCGGCGAGTTCGGGTGTTTCACGGATCGTCTCCATCATGGGCTTCACAAATCGCGGCGTGACCTCGCTCGGCTTGACGATCACGGCACAACCCGCGAATAGCGCGGGGACCGCGTGCACCGTCGAGAGCATCAGTGGCGCGTTCCATGGCCCGATGATTCCGGCCAAAGGATAAGGTCGCAGATTCGTGCGATAAGCGACATTCGGCGCGCCGGGCGAATTGCCCGCGCGATGCGACCGCTCGAAGATGGCGGGGGCAATTGCACACATGCGCAGGACGCTTCCGATCACCATATCCGGGGCGACCCGCGAAATCTGGCCGTAGCCTGTATCAACGGAATCCGCTTCGATCAGTGCGGCGCGGTGCGCCTGCAGGCGATCCGCCCATTTCTTCATCACGCCGATGCGATGATCGAGCGGCGCCCTGCCCCACGCTTCTTGCGCCTTTCTCAATCGCGCGCAAGTAGCCGCGATCTCCTCGGACGATGGCGGCGTGATGTACATGTCTATTTCGCCGGTGCGCGGATTGCGCACTGGCAGTGGTTTCCTCGGGGCCGATTTGTCGAAAGCTGTCGCTGACATCACGCCACCTCCCAGATCCCTTTGTCCCCGCAACCATCGCCGCCAAGCAATCCTGCGAATGGATTCTAACTCTGGCGCCCATCGTTTTGCGATGCCGCGCGGAGTTTCCCGCAAGCTCAGGCGCGTTTTGAGAGCTTTGATGCGACATGCGATTCGGTTCGATTATGACCGCAATAGCAGTACGCATCGAGGCTATTGTGATACATTCCGCTTCCGGCGGCTGAGGAACCTGTATGCCTGGTAGAGGGGACGGAGGAAACGTGAAGCGACTAAAATATCGAAAACCGATGCTCGGCGGGGTGTGGATTGCCGCGTTGCTCGCGGTGGCGGGGGGAACGTTCGCGGCGCAAAAGGTGACGGAGATCACGCTTCCCGGCACGCGCGTGTTTCCGGAGAGTATTACCTCCACGTCCGACGGAACTTTGATCGTTGGCAGCCTGGGTCACGGCAACGTGATGCGGATCGCGCCAGGAACGACTACGGCGGCGGAGTGGATCAAGCCCGGAACGGCAGGTCTGAACTCCATCCTCGGAGTTTTCGCCGACGAGAAGAACAAGCTGCTGTGGGTTTGCTCAAATAAACTTGGCCCGGCCGGTGAAGCAACAGCCGTCAAGACTTTCGATTTGAAGACTGGCGCGCCGAAGAATTCCTTCGTGTTGCCCGGCGACGGAACTCTTTGCAACGACATCGCGGTAGGAGCGGACCGTACTGCATACGTAACCGACACGCGCCAGGGCAGCGTGCTGATGTTGAAGCCCGGCGCGACCTCTCTGGAAATTGCCGCCAAGGATCCGCTTCTGGCCGGAGCTGACGGACTAGCATTCGGTGACAAAACGACGCTGTACGTGAATAGCGTGACGGCGGGCAAATTGCTGCGCCTCGATCTCGGGTTGGACGGAAAGGCGACAAAAATTATCGAACTCAAGCTTCCCCGGCCACTCGATCGTCCGGACGGAATGCGAGCGATCGGCAAGCAACGGTTATTGCTGGCCGAGAACTCCGGGAAAATGTCCGTCGTTACATTCTCGGGTCCTGAAATGCAGAGCGTCGTGCTCCAGACCTTGAAAGAAGGGATGGCGGGCACGCCCGGCGTGACGGCCACAAAGGGTATGGCCTGGGTCGTTGAGGGGAAACTGAATTACATGCAGGACCCGGCGATGAAAGACAAATATCCGGGAACGTTTAGAATCTTCGCCGTTCCGCTTCCTAAGCCCTAGGGGACGCGAACAGGATCAGCACGAGCAAATTGAAAACGGAGAAATAAATGGTCGGGGCGCGCGGATTTGAA
>PMUS01000061.1 GCA_003166795.1 Acidobacteriota bacterium | reverse complement strand
CTGCGCTTCAGAACCAGCATCATGCGGTTCAGCTCCATGCTCGCGGGCGCCGAGCCGTGGTCGTACTGCGGGCGGGCGAGCGGGTGTGTATTGCCGCGCAACACCGTCCGCTGGGAGTCGTTCACCTGCTGCGTGATGCGCGACTGGATGTTGGCTGTCTGCGCGGAGGCGCCGGCAGGAAGAAAGGACAGGCAAGCGAGAACAAACAACAACGCGGTCGGAAACTTGTATTTGAATAGCATAGTCATTATTACCGTCCGATGATTTAAAAGTTCCGAAAGAATGGATGAGCGCCGAGCGAAGAAACGGCAAAAACGGCTAGCGGCATATTGATCGGTTATGATTTCGCGCATCGCTCAAATATCTTTCGGGGCCGAATTCGCTGTTTCGGATAGCTGAGATGCTAGCAGGTGCTGCGGGGGATGGATGGGATTCTGTCGAAAGTTGCAATAATTGCAACCCCCGTTCAAGGCGCGGAACGAATGCGGCCGGCGAGTTTTCGGGCGCGGTCGCGGGCGATATCTATGAAGTGCTGATCCGCGGCCACGCGATCCAGCGGCGGAAGGAATTGCCCGGGCTCGGGAAGCAGCTTGTGGTCCAAATCCTTCTCGATCTGAAGGAGGATGTCGTTGACGCCGAGAGGGTCGTAACGCATGGTGCGGTCGAGATCGGAAAGATCGGTCTGCTGGCGCGCGAGTCCTTCGAAAATGCCGAGTAGCTCCGCGGCATCCCGATTGAGGGTGTAGTTGAAGGTGACGCGGTGAGACTCGGCGCCGCGATCGAAGACGAACGTCTTTTCGCCGAGGTTCGCGATCCGGCGGTGCATTTCCAGATCCAAGCCGTCGAAGTTGTGGAGCCTGGCGGCGATATCGAATATGGACTGCACGAGGGGTGCGTCAATCTGCATGGCCCGCGGGTTTGATTCCTCGTTGAGCTGGCGTATGTCGTACGTGCCGGCGCCAGACTGGTTCACTTTGATTTCCACGAACTCCGGATAGCTCGATTTGAAAATCTTGCGAAACGTTACCGTGGCGTTGGCCGCGGAAACGCGGGCGCCTGCAGCCGCCGAAGCGGCCGTTCCGGCGAAAACGCAGACGGAGACTGCCAGAGCCAGGAGCCAGCGATGGAGCGACGAGGGACTCATCTTCCGCGAGGGATGGAGATGCGCGACGCGGCGGAAACGCTGCCCGCAAGCATAGAGACACGCACGCGCCCGACCGATGCCGCCAGCCGATCCCGCGCACGAGAGGCTTGCGCGTGGCAAAGCGCCACGGCCAGGGCGTCGGAGGCATCAGCGGGCTCAGGGCAAGTGGGAAGATCGAGAATGGATTTCACCATCTGCTGAATCTGCTGCTTGGAAGCGCCACCGAATCCAGCGACGCTGGCCTTTACTTCCCGCGGCGAATAGCTGTGCGCCGGAATCTGGGCCTGTGCGGCGGCCAGCAGGACGACGCCGCGCATTTCCGCGAGCTTCAGGGCCGTCCTGATATTCAACGCCGTGAACACGGATTCGACGGCCACGGCGTCCGGCGCGAATTGCTCGACAAGCCCGGAAATCAAGAAGTGGATTTCGCGGAGGCGGACGGCGAAAGTGACGCGTGCCGGGAGCCTTAAGGCTCCGAATCGCATGAGCCGCGCGTGCTTGCCATCAATTTCGATGACTCCATAGCCGGTAGCGCCCGCGACGGCTGGATCCACGCCCAGCACGCGCAGCTTGCGTCCATCGGAACCCGAAGGAAGAGGATGGAAAGTCATGGTGACGGGCACAAGTGTACGTGCGGGCCGGAACCGGAGGGAAGTGTTTTCTCGATGACGCGCTGCGCGATGCAAACTACCCAGCCATCGCCGCCTGGATTTCCTTTTCATCGATATCAAAGTTCGCGTAGACGTGCTGGACATCGTCGTGATCTTCCAGCGTTTCGACCATCCGCAGCATCTGTTGCGCCTGCGCGCCGGTGAGCTTGACGTGGTTCTGCGGCACGAAGGCAACTTCGGCGGAAGAGGGAGTAATTCCGGCAGCGACGAGAGCCTCGCGGACTTTTTCCATGGCCTCGGGCGGCGTGGTTACTTCCCAGAAAGAAGTATCATCGCGAAGATCGTCCGCGCCGGCGTCGAGCACGATGCCCAGCATCTTGTCTTCGTCCGCCTGCTCCTTGGGAACGACGATGTCGCCTTTGCGCTGGAACATCCATCCGACTGCTCCGGTCTCGGCCATGTTGCCGCCGTTTTTCGAAAACATGTGCCGGACTTCGCTGACGATTCGGTTGCGATTGTTGGTGACTACCTGAACCAGCACGCCGACGCCGCCGGGGCCGTAGCCCTCGAAGGTCACCTCGTCGAGGGTCTCGCCCTCGAGTGTGCCTGCGCCGCGCTGGATGGCGCGCTCGATATTGTCATTGGGCATATTCTCGGCCTTGGCGGTCAGAATAGCCGTGCGGAGACGCGGGTTGGTGACCGGATCAGCGCCGCCGGTGCGGGTGGCAATGGTCAATTCTCGAATGACCTTGGTGAAAACCTTGCCGCGGCGAGCGTCGGTCGCCGCCTTCTTGTGCTTGATTGTGGCCCATTTCGAGTGTCCAGACATGGATAAACCTTCTAGATGAAGTATGGCAGGAGCGGCAGTCCAGCTCTTGCCGCGACAGTGTAGCAGCAAGGGTCGAGAACAGGCAAGGGAGGGGGCCGACGGGTCGTGGTGTCATTTCACCGTGCTGATCCGACGGAAAGGCAAGGAACGACAAACCTGAGGCTTACCACAGAGGACACAGAGACTGCGCAGAGAATACTGAGAAGGCGTACAGACTCGCCGTACCCTGCGCCAAGGCAATCAAGGTAGGGGAATCCAGATAGGGCCGACGGCGTTATTCACTGCGGCGTCACAGAATCCTAACAATCGGTGGATATCCTGGGGCAGTATACGTGTGAACTAGGGCGCGAGTGCGAATGCCACGACTTTGCCTGCTCATTATCGCTGTGCTCGCGTGCTATCCGGCGCGCGCGACGGCGCAGAATGCCGCGCCGGACCTTTGTCCCCGTCCCGCTGCGGGCAGCGCTGTGCCCGAACCCCCGGACCTTCGCAGCGAAAATGGCGTGCTGGAAGTTGAATTGGCCTACCGAAATTTCACGGGCGCCGACGGCGAGACTCGCTATTGCTACGTGTCCAAGGACGGCGGCCAAGCGCCCACGCTGCGCTTGAAGCCGGGCGACACGCTGGTCCTCCGGCTGAAGAATGAACTGACGACATCGCGATCCAAATCAGTGGCGACTGGGAAGTCGGCGGCACCGATGGACATGGGCGCAGGGGGCGATTCGATGTCCATGGCGGTGGCAGACCCATGCGCGAGCGCAAAGATGACGTCGGACTCGACCAATATCCATTTCCACGGCCTCACGGTGCCGGCGGTTTGCCACCAAGACGACGTTCTTAACACGATGATTCAGCCGGGCGACCCGCCGTTTGAATATCGCTTCCAGATTCCGGCCGACGAGCCACCGGGCTTGTATTGGTATCACCCGCATATTCACGGCTTCACGAAGGCGCAAGTGCTGGGTGGAGCGTCCGGCGCAATGATCGTCGAAGGAATCGAACGCACAAATCGCGAATTGGCCGGATTGCCCGAGCGGGTGATGATCATTCGCGACCAGGATTTGGTGAACCCCAACGCCGCGCCGACGCAAACGGGTTCTGTCCCGCTGCCGCCGGTCAATGTGGACGCCGAAGGCGACGCGATGAACACAGGAACCGGGACAGGGAAGCCCGCAAAAGACCTGTCGCTCAATTTCGTTCCAGTCCCGTATCCAGATTACCCCCCCGCGGTGATCGCGATGAGGCCCGCGGAGCGGCAGCTGTGGCGGGTGCTGAACGCATCGGCTATCACATATTTGAATTTGCAAGTGATGTTCGGGAATGCGGCGCAGGCGCTCGGCGTGGTGGCGCTGGATGGCGTGCCCATAAACGAAAACGGTGCGCCGGGCAATCGAGCGATTTGGGTTAGCCACGTGGGAGTTCCCCCGGGCGGCCGGATTGAATTTGTGGTGAAAGGACCGCCGGATGGCATGAAGGGCACGCTCGTGACGCGCAGCGTAAATACGGGCGTCGGCGGCGAAAACGATCCCGTACGGCCGCTGGCGACGATCGTTGCGTCCGCTGATGCACCCGAGCCGCGATCGAGGCTGGCGACCTCGCCGCAACCGCTTCCACCGCCAACTTCGACGTGGATCGGGGACGTCAAGCCAGTGCGCACGCGGAAGCTATATTTTTCTGAAACGCTGCAGGATCCCAACGACCCGAACAGTCCCACCACATTTATGCTGACCGTGGAGGGCCAAACACCGAAACCATACGACATGAATGCAACGACGCCTAATATCACGGTGCAGCAAGGCGACGTCGAAGACTGGATCATCGAGAACCGCACGCAGGAGTTACACGATTTTCACATTCATCAGATTCACTTCATGCTTCTGGACTGGTTTGGCCTGCCGGTGGACGAGCCTTTCCTGCGCGACACCGTGAACGTGCCGTTCTGGGACGGAAAGAGCGCCGTGTATCCAATGGTGAAGCTGCGCATGGACTTCCGGGATCCAAACGCGGTCGGCACGTTCCTGTATCACTGTCACCTGCTGGAACACGAGGACGGCGGAATGATGGGAACGATCCGCGTGGCGCCTCGCGCGCAAGATGCGAAGAAATAAAATTGTTACATCGGATGCCTTGCGGCGGCAGTCAGAATTAACGCGCGTGTCATCGTGGAATAACAACGCTCGCGTATCCACGTTGTGCACGCGTTTGATTTCGACGACTCGCCGGCGGGTGCAACGCCCGCGAGTCTCCACGCCAGACGCGAATGCAAGCGCCACATCTTGTTACAAGGAGAATTCATGATCGGGAAGAACCTTCGCTGCATGGCGGCCGTTTTGCTCGCGGCAAATCTCGCGCTCGTTACGCCTACCGGCCTGATGGCGAACGAAGAAAATCAGCAGATCGGAAACGGTTTCGGCGGATTCGCCACGACCACGCCGATCAAGCACCTGGTCGTTATCTTCCAGGAAAATGTTTCGTTCGACCATTATTTTGCGACGTATCCGGTAGCCACGAATCCGAAAGGCGAAACTCCATTCAACGCGGCGCCGAACACTCCGAGCGTGAATGGACTGACGCAAGGGCTGATCGCACAGAATCACAATGAAGATGCGACGGGAAACACGTACCCGCCTTTCCGTCTCGATCCCAGCCAGAACTATACATGCGACCAAAACCACGATTACACGCCGGAGCAGCAGGCCTTCGATAGCGGCTTGATGGACAAATTTCCGGAATTCACCGCGAGCCCGTGCACCGTGGCGACATACCCCAACCTGGCGCCGCTAAAAGCGGGAATCGTGATGGGATATTACGACGGGAACACGGTGACGGGCCTGTGGAATTACGCCCAATTTTTCGCGATGGACGATAATGCGTTCGACACAAATTTCGGTCCGTCAACTCCCGGTGCGATTAACGTGATTTCGGGAATGACGGGCAACGTTGACCCCAGCGCTCAGATTGGGGTCGCCGGAGTTGTGGTCGCCGACAGCGACGTCAGCGATGCCGACGGGTTCTACGATGATTGCAGCTCGCCGACTTCGAAATTCGGAATGTCCAGCAGCAACAAGAACATCGGAGATCTATTGAACGCCAAGGGAATCACGTGGGGCTGGTTCCAGGGCGGGTTTACACCCTCCGCGGTTACGAATGGAGTCGCGGCCTGCAACACGACCACCAACCGATTGGATGGCACGCCGGAGGCCGCTTACAGCGCCCATCATAATCCGTTTGAATATTATGCCAGCACCTCGAACCCGCATCACACACCGCCAGCCAACCTTTCTGAAATCGGCCACAACGGTCCTGCGAATCACGAGTACGACCTCAGCTACTTCCAGAAGGCGGCGCTGGCCGGAAACTTGCCGGCAGTCAGCTACCTGAAGGCCAACCGCGCACAGGACGGGCATCCGAATAATTCCTCCCCGCTCGACGAGCAGGATTTCATCATCAACACGATAAACTTCCTGGAGTCTCTGCCGGAATGGAACGAAACGGCCGTCATTATTGACTGGGACGATTCCGACGGTTGGTTCGACCATGTGATCGGACCGATCGTCAATCAATCGTCTTCCACGTCGGACGCGCTGACGGGTCCGAGCTCATGCGGCGCGGGAGTCAATTCTCTGGAGGGAATTCAAGCACGGTGCGGATATGGTCCACGGCTGCCTTTTCTGGTGATCTCGCCATTCGCGAAGGCGAACTTCGTGGATCACTCCGTGCTCGATCAAAGTTCCGTTGTCCGGTTTATCGAAGACAATTGGGGACTTCCTCGAATCGGAAACGGATCCTTCGACGTAGTGGCGGGCTCTGTCGAGAGCATGTTTGATTTCAACGCATTCAACACCAACCCGCCCGTGTTCCTCAATCCGCTGACCGGGCAGGTGGTGGCCGTCGGGTTTCATCACTAGACGGAGAATCCCCGCAGTCCACTCACCAAGCAACGCCCCCCTGGCTCGTCCCGATTCCTTCGGGACGAGCCAGATCCGTTTTTAGGAGCGGCGCGCGCGGCATCCCGGATGTATGCTTGACGGTCCATCTGAGCGGACATTGATTAATTGCATTCGGAGAAAGTTTCTTGGCTCGAAAACCCCGCAGCGTTGATCTGACACAGGTATCCGAGTGGGACGACGGCGCGATTCGACGGAAGGAAGACTATCTAGCCGCCGAGGAGCCACTGGAAATCCGCATCGGCGCAGATCCGCTCAGCGTCACGATGCGCACGCCGGGGCACGACCTCGAATTGGCGGCGGGATTTCTGTTCACCGAGGGCCTGGTCCAGCGCCGCGCGCAAATCCTCGCGCTCGAAGCTCTCGAAGGTGATGCGGGCACAGCCGCGGAGAATCTGGGGAACGTAGTGCTGGCGAAGCTGGCGCCGGAATCGGCGCCTGACTTCGAAAAAATGCGGCGGCATTTTTTCGCGGCGTCGAGCTGCGGCATATGCGGGAAGGCTTCGATTGACTCGGTCCGGGCGCGAACTCTTCAGCCGCCCAATCCGGATTTCCGCTTCGACCCTGAGGTTCTCGTCCGTTTACCGGAAACACTGCGAGCGTCGCAAGCCGTTTTTGGGCGCACGGGCGGCCTGCACGCTGCAGGGCTTTTCGATGCTGCCGGCGAATTGCTCGTGCTGCGGGAGGACATCGGCCGGCACAACGCGGTGGACAAAGTGATCGGCTGGGCGCTGCTGGAGGAGCGCGTTCCGCTGAGCGAAACGGTTCTGCTGGTCAGCGGGCGCGGAGGCTTCGAGATCGTGCAGAAGGCGATTGTGGCCGGTCTGCCGGTGGTCGCGTCGGTTTCGGCGCCATCAAGCCTGGCGGTTCAGCTTGCGCGCGAACTCGGACAGACCCTGATTGGATTTTTGCGCGGCCGGCGCTTCGTGGTTTATGCGGGAACGGAGCGGATCGGAAGAGTTGTGTAGGGCCGCGGTATATCATGCCCCTGCGTAGACGACCCAACGGCGCTGGTACGAATCGCGCATCATGAAAAAAGCCGGACTATCTGGCGACTTTGCCGAACCTGTGCGATGCCAGGTGCCCACTGCCAATCATGGCGCGGAAATCGTCGAACAAGTTGCGGTCCCACCAGCCCCGCGTGGCTTCTTCGTCCATGATTTGCAGAGCGAACTCCGGCGAAGAAGCCTTGCGGTAGGGCCGGTCGGTCGTCAGGGCGTCGTAAACGTCCGCCAGTTGCAGAATGGCGGCGGTCAGGGGAATCTCGTCGCCGCGCAGACCGTCGGGATAACCTGAGCCATCGTGGCGTTCGTGGTGATGGCGGATGATCGGAAGGACCAAACCAAAGGTCCTGAGCGGCGCGCAAATGCGTTCCCCCACCACGGGGTGCTTTCGCATCACTTCAGTCTCGACCGCGGAGAGCGGCCCTGGCTTCAGCAAAATCGCGTCCGGAACGACTACCTTGCCGATGTCGTGCACAATTCCGGCGCGGCGCAGCGCCTTGATCTCCTCTTCCGGCAGACCTAACTTTTGCCCGAGCCGCGACGACACTTCGGCCAGGCGTTCGCAGTGTCCCGAGGTGTAGGGATCGCGCGCTTCGATGCTCTGCGCCAGGCTGAACAGCACGCCTTCGGCACTCTCGAGCTCATCGGTGTACTGCTTCAAGCGCAGCAGCGAGCGCGTCCGCGCCAGGAGTTCGTTGAAGTCAATTGGCTTGCTGAGAAAATCGTCGGCGCCAGAGTTGATGCCCTTGATGCGGTCTTCGGTTGCGGAAAGTCCGGTGATAAGAACCACCGGCGTGAGCCGCGTTTCCGGCGTCGCCTTGATGCGCCGGCAGACCTCGAGGCCGTCCACGCCGGGCATCATGACATCCAGAAGGATCAGGTCCGGACGAAACGACGCGCACTCGGTGAGGGCAGCACCGCCCTCACCCACGTCGCGCACCTCGTAGCCCTCGCGTCGCAACAGAGTTGCCAGCGGGATTCGCGAGGCCGATTCATCGTCAACAATGAGGATTCTTTCGAACATTGATTCCGTCTTTTTTGTCCTTCAGTGACGCACACAAAACCTGGCCAGAGCCGCAGGCCGCCATACACCGGCCCACGCTCGTTATGTGCGCCTTGGAACTTCCGCCCCCGGATAAACAAATGTATCCTGTCCCGTACTTTCGGACAACCCGGAATCGCACCTTCGGAAAGTGATGGCCGAAATTTGTCAGAGTGTTGCAACGATCGCGCGAGGCCTTCATGAAGAGAACGCTGCCACCGGAATCGCTTCACGAAATTGCCACGCGGCTCGAGCAGGCCCACAAGGCATTTCAGCGGCGCTATCCTGGCCCATCCGGAGAGCGCCAACCGATTCACGTGGTGTACGGCGGAGCGCATTTGTTCCGCGCCGGTACAACGCGCCGGCTGGGCGATCTCGCGCTGCGATCTCTGGAAGAATACGCACCGGATTTCGCGGTCTTCGCTAGAGCGATTGGATTGCCGGGATCGGATCGGCTGCCGACTTCATCCGACGCCATTGCCTCCATCGCCAAGTCCATCGAAACCGATCCGCAGGCGGTGCGTCGCGAAAATCGCCCGGCATGGCTCGCGGACACTGTGTATCGCCGCGTGCGGGAAAAACTCCGGCTGGAACCCATCGAGGATTTCCGGCTCGATTTCGAGGATGGATACGGCAATCGCCCGGATGATGAAGAGGACGGTCACGCCGCGTCGGCAGCCGACGAAGTGAGCGCCGGAATGAACTCGGGCGAGCTGCCGCCGTTCATCGGCATTCGCATCAAGCCTTTCACCGAAGAGCTTCGAGAGCGCAGCATCCGCACACTGGATATTTTCCTGACGGAGCTGGCCGCGAAATCACGCGGCGCGTTGCCAAAACATTTCTGCATCACGCTGCCCAAGGTCACGCTGCCGGACGAAGTCGCGGCGCTCGCCGATATCTGCTCGCGTCTGGAACCGATGCTTGATCTGGAGCCCGGTGCGCTTCGAATCGAGCTGATGATCGAAACGCCGCAATCCATTTTCAACGAGCGAGGGGAAGCCAATCTGCTGCCGCTGGTGGGCGCGGCGCGAGGGCGCTGCGTGGCGGCGCACTTCGGCCCGTACGATTACACCTCCTCCGTGGGCATCGCGGCGCCGCGCCAGGCGGGCACGCATCCCGCCTCCGATTTCGCGCGACAAGTGATGCAGGTAGCGCTTGCGGGAACGGGGATACGTATCGCCGACGGCCCGCTGAATATTCTTCCGATTCCGCCATACCGCGCTGCCAAGGACGGAGGCGTGCTGACCACGCGGCAAATCGAGGAAAACCGCGCGACCGTTCATCTCGGTTGGAAGCTGCAATTCGAGCACGTCCGCCGCGCCTTCGAACTCGGGTTCTACCAGGGTTGGGACCTGCATCCGGCGCAGCTGCCCGCGCGTTTTGCGGCTGTCTATTCTTTTTTTCTTGAAAATCTGGATTCATCCGCAGCGCGCCTCCGCAATTTCATCGAGAAGGCCGCGCAGGCTACGCGCATCGGTCAAGTGTTCGACGATGCCGCCATGGTGCAGGGCCTGCTGAACTTTTTTCTCCAGGCGGCGCATTGCGGCGCTTTGACGGCGGACGAGGTGCAAACGCTGACCGGGCTGACGCAGGAGGAACTCCGGGTCGGATCGTTCACCAAGATTCTGGCGCGGCGGTCTTCGTAAAGGGGAGATGACGGGCTTACTTGCGGCCTTTCATCACCAGCATCAACGGAATCACGAAGACGCAAATAATGGCCATCGTCCGAAAATTGTCCACGAACGAAAGCATCATCGCCTGCCGCTGCAGCTCCTGATAAACCAAACCGTGCGCCTGGATCGCCGCATGCACGGAGTCCGCCTCATGCAGCATCAACGCGTGCGTGATCCGATGCAGCGCCCCCTGAAAATGGGGATTCGTGCCCTGCAAATTGCCGGACAGGACGTCCTGATGGAATTGCGCGCGACGGTCGAGCATCGTGGTCACGAACGAAATGCCCGTGCTCGCGCCGATATTGCGGGCGAGATTGATCAAACCCGAAGCGTTGTTCATCTTCCCTTTGGGCACGAAGTAAAACGCCATCACGTTGATCGGCACGAAAAGAAATGCAGTGCCCATGCGCGAAATGATCCAGGCGACAATCGTCGAGCGCGCGCCCGCGTAGAGACTCAGATGGGACAGTTGGAATAATCCTGTCGCCATCACGACGAGGCCGGTGATGACGATCCATCGCGGCTGAAAGCGCCCCAGGAGAATCCCCACGAAGGGTAAGATTCCGAGCAGAACCAATCCTCCCGGCAGCAATACGAGTCCGCTTTCCATCGCGGTGTAACCCATCAGCGTTTGCATCAGAAGCGGAAGCAGCAGAGTGGTGCCATACAGGACGAAACCCAGCGTGTACATCATGAATGTGGAAATCGCGAAGTTCCGGTCCTTAAAAAGGTGCAAATCGACGATGGGATTTTCCGTACTCAGCTCGCGGATCACCAGAACAATCAACGACGTGACAGAAATCACCGTGCCCCAAACGATGAACGGCGAACCAAACCAATCGTCGCGCTGTCCCTTGTCCAGCACGATCTGCAAAAATCCCAATCCGACGCTCAGCAGTCCGAGGCCAATGAAATCAATCTTCAGTCCCTGCGTGAACGTCTTGCGGATGGCGTGCCTGGGGTCAACGATGAGGACCGAAATCATCAGCACGGAAATGATTCCGACCGGCACGTTCAGCAGGAAAATCCATCGCCAGGAATAGTTGTCCGTAATCCAACCGCCGAGCGTTGGACCGAGCGTGGGAGCCACCACGACGCCCATCCCATAAACGGCCATCGCCATTCCCTGCTTTGCGCGCGGAAAGCTGTCCACAAGGATCGCTTGCGACACTGGCTGCATTCCACCGCCGCCAGCGCCCTGAATCACGCGAAATAACACTAGCATCGGCAACGAAGGCGCCAGCCCGCAGAGCAAAGAGCTGAGCGTGAAAATCACCACGCATCCGATGAAGAACCTCTTGCGGCCAAACATGGTGGAAAACCAGCCGGTCAGCGGCAGCACGATCGCATTGGAGACCAGATAGGACGTAAGAACCCAGGTGCTTTCGTCCACGCTGGCGGAAAGATTGCCCGCGATGTGAGGCAGTGAGACGTTCGCAACGCTGGTGTCCAATACCTCCATGAACGTCGCCATCATCACCGTGACGGCGATGAGCCATGGATTAATCTGAGGCAGGGGATGAGCGTATTCGGCGGTGGCGGCCATTGATCTTCAGGCGCGGAGATTCATCGAACAGCGCATGGCGGATAGATAGTTGTTCGCGCGACTACAGGCGGACAAGAGCGAGAATCGCAAGCTCGGCGCTGGATTCTGGCTGCGTTTCGCCAAGTGAGGATATCACCGGCGCTTCCGATGGCTCAACAGATTGCGGAACAGGGTGGTGTCCCAAATATGCGACAGCGACAAAAACTTTTTCCTCAGGGGCTGAGGCCCCTCTCGTGTTGTGCGGCTTATGTCGGAGCTAAAGCTCCGACCCCCAAGAACACAGTAGATGGTGAGCAATTTTCTCCGCCAGGACTCAAAGCGTGAGCGAATCTGCAAGCGTGCTTGCGGCAAATTGCTTTTCGCTGCGGTGCCAGAAATGGAGCAGGGCGCATCCGATCAAGATCAATGCCACACACAGTCCCGTCCACAATCCCGCCGCGCCCCATCCGACGCGGAAGCAAAGATACGCGCCGACGGGCAGCCCCACCAGCCAGTAAAGGGCTGACGACCAGATCATCGGGGTGCGCGTGTCGCCCGCGCCGCGCAGCGCGCCCGTGGCCACGGCTTGCAAACCGTCAAATAGCTGGAAGAACGCGGCGACGAAGAGCAGCCCGCTCGCGGCCTTGATCACCGCCGGATCGGGGGTGTAGATGCGCACCAGCGCGCGCGGCGCCAGCAGAAAAACCAGCGCAGTGCACGTCATGAAGCTCGCGCCCATCGCGATCGCGGTCCATCCGGCGCGGCTGGCCGCGTGGGCATCGCGGCGGCCGTGCGCCTGTCCCACGCGCACTGCCGCGGCCGAGCCCAGCCCGAGCGGCACCATATACGTGAAACTCGCCGTGTTCAGCGCGATCTGGTGGCTCGCGAGCGGAATTGCTCCCAGCCGGCCGATCAGCCCGGTGGCCACCGCGAAGACACCCACCTCGAGCCCCAACTGCATTGCCGCCGGGAATCCCAGACTGAGAAGCCTCCATACACGCGGAAGATGCGGCCACGGCGAGGCGTGGCGCAGACCGATCTTGTAACGCAGGTCGTAATAGACGCAATATACCAGCAGAACCGTGGCCATGTAGGTTCGCGCTGCGCACGTTGCCCAGCCCGAGCCAACCGTGCCCATCGCGCGATGCCCGAGATGGCCGTAGATGAGCGCCCAATTTCCCGCCGCGTTCACGAGGTTCGCGGTAACCAGCGAGAACATCACCGGCTTTGCCAAGTCAATCCCCTGCAGGTATCGCCGGAAGACAAAATAGAGCAGGAGCGGCAGCGTGCTCCAATTGAGCGCTCGCAGATAGGGAATCGCCTGGTTCAGCACAGACGGCTGAATGGCGAGCGAACGCAGCACCGGCTCCCAGAGGTGCACGACGCTCATGAGGATAGGCGCGAGGCCGAGGCTCAAATAAACCCCGTTCACGAGCGACCGGTGAGCATCGTGCATATCGCCCGCGCCATAAGAGTGCGAAACCAGCGTGTCGAGCCCCAGCATCAACCCCGTGCCGAAAATCGCTACGACGTAGTAGCTAATGCTCCCCAGGCTGACGGCACCGATTGCCACCGCGCTATCCGACTGACGCCCGACCATCATCGTGTCCACGACTGCCATGGTCATCCAGCCGAGCTCGGCCAGCACAAGAGGGATCGCCAGGCGCAGCATCGGCCGGACTTCACCGGCAATGTAATGGGAAAATAAGCGCTTGAGCATGACCGTGGGCCGTGGGCTCGTTCGCGGAAATGATATCGCCTTTGCGAAATTCAGAAAGGACAATCGGAATGGGGACTGCCGATTTCCTCGTTGGGGAGATCGAGCGCGCTAATCGCGCGCGGCGGGACCGGTGACCTGGACCAGAGATCCCGAAGCGGCTGACGGGCCGCCGTCGAGGGTTTGCGGAGCGCGCCACCCATCCACCACGGAGATCTGATGAACGCAGGACACGGTGCAGCGTGGCGCGCAGCCCTTCTTGGTAAGGAATTCGCGCTGGCGCTGCTCGGCGGTGTATTCGGCGAGCGGAATTCCCGGATAGCCGCGCTGCTGCGAGCAGTAATGCACCAGACCGTCCTCGCATATGTAGAGATAGCGCGAACCGGCGCGACAGCGCCACTGATTCTCGCGTCCTGCGGCGATATTGTGCTGGAATCCGTTGACGCGCGTGAATGATTCCTTGCCGAGAGACATGATCTCTTCGAAGATTTCTTTCTCGCGCGTGCCGAGCGGCTGCAGCTGGCCATTGCCGTCGTGCAGAATCCCGACTGTGGACGTGAATCCCAACGCGAGCGCGCGGTGGGCCACGGTGAGCGCGTCCTCCGGGTTGCGGACGCCGCTGCCGAGCACCGAATTGATATTTACGTGAAACTCGGCGTGTTCGGCGAGCAGCGAGAGTTTCTGGTCGAGAACTTTGAGGCTTTTCTTCGAGACGTCGTCCGGCTGCACGTTGTCTATGCTGATCTGGAGATGTTCAAGTCCCGCGCGGTTCAAGCGCTCGATGCGATCAGCCACCAGCAGGTATCCGTTGGTAATCAGGCCAGCGAGCATCCCATTCTTGCGGATGCGCGCGATGACCGCGTCGAGTTCGGGATGAAGCAGAGGCTCGCCGCCGCTGATCGTCACCGCCGAGGTGCCCATTGAGCCCAGCCGGTCAATGCGGTGGAACATTTCCTCGATGGGTACGGGCTTCGAAAAATCGTCGAACTCGTTGCAATACGTACAGGCCAGATTGCAGCGCCGGATGGGAATGATATGGACCAGCAGCGGATGGCGGGTAGAGACCAGGGCCTTCGCGAGCTTCTGCACTTCGCGCATCCTGCGGTGCGCGGCGGCCAGTTTCTTGCGAATTTTCTTACGAAATGTCATGCGTTCCACGCGGCGAGCGGGCCGAATTTTCCGCTCCGCCCCCGTTCATAGTAGTATGCCACACAGACTCTCGTTCGCCGCCCTGAACCGCCGCAGGTGTATCGCACCACATGGGCGAAGGGCCGCAAACCACGCCCATGGCAGCCACGGAAAAAGACCCACCCGTCCGGACGCACTCCTGCTAGAATTTGATTCCTTGGGTGCCATGGGCTACGGTCTGTCTGTACAAACGCAACTATCTAGTCCCGTGCGGATATCTGCGGCGGAATTCGCCTCGGATAAAACCGCGGTTCGCCGACGGGGGTGAATTCGATGGCTGATGCGGTAGCAGAAAAAGTGATCGCCACGCTCGCGACCGTGAAGCGCATCCCGGTCGAGAACATCACGATGAACACCAACCTCCAGGAAATGGGCATCGACTCCCTCGACGTCTTCACTCTTCTGTTCGAACTCGAAAACGCCTTCAAGATCTCGATTCCAGACGACGATGTTCGCTCCATCAAGACCGTCAACGACATCGTCGAGGGCGTCAAGAAGATCCTTGCAGCTTCCCCGCCCGACCCTTCGGTCGGCTCGGCCAGCCCGGCGGTCTAACGAATGGCCTCGCGCCGGGTCGCTATCACAGGGTTGGGGATCATCTCAGCGCTCGGCCTCGATCTCGCGGAGAACTGGAAAGCCCTATGCGCCGGCCGCTCGGGGATAGGGCAGCTGCAGGTCGCCGATGTCGCGGGCGTAGGTTTGAAGCTTCAGAACGGCGCACAGGTCCACGGCTTCGACCCCCTGAAACACTTCGAGGGCGGCAAGGACGCTCAACTCGACCGATTCGCGCAATTTTCCGTCGTCACGGCGCGCGAGGCATTCCGCGATTCCGGGATCAAGCTATCGCCGGAGCAACGCGTGCTTGCAGCGGTGGTTTGCGGCTCCGCGGTCGGAGGACAGGCATCCATCGAGGCCGGCTTCGCGGACCTGTGGGTGCAGGGACGCGGCCGAGTGCACCCGCTCACAATTCCGAAGACCATGGCCAATGCGGGCGCGAGCCACATTTCGATGGACCTGGGACTCGCAGGGCCCGTCTATACGGTTTCGACAGCCTGCTCATCGGCGAACCACGCCATCGGGCAGGCGTTTCGACTCGTGCGCGATGGCGAGGCCGATCTCGCCGTCACGGGCGGCGCCGAAGCGATTTTCACCGTGGGCATGCTCAAGGCATGGGAGGCGATGCGCGTGATCGCGCCGGACACCTGCCGCCCCTTCAGCAAGGACCGCCGCGGCATGATTCTGGGCGAGGGCGGCGCGATGATGATTCTGGAGCCGCTCGAAGCGGCGCAGGCGCGCGGGGCAAGAATCTACGCCGAAATTTGCGGCATGGGCATGACGTCCGACGCGCACCATTTGACGCAGCCGACCGTGGACGGTCCGGCGAGGGCCATGCGCGGCGCTTTGCGCGAGGCGGGAATGGCGCCCGAAGAAGTGGGTTACATCAACGCGCACGGGACGGGCACCGCAGGCAACGATCCGGTGGAAACCAAGGCAATTCGCGAAGTTTTTGGCGCGCACGCGGACAAGCTCGCCGTCAGTTCCACGAAATCTATGCACGGCCACGCATTGGGCGCTGCCGGCGCGCTTGAGGCGATTGCCACCGTGCTCGCGCTCCACCACGGAATTTTGCCGCCCACCGCTAATTTCACCGAACCCGATCCCGAATGCGACCTCGATTACATTCCGAATCAGGCGCGCACCCTCCAGGTTGGAGCGGCACTTTCGAATTCCTTTGCTTTCGGCGGGCTGAACGCCGTCGTCGCTTTCCGCGCATTCAAGTCGTAGGGAAAATTAAAGACACAAAATCGCATACAATGCCGCAACCGTCTCCGCGTCGCACGAATCTTCTCCCGTAGGGGCACCGCATGCCGCGCCCGGCAATGATGCTTGGCGGGGATTCGCTATCTCGCGGGAGCTGACCGCGGCTCAAATCGTGAGCGTGGCGAACGATCGCCAACGCCGCGCCGGGCATGGCATGCCCCTACAAAATCGCCGTGCGTGAATTTCGCAGCGCCGGCGAGAAGCCCTTCGGCCCAGCTCAGGAGAAGTCGGCGCCACAAAACCGCCGGGCGCACCGTGGTGTTTAGGGGAATTGGGAATACTCGCCTAGCATCATTGCCGGGCGTCCGCCGCGGCGGACCGCGCCCCTACGAAGCCATCATTGATTGGCACCGCCGAGACGGGAAGTCGAAAATCGATGGAGCGCGGCTAGAAGAGGCGGGCGACGATGGGGACAATCATGTTCCATCCCTGCGGAACGATTTCCCAGCCGCGCGTGAGCTCATCGGAGCACGACAGCGTGATCATGATGCCGAGCCAGAAGAAGCCGGCCAGAATCACCACTCTGGTCAGGCCGGTGGCGTACTTCACGTGCATGAAGAAGAGTACGACCAGCACCATTTTGATGACCGCAATCGTGAGGGCGACGACCGTGTTCCAGCGGCCGAGGTCGATGTACGCGATCCAGGTGGTAAGCGCGGTGCCCACCATCAGCGCCAGAAAAACAAAAAGGTAGGTGCTGACCGGGACAATGTGTCCCGCGTGGCCGCTCTGCTCGGTGTGGTCGGACATCAGTCGCAACTCCTCTTCGAAGCGCCCTAGTAACGGCCGCCAATCAAATACAGCAGCGGGAACAGAAAAATCCAAACGATGTCAACGAAGTGCCAGTACAAGCCGCTGATCTCGAGCGGCGAATAATATTCGGCAGAAAACTTGTTCCGCGCCGTCATGATGACCAGCACCGTCAGGAGACCGAGTCCAACCACCATGTGGATCGCGTGCAAACCCGTCATGAAGAAGTAAAAGCACATGAACATCTTCACGCCCGGAGCATGAGGGCCATTGTAAAACCAGTGCACGCCCGGAATGAGGCCTTCCGTATAGTCGCGGTACCACTCAAACCGGAGCTTGATTCCGATAAATGCGGCGCCAAGGATCATCGTGAGGATCAGCCAGAAGATGATTTGACCCTTCTTCTTGCCCGTCTGCGCGGCGCGGATCGCGAGCGCCATCGTCAAGCTGCTCAAGATCAGCACAGCGGTGTTCGTGGCGCCGAATTTGACGATCAGCTGATGGCTGCCCTGAACAAACGACTCGAGATGCAGAGCGCGATAGATGGTGTACGAAGTGAACATGCCGCCGAAGAACAGGATTTCCGTGACCAGGAACACCCACATGCCCAGGCGCCCGGCATCGCGCTGCTGCTCGATGTCCTCGAATTGGTGCGCGAACCCCTGCGGATGCGCCCCGTGAGTGGCTAGATCAGACATGAGCCCCCTCGGATGGGTAGTTGTATGCGTCTTCGGTCACGATCGGAATTGTCTCGAAATTCTCGGTCAGAGGCGGCGATTGCGTGGTCCACTCCAGTCCCTTGGCGCCCCACGGATTCGGGCCGGCCGGCGGGCCGTATCGCATGGACCATATAAAATAGATCAGCGGAATTATATAACCGATGCCAAGGATCGACGCGCCCGCGGAGGACATCACGTTGAGCACCTGAAATTCCGAGGGGTAGATCGCGTAGCGCCGGGGCATGCCCAGGTAGCCAAGCACAAACTGCGGGAAGAACGTCAGGTTAAAGCCGATGAAAATGATGGCCGCGGCGATGCGCGCCCACAGGTCCGGATAGAGGCGCCCCGTAATCTTCGGCCACCAGAAATGCAGCCCGCCCATGTAGGCCATCACGGCGCCGCCGACCATCACGTAATGGAAATGCGCGACGATGAAATACGTGCCGTTCAGGTGGACGTCTGTCGCCAGCGCGGCCAGGAACAAGCCCGTCAGCCCGCCGATGGTGAAGAGTCCGATGAAGCCCAGCGCGTACAGCATCGGGGCTTCGTAGGAAATCGAGCCCTTGTAGAGCGTGGCCGTCCAGTTGAACACCTTGACCGCGGAAGGAATCGCGACCAAGAAGCTCAACACGGAGAAGACCAGACCCGCGTAGATGGACTGGCCGGTGACGAACATGTGATGGCCCCACACGATGAAGCTGATTATGGCGATGGACAAGCTGGAAAACGCCACGAAGGCGTAGCCGAAAATCTTCTTTCGCGAAAACGCGGTGATCAATTCGCTGACCACTCCCATGCCGGGCAAAATCATGATGTACACGGCGGGGTGCGAATAGAACCAGAAGAGATGCTGGAACAGGAGCGGATCTCCGCCGACGGACGGATCGAATATCCCGACATGCAGGATTCGTTCCATGCCCAGCAAGAAAAGCGTGATGGCGATGACCGGCGTTCCCAGGACGAAAATGAGGCTGGTGGCGTACATCGCCCAGATGAAGAGCGGCAGACGGAACCAGGTCATGCCGGGCGCGCGCATCTTATGGATCGTGACGATAAAATTCAGCCCCGTGAGGATGGAAGAAAACCCGGCAATGAAAACGCCCAGGGCCACGGTGACAACGTGCGTGTGCGAGTACAAGCTGCTATAGGGCGGATAAAACGTCCAGCCGGTGTCCACGCCGCCGGAAAGCGTCGCATAGAGAGCGAAGGCCGCGCCGGTAATATAAAGGTACCAGCTCATCAGATTCAGCTTCGGGAAGGCGACGTCGCGCGCCCCGATCATCAAGGGGATCAGGAAATTCCCAAGCGTCGCCGGAATGGACGGAACCAGAAAGAAAAACACCATGATGATCCCGTGCGTTGAAAACATCTTGTTGTAGGTTTCCGGCTCGAAAAGCGCGCCCTGCGGCTCGACCAGATGAAGGCGCATCAGAACCGCCGCCATTCCGCCCACGAAAAACATCAGCGTGATCGAGCCGAGGTACAGCAGTCCGATGCGCTTGTGGTCCAGCGTCAGCAGCCACGACTTGATGCCGTAGGTGACGTTGAGATAGTTCACGCCGGATTCGGCCGGCGTTTCGTGGATTTCTGCTTCTGCAATGGCCGTGCTCATTTGCCGTTCATCCTTTCTTCCGAGCCGAGCGACTTCACGTAAGCGATCAGCTGGAGCATCTGTTCCTCGTCGATCTGCCCCTGATAGGTCGGCATGATCGGCTGATAGTTCGGCAAGTGAACGGAGTTGGGAACGAGAATGGCCTGCCGGATCAAGTCTTCATCCACAACACGCGTTTCGCCGTTCTGCGTCTTTTCCGGTTTGCCGTATATTCCCGCGAGCGAAGGAGCGTGGCCAGCCGCCTCCGGCGAGTGGCAATTGCCGCAGCCAAACTGGCTGAACAAGCGCTCGCCCTGCTGCGCCATGGATTCCGTTTTCTCGCCGCCCGCAAGCCAGGTGGCATAGTCGGTGGGAGACATCACGTAGACCCAGCCGATCATCTGGGAGTGATTCGTGCCGCAGTATTGCGCGCAAAAGAGATGGAAGGTGCCCGTCTCGGTGGGCTGAAACCAGATCTGCGAGTATCGGCCGGGCAGCACGTCCTTCTTTACGCGAAACGCGGGAATGTAGAAGTCGTGGATTACGTCCTGCGAAGTCATGGTTATCTTCACGGGCACGCCCACGGGGACATGGAGCTCGTTGATCTCGCGCGGCCCCTCGGGATGCTGCAGGTGCCACATCCACTGCTTGCCGATCACGAAAATTTCCGTCGAGGAGTTGGGAGGACGCCCGTTGCGAACGTACAGGCTCGAGGACCATACGAACAGGACGACGCAGATCAAGGAGGGAATGATCGTCCAGGTCAGCTCGAGCATCATCGGCGTGTGAGTTTCGGTGCCCGACTCGCCCGGCGATTTCCGGCGATACTTCAGCATGAAATAGAAAATGATCGAGAAGATCAATACGCTGAAGAAAATCGTGATGCCGGTCAGCATCAAATACAGCTGGTCCACGCTATCGGCGATGGAAGAAGCCGCCGGCGGCTTGAACTGCATCATGGCGGCCACGCCCGGTAGCGAATCCAATCCGGATTGAAGGAAGCCCATCATCACCGTTCCGTTGCGATCCTTTGCAGGCCTAACGTGCGCTTTCGCGCCTGCTTCACGCCCTACGCCCGGGGAGCGCGTAATGCTCGCCCCGGAAAAGCACAATCAGAAAAATCCCGCCGATCAAGACTGTTGCGATACCCCCCAACTGAATCATGCGGGAAATCAGCAGGCCATATTTTCCGGTGTGGGGATCGTAGTGATAGCAAAAAAGCAAAACCTGATCGACCGGCGAGCCGATCTTTCCTTGCGATGCCTCCACCAGACCAAGGCGCAAATCGCGCTCCGGATAGCTAACGCCGTAAAAATAGCGCGAAATCTTTCCGTCGGCCGTCAGCAGCATGATGGCGCTGGCATGGGCGTATTGCTTCGAATCGGGATCGTAGGCGTAGCGGAAACCCACGGCATCCGCCAACTGCTTGATTTGCGGTTCATCGCCCGTGAGAAAGTGCCAGCCGTATTGGGCGCCCGGCCGCCGGTACATTCCCGCGTACATAGCCTGCTTGGCCTCGGCGATCGCGGGCCTGTCGGTGGGATCGATGCTCACGGTCACGACGTTGAAATCCTTGCCAATCTCCATGGGGATCAGCTGCAGGCTGCGGTCCAGCCCGTTGAGCACCTGCGTGCAAAGCATGGGGCAGTTGTAATAGACGAGGGTGAGAATCACCGGCTTGCCGGCGAAGAATTGCGCCAGCTCCACCGGATTCCCATGCTCGTCGCGAAACGCGAGGTTGAGCGGAATCTCGTCGTTGAGTTTCTGGTCAACGCCGACTTCCTTAAGAAGTTCCGGGCGGACGCCGATCCCCTGCGTCGGGTCGGTGAACTGCGCCGCGGCCTTGAGGGGATGTGCGAGCAGCGCTAATACTAGAGCCGCGCCCACCAACCACGCTCGCGCCGAATTGAAGTGAAACTTCACTGGAACTCCATCCTCTTTTCTCGTTTCTAAAACCTGCTGTGCGTGACCGCGAACCCGTCTACTTTGCTTCAGCCGCCTCGGCTGCTTCTCGTTCCTTATCCGCTTCGGTCGGTTCCGTTAGGTAGCCGCACTGACCTTCCATATCGGTCTCGCCTGCAACCGTCGGCGTCGTCACGGCGGACGAAGTTCCGGCGGATGACCCGGACGCGGTTGCATCCGCGGCAGGGCGCGCCGGCAATCCCTTCGCCAGGACCAATTCCATGGCGCGGTCAACCGGAATGCGCACCACGCCGCTCGACTGATTCACCCAGGCGTAGGTATTCACGTCCTGTTGCTGCGCCGCGCAATAGTCCTCGAGCTCTTGATGCGGCTGCACCTGCAGGAGCGGTTTGGATGGAATCATCCGGTAAGTCGTACTAACCATGGGTGAAGCCGTCGGGCCGAGGGGCTCCACCCTCTTGTAGAAAGCGAAAGTAAATCTCATCCCCACCAGAGTGACCACAAGCACCACAGCCATCCAGAAGGCGAATTGGAACAGCCCCTTGATGTTGACGTCGCGCTTCTCCCAGCCGGCGCTCGTGTCCACGGGATCGTTTGGCTTGTTGGAGTGTTTAGTCGCCATGCTGATGCTCCAAGACGCCCTCAAACCGCGGATCGTGCAGCGGCAGCAGCGGCATTTTCTTCAGCTGCACCATATACGCGCCCACCCACACGCCACCTATACCGAGGAGCGCGAGAATATCCGTCAGGTGGATTTGAGGACCCGACTTTTGAATGGATGGCACGATCAGCCAGTAGACGTCCACCAGAGTTATGACCAGCATCCATGCGGCCAGGACCGAAAGCTTTTCCAGGCGGCGCTTGACCTTCCGCTGCAGCAAGATGAAGAAAGGCACAAAGAAATGAAAAATCAGCAGCGCGACGGCGATGAAGGCCCACCGGCCGAACGCGCGCGTCATATACCAAGGGATTTCCTGCTTCAAGTTGCCCGACCAGATAATCAAGAACTGCGCAAACGACATGTAAGTCCAAAGCAGTGTGAATGCCAGCATCAGGTTGCCAATGTCGTTCAATCGGTCGGGGTCGTAGGAATCGTGTAGCGGCTCGTAGTCGTTAAGCATGCGCAGCATGACCACGCAGAACGAAAGCGCCGCCAAGCACGAAATCACCATAAAAACCATTCCGTAGATTGACGAATACCAGTTCGGCTCGAGCGTCATCACCCAATCAATCATCGCCCACGACCAGGTAATCGCCCAAAGCACCGTGCCCGGCGCAGCCAGACTCGACATGCGATCCTTGAGGATCAGATCTCCCGTGCGATCCTGCTCGGCCGACCACTTGTTCTGCAATCCCGCCAGCAAATTCCAGACGGCGAAATAAATGACCGCGCGCAAGATGAAAAAATGCGGCGAGAGATAGGCGCGCCTGAAGGCGCCCGCGGGATCGTCTCCGAGCGAGTCCGCCTGCATCCAGGGATAAAGCCGCGACATGCCGAACAGCACGGGCACAAAGAGGACCGTCATCACCGGTATGGTCCGGGTTCCGGCTTCCAGGATCCGGCGAATAGGGTAGCCCCAGCGGCCGCCCGTCATGTGGTGCAGCTGAAGGATTGCGAGACTGCCCATCGCGTAGACCATCCAATAGACATAAGCCACGAGGTAGGAACGGAAGAACTGCTGCCAATTCGTAAAGCCCAGCGCAATGGCCAGGATCAGAGCGACAGCGCCGCACGCCAGCGCCATTTTCTGGACGCGATCGATGCGCGGCGGAACTGTGTCCGGCAAGTTCATTGCGATTGCCCCATGGATTGTCCCGACGCTTGCCCGGCGGATTGCTGCGTCAGCTTCTGGCGGTCGGCTTCCGGCACGTCCTGAATCGTGGCGTTGCGGCTCAATTGCAGCACGCGAATGTACGCCGCGATCCTCCAACGATCGGCAGGCTCGACGCGCGCCGCATAGCTATACATCGCACCAAAACCGTTGGTCATCACTTCAAAGAAATGTCCGGCGGGCGCATCGCGCAGACGCTGAATGTGGTAGGAAGGCGGCTGCGGGAATCCGCGCTGCACGATCATGCCCCGGCCCGTGCCCGAATAGTCGTGGCAGGGCGTGCAATAGATGTTGTAGCGTTCGCGGCCGCGATTGAGATCCGCCTGGGTGATCGGAAACGGAAACTTGTCCACGACGACGCCGTTTTCCCGGCCGGAGAACATCAGCTCATCCAGGCGCAATTGCCCGCGCGCCACCGTGCCCGGAACCGGCTGGCGTTCCGAGCGGCCATCGCCGAAGAAGTCGGTCGGCTCGTATGGCAGATATTTCGGCTGGATGTGCATATCCATCCGGCAGCCGAGAAGCAGCATGGCGACCGCGCCCATGCACGCGACAGTGACCACGCGCACGAGCGAGCACGCGGACCGCGCGTTGCCGCGGGCGGCGGGGATGCCGGGAACGAGTTCAGTCCTCAACTTCGAACACCCCATTCGGATGCAAGCCTTCCAGAAACGCCTTGGTTTTCGCGAGATCGAATTTCTGGTCCCGCGCCTTGATGCACAGGAAAAAACGGTCGGTGGACGCCGCCGCGAATCGCTCGACGTTGAATGTCGGATGATACGGCGTCGGCAGCCCATTGAGCGCCAGCATCCCAAACACGGCCGTGAGGGCCGCGCCCAGAATCGTCAGCTCGAAAGTGATCGGAATCCACATCGGCCAGCTATTGAACGGCTTCCCGCCGATGTTCAACGGGAAGCTGATTACGTTTGCGTACCAGCACATGCCGAAACCGGTCAATCCGCCGCCCAAACCGCCGAAGAAAACCAGCGTCGGCAGAATCGTCCAATCAAATCCCACGGCCTCGGCGAGACCCTCGACCGGAATGGGCGAAAACGCGTCAATGCGGCGATAGCCCGCATCGTGCGTGGTGTGAGCCGCCGCCAGCACTTCTTCCGGCGACGTGAACTCAGCCATCAATCCGTATATGCGCCTCTTGACCATGAACTAGTCGTGAATCTCCGGGTTCGGATTGCGGACGCGCGCGAGATAGGTGGTGCGCGGCCGTGTGTTCAAATCCTCGAGCAAACGGTAATCGCGCGTTTGCGCCTTGAGTTTTGCAACTTTGCTGTTCGGATCGTTGATGTTCCCAAACACGATCGCTTCGGCCGGGCAGGCGCTCTGGCACGCCGTGATGATCTCGCCATCGCGGATCAGGCGATTCTCTTCCTCGGACCGGATCTTTGCCGCATTGATCCGCTGCACGCAGTAGGTGCACTTCTCCATCACTCCGCGGCTGCGCACGGTGACGTTCGGATTGCGCATGCCATAGAGGCTCGGCGTCTTGTAATCGGAGAAGAGATAGAAGTTAAACCGGCGGACCTTATATGGGCAGTTGTTGGAGCAATACCGCGTGCCGACGCAGCGGTTATAGGTCATGTCGTTCAAGCCCTCGGCGTTGTGCGTGGTGGCACCGACAGGGCAGACATATTCGCAAGGCGCGTTTTCGCACTGCATGCAGGGCAGCGGCTCGTAGTACATCTCGGGGTTGTCGAGGTTCCCGCGGAAATAAGTGTCAATGCGAATCCAGTGCATCGCACGGCCGCGCTCCACCTGATCCTTGCCCACGACCGCGATATTGTTTTCCGACTGGCAGGCGACGACGCAGGCGTTGCAGCCAATGCAGCGGTTCAGGTCAATGGACATACCCCAAGCGTAGCCATCGTATTTGAAGCCGGGGTATATCGTGAGGTTCTTGGTGTCTTCTTCCTCGGGATTCTTGGCGAAGCTGGGATCCTTGCGGAATTCCTCCATCGTGGCGATCCGGACGAGATCGCGTCCGTGCTCGCCGCCCTGGCCCATCGCGGCGGTGCTTTCCTCGTCCACCTGATGACCATCGTGATCGATGTTGTATTGCTGTTGAGTGGATGCGAAGGAGTATTTCTTGCCGGTCTTCGCGATTTGCGCGCCGGGCGCGATCCACGGCGCCGATGAGGCGCGCACCAGATACGAATTGAAACCGGGTCCGGTGCCCACGCTTCCGCCCCGAGCGCGGCCAAAACCGAGATGCAGCGTAACGGAATTATCCGCGTGGCCGGGCACGATGTAGACGCCCGCGTCAAGGTGGCGGCCCGCGAGAGTGAGAGTCACGTAATCACCGGTCGTGACGCCGAGCTGCTGAGCGGTGGCCGGACCGATCATCACGGCGTTGTCCCAGGTAAGCCGCGTAATGGGCTTCGGGGTTTCCTGCAGCCAGGAGTTGTTCGAGAACTCGCCGTCGCCAATCGAAGGATCGGGACGGAAGACGGCCTCGAGCGCGTTTGGATCACCGCCCGCGGCTGTTGACTGGCCGACGCTTACGAAATCCGCATGCGGCGCAACCGAAATGGCAGGCAGCGCCGAGCCGGCGACCAATCCATCATGCAAAGACGTTTCCCAGAGCGCTTCGAAGGCCTTGTCCTTTTCGGGGCGCTGGCTCTGCCAGTAGCCGCGCACCAGTTCGTGACCGGTCTTTCCGGAGTCACTGGTGAACAGAGCGATCACTTCGTGCGCCGAATGGTTATCGTACAGCGGCGCAATCAAGGGCTGAACGATTCCGACGGTGCCGTCGAAGGCGCGGCCATCGCTCCAGGATTCCAGCGAATGGGCGGCGGGGGCGTGCCAATGGCAAAGCTCGGCGGTTTCATCCTGGTACAAGCCGGAGTGAACGCGCAGCTTTGCTTTTTGGAGCGCCGTCGCAAAATCAAAATCGGCCGGCGCGTCGTACACGGGATTGCCGCCGAGGATGACCAGGAGGTCCACGTGGCCGGCGTTCAAATCATTGACGAGGTCGCGAAGCGATTCGAGCTGGTTAACCGGGCTCACTTCGATTGATTCGGTGTACACGACTGTCTTGCCGACGTTGCCCAGGGCCGCGTTCATGGCATGGGCGAGGGCGTGAACGAAAGGTGGCTGGTGGTCGCCCGCAATTACGATTGAAGATCCGCGATGGGCCGCCAGATCCCGCCCCACGGCTCCGACCCACGCGGCCGGAATCTTCGCGCTGGCGTTCGCGCTAGGCGGCACGGCGACTCCCGCAGCAGCCGCAAGCTGGCGCGCAAGATCGTCCACGTCCGCCGAGCGAACCGGCAGGCGATGATCGGATACGGCGCCGGTGCTGGTCGGCATGCTTTCGGCGACGTAGAGACGATTCAATTTCGACGACGGTCCCGCGCTGAGATCGCGGCGGGATGCAAAATCGCGCGCGTAGCGCACATGCCCGGCGCCGCAGGTGAGAAAATCCGCGTCGAGCGAGACGACCACGTCCGCCTGATCGAAGTGATAGACCGTGGTGACCGGCCGGCCAAATGCGAGCCGCGCGCCTTCGCGCACGGAGTCACCGCCGCAAGCTTCATACTGATGCCACTTGGCTGCTGGAAACTGCGCGAGCAGGGTGCGTATCTGCGCCCCGAGTGTGGGAGAGGTGATCGTCTTCGTGAGAATTCGCAGGCCCGCGCCCTTGGGCGAGATCGTCCGCGCATCTCCCATGGCCGCGGAAAAATCGCTCCAAGTACTGACGCGTCCGTCGAATATCACCGACTGCGAACGGTCAGGATCCCAGAAATTCAGGATCGAAGCCTGGCTGAAGACATCCGAAGAGCCGAGGCTTCCCGGGTGCTCCGGGTTTCCTTCGATCTTGGTCGGCCGGCCCGTGTGGCTCTCGACAAGGACGCCCGTGGCGACTCCGGCCTGAAACAGCGACGTGGCGTAGAAGAGCGGCCGGCCGGGAAGAATCTCCTCGGGTGGGCGGACGTACGGGACGATCTTCTCGGTGGGGAGCTTCGTGCACGCGCTGAGCCCCGTCAAGGCAGCGGAAGCAGCCATCAGCTTCAAGACGTCGCGGCGATTGATCTCGTCGTTGCCTTTTCCCGCGATGGGAGGAAATTCGTATTCACGAAATTCCTGGGATTGGGGGGTGCCTGAAAGCTCTTCGAGGCTCTGCCAGAGACGCGGAGCGCCTGCGCCGGCAAGCTTCGCACGCGCCGCAACCAGGTCGATCGAATTCTTGAGCTTGGAGTCTTCGCTCATCGTCTCGCTTTCATCACCGGTGACACGTAGAGCACGTCTGCAAACTCTGCACGTGGTATTCCGCCATGAGCTTTTTCCCAAGCTCCAGCTGTTTCGCCCCGGACGGGGGCTCGTAATACGGATTGAATACTTCGGACTTGGGCCGCAAATATTTCTCTGGCTGTCGGTGGCACTCGAGGCACCACGACATGTAAAGAGTGCCGGCGCGCTCCGTCAGAGGCATTTGCGCGATCTGTCCGTGACAGGTGGTGCAACCGACGCCTTTTGCCACGTGAATGCTGTGATCGAAATAGACAAAGTCAGGCAGCGCGTTTACGCGAATCCATTCCAGCGACTTGTCGTCGCGATAGCTCGCGCGCACCGGCTCGAGCATTGAAGCGTTCGTCCAGATCTGCGAATGGCAGGTCATGCACGTTTGCGTGGGGGGGACCCCCGCAAACGACGATTTCTCGACGGACGTGTGGCAGTAGCGGCAATCGATTCCCAGCTCGCCCGCATGGTGCCGATGGCTGAACGGGACGGGCTGCTGCCGCTTGACATACTGCTCCGTGTACCACGGCGACATCGCGATCGCATACAGCGCGTAGCCGAGCGCGCCAAGGATGACCACCGCGCCATAAATGGTCAGCCGCGAGATGAAGTTCGTGCTGCGATGAAATATCTGTGGCATCGGCTCTTTAAATCGTTCCTTCTATGAATGCCCCTTCTCTTCGTTCGTTTCGTGCACCAGCGACCGCACTTCCACGATGGAAATCATCGGCAGGAAGCGGATAAAGAGAAAGAACAGTGTGAAGAACAGGCCAAACGTTCCGATGTACGTCGCCCAATCCCATCGGGTCGGGTAGTACATTCCCCAGGACGAGGGAATGAAATCCCGGCTCAAGCTGATCACGACGATCACGAAACGCTCGAGCCACATTCCGGTGTTAACGACAAGCGAAAGGACGAATAGCAGACCCACGTTGCGGCGTACGCGCCGCGACCACAGCAGCTGCGGGATGATGATGTTGCACGAAATCAGCATCCAATACAGGGGCGCGTACGGCCCGTGGAAGCGATTCGTCATCATGTAAATTTCGTACTGATCGCCGCTATAAAACGCCAGGAACGCCTCGAGCAAGTAGCCGTAAGCTACGATCAGGCCCGTGGCGAGCATGACTTTCGCCATGATGTCGAGATGCCGGGCGGTGACGAGATCCTCGAGGTGGTAGAACTTGCGAATCGGGATGGCCAGCGTCAAAACCATCGCGAACCCTGAATAAATGGCTCCCGCGACGAAATAGGGCGGAAAAATGGTGGTATGCCATCCGGGAATGATGCCGATCGTAAAATCGAAGCTCACGACGGTGTGGACGGAAACAACCAGCGGCGTGGCGAGGCCCGCGAGAAGCAGCGAAGCTGTCTCGTAGCGCGACCAGTGGACAGCCGATCCACGCCAGCCCATGGATAGCATTCCATAAATGATCTTTGCGGCCTTGGGCTTGGCGCGATCGCGTAGGGTCGCCAGATCGGGAATCAACCCCACGTACCAAAACAACAGCGAAACCGTCAGGTAAGTTGATACGGCGAATACGTCCCAGACCAGCGGGCTGCGGAATTGCGGCCACATCCACATCGGATTCGGATACGGCATCAGATAGAAGAACAGCCACGGACGGCCCATGTGGAGCAGCGGGAACATACCGGCGCACATGACGGCGAAAAGCGTCATCGCTTCGGCGAACCGGTTAATCGACGTCCGCCATTTCTGGTGCAGCAGGAGAAGAATTGCGGAGATGAGCGTGCCGGCGTGGCCGATACCGATCCACCAGACGAAGTTGACGATCGCAAAGCCCCAGGCGGTCGGGATACGGATGCCCCAAATACCCACGCCCTTGATCATCAGCAGGGTGACGACCAGATTCAGCAGCATCAACGCCGAAAAAGCAATGAGGAGGCCGAAGACCCAGCCCGGCGTCACCGGACGAGTCAGAACGATCGAACTGATTTTGTCGGTTACCGTTTCAAATGTATGTCCCGGTCCGATAATTGGATCGGGATCGGCAACCCCAACTGTATTGTGTGAATCCTCAGAGGCCACGCAGTGTCCCCGGACTAAATTTATGAATGCTAGTTATCGTCTGAAGGGGCGTCAAAGGCCCGCAATCAGCGCCCCCACACCCCGTGCAGGCGCGACTCGCGGTCCGAAGCGATACCGGTCTCACCATGGCGCCCGATCTTGCCGCGCCGCAAAGTTTCAAAACTTGCTCAATCGACCCCGGATGCCCGCTTAGGACTGAACAGGATAAAACCGGAGACGCTCAGACGCAAGTTGAATTCAAAATAATTTTGCATCGTAAGCGGACGAGTTTCGGCATACGAAACGCTCGACCGCGCAGAAAATTAACGCAGCTGCCATTTGCGCGCCACTGTTCTTCGTACTGTGCCGCTTAGGGCATCAGCCGTTGATCAGAATCCGCGCGCGCACGCGGCCGATTGGTAAAATCGAATCGTGCGCCCCGCAACGCCAGTAGCAGTTTTGCTCCTGCTTGCCGTGTCTTCATCGGCCGCGGCCGATACGATTGTGCTGAAAAACGGCCGGCGCATTGTGGCCGACAACGTCACCGAAGACGCCACGCACGTCACGTATCAGACTCCCGCAGGCGAGCTTTCCATTCCCAAATCAATTGTGGTTCGCATCGAGCGCGACAATTTTGGTTACTCCTCCGCGTCGAAGGCGTACTCCGAGGCACCTGTGTCCGCGCCGCAGGTGGAACCGGTTCGAGGCTATGAAGAAGTGGCCGGACTCGCGGTGCACGACAATGCGATTGATTTTGGCTACTTGTCGCGGCTGGAATCCGATGCACGATCCGGCACGACGCCCGCCATCGCGAAACTGGCGGCCGCGCAACATGCTGCCGCGCAATTCCTGCTCGGCAAGGGCGACACCGATGCGGCGATCGATCACTATCGCCAGGCCCTCGCGTACGCTCCGGATAATATCGGTTTGCTGCTGAATCTCGCCGTCCTTTATCTTCGCGAAAGCCAGTTCACCACGGCGCTCGACCCGCTCGAACGCGCTCGCCGCGCCGCCCCGGATTCGGCGGATGTCGCCAAGCTGATGGGCTGGGCGTATTACGGCGCGAATAAGATGGACCGCGCCATCGAAGAATGGCAGCGCGCCGAGCGGCTGCGCCCCGAGCCGGAAGTCGAGCAGGCCCTCGAGAAAGCCCAGCGCGACAAGACCGAAGAGGAAAGCTATCGCGAAGGCGAGACGGCTCACTTCGATTTGAAATATAACGGCGGCGCCGATCCGGACCTCGCGCGCGGAATCCTGCGAGTGCTGGAAGACGATTTCCGCGACCTGGAATCACAACTCGATTACACGCCTCACGAACAGATCGCGGTCATTCTATATACGGAGCAGGCATTCGCCGATATTACCCGAGCGCCGGGATGGGTGGGCGCGCTGAACGACGGGCGGCTTCGCATACCCGTGCAAGGATTGACGTCCGTAACCCCGGATCTTGCGCGCGTGCTCAAGCACGAACTGACCCACAGCTTTGTCGGACAGAAATCGCACAACCGCGCGCCTACCTGGCTACAGGAAGGCGTCGCGCAATGGATGGAAGGGCGC
>PMUS01000107.1 GCA_003166795.1 Acidobacteriota bacterium | reverse complement strand
AGTATCTCCGCTTCGTGAAGTTGAAATCCGAACAGAATCAGTAAACGCGAAATCAGGAAAGCCGGGACCGCGACGCTTTGCGCGAGTTCCGACGCACACGATTGGCGTAGCGTCCGAACGCCGCCGGTATCCACGGGCTTCGCTGTCGCTGCCGCTGCGGCTGACTCGGATCGGCGACGCCGTCGAGCCAATTCCCGTGACGCTGGTCACCAGAAATATCAGCTCGAGCGGCGTCTGTTTCCTCGCGCCCCGCGAGATCGAGCCCGGCACGGCGATTGAGCTGGAGGTGGCGCTGGTTGACCGGCCTCTCGGCTTCGGACGCGTGCAGATGTGCACCGCGGCTCACGTGGTGCGCGCGGAAGATACCGAAACTCCCGGTTGGAGAGCCTACGCCGCGAGCTTCGACGACTTCGCTCTACAGCGCGACGACGTTCTGCCCATGCGCTATAAAGTGGGCTAGCAAGTTTCCTTCACCACTGGTCCGTACGTTGTTCTGATACGATTCTCCCTCCGTGAATCAAACGCTATTCCGTGCTCGCGTCGTGCTGCTCGATTGGGACGGGACCCTGCTCAATTCCTATGCGGCCGACCAGCGGGCGTATCTCGCCATGTTTCGCGGAATGGGAGTCGAATGGGGAGTCCGCGAGATCGATCGGCACTATTCCCCGAATTGGTATCAGGTTTATCGTGCCGCGCGAATTTCACGGCCAGACTGGAAGCGCGCCGACCGGATGTGGCGCGCGGCCTACCGCTCCGAACGACCCGCGCTGCTCTCAGGCGCGCGAGCGGCGGTGCGCATTCTCGAGCGGCGTTTCGTGCTTGGACTCGTGACCGCCGGGAGCCGCGGGCGTGTCCGGCAGCAATTGCGTGATCTCGGCCTGGAGGACCTGTTTTCCGTGCGAGTTTTCAGCGAGGACTCGCCGCGGAAGAAGCCTCATCCCGCGCCGCTTCAAATTGCATTGAAACTCTTGCGCGCGAAACCGGAGGATTGCGTGTACGTGGGCGACTCGGCGGAGGACATCGAGATGGCGCGGCGGGCGGGAGTGCGCGCCATCGGAGTGCTCGGCCCGTTCCCTACTGCCGGACGGATTCGCGCCGCGGAGCCGGACTTGTTGCTGCGCTCGATTCGCGATCTGCCGCGGCATTTGCGGCGAGCAGATTAGTTTTGCGGCGGGACATTCGGCGAGGGAGCCGGCGCGACCGCTGCATTCGGTTTGAAGCCAGTCGAGCGAATAACCAGCCTTAACTGGAACTGATCGTCCGCCGAACTGCCGACGTAATCGTCCGAGGTCGTGTAGGTGGGCAGCCAATATTTGTCCTGGAAATTCTCGCGATAGGTTTCGTACAAGCTGAAGGGCAGCTTCGCGCCCTCTTCGATCACTTCCGTCACAAACTTGCCGTAGGTCTCGACGATGGCGAGGTCATGGTCATCCACGAACACGACGCCTTGAAAAAGACGCTGCGTGCGGCTGAGCTGCTTCGGCTTTACCTGAAACACGTAGGTGTTCAACTCATCGAGCTTCTGTTGCCCCGCGTAGAGAAAATCGTAATTCGCGACCTGGTCGGAGGTAAGGAAAAAAATCGGCAGCGTCGTGATTGTGCGGACGTCTTCGAACGAGTAGTGCGTCAGCTTGAGCGTGGATTCGGCGGGCTTCACCAGGCGCCAGACCCGCTGGCCGTCCGGCCGAGTGTACTCCTCGCCGGTCACCGTGAATTTGCCGCCGGGATTGCTCAGTTCCTCGATGCGAATGGTCTGCTCGAAATCATACGTCTCGTACACCTTCCTGGCCACGTCCTCGTTCGCCGCGAGCCTGCGGATGATTTCTTGTTCCGGTATGGGCGGCGGGCCGGGATGCGGCACCGAGGGGATGCGCTTCACCTCAAATTTCGGCGGAGGCCCCATGGGGCCCTGGTCGTCCTGGGCGCGAACCGCGAGCGCGGCTCCGAGAAAGAAAGTAGCCAGCAGGGCGCTGATGAATAGCGATCGATGCATCGTCGAATTAGATGCGCGGTCGGGCCTTGGCGTTCAGCGCGACCGCGGAAGTATGCCCGCGAAAAATATCACACCTGCCGCGAAACGAGACTTAAAAAGACACCTTCGCAGCGGCCGAGGCTCTGTTAAAATCGCGCGTTTGCAGTTTCTGGGCTGAATCCGCCGTGCATGAAAAACAGAACGCCAAACGCTACTACGTCAGCGGAATGGTGCAGGGAGTAGGATACCGCTACTTCGTCGAGCGCGCCGCGAAGCACCTGAAATTGGCCGGGTACGTAAGAAATTTGCGTGATGGCCGCGTCGAGACTTACGCGATTGGGCCGGCCGAGTCGCTGTCCACTTTGCGACAAACGCTCGAACGAGGACCGAAAGGCGCTTCCGTTACGGGCGTGACAGAGGAAGACGCGACGATCGAACTGAATCATGCCGATGCATTTTCGATTGAGTACGACGCCTAAGGCCGTGAAGAGGAGACGATGGACGACCTGAAAAAGCTGATCCGCGAGATTCCGGACTATCCCAAGCCGGGGATTTTGTTTTACGACCTCACGACTCTGCTGAAAGACGGCAAAGGGTTTCACGATCTCGTGGACAAACTGTGCGACCACTATAAAGGCAGCCAGGTGGATATTGTCGCGAGCATTGAAGCCCGCGGGTTCATCTTCGGGCCGGCGCTCGCGTATCGCCTTGGCGCCGGATTCGTTCCCGTGCGCAAGCCCAAGAAACTTCCGTGGAAAACCGCTTCCGTGACTTACCAGCTTGAATACGGCACCGACCAGCTCGAAATCCACCAGGACGCCGTGCAGAAGGGGCAGCGCGTCCTTATTTGCGACGATCTGCTGGCGACGGGCGGTACCGCCGCTGCGGCGATCACGCTGGTACGTCAGCTGGGTGGAGACGTTGTCGGCGCTGTGTTTGCGGTTGAGCTCAGCTTCTTGAATGGACGCTCGAAGCTGCCCGGCGTGGATGTGTTTTCGCCATTGAAATACGCCAGCTGAAGCCAACTGGCGTTGATTATACGTGCCGACATGAGCATCGCAGACGACTACACGGAAATGGCCGAACGCTTTGGTTCTATTGCCAAGAAATACTGCGATATCATCGACTCCTCTTCAAAATTGGAAAAACCCGAGCTACTTACCCGAATTTACGAGGTACTTCCCGCACTGATTGACGCAGCCGTTCATCTGCCCGACGCTGGCACTCTAGTCGGTGATGCGGATGATGAAGAGAACGAAGACCCTGCGGATGCGCATCAAAAGCTCTTCGGCGAAGCCGACGCACGGCACAAACTCTATCGATTGCTTCACGAGAAGCTGGGCGACTCCGATTCATATCGGCTGGTATTCAACGCAGCGAAAGACAAGGAAGCGATTTCCGCTAGCCTCGCGGATGACATTTCCGACATTTACCAAGACTTAAGAGGCGGTCTGGTTCTCATGGAGAAGAACCCCGCATCGCCTCAGGACGCCCTCTGGGAGTGGCGTTTCGGTTTCGATTCTCATTGGGGCCACCACGCGACGAGCGCCTTGAAAACAATTCACGACATTCGGCATCGCTGACGCCACGGTTTCATTTTGTGGCCCGGCGCTGACGGACGGCCTCGAACAGCATGACTCCGGCGGCGACGGACACGTTGAGCGAACGTACCGGGCCGGCCGTGGGAATCGAGACGAGAAAATCGCAGCGCTTGCGCGTCAGCTCGTGCAGGCCTTCGCCCTCGCTGCCGAGCACGATTCCGACAGACGCCTTCAAGTCCACCTCGGTGTGTGTTTTTTCCGCGCGTTCGTCGAGGCCGACGAGCCAGTAGCCCGCTTCCTTGATCTCCTCCATCGCGCGGACCAGATTCTTCACGCGCGCGACGGGCAGATGCGCGAGCGCGCCCGCCGATGCTCGTTCGACCGTGTCGCTCAAGCCGGCGGCGCGCCGCTCGGGGATCACGACGCCCTGCGCGCCCGCAGCAAGGGAGGTGCGCACGATTGCGCCAAGGTTGTGCGGATCCTCGATGCCGTCGAGCAGCACGAGCAGGCCCTGCCCTCCCTTCGCGCCGAGCAAATCCTCCAGCTCGACGGCAGGCTTCGCAGCGCCGAGCGCGGCGATGCCCTGGTGCTCGCGCGTTCCGGTGGCGCGATCCACCTGCTGGCGATCCTCGAAGCGTACGGGGACGCCGCGCGATTTCGCGAGGCGCACCACGGCCTCCACGCGCTCGCCGTGGCGCCCCTTCGCGACCAAGATGCGGTCGAGCGGCCGCCCCGCCGTGAGCGCTTCTTCAACTGCGTGGAATCCCGTCAGCCAGTTCATGGGTTTGGTTTCTGCTTCATCAATCCAGCGCAGCGCAGAATTCGAGCGTCCGGCGCCGCGTGCTCTTCACAGTCACGGCGAAAGGCAGTCTCGCCGCGACATCGAGCAGCAAAATCACGCGGTCGAGTTCCCCGTCGCCGGCACGGCCCGTGAGCGCCACGCGAATCGGGTGAAAAATGGCGCGGCTGCGGTACGGCACCGCGGATTTCATCCGTTCGACAATTTCCTTGAAGCGATTGGAATCCACATCGCCGCCTTCGAGGACTCGATTGGCAAGCTCGCGGATCACGTCGCGGGCACCTTCGCGCGCGAGAACAGCCTGATTCGCAGCGTCCCGCAAAATCGCCGCCGCGTCGTAGCCGAAAATCAGCGCGAGCAAACTGGCGAGCGCCGCGCGATCCGCGCTATGGGGACCCAGCAGCTCGGCTGCGCGCGCGAGCCATGCCTGCAGTGCGGCCTCCGCTTCGTGCGCGGGATCGAGCCAGCCGTTCTCGCGCAGAATCGCGGCGATATCCGCAGCCACGAAGGAGTTTGCGAGCGCGAGCGGCGATTCGGCTGGACTCTCGTGCGTCATGAGGGGGAATTCTAGCGCAGTTGCCAGCGACGGCGTGCGGTTAGTGCTGGCGCACAGTGGCAATCACGTTGGCGGCGATCGCCTCACCGCGACCGACGGCGTCAACGCCTTCGTTCGTCTTGGCCTTCAGGTTGATCTTGTCGGTCGTCAGGCCGAGCGCCTTTGCCAGCGCGGCGCGCATGGCCGGAAAATGCGGGCCGAGCTTGGGGCGTTCGCAGATCACGATCGCATCTATGTGAACGATACGGAGACGGCGGTCGTGGAGCATCTTGGCGATGTGTTCGAGAAAAATCAGGCTCGATGCGTCCTTCCATTTCGGGTCTGTGTCCGGGAAGTGAGTGCCGATGTCGCCCAGGCACGCGGCGCCGAGGAGTGCATCGCACAATGCGTGGGCGAGCACATCGCCGTCAGAATGGCCCTGCGAGCCTTTATCGAACGGCACTTCGACGCCGCCGATCATGAGCTTGCGCCCTTCGACGAGCCGGTGGAGATCGTAGCCTATGCCGCAGCTCTCCATTTTTGACCTCTCAAATCCTCGGCGTTACCAGGTCACGCTTTCACCGCGTGGCGCTCCTGCTCGAGGTAGAAGCGCGCCAGATCCATGTCTGATGGCCGCGTGAGTTTAATATTGCGCTCGGAACCGAGCACGACGAACACATCGTGGCCGAAGCGCTCCACGAGCGCCGACTCGTCCGAGGCGGTGACGTCGTCTTCCTGCGCCTTGCGGAATGCGTCACGCAAGAGCGCGTACGTAAACGCCTGCGGCGTCTGAGCCAGCACGATGCGCTCGCGCGGAATCGTGGCCGAAATCAGCGCGACGTCTTCCGGAAGGCTGGCGCGTTTCACTTCCTTCACCGTGTCAATCGCCGGAATGCCGAGGATGGCGGCGCCACGCGCGCGCGTTTCAGCGATCAGCCGTTCGATCTGCTCGCGGGTGACAAACGGACGCACGGCATCGTGCACGATAACAATTTCAGTCGAGGGGTCCACCTGCGCGAGGGCGTTGGCAACGGATTGCTGGCGCGTGTCGCCGCCGTGCACCACGCGGGCCGGGCGCCCCAGCGCCGCTTTCGCAACCTTGTCCTGCAGCGACATGACATCTTCCGCGCGCGTCGAAATAAAAAACTCGGTGATGGCAGGGCACGCGGCCAGTCGGCGCAGCGTGAAAATGATCAGTGGCAGGCCGTCGAGCTCGAGAAACTGCTTCGGCTGATCGGCGCCCATGCGGGTGCCGAGACCGGCGGCCGGAACGATCGCAGCAATTCGGGTCATTGGATGGCTAAAAGCTTAACGCAATCGAGCCGCTCGGAGCGACACAAAGGCGACGCGTTGGGCGCGTCACGACCGCCCGGACTCCGGATAGAGCGGCCGGGGCGGACGATCGCCGCCCGGAGTCGCGCCTTCGGCCGCGCGGCTTCCCCCCGACGCTTCCGCAGCAGACGCGGGCACGGGGCGCGGGGTTTGCTCGCCGCGCTCGTCGTATCGTCCGAAGATCATCTTGCCGGCCGTGGTCTGGTGAACCGACGTGACGCTGATGTCCACCGTCTTGTTGATCATCTTGCGCGCTCCGTCAACGACTACCATCGTGCCGTCGTCGAGGTACGCGACGCCCTGATTGTATTCCTTGCCTTCGCGCAGGATGAAGACGCGCATGGTCTCACCGGGCAGCACCACGGGCTTCAATGCGTTCGCGAGCAGGTTCACATTCATGATTTCAATTCCCTGCAGCGTGGCCACTTTGTTCAGGTTGAAATCGTTGGTCACCACTTTTGCGTCGTATCGCTTCGCGAGTTCGATCAGTTTCATATCCACGTCGGGGATGTGCTGAAAATCGTCCTCGGCGATTTGGACATCGAGATGCGGCATTTTCTGGATGCGCTGCAGCACTTCGAGGCCACGGCGGCCCCGTTGTCGCTTCAGCGGGTCGGCCGAATCCGCTACCAGCTGCAATTCGCGCAGAACGAAGTGCGGGATGACCACCGTGCCATCGAGAAACAGCGCTTCGGCGATATCCCCAACGCGGCCGTCAATGATCACGCTTGTATCCAGCACCTTGAAGGAATGCTTCGTATTGCGCTCGCTGCCGAAGACGCCGCCAAACGCCTGCAAGTTGAGCATGTCGCCCTTGTTCGCGCCCAGCACCATGCCGAAGTAGGTCAACACCAGAAAAACGGCGAGACTGAAGAACGACCTGGTGCTCTCCGGCATCGTGGTGTGCGTGAAGATGAGGGAAATCAGATAGGCGCCCAGAATTCCCAGGATCGATCCCATGGAGGCGCCGATCAACCGGCGAAGGCTGATCCTCTGCAAACGAGTCTCGAAAAAGATGACGGCGAACGCGAAAAACAGGCCCGCAGCGGCTCCCGCCTCACTCGAAATGCTGAAGGGCCGGAAATGGTAGCCCACCACGACGCAGATCGCTGTGAACACAATCTTGAGAGCCAGCATGTCCCAGAACGACCCGGGTCTTTCCTGAGACGATCGGGAGATTGTGGAAGGTCGGGCAAAAATTGGATCCAGATGCGCGCCAGCCGGATTCCGGCCGGGCAAATTCGAAGGCTTTGCCATGGTTGCACCCTATATAACGTATGAAAGTATGAGTCAGCTTGGACCCACCTACTGCCTCTTCCGGCGGTAAGAAAGTGTTCCGTCGAGCCGGATATAAATCGGAGCCGGGTATATAAAGAAAAACTAAATAATAAGCGCCAGTATAGCACCGGAGACAAAGCGAGAGTCAACGCGCGGGGGTTGGTGTTACGAAAACACTCCGTTAGACGTAGTAACGCGGAACTCGACGGCCGAGCGCGCAGAGAAGATCGGAAGTGACGGTGCCAATCTCCGCGGCCACGTCTGACACCTTGATTTCGGCGCTGCCGTCGCGGCCGTAGAGGGTAACGATGTCGCCGAGGGCGGCGTGCGGCACATCCGTCACGTCGAGTGTGGTCAAATCCATGGATATCGCGCCCACCAGAGGCACGTGGCGTCCGCGCAGGAGCGCGCAACCTCGATTGGTTCGCTGGCGCAGAATTCCATCGGCGTAGCCGGCGTTGATTACTGCGATGCGGGACGGCCGTTCGGTGACGAAGCGTGCACCGTAACCCACGGGCTGCCCTGCGGGCAGATCGCGCAGCGTGATGATGCGGGCGCGCAGCGAAAGGCTGGGTTCAACCGGTAAACGCGCTCTGATCTCCTGGCCCTTCTGTGGCGGATCGAACGACTGATAGTAGCCGTAGATAATCGCGCCGGGCCGCACCATATCGGCCCAGGTGCTGGGCCGCGCGCAAATCGCGCCGCTATTCGCCATGTGCACGATCCCGGGCGAAATTCCGAGAGCGCGCATTCGGTCGAGACACTGTCGAAATGTTTCCTCCTGCTCGTCCGTCTGGCCGGCGCTGAAATCCTCGGCCGAAGCGAAATGCGTGAACGTGCCCTCGAGCTCGATGTGGCGGCAATCCGCCAGCGCGCTCGCGAAGGCGCCGAGCTCCGACGGCAGCAGCCCCAGGCGGTTCATCCCCGTATTGATTTTCAGGTGAAATCGCAGGCGGGATTTTACACGCGCCGATTTCGCCGCGCGCTCGAGACCGCGCACGTCTTCCAGGCGCGTCACGGTCGGCGTCAGACGATTCGCGATGAACCGCTTCTCTTCCCCTGGCCAGAATCCCGTGAGAACCAGAATGGGCTTGCGAATACCGGATTCGCGAAGTTCGACTCCCTCGTTGGCGCAGGTGACGCCAAAGCGTTCCGCGCCGGCTTTCTGCAGCGCCTTCGCCACCGGCACAGCGCCCAGTCCGTAGGCATTCGATTTGACGACCGCAAGTATCTGTGGCTTTGGCCCGATGTGGCGCCGAATCGTGCGCAGATTCCGCGCAATCGCATGGAGCGAAACCTCCGCCCAGACCGGCCGTCCCAGCACTCGTATTGCTTTCGCCATGTTCATTTAGGATGCCAGACTCTACCCCGCTCGGGCGACGCAAATCGAAATCCGTAAACCGCCGCGCAGCGTTTAGGTAAACATGTCAACCATTCGGTTGCAGGCGATGGGCCGATAGCCATCGGGCGGCGGTAGCGTCTGCAGGCTACGGAAAACGCAGAGGTTGGAGCCTTGAGGTGAATCAACTGAGCGGCGGGACGCCGCGGGCAGGCGCGTGCGATGCGACACGATTGTGGCTGCCGGGTGACGTGTCAGACCGGTTGCTCGGCCCTGCTGGAGCTACTCGTCGCCGCCGCTGCTCCATGCGTCCGGCGCGGCCTCTTCGAAGCGAGTGTGGCGGCTGAGGAATACGAAATTGAGGCTGCCGGTGGGACCGTTGCGCTGCTTGGCAATGATCAGTTCAGCCTTGGCGCGCTCTTCTTCGGGAATGTCGGTTTTGTAGAAATTAGGACGATTGATGAACATCACGACGTCCGCATCCTGTTCGATCGCTCCCGATTCGCGCAAATCGGAGAGCTGCGGCTTGCGGTCCTCGCGCTCGGGCGCGCGCGTCAGCTGGCTGAGCACCACCACGGGAACCTTCAATTCCTTCGCAAGCGCCTTCAGCGAGCGGGAAATGCTCGACACTTCCTCCTGACGGTTGGCGTTGCGCCGGTTCGTGCTGGGGACGACGAGCTGTATGTAGTCCACGATCACGAGCGAAAGTCCGCGGTCGCGCTTCAGCCGCCGCGCCTTCGCTCCCATTTCGAGCACGGTCGAGGACGCGGAGTCATCAATCCAGATGGGCGCATCGCCCAGCTCCGCGAGCGATGCGGTTACTTTGGTCCAGTCGTCGCGATTCATGTGGCCGGTGCGGAATTTGTGCGCGTCCACGCGCGCGTGCGACGCAAGCAAGCGCAGCAGCAGCGATTCCTTGGACATTTCCAGGCTGAACACGGCTACGGGCTCGCGGTGACGCACCGCCACATTTTCAGCGATGTTCAGCGCCAGCGCGGTCTTGCCCATGGAAGGGCGCGCCGCGACAATAATCAGCTCGGAGGGCTGCAGCCCGGCGGTTTCGTTGTCGAGACCCGAGTAGCCGGTGGCCAGGCCGGTGATCCGGCGGCCCTCGCTGAAAATCTTTTCGAGGCGCTCGAAGCCGTCCTTCACCAAATCTTTGACGCCGATCAGGCCGGCCCTTACGCGGTCTTCCGCCAACTGGAAGATGGACGACTCCGCCCGGTCCAAAATCACGTCGGCGTCGTCACCCGCCGCCAGAGCCTGCTCCTGAATCGCCGACGCGGAATAGATCAGGCTCCGCAGAATCGCCTTTTCCTTGACGATGCGCGCGTAGTGGTCCACGTTCGTCACGCGCGGCAAGCCGTCGGCAAGCTGCGAAAGGTACGCAACGCCTCCGGCGGCTTCGAGCTCGCCAGTGCGCGTCAGATCTTCCATCAGAGTGATGAGGTCAATGCCCTGCCCATCGAGGATTGCCTGCTTTTCGCCGAGATGCACCATGCGCTCGAAAATGTGACGATGCTGCTGAAGGAAAAAATCTTCCGAGCGCAGGACTTGCACCGCTGCGTTCAGCGCGTGATTGTCGAGCAGAACAGCGCCGAGGATGCTGCGTTCGGCTTCGATATTGTGAGGAAGCGGACGTTCGAGTGTGGTGTCGCTAGCCATTTTAGATTTCGCCTTATCTTCGCCCAAGAATCTTCTGCGCGCAAGAGCCCATTTCGCGCGGCGGCCGCGCTCGTCGTTTCGATTCGATACCTGGAATGTTTGAGAGCGGCCCGAGTCTGCTCGCGCTGAACGCATGCGTCAACTGCACTCGCCTGTGGACAATTTCGCAAAAGTGGAAAAGCGGCGGGGCAAGAAAAAAGGGGCGCAGCAAGCAGCGCCCCTACGAACTCTCGCCGAAATGAACAGCGCGTTACTCTTCTTTCTTGACTGTCAACTTCACGCTGGCGGTGACTTCGCGATGAAGCTTCACGGGAATTTCATACTCGCCGACAACTTTGATGGGCTCGGCGAGCGTGATCTTGCGCTTGTCGATCGTAAATCCCTTAGCGGCGAGCGCGTCGGAAATATCGGCGTTGGTAACGGATCCGAAAAGCTGATCGCTGTCTCCAGCCTTGCGCGACATCTCGAGCGAGACCCCTGCGAGGAGTCCTGCAAGCGTGGTCGCGTCGCCCTTCTCCGAGGCTTCCTTCTTCGCGAACGTGGCGCGCATTTTCTCGAGCCGCTTCATATTCCCCACGCTGGCCTCCAGCGCGAGCTTCCGCGGCAACAGAAAATTCCGCGCGTATCCTTCGGCCACTTCGACCAGCTGGCCGCGCGTACCGAGCTTTTCGACGTCTTCCTGCAAAATGATTTGCATGTTCCTCAGCCTCTCGTCCGATGCATGTCGTTACAGTTCCGCGGCGAACGGCAGCAGCGCGATATTCTGCGCCCGCTTGATCGCCACGGTGAGCCAACGCTGATGCCGCGAGCAGGTGCCTGTCATGCGGCGCGGAAGAATTTTCCCCCGCTCCTGCAGGAACGGCGCCAGGATCTCAGCCCGCTTGTAGTCAATGTAGTCCGACTTGTCCACGCAGAACCGGCAAACTTTCTTTTTGCGGACGAAATTCCGCTTGCCGCGTTTCGCTGGACCGCCGGGCCGGCCACCTGGTCCGCCGGGTCCACCCTGCGGACGCGGTCCGCCCGGACCGAAGCGTCCCGGTGGTCCCAAATGCCCCCCGCCTGACGGCGGTCCGGAGTGTCCGCCCGAAGGCGGCCCGGAATGTCCCGAAGATCCTGATGGTCCTGAAGGCGCCGCCGGCGGAGCCGGTGGACGCGGTGCTTGTTCATCTGCCATTCGTATTCTCCCTGATCTTGGATCTTAAGATGCGGCCGCAGCCGATTCACTGCCGCCAGCCGCTGCCGGAGCAGCCGCTGGGCTAGGCGGCGGTACCGCCGACGGAACGGTCTTGCGCGGACGCCGAGCGGCGCGTTTCTCGCGGTGCCGTTTCAATTTGTCCTGCCGCTTCAATTCCTCGTCCACGCGCACGGTGATATATTTCATCACCGGATCGGCCACCTTCAGCCGCCGCTCGAGTTCCTTGACGACTTCGCCGTGGCTCGATCGCAACACCATGAACACGTAGAATCCCTCGCGCAGCCGTTGCACGCGGTAGGCCATGCGCTTCCGGCCCCACTTTTCCGTCTTCTCGATCTTCGCGCCCTTCTCGGTGGCAGTGTGCTCGATTGTCGCGATCACTTTGTCCACGTCCGCCTCGGGCGTATCCGGCCGGCAGATGAAAATTAATTCGTACTGACGCTCTTCCATGTGTCCTCTCGATTCCTTGCCTGCCCTGGGGCAGCAACCAATTTCCTACTCCAAATTTTCGTCCGCGGGCGATGCCTTGCGGTTGAAGCGCGACATCGCTTTCTCCGCTCCCTCGGCCAAAATCATTTCCACCGCACCGGCTGCCTCGGCCACCATCTCTTCGGCGATTTTGCGTTCCTCGCGGCCCATGATCCGAAGCACGTACTCCCTGCGATCGCCCCACAATTTCTCGGGCTGCACTCCCATTCGCACGCGAACGAACTCGTCGGTGCCCAGCGCGCTGATAATCGACTTCAAACCGTTGTGCGTGCTGTTGAGACCTTTGTCTCGAATTCGCAGCATGCCCCACGGCAAATCGGCCTCATCAATCAGCACAATCAAATCAGCCGGCCCGCCTTCATATCGCTCGAGCAGCATTCGCACGGACACGCCGCTCAGATTCATCATCGTCTGCGGCTTGGCCAGCACCACTTCGTGCCCGGCCACTTTGCCAAGGCCCACGAGCGCTTTCGATTCCGGCCGCGTGATCCGGATTCCCTCTCGCCCCGCCAGGGTATCCACTGCCAGGAAGCCCAGGTTATGCGGCGTCCACTCGTAATCGGGACCAGGGTTACCAAGGCCGACGATCAATTTCATCTATCGCGCTCCGCGAAGCGCATGGGCGCGCTCGAACTAGCCGCCCGGCGCCAAACCACGACGCTGCGGCTACTTCTCCTTGCCCTTCTTTTCGGCTGCCTTCGGCGCGGCTTCGGCAGCACCCTCGGCTTCGCCCTCTTCGGTTTCCTTCTTGCCCTTCTTGATGACCTCGGGCTCGGCTGGAGCGGTCTCCGTGGCCACCGCAGCCTCCACCACCGGCTCGTCTTCCTTCTTGAGCATCACCACGTGAGCCAGCACGCGCGTGGGGTCGGTGAGCAGCTTCACTTTCGCGGGATCAATCGGCAGATCGCCGGCGCGAAGCTGCTTGCCGATCAGGAACTCGCTCACGTCAACCCGGTATTCCTCCGGGATGTCGCCCGGCAAGCACTCGATCTCGACTTCGCGTGTGACCGTCTCGAACACGCCGCCCTGCATCTTCACGCCCTGCGGCTCGCCAAACGTGTGCACCGGCACGCGGACGCGCATGCGCACGTCCATTGCGATGCGCAGCAGGTCCACATGCAGCAGCGCGTTGCTGACAGGATCAACCTGCCAATCCTTCAGCATGGCCTTTTCCTCGCTGCCGCCGGCCACCTGCACGCTGAAAATCGTATTGTGACCCGTCTCGGAACGCAGAATACGAGCCACCTGTTTTGCATTGACCGCGAGCGAAATGGATTCCTTGCGGGCGCCATACAGCACCGCCGGGACCATTCCGGTCATGCGCGTTCGGCGCGCTGGACCCTTCCCGCGCCCTTCTCGAATTTTTCCTTCGACTGTAAACGTCTCCATGTGTCTTTCCTTTTTTCCTTAGCCGCAGCTCAAATAAAAAGCTCGCTGATCGAAGTCTCTTCGTGAATCGACTGAATACCCCGCGCCAGNNGACTTCAGCAGACGCTCGACCGCCGGCCCGGAAAGCACCGCGTGCGTGGAAGCTGCATACACTTTCGTCGCGCCATTCTCGAGCAGCGCTTCCGCCGTCTTCACCAGCGTCCCCGCCGTGTCTATGATGTCGTCAATCACCAGCGCTGGACGCCCGGCCACGTCGCCGATCAGGTTCATCACTTCGCTCACGTTTACGTCAATGCGCCGCTTGTCCACGATGGCCAGCGGGGCGTCCATTCTCTTTGCGAACAGCCGCGCGCGTTCGACGCCGCCTGCATCGGGCGATACCACCGTAACGGGTCCGAGCTTTTTCTTCTGAAAATATTCGACCATCACCGGCGCGCCGTAAAGATGGTCCACCGGAATATTGAAATATCCCTGAATCTGCGGCGCGTGCAGATCGAGCGACAGCACCCGGCTCGCTCCGGCCGTTTCCAGCAGATCCGCGACCAGCTTTGCCGAGATCGCCACGCGCGGGCGATCCTTGCGGTCCTGCCGCGCGTACGGGTAATACGGAATCACCGCCGTAATCCGCCATGCCGACGCGCGCTTGAACGCGTCAATCATCAGCAGCAGCTGCATCAGGTGATGATTCACCGGGCTGCAACACGGCTGCACGACGAACACATCCGCGCCGCGCACATTTTCCAGAATTTGATAGCGCGACTCGCCGTCGGAAAAATGGCCGTGCTCGGCTCTCCCGCGAGGAACGCCCAGATACGCGCAAATCGAATCCGCCAGGGCGGGATTCGCCGTTCCGCAGAAAACCTTACACCTGTCTGTCAGCAAAGTTTTCCCTCAGCTGCCCAAACCCTGCCCGCCGTGGCGGGTCACACCCATGGCTCGGCCGTACTTTTCCCTGGATAGGGTTTCTACGACGAAAACCGAATCTTCCGGAAACGCTCGAGCGGCTCGGCGCGCACGCGCTGGGTTTCGGTATATTCCAAACACCGCCGACCCGCTACCCGCCAGCGCGGCATTCGCGGCTCCTCGCTTGAGCAATCCGTCCCGAATTTCTCGGAGTCTCGGATGGCGGCTGAAAACAGGCCCCTCGAAATCGTTCGAGACCGTTTCCTGCCGGCTCCAGCACAGAGCGCAGAACCCCCAAATATTAGGGGCTTTCGCGCGGTTTGTCAATTCCGCTGAGAGCCATTGGTAGGCGTCCTTCGTGCTCACGCCGATGTCCCGCGGCGAGACGACCACGATGGTTTGCTTGGGCGCGTCTTCCAGCGGGTAGATTTCGTCGCCGCGATTCACGGCCAGCGCTCGCCCGCCGAACAGGAAAAACGGCACATCCGCGCCCAGGCTCGCNNCAGCGCCGCTGCGGCGTCGCTTGAGCCACCGCCGAGTCCCCGCGCGACTGGAATGCGTTTTCCCAGGCGCGCGCGGATGCCGCCGCGAAGACCGATCTCGGAGGCGATGGCGTCAATCGCGCGATACACCAGATTCTCGGGGCCGGTCGGCAACGCCGCGTCGTCCGTCTCCAGCATAATTCCCGGCTGCGGCACACGCGACAGCTCCAGATTGTCTCGCAGCGAGATCGCCTGAAAAATCGTGCGCAACTCGTGATAGCCATCCGGGCGGCGCCCCATCACGTGCAGGCACAGATTGATTTTCGCGAACGCCGGCAGGCGCACGAATTCTTTTTTCCGGATGGACATGCGGGGAGCTTACTGCGGTTTGGCGGTTTCCGCAGGAGTTTTCTGCGCGAGGCGCCGCTTCAAAGTTTTCAATTGCGCTTCAATCGCGGTGACTTTGTCGGCTTCGTAATCCGCCGGAAGCGCCTTCTGCCATTCCGCAAGCGCGCGCTCGAAAAGCTCGGCGGCGCGCTCGTTCTGCCCGAGCTTCAGATAAACGTCGGCGAGGTGGCTCAGGATCGTCGGATCGTTGCCCTCGCGATCGATGGCCTTCCGCAAATATTCCTCAGCCTCGACCAGCTTGTTCTGCTTGTAGTACGCCCAACCGAGGCTATCGAGGTAGGCGCCGTTATTGGGTTCCTGCTGCAGCGCGCGCTGGATCAGCGAAGCCGCCTCGTCAACGCGGATGCCGCGATCGGCCAACATGTATCCGTAATAATTCAGCACCGGGCCGTTATTCGGGTTCACGTCCAGCACCTTGCGAAACTCCTGCTCGGCGTCGTCAAACTTTTTCTGCCGCTCGTAAATCGATCCCAATACGTACCAGACGGTTTCCTTGCCGGCAGGCTCGTGCGCCATCTGCTCGGCCTTCTGCGCCGATTGTTCGGCGTCGGAATATTTCTTGCCGCGCGATTCGACCTGCGCCATATCGAGGTAGATCTCCAGGTCGGCGTCGTTGCCCTTCAGCAGGCCCTGGAGTAACTGCCGGGCCGCGACAGTATCCGACTTTTCGCCGTACAACAGCGCGAGCGTAACGGTCATGTCCGGAGCCTCGGGCGATTCATCGAGCGCCTTCTTGGCTTCGGCGATCGCCCGGTCAATGTCGTGGCTGTCGCGGTAGGTATCAATGATCAGCACTCGCGCGCGCTTCGCGGAATCAGGATTGAGCTTCCCCATTTCCTCGAATGTCGAAAGCGCGGCGGGAAAATTGCGCTGTTCCTTGTACGCGTGGCCCAGCTGCTCGTAAAGGATCGCCAGCGCGCTGGGATTTCCGTCGCCGCCCGTCTGGCTCTTGATGCCGGCGATGGCATCGCTGAGTACTTTAACCGCGTCATCGTAGCGGCCCTGGTCCTCGTATAGCAGCGCTTCGTTGTAAAGAATCTCCAGGCTGCCCGGGGCAAGCTGCTTCGCGCGCGACAGGCTCGCTTCGGCCTGCTCGAATTGTCCCAGTCGCCGGTAAAGCTGCGCCGCTCGCAGGAAATTTTCCGAAGTGCCGGGTTCCAGCTCTGAAAGCTTATTGAATTGCTCGAGGGCCTCCGCGTATTTATCCTCGGAAAGCAGCGCCTGGGCGAGCCCGTGACGGTGGCCCGGATCGTCGGGGTCGCCGGCGATGGCTTCTCCGTAGGCTTTTTCCGCGTTGGCATAGTCTTTCGCCTGCGAATAGGCGTCGCCCAGCAGGTCGTATATGTCGGGCGAGGCGGAATCGCCCGCCGCGCGCGTCAGCAGCTCGATCGCCTCTTGCGAGCGCCCCTGGTCTATCAAAAGCTGGCTAAGCTGTTCGAGCGCCGGCCCATTATCGGATTCGTGGGCAAGAATCTGGCGAAGCACCTTCTCCGCCTCGGCGTGCTGGTTTTGAAAGCGGTAGAGGCGCGCGAGCCACAGCAAGGAATAGGTGTCGTTCGGGTCCGTTTTCAGGATTGCCTGAAACTGATCGACGGCTTTGGTCAGATTTTCCTGCTGCACTTCTCCGGCGCTCATGTCGCCGAGCGTCCGCACGTAGATGCGGGCGAGCAGCCGGTGCGCGTCCACGTTCTCCGGATCAATCTTCAGCGCTTCCTGCGCCTGGACCACCGCATCGCGAATATGCTGCGATTTCGCATAGATTTCGGCGAGACGCTCCAGAATCACGGCCGAATCTGGTTCCAACGCCAGCGCCTTCTTGTACGATTCGATGGACGCCGCCGCCTCATCTGCGCTGGAGCTCATCTCGTACTGCTGCTCCTGAAGATGTCCCATCGTGAAGTAGTAATACGCGTCGGCGTGGGAGGAATCACTCACCGGTTTTGCCGCGTTGGGAGCCTGAGTAGCTGCTTGAGTGGGCGATTGCGCCGGCGCGGTTTGCGCGCTCAAGAAGATGGCCACAACGGCTGTGCTAAGGATTGTTTTCATGTGCAAGCGACGAACATTCATTATCGTACAGGCATGTGAAGGCGTCAAAGTTTTCCCCGGCGGTCCGTTCTCGGCCGCATGTCCCGTTTATTAAGACGCGCGCGGCGATTTCCCGGTTGTGTATTAATATAGTGACAGGGGATATCCGCGTTTCGGACCCAGCCCCTGGTTCGTATGAACATCCTCCAAATCTTTCGATTTGCATCGGTTGCTCTGCTTCTGCTGCCGGCGACTCCACTGGCGACGCTCGGCCAGCAACCGACCGGCGCAGGTGCGCAATCCGTATTGCCTTCCCATTCTGATAGCGCCACTTCTTCGGCGTCGAGGGATATTTCAAATACCGCGCCAGCTCCCAAAACCACGCTGGCCGATTTTGCATGGCTCGCCGGACGATGGCAGGGCTCCTGGGGACCTCGCGTCGCGCAGCAGGTGTGGACCGCGCCCAAGGGAGGCGTGATGATGGGCACATTCCAGCTCGCCGAAAACGACAAGACTCTCGTGTTGGAGCTATTCACCGTCGTGGAAGAACCGGCGGGAATCAAATTCCATCTGCGGCATTTCACGCCTTCGCTGGTGGCCTGGGAAAAATCCGGCCCGGCCGTATTGAATCTCGCGAGCGCCGATCCAAAGTCCATCGTCTTCGAAAACCCGCTTGACGGGCAGCCCCGGCGCACGATCATCACGCGGATTGACGCGGACACCTACATTTCGCGCTCGGAAATCGTTCCGGAGAAGGGCGAGGCGCAGGTCACCGAAATCACATACCATCGGCAGAAGGAAGCCCCACTTCCGCGGCACTAGCTCGAGCCATCGTTCGGTTCCGTCCAAATACTTGTTCGTGATTTGTCAGGCGTTGGTTACGCGACCGGAACGGCCTGATTTTTCCGTTCCTGTTTCTCGACATAGAGGGCGTGATCCGCGCGTTCGAGCAGCTGTTCGGGCGACTCGCCCGGCTTATAGTCGGCGCAGCCTGCGGAGAAGCCAAACGAGATTTTCTGCGTTTCGAGCTGAACTTCCAGTGAAGATAGGCGGTCCAGAACGCGCTGAACCTGTCTTTGATCGCACTCCGGCAGCAGAACCACAAACTCGTCGCCGCCGATTCGCACCGCCAGATCGGACCCGCGAATTGCTTTGTCGAGCCGGGCGCCAAACGTCTTCAATACCAGATCGCCGGCCGCGTGGCCCCAGTGATCGTTGATCCGCTTTAGTTCGTCCACGTCAATCATCAGGACCGTCAGCGAACTTTTCTGCCGCTGCGCTCGCGCGATCTCCGCGACCAGGCGATCTTGCGCGTAGCGCCGGTTGTGCAGCCCGGTCAGCGGATCGAGCATGGCCAGCTTCAGATAGGATTCGGCAAGCATGTGCTGTTCGGTTGAGATTTCCACCTGCTCCGCGAGTCGCCGGCGCGTCCGCATCAGCTGGAACTGTTGAAAAAGCGTGTACACGCTGAAAAGCAAGACCATGCCTACGAGGCCGCGAACGGATTGGTTCATGCGGAAGTGGTAAAACGGGTCGTGCGGATCGAAGACAATGGCCATCGAGAGCGTGGCGACTGCAAATGTCAGCGAGAGCGCGATCACCACAGCCAGAAACCACAGGGACCAGTTGTAGCGCCCGATTCTACGGATATTGGTCCGTATCTCTTTTGCGCGTTCTTCTATCCCCACGTCGGGGAGCGAGATTTCGTTTGTACTCATATGGATGGAGGCGGGGTGCCGCGCCACGTGTGCCAGTTCCCAAGGTAATATTCCGGATAGGCTGCGGTCAAAAGTTTGCGGGCTGGCGTTTCCACATAGGGTACTCCTACGGCACCGTCCGCCGCCGGAGGCCTATTGGCTGCCCTTGCCGTTTTTGTAGCGTCGTGGCTCTATTCGGCTATTCGTATTCTTGTGAGTCTCGCACATCGGACGCAGGGTGATCCGATAACTGTTTTGGGCGTCTCGAGTCTGAACTTGGTCCGGCAGAAGGCAAAACCCCAGATTTGATAAGTGTTCAATATTGGTCAGATTCGCCCCCCTACGCAGTCCTACACTGCCGGACAAGTCTAGCCAAAGAGACTGCAGTCGTGGTCTCGCAAAGAGGAAAGGAGCACCATGGCCGAGATCGAATTCCGGGAATGGGAACCTCTCTTCCTTCAGGCATTACAGGAACCGCTCGGTTCATCCGGCCTTCTGCAGCGCGTGAAGGAAGCCGAAGCCGCAATTTCTCAACGCATTCAACAATTGCGGTCGAGTAATAACGGCAATGAGGAGCGATCATCGCTCGGAGATGCATTGGGCAGTCTGCGCTATGTGAAGAACGAAAACTTCAAGCACACCTCCGGGTACAACTCAGATCAGGTCGGCGCGTAGCAGTCGGTCCCAGCCTCCGGCTGTGCGGTCGCTGATTTTGTTGACGGCATCCCGACACCTTTACGGCGTTCAGGCTTTCGGCGAGCCATGCGAAGTTTCCCACAAAAGCCTTCGTCCGCCCGTCGCTGTCACTGCGTCCTGCAAATTGACGACCACGGTCACCGGAGCGTGGCGCGCCGGGCGTGGTAAAATCCGGCTGCGGGCCTGTAGCTCAGATGGATAGAGCAGCGGTTTCCTAAACCGTTTGTCGGGAGTTCGACTCTCCCCAGGCCCACCATTTCGAGGTTCGGGATATCGAAAATTCGAATCACGCGCATACAAGCTGAGCCGTTGACTCCCTGCCGCGCCACCGTATAATCAAGGTTCACGCCGCCTGTTGCTGGAACCTCAAACAGGCCGCATCGAAAGCAGGCAAGAGTTGACACCGTCGTACATCCTGGCCAGCCTGATCGCCTTCGGCAGCAACCCGGTCACGGTCTATTTTCGACGGCTTGTTGACCCCACCTTCCGCGGTCTCTATCAGGCGAACGCTTTCGATCTCGCCATCATGCTGCCCTACTTCTTCGTGATGGCAATTCTGGCGATGTACGGGCTGCATCGGTATGCGCTGGTCTACAATTATTTCAAGCATCGCAGGAATGTTCCGGGGCCGCCGCCGGAAGTTGCCGTCTGGCCCAGAGTGACAGTGCAGCTGCCGATTTACAACGAGCGCTACGTGATCGAGCGACTGATAGAAACCGTAGCGCAATTCGATTACCCGCGTGAGCTGCTCGACATCCAGGTGCTCGACGATTCCACCGACCAGACGCAGCAAGTCGCGCGCGATTGCGTCGAACGCCACCAGGCTCTCGGCGTGCCCATCGCCTATATCCACCGCGACAATCGCGAAGGATTCAAGGCCGGCGCGCTGCAGGAAGGGCTGAAAACCGCGACCGGTGAATTTGTCGCCATTTTCGACGCCGATTTCATTCCGCCGGCGGATTTTCTGCGGCGCACGGTACCCTATTTCGCCAGCCCGACGATCGGCATGGTCCAGACGCGCTGGAGCTACGTGAATCGCAACTACTCCACGCTGACCGAGGTGGAAGCGATTCTGCTCGACGGGCATTTCGCCATCGAGCACTCGTCGCGATTCCGCAGCGGGCTCTTTTTCAATTTCAACGGCACGGCCGGAATCTGGCGGCGCACCGCGATCGAGGACGCGGGCGGCTGGCAGCACGACACNNCTTCTTCAACTTCAACGGCACCGCGGGCGTGTGGCGGCGCCAGGCGATCGTCGACGCCGGCGGCTGGCAGCACGACACGCTGACCGAGGACACCGACCTCTCCTATCGCGCGCAAATCCGCGGCTGGAAATTCCTGTATCTGCCGGAAATCGAATGCCCTTCGGAGCTGCCGGTGGAGATGAATGGCTTCAAATCGCAGCAGGCGCGCTGGGCCAAGGGCTTGATGCAGACGGCGAAGAAAATCCTGCCGCAGGTGATGCGCTCCGATGCGCCCGCGAAGGCGAAGATCGAGGCGTTCTTTCATCTGACCGCGAACATCAGCTACCCTCTGATGGTTTTTCTTTCGATCATCTTGCTGCCCGCGATGATCGTGCGGTTTTATCAGGGATGGTTCCAGGTGCTGCTGATTGACCTGCCGCTGTTCCTGGCCTCGACCTGCTCGATTTCGTCGTTCTATCTGTCGGCGCAGCGCGCGTTCTATCCCAAGACGTGGAAGCGGACGTTTTTCTATCTGCCGGTGGTGATGGCCGTGGGCATCGGGCTTTCCGTCAAGAACGCAGTCGCGGTGATCGAGGCGATCTTCGGCGTGAAATCGGAATTCGTGCGCACGCCGAAATACAAAGTTGAAGCGAACGCGAAAAATTCCAAGGAGTGGGTGAAGAAGAAATATCACAAGGGCGCCGGGCTGATGCCCTACCTCGAAGTCCTGCTCGGAATTTATTTTGCCGGCGCGGTCGTTTACAGCATCCAGAACGCGAACTACGTCACAGTCCCCTTTCTCCTGCTTTTCGTTTGGGGTTACCTCTACACCGGCGTGATGTCCATCGCCCAGACTTACGTGGATCGCCTGCGATTCGGCGCGAAGGAATTGCCCGTTCCGGCTTCCGCCGCCCCTGTTGCAGCAGCCGCAACCCAATCCTCCGCCTCCGACTAGCTGGTTGCCTTCGCAGCGCTGGCATCCTGCCGGCAAGTTTCTGCGCGATAAGAAAGTCATAAACGCCGCCGGGATGGTCGAAACACGATGCGCGGGCCACTCGCATTTGTGTGTCACTTTGTTGGTGCCGCTTTGCTTTGATTTCAAGGAGATGGGACGAAAATTACTCGGCATGGTGTGTCGAGTAATTCGGAAGCAAGGAGTCAGGGAAGCAAGGAAGCACGGAACCGCGACCCCCCGATTTAGTGTCGAGTAGAGTATGTCCCGATCGTTTGTTTTCAGTCGCTTACGGACAATTCTACTCGGCAGCAGTGTCGAGTAGAAACCGAGCCAATGGCGTGCCGCCGGCGAAGGCTCATCGTGGCGCGCCCCTTCAGCTACATGCCGCTTCGTGCCCAAATGCTGAGACATGCGGAAACGAGGAGGAATCATGCAAGTCATAGAGGTTTCCCTTTCGGGGAGTCTCGGTGCGAGGGTGTAGTGCTGAGGGTATTGCGGCGTTCGTTGCGACGTCTGATCTCCCGAGCGGCTGTCGCCGTGCCCTCGGGGGCCGTGGCCTGACCATGTTGCTTCTCCAGCGGGACTGAAAAGTGCCCCGACTCATGTTAATCAAGTTGTCACCTATTGTCAAGAATGAAACTGAGGCACGTTTTTCGGTGGCGAGGTCGAATGGGTCACTCTCCCGATACGGTCGCGCAGTTTCTGAGGCTCTGGAACAAAGCGGAAGGGGCAAAGGCCCCACGCTCGTAAGCCGAGGATGGGGCACCCGAAAAAACGAATTCGCTAGCGCGATGGGTCGAGCAACGAGTGGGCCGCCCGCCCGTGAAGAAATCAGTGTTGTGAATCCGGCGCCAGCAGGAGGATCTTCCCAACGCCGCCTTTCTCCCCCAGCACATGTGCTTCTGCCGCATCATGCAACGGCATCCGGCGACCAATGGGCAGAACGAACTTGCCATCGCGCACGTCATCGGCAAACTCACGCACCTTGGATGGATCAGGCTGCGCGCGCACGCGCGTAATCTTCACTGTCGGATTTTGGGCCGCCGCGCCTTCGGGCAACACAGAGGCGTAGCCAAAGGAGCCGTTCTGCTTTACCTTCGCTATCAGCTTCGCAGCAACCGCACCGCCAACGGTGTCCGCAATCGCATCCACCAGGCGAAATTTCTCAATCGTTTTATCATCATCAATCGCGAGGACGTCAGACACACCAAGGGATCGGGCATCATTCAGTTCTTTCGCGCGAACACCCGCAATCACCTGCGCGCCTATCTTCTTCGCCGAATGCACTGCCGCGCGGCCAACGCTGCCCAGCGCTCCCGTTATCAGCACAACCTGTCCCTTTTTCACGTTTGTCGCAAGACGCACAAGCTGGTCTCCCGTGAGGGAAATCAGCGGGATCGCCGCCGCGTCCGCCAGGTCCACGCCATCCGGCAGATGAGTCACGTCCGAATCGTCCACTGCCACCAACTCAGCATAGGTCGCGTTGGACAGTGCAAGAACGCGGTCGCCAGGCTTAAAGTGCTTCACGTTTGCGCCGACCTCCCGTACGACGCCACTCACGTCGCGGCCCAGAATTGCCGGAAACGACAACGGAACATCTTTCTGCCGCATCCCTGAGCGCACCTTCCAGTCAATCGGATTAACGCTCGCAGCGGCTGTCGCGATTAGTACCGTGCCTCCGCTAATCTGCGGCTCGGGGACGTTGTCTTCAAATTTCAGCTTCTCGGGACCGCCATACTCATGCAGCACCACTGCCTTCATCGCGTATCTCCCACCGGCAGAGCTTCAGACATAGATCCGGCGAGATCATACCCCGCGCGCCGTGGGCGCGACACAATTCTCTGGGACCGCGAATCTCCTCCAGCCCCTCACCCGCCGCGGGGTCACCATCTTCGCCCACGCCAACAACCAGTACTCGGGGCACTCGCCCGATACGGTCGCG
>PMUS01000047.1 GCA_003166795.1 Acidobacteriota bacterium | reverse complement strand
GCGTGGATCAGCTCATCGCCAGCCGCGAATTCTTCCGCCAGCCGCTCTTGCTCGAAGCGATGGAACGCGGCCGCGCGCGTCAGTTGCATCTGATGGGTCTCGTCAGCGACGGCGGCGTTCATTCGCAGCTGCAGCATCTGTTCGCCCTGCTGCGCATGGCGCGCGAGAATAAAGTCACGAACGTTTTCGTCCACTGCTTCATGGACGGCCGCGACACGCCGCCCGAGAGCGGCATTGATTTCCTCCGCCAGCTCGAGCAGAAAATGCGCGAATACGGCGTCGGGCAGATCGCGAGCGTCAGCGGCCGCTATTACGCGATGGACCGCGACAATCGCTGGGAGCGCGTTGAAAAGGCCTATCGCGCCATGGTCCACGGAGAATCGGACGCGAAATTCACCGATCCCATCGCCGCGATGCGCGCGAGCTACGAAAAGGGCGTCACGGATGAATTCGTGATTCCCGCCGTAATCACCACCGAGGCCGCGGCCGGCAAGCCAGCCGTTCCTCGCGGTTTGATTCGCGACGATGACGCGGTCATCTTCTTCAATTTTCGCGCCGACCGCGCCCGGCAAATCGCGCGCGCGCTCGTCGAGCCGGGCTTCAAGGATTTCGCCGATCCCTCGCGGCCGAAAAATCTCGCGTTCGTCGGCATGACGCAATATGAAAAAACCTGGGCGTGGCTGCGCTACCTGCTCGCGCCCGAAAAACTGGAACACATCCTGGCCAACGTCTTCGCCGAGCTGCAATACAAAAACCTGCGCGTCGCCGAGACGGAGAAATACGCGCACGTCACATATTTCTTCAACGGTGGAGTCGAAAAGCCGTTTGCCGGCGAGGAGCGCATCGTCGTTCCCTCGCAGAAAGTTCCCACCTACGACCTGAAGCCGGAAATGTCGGCCGCGGGCGTCGCGGACGCGGTGATCCACGCCATCGAGAAGGGCGACTTCGACGCCATCATCATGAACTTCGCGAACGCCGATATGGTCGGGCATTCCGGCAAGCTCGAAGCAACCGTGAAGGCTGTCGAAACGGTGGACGAGAACCTTGGAAGGATTTATCAGGCTCTGCGCCCTCGCGGAGGCGCATGGATCATCACTGCCGACCACGGCAACGCGGAAACCATGATTGACCCGGTAACCGGCGGGCCTCACACGTATCACACCACCAATCCCGTGCCGTTCATCCTGGCCAGCGACGATGCCCGCATGCAGTTGCGGACCGGTGGCTCGCTGCGAGATATTGCTCCCACCATGCTCGGCGTCCTGGGCCTGCCCGAGCCGGGCGAGATGACTGGACGCGATTTACGAAGTAACGCAAAATGAACTACTCGCATCGCTAACAAAAATTAGGGGGGGGATTAGATGGCTTCGCAGGTTACGGGCGAATTGAATGTGTTCGAGTCCGCGGAAGCGCGGTTCGAAATCGCAGCCAAGCGATTGGGACTCGAACAGGGCGTTTACCGATTTCTGAAATGTCCCGAGAGGGAAATCACAGTCTACATTCCGGTCGCGCTCGATAGCGGCCGCCTGGAAGTTTTCACCGGTTACCGCGTGCTGCACTCAACCGTGCGCGGGCCGGGCAAGGGCGGCATCCGCTTCGCGCCCGACGTGTCGCTTGACGAAGTACGCGCGCTCGCCGCATGGATGACCTGGAAGTGCGCGGTCGTGGATATTCCTTTCGGCGGCGCCAAGGGCGGAGTCATCTGCGACCCGTCGAAACTCTCGAAGGCCGAACTCGAGCGCGTCACCCGCCGGTACACCGCTTCTTTATCCGACTGGCTTGGGCCGGAGCGCGATATTCCCGCGCCCGACATCGGCACCAACGCCCAGACGATGGCCTGGGTCATGGACACCTACGCGATGCACGTCCGGCAGGCCACTACCGCTGTCGTCACCGGCAAGCCTCTCGAATTGGGTGGCTCGCAAGGACGCAACGAAGCCACCGGTCGTGGAGTGATGATCTGCTGCGACAAAGCCCTCGCTAAACTCAAGATGAAACGCGATGGCTGCCGCGTGATCGTTCAGGGTTTCGGCAATGTGGGTTCGCAGGGCGCGCTTCTGATGCACGCGGCGGGATACAAAATCATCGGCGCCGCCGACGTCAATGGCGGCCTCTACAACGAAAACGGGATTGACATCCCCAAGCTCTACGATTGGGTTTACGGGCAGAAAAAACACCTGCCGGAATTTCCCGGCGGCGGAGAAAAAATGACGGCGCAGGAGGTGCTCTTCCGCCCCACCGACATTCTTGTGCCCGCGGCCACCGAGAATCAGATCACCTCGCAGAATGCCAGCCGCGTGGACTGCCGCATCCTCTGCGAAGGCGCCAACGGCCCCACCACTTCTCACGCCGATGCCATTATCGAGAAGAAAGAAATTTTCATTATCCCGGATATTCTCGGAAATGCCGGCGGCGTCACCGTCAGCTATTTCGAATGGGTGCAGGATCGCCAGGGGTTTTTCTGGCGCGAAAGCGAAGTGAATGAGCGCCTGCAGGACGTGATGGAGCACAGTTTCGATCAGGTGGTCCGCTACGCCGAACTGCACAAAGTGAACAACCGCATCGCCGCCTACATCGTGGCCATTGACCGGGTCGCTCGCGCCTTGAAATTAAGAGGGTTTTATGCTTAAACTACGCCCCGCTCAAGGCGAGTCGCGGAGGTGGGCATGCAACCTGAGTCTATCAGTCACGGTGCCGTAAAGTCGGAAGCGGAACACCGCCGCGATATTTGCGCCGTAGGCCGCTGGATTCACGATCGCGGCTACGTTGCCTCCACGGACGGAAACATTTCCGTGCGGCTTGGTCCAGAACGCATCCTTATTACTCCCACTGCGATGAGCAAAGCGATGATGAATCCGGACGATCTGGTCATCATTGATCTCGAAGGCCAGCGCGTGAGCGGTTTGCGAAAGCCTTCTTCCGAGCTGGGCATGCATCTCCTGATCTACCGGCTTCGGCCCGATATCAACGCCGTCTGCCACGCGCATCCGCCGACTGCAACGGGATACGCCGCCGCCGGCATCCCGCTCGACAAACCGATTCTCTGCGAACTTGTAATTGGATTGGGATCCATTCCGGTCGCGCAGTATGGCACTCCGGGAACGTCCGAACTCGGCGCGTCCATCGAGCCGTACGTTCAGGGGCACGACGCGATCCTGATGGCGAATCACGGCGTGGTGACTTACGGACCCGATCTGCTGACCGCATTCCTGCGGATGGAAACCACGGAGCATTTCGCGCAGGTGTCGCTGGTGACCGAGCGCCTCGG
>PMUS01000039.1 GCA_003166795.1 Acidobacteriota bacterium | reverse complement strand
CCGCGCCGATGATCAATACGTCGTGTTCGTGGGTTTCGTATTTGGAAGCGTCGGTCACAGCAGTCGGAAATCCCTGATCACGCCGGCCGAAACGAGCCGGATATACAAATCGGTGAGCGCCACCGAGATCATGCTGATCCAAGCCCAGAACATATGGTGTTCGTTCAGCTTGGTCACACCGCGCCAGGCCGTGTGACGCGGCGGCCCGAGCGCCGTACACGAAAAGCAGTCGAGTTTACCCCCCACCAGATGCCGCAGCGAGTGGCAGGACAAACTGTAAGTCGTTAGTAAGATGACGTTCACCAGCATGATCAGCGTGCCGACGCCGATTCCAAATCTGCCGTGAAATCGGAACGCCACAACCGTGTCGTACCAAAGGAAGCAAAGGACCACGGTCACGATATAGAAAAAGTAGCGGTGAACATTTTGAAGAATGAACGGAAAGGACGTTTCACCGCGATACTTCCGGCCGCCACTCTCGCTCACGGCGCAAGCCGGAGGGTCCATGAAAGCGGCGCGGTAATACGCCTTGCGGTAGTAGTAGCAAGTCAAACGGAAGCCACCCGGGCCACCGAGAATCAACAACGCCGGAGAAAAAGGCCACCAATGGTGATGGGGATCGATCAGTGGAGAATAAAAGGGCGAAAGGTATGGATCGGCCCAAAAGAAGTTGTTCTCGAACGCCCGCCAGGTGGCGTAAACGAGAAAGCTGCCAAAAACGATGATAAACGGTAGGTTCTCAGCCCACCACGCATCGTGGCGTTGCGTACTGCCGAATCGAGTCAGGCCCTTTACAGTCGAGGAATCCGCCACTCTGTTGTACACCCCCCAAACACAAATAGAATATTCGAGAAAGGAGCTTTTGCAAATAACAATCGCGTCAGCGCCAGCCGAATCAATCGCGATGCACGGTGCTCGGAGAAAACGCCGGCAGGCAGACAGCGATATATTCCGCGCCTTCGGGCGTGGAATACTGCACCCACTCGCCGCGATGCGCGATCACGGCCTGCCCCGGCCGCACATCTATGCTGCCGCCTTTGTGCGTCACGCGCAGCGAGCCCTTCAGGACGATCGTATATTCCTCGAACTCCGGCGTCTGCCCCGGCTCAAGCCACCCGGCGGGGCTTCGCATATGCGCGACGCTCAGCGCTCCGGTCTTTGAGTTCACGCGCCCGACGAACTCCTCGATGATTTTCGGTTTCGTGCCGGCAGCTTCGATGCGTGTCGGCTTTTCGATCAGCGTCGGCATGCGCGCTCCTTGAATTTCGTCTTGCGGCTCACTGGACTGCTCAGTAGACCGAGTACCCGCCGTCAACCACGAGCGACGCACCGGTCACGAAATCCGAGGCCGGCGCAGCGAGAAACACGGCCGCTCCCGCGCATTCGTCGGGATTGCCCCAGCGGCCTGCGGGCGTCCTCTGAACAACTTCCCGGTAGAGAGGCATCGCCTTTATCGGCGCGGTCAACTCCGTCTCGAAAAACCCCGGAACGATCGCGTTCACCTGAATATGGTGCGGGGCAAACTCGATCGCGAGCGATTTGGTGAGTTGGACCACGGCGCCTTTCGAAGCGCTGTACGCGGGAACCCCACCCGATCCAAACAACGAGTACATGCTGGCGATATTGATGATTTTCCCCGCCTTCCGATTCAACATGGAAAGCGCCGCCGTCTTCGACATCAGGAACATGGACGTCAGATTGATGTCCAAGATCTCCTGCCAACCTTCCCTGGTTTCCGCCAGGGCTGGTTTGAACACTCCCGCGCCGGCGTTGTTTACCAGGATGTGTACCGGGCCTAGCGCCTTCTCGACCTGCGCGAAAGCTGCGTCGCGCTCCGAATCGTTCGTCATGTCCACGCGCAATGCCAACGCGCGGACGCCAGCTGCTTGAAGCTCGGCGAGCACCGCTGCATTTTTCGCCTCGTTGCGTCCGAAGATCGCTACGGACGCACCGGCATTGGCGAAGCCGAGCGCCATGCTGCGGCCAAGACCGCCGTTGCCGCCGGTAACGATCGCCACGCGGCCAGTGAGATCAAATGGGTTCTTCGCTTCCATCAAATCGCTCCTTGGGTTTGAAAGAATTAAACGAGCGTCCGCCCGCCATCAACCACAAGCACCTGACCGGTGACAAAGTCTGAGGTTGCAAGATAGAGGGCGGCGGCGGCGATGTCGTCGCCCGTTCCGGTGCGATGCAACGGGACGCGACGGATATACTCCGCGTCCGGAGGCTCGCCCGGAAATTGAATCGTGCCAGGCGCAATGGCGTTGACCAAAATCTCAGGCGCGAGCGCTCCCGCCATGCAGCGAGTCAGCATAATGACGCCAGCCTTCGAAACGCAGTAGTGCGTATAACCGGGCCACGCGAGTAAACCGCCAAGCGACGCGAGATTTATGATTCGACCGCGGCCCTGCCGCTTCATGATTGGAGCTGCCGCCTGCGCGCAAAAGAACTGCGACTTCAGATTGGCGTTCATGATGCCGTCCCACTGCTCGTCGGTAAGATCCTCGAATTTCGCGGCAAAAAACTCTCCGGCGTTGTTGACGAGGACGTCCAGCCGGCCGAATTCCTTCTCGACTCGGGCGAAAAGTTTGGCCACTTCCGCGCGCAGCGAGACGTCCGCCTGAATCGCAGCGGCCTTCGCGCCGAGCGCTTCGATCTCGCGCACGACGGACTCGGCCTCAGTCTTCGACGTCCTGTAGTTCACGGCGATCGACGCGCCCTCGGCAGCCAGGCGCAGCGCGATACTCCGGCCGATGCGCTTGCCCGCGCCGGTAACAAGAGCCACCTGTCCTTCCAATGTTTTCTGCGGCACTGAAAACTCCTCCAAAATCCAGACGCACACATTAGCATTAGCCGGGCCTCGCCGGACACCCCCGCATTTAGGTGGTGATGACCGCCCGGCGGCGGACCGGCGATAGGAAACGTCCGTACTCACCGACTGCGCCTGAAACCTACTTGCCGCTGGACACGCGAAACTCAGTTGCCCTATGCTTCGTAACTCGCTTGGCAAACATTTAACGAGGAGATGAGCCGTGCCAAACCAAATTGTGTGGTGCGATATTCCGGTGAGCGACCTCGATCGCGCGATCCGCTTTTATACCGCGCTAATCGGCCAAGCAGTCAAGAAGCAGGAATACCCGGGCTTCGCTATTGGACTTCTGCCCGGCCAAAGCCCGGACTCCAGCGGGTGCTTATATCTGCCCGAGGGCGCGGAAAATCATCCCGGCGCCGCCGGCCCGCTCGTTTATTTCAATTGCTCCGGCCGGCTCGATGACGCGATCGCGCAAACTGAATCCCATGGCGGCAAAGTAGTGCACGCGAAACACAAGATCGGTGACCACGGCTTTCGCGCCGTCATTCTCGATAGCGAAGGCAATCGCATCGCGCTGCATTCGATGTAGGGGTCATCGGCCCGGCTGTCGCTCCAAAATGGAGAGCGAATGAAACTCGATCTGCTGGCGATTGCTCCGCATCCTGATGACGTCGAACTAACCTGCGGTGGCACGATGATCAAGATGGCCGAGGCGGGCTACCGCACGGGCATTCTCGATCTTACGCGGGGAGAGACCGGCACGCGCGGAACGCCTGAAACGCGCCTCAAGGAAGCCGCTCGCGCCGGAAAAATCATGGGCGCCAAAGTGAGGCGGAATCTCGGTCTGCCGGACGCGCACCTGATCATGAGCGACGAGAACAAGGCCGCGATCGCCGAGGTAATCCGCGAGTTCGAGCCGCATACCGTCATCCTCCCTTATTGGGAAGGCCGCCATCCGGATCATTACACGGCTGCGCGGCTCGGCTACGAAGCGTGTTTCATAGCAGGGTTGAAAAACTATCCGCTGCCAGGCGGAGCGTTTCGACCATTCAAGATTCTGTACGCGGCGGCCTACGCCGATGTGCGCCCGACGTTCGCCGTGGACATCACCAAACAGTACGACCAGCGTCGCCAGGCGATTCTGGCCTATGAGTCGCAGTTTCGCCCGCGCAAACGTGACCGGAAGTCAAAAGTGTCGCTCCCGCTCGACGAGCTCGAAGAACGCATGAGCCTGCAGGCGCGTCAGTACGGGCGCATGATCGGCGTGAAATTCGCGGAGGGATTTGTCGTCAAGGAAGTTCTGCGGACTGATGACGTGGTGAAAATGCCGGTGAGATCGATATAGAGAGGCACGAAAAAGAAAACGCCCCGGCTGAGATTCGCGCCAGGGCGTTTTTCGCTTTCCGGTCGCGCTCTGGAGCCTTAGAACTGGTTCCAGAGGAACTGATTGTAAACCTCGTGGTGGAACTGAATCTCGGGCCCCTTCACGACCGTGCCCAGCAGCCGGGCGCAGCGGTCGGCGGAAGCCTGTTTCAGGTCGCCGTAGCGGCCCTTCACATCCTCGCCGAGCAGCGTCGTCATCCACTCCGACTTTCGGAAATCCTCAAGCGCCGTGTAGATGTTGTCGGGCAGGTATCGCTTCGCCTGGCGAAGATTGGCAATCTTCGCAGTGGTCCCGTCGATTCCCGTCTTGAAAATTGAGTAGAGCACCAGGTACGGATTGGCATCCGGAGCGACCGAGCGAACTTCCACGCGCATGCTCTTGTCGTTTCCGATCGGAATCCGGACCATCGATCCGCGGTCAACTGCCGACGCGATGATCTGGTTGGGCGCCTCGAAGTGCGGATCGAGCCGGCGGAAAGCATTGACGCTCGGATTCAACGCGAGGCAGAGGTCGTTCCCGTGTGTCAGGATACGATCCACGAATGACCATCCTACCGATGACAACATATCCTCGCCCTTCGGGTCCCAGAAGAGGTTCTTGCCGTCCTTCATGATGGAGACGTTGGTGTGCATGCCGCTTCCGTTGACGCCTACAACCGGCTTCGGAAGGAACGATGCGGTCATCCCGAGGCTGGTGGCCACCTGGCGGCAGACCAACTTATAAAGCTGGATCTGGTCGGCGGCGGCAACCACTTCCCCGTATCCATAATTGATTTCAAATTGCGAGGGCGCGACTTCCGGGTGGTCCTTCTCGTTCTGGAAGCCCATGGCACGCTGCACTTCGGCCACGGTGTCGATGAAACTGCGGAGCGGGTCGCCGGGGAGCGAGTGATAGTATCCGCCGGTGTTGACGTACTCAAACTTGTTGGTCGTATAGTAGTGCTTCTCCGCATCCTTCCCCGCGAAGAGAAATCCCTCGATCTCGTTTGCGGCGTTCAGCGTGTATCCGTCGCTCTTGTGCTTCGCCTCGGCAAACGCCTTCAGGATGCCGCGAATATCGGCGGCGTATGGACCGCCCTTCTTCTCGATGACCTCGCCGAAAACGAGCACCTTGCCGGAGCCGAAGAAATCGGATGGGCCCCAGTAAAACGCGCTCCAATCAATGCCCAAACGCAGGTCGCTCTCGCGCTGCGCCGTGAAGCCGCGGATCGAGGAGCCGTCGAACGTCAGATTGTCCCAGCTCTTGACCAGGAACTTCTTGTCGTAGTCGAGCATGTGCAAGCGGCCTTCAAGGTCGCTGAAACACAGCGTCACAGCCTTGATGCGCTTCTCGTCGGTCAGGTACTTCAACCGCTCTTCCTGCAGCTTGTGGCTCTCGACGCGATTCTTGCGCTGGTCTTTTGCCTTGATGTTCAGATCTTCCAGCTCGCCATATGTGTGCGCCAGGAAATTGCGAAGTTCGTTGGACATCAAGGCTCCCTCGAATTTGGAATGAACTTTTTCTCGAACGAAAC
>PMUS01000005.1 GCA_003166795.1 Acidobacteriota bacterium | reverse complement strand
GCATACGAGATTACGCGATTTTTGTGCTCGACCCCGAGGGCAAAGTACTCACCTGGAATCCCGGCGCTCAGGCTATGAAGGGCTATACCCGGGAAGAAATTGTCGGCAAGCATTTCTCGAAGTTCTATCCAGATGAAGCCGTGCAGAGCGGCTGGCCCCAACGAGAACTTACCCTTGCAGAAAAAGAAGGACGCTTCGCCGATGAAGGATGGCGCGTCAGAAAAGACGGCACCAAGTTCTGGGCATCGGTGATCATCTCCGCGTTACGGGGCGCCGATGGCAAACTTTCAGGTTTCGCAAAAGTGACCCAGGATCTGACGACCCGAAGAGAGGCAGACGAGCGGGTCCAGACTCTGAACCGGGAGTTACGCGATCGCGTATCGCAACTGGATGAAACTCGGAGACTGATCGAGCTGCGAACCTTGGAACTACAAAAGCTGTCGGCGCAGCTGTTACAAGTTCAGGACGAAGAACGCCGACGAATCGCCCGCGAGCTGCACGATGATCTGGGCCAGCAACTGACCGTCATCAAGATGGAACTGGCCAATCTCAGCGGCGTCGAAGAAGTCAGCCGACTGACGGACACTGCGGCTTCTACGGTGCGAAATCTGTCCTACCTCTTGCATCCACCATTGCTCGATGAAACCGGACTACGGGCGGCATTGCACTGGTATATAGATGGGATAGCGAAAAGAAGTAATGTTGATATTTCACTTACCTTTACGCCACAATTGTTTCCTCGGCTTCCCCGAGATATCGAGACCACGATCTTCCGGATAATTCAGGAATCCCTCACAAATGTATGTCGGCATGCGAATAGCGAAAGCGCCCGTGTGGAAATCGAAAAACAGTCCGAATTCGTACTGGTTCGCGTTCGAGACTACGGCATTGGTTTGCGCCGAGAACTCGCGGGCAGGCATACTTCGTCAAGCCTCGGTGTCGGCGTAACCGGCATGCGCGAACGGGTGCGCCAGTTCGGGGGCGAGCTGACGATGTCACGCGCCGAACCCGGTACGCTGGTCGAGGCACAAATTCCGCTCTTTGGCTCGGGAATCGGAAGGCCGTAACAGTTCACGGTCAGATCTCCGAACGATTGCCGGAGCATCCCAAGCAGTTTCGCGAGTCCCTAAGCCGGTAGCTCCTGATTAGTCGGATAACCGGTAAAGTTCGACCTAGTACCACCTTCCGGGTAGCCCGTGAATCGGGCAAGGTTCACATCACTGGGTACGTGTAGAACGTACTATAAATAATGGCATTTGGATTGACTCTGGTTCCTTCCAGTCGGTCAGCGACCTCCTCGTTGTAGTCGTAGTTCTCTGGAGCGGGGTTTGTTCTGTCGATGCCCAGCAACTTCCAGCCGTGGCTCTCAAGCATTAGCTCGCATTTCCGACGGAACTCTTCCGCGCTGCTGGCCCACGTCGTGACCACTGTGAATGCGTTCTTCCGCTTGTCGGAATCTTCGTTGTCGAGATAGCTGATTTCAATTGTGCCGACCCAAATTACCTTGGCCATTGTTGTGGAGATTATGCCATCGAAGGCAGTCAACTCCTGATTAGTCGGGTGATCTCAATAGGTCGATGCAACACCATCTATGTAAGTCTGCTCTGGAAAGGTGGTGTTTATATGAAGTCAGGGAAACGGTTTGGGCTGTCTGCGATTGAAAAGAGAGACGTCTGGAGGCGATGGAAGGCGGGAGAGACACTGCATGAGATTGGGCGCGCCTTTGACAAGCCACATACCTCCATTCGCTGTTTGTTGTTGCCCCGCGGAGGGATTGCTCCCGCAGTGCGCCGCCGGTCACGTCTAGCCCTCACGCGGCCTGAGCGAGAGGACATCTCGCGAGGGATCGCCTCTGGTTCATCGATCCGGGAGATAGCTAGACATCTGGATCGAGCGGCTTCGACGGTGGGACGGGAGATCACACGCCATGGTGGCCGTCCCGCCTATCGATCTCATGAGGCCGATGACCAAGCTTGGGAGTCGGCCTTGCGGCCCAAGCAGTGCCTTCTTGCCCTGCACCGAAGGTTGCGAGGGGTCGTTGCGAGTAAACTGATCCTGGAATGGTCGCCCGAGCAGATTTCCGGGTGGCTGAAGACCGAGTATCCCGAGGACGAGAGGATGCGCGTGTCCCACGAGACCATTTACCGTAGCCTATTCATCCAAGCGCGTGGAGTGCTGAAAAAAGAGCTGATGGACCACCTGCGAACCAAGCGGCGCATGCGCCGCTCGCAGCACTGTCGTATCTTCAAAGACTCGCGCGGTCAAATCGCAGATGCCATCTCGATTAGGGAAAGACCCGCTGAAGTGGAGGACCGCGCTGTGCCTGGTCACTGGGAGGGCGATCTGCTGAGCGGCTCGAAGAACAGTCACATGGTGACCTTGGTGGAACGGCATTCACGTTTTGCCATGCTGATCAAAGTGCCCAGCAAGGACACAGCCGTGGTGGTGACGGCATTGAGTCGGCATATTCGTAGACTCCCCGCTACCCTGCGGCGCTCGCTGACGTGGGATCGCGGACTGGAGATGGCGAAACACAAGGACTTTACGGTAGCTACGGATGTGCANNGTCTACTTCTGCGATCCGCAAAGTCCCTGGCAGCGTGGCACGAACGAAAACACCAACCTTCTGTTGCGGCAATACTTCCCTCGAGGCACTGATCTATCTGTCCACTCGCAAGCGCATCTCGACCGAGTCGCGCTGCGCTTGAATCAACGCCCAAGAAAGACCCTGGGATTTCAGACTCCTGCGAGTAAACTTCGAGCAAGTGTTGCGTCGACCATCTGAGCTGGCACGACTAATCAGGAGTTAGGGGAGTTGCCTTATAATTTTCGTTCAGCGGACCATGAAAACTACGGTTCTACTTCTCGTCGCAATCATTTCAGGAATGACCGCAAGACGGCCCATCGGGCAAGGCTTACCGGAGATTTGAACCATTGCTTCACTTCTCCGAGACGCGCGTTAATCGCGCACTCCCCGGATGATCTGCAGAACAAGACTTTCCGAAGATTTTGATGGTTTGGCGCTCGACACGGGCCTTGGCTTCTCCGTGAATTTGTCAACGGCTGTTGACTTACCCAACGCTTTTACGCTGCCTAAATCCCACCAAACGAAATTCTTCTGCGGCGCTCCCCACATTTGAAAGGACATGAGCCGCGGGCTTCTTTCTGTGGACATTGGCCCCCATTTTGCATATAAGATCACAAACGCCCTCGAGGGCGTTTGGCGCATAGGAGAAAACCATGGCACCCAAGAAACCAGCCAAGAAGCTGAAGAAGGCCAAGGCCCTGCACCACATTAAGCCACTCGCACTGACCACAAAAGGGGGCACTGCTTGATGAGTGGGCAGTCTGGCGTGGGGGTTGCCATCTGACTGGCGACCCCCTTTTCGGTGCTGTGGATGTGCCCACCAAGCCTCACCTCCCGCGTCTCAACACCAAGCTAGCCTGTTTTAAGCTCCTCATTCGAGGTTCGCGCATCGAGCGGTTTGGAGTGTTCATCCTAGAAACGATCCCGCGGGGCAAGAGGGTCATCCAGTATACCGGCGAACGCATCAGCGCTCGGGAAGCCATGTGCCGTACCGCAAGGATGTTTCTGGCGGGAAAAACCGGACGCGTTTACACGGTTCGCCTGAATCGGCGCTCGATGCTAGATGGATCTGTCGGAGGAAGCGGCGCCGAGTTCATCAATCATAGCTGCGATCCGAATCTGACCATGCGCAAGACCGGCGGCAAGATCTTCTTGTACAGTTTCAGAAAAATCAGAGCAGGAGAAGAGCTTACCGTCGATTACGGTCTCCGCTGTTCCTGTCCCTGCCATTGCGGCTTTTCGAACTGCCGTGGAACGATGTGTCACATTTGACTTCCTGAGGGCACGATTGCATCGTCGCGTTTGCACCTTCCCCGGACTCGTGCATCTCGCAAAGACCGACGAAATGACCGCGCGCGCGATGGGATCGTGGGATAAGAACTTTGCTGCCCTATCTCGCGCGGCGGGAGGCTGAGGATTCACGCCGCATGCGCTCCCAGAACATGGTGTATTCGAAGGAAAAACCCACCGGCTTAGGTTGTGGATGCAATTGCAGGTCTTCCCGCATTCTGGCAAGCATTGCGATTGCGTCCAGCCGCTTCTGGTCCACTCGCCCGGCAGGAAGCCAATCATGGAAGGCCCGAAGCTCCGCTGCAGGCAACCGTCTCTGAAGCCCCTCGTCTAGGATTTTTTCATAGGTGCGAAGCGGGTAGAAGAGGGCCTTGCCAATGTGCACAAGACCATCAGCCGTCGTTTCCGAGACGATCCTTTCAGCTGCGGCTTTTGACAGAGTCCGCCGGATATTGACCATGGGTTCGGAGACAGCACGGTACTTTTTCTCGGCAGGGGCATGCGCGAGAGTGACCTCGTCATCATCGGTGAGCGCGCCGCTTGCATAGTCTTCATAGATTGTGCCCACTCCGATCATGCCAAACACAGAAAGCTCGGCCGCTCTCAGAGCGCCCATGCTCGCGCTGCCGTAAACGTGTATCCCGTTACTCAACGCCCACAGGATCTCTTTGTGCCAGACCGACGGCATGCGCTCAAAGAAGCCATCGATGATCCCAATGCCCCATGGTTTCCGACGAGCGATTTGATACACGCCACCTTGTGCAACGGGCGCGAGATAGATAGGTTCCCCCCATATCTCCAGCGCGTCCTGCCGGGGAAGTGACGGTCCTGTAAAAATGTAAGCTTTCATGGATCTCTTCTTTTCGCCAGCCTTGCATTCGCACGAGGCCCCCGCGAGTATTTCGTCGAGGAATCGTCACCTTCGAGGTAGGGGATCACGATCCGCACGACGGGAATCCCGAATTGCGATTTGGTCAGGTCGACGGCAATCACTTGTTGAATCCCGGTCCGCCGAAGGCGCTCAAGCAGCCAATCCAGAACCTGTTGGGAAGTGCCGCCATCGAATGTAGGCACCTCTTGAAAGTCGATGCCCTCTTTGGCCTTTAGGATTCTTGACCGGGACGAGTGCAACATGCCCCGGCGCCGATGGCGCACATACTCGCTCCGGAGAACATCGTCCCGAGCCCCGGAGATCACCGTGAGGCGCGATTGCGCTGCTTCGAGCAAAGCGCGCAGCAGTGCAATATCTCGGGAAGCGTGACAGCCGTAACCGCCGGCTGTAAACAAACGGCGAAATGTATCGTCGAACTCGGGAATGATATGGGCTACAAAGGCGGGAATGCCGAGATCGGATGTGATGTTCCAGGCCGCAACGGCAACTTCAGCATTCTTAAACATCTGGAGAACTCTCCGGCAGGCTGGGTCGTCGACCGTCTCGAGCCGGACTTTCGTCTTCTTCCGCTGGTTGGGCCACAGGAGGTCCCAAAGGGAGCCCGAGTCCCGCTCGATTACCTCACATATTCCGTGGATTATAGCTTCGAGAATCTCATTACCGGCTGCAAGTCCGCCGGTCGTAAGTAGGAAACGTCCTGCCCCTCGCGGACGAGGCAGACGGAAATCCGCATGGACCAATTCATTCGGAACCCATACGGAGGCGTCGTTGAGAAGATCGTGGCCTTCGATCCAGAAGAGCCGTAGATTGGGATGAAAACGCTTGTCAGATGTCCCTGGCAAGGCATTTGGTTCCGCAACACAAACCTGACGTCGGAGTCTCGCGTATGTTTCAAACACGAGCGGGAGGTCGATATTCTCGGCATGAAATAGCTCGGCGGCTTCCATGATGCCGGAAACTCTAGCTTCGTCCAGGTCCAGCCCTTTCCCTTGCGACACAGAAAGGCCTCGAGAATTAGGCCGGCAAACCATCACGACCGGGATGCCGATGTTGTCGAGGCCTGTGATGTTAGCAATCCGCGTGATGCCCATCGAGCTCAAAAACGGTGTCACACGCGCAAGGGCTTCGAGAGGAGAGCAACGCCGATACGCGCCGCTACGGCACGGCTTCATGGCTTCTTTCGAGCCCGGGGTTTGGCGGATTTCACTCACGTGACTCGATTCAACTACGCCGTCTTCCCACATCCTACAGCGATAGTTGAGCAAGATAAACTTCATTCACATGCTTGAAATTCCCCGACTATGGTCAGCGTCGCGTCGGGATCTGTTCCCCAGGTTATTGAATAACCCTGCGCGTCGGCTATCGTTAGCCTCTGCGCGCGTACCGACCGGGGAATGCGGTGGCCCTGCTAACTCCTGATTAACGCGGTGGNNGCAACAGTCAGGTCAAACCCAACCTGTATTGAAAACAAAGGCTAAATCGCTCGCTAGGGTAAGATCGGCGGAAACATTACCCTGGCTGGGTTTTGACCGAGTACAGCGTTCAGGTCGGTTCTCCCGGGGAAGTATTGTCGCATCAATTGATTAGAAGGTGTTGCATCGACCGGTTGAGCTGGCAGCGGTAACCGGACAAGTGGGTACTAGGAGCAATATGCGCGGTTATCCCGATCAGGGCTTGTGCCGCCACCTCGCGGACAAGTTCAAATCGATAGGGTAGGATCAGGGAGTGTCGTTTTCGGGACGTTTCGGGCCTCCGCTATTCGCCCGCCCGCGGCCTTTCCGGAACTGTTCGCGTGTACACTTGCAGCGGGAGAAAAAGCAGATTGGCGAACTCGATTCCGATTATCAGCGCGCATGACCTCTCGAAAAAATTCGGGGTCGCTCCACTCTTCAAGAATATCTCGTTCACCGTTTCCGAAGGCGACCGCATCGGCCTGATCGGGCCGAACGGCTCGGGCAAATCCACGCTCCTGGAAATTTTGTACGGCCGCGTGAAGCCGGATAGCGGCGACCTGGCGGTTCGCAAGGGCACGCGGCTCAGTTGCGTCACGCAAGTCTCGGAGTTCGGCGAAAACGACACGGTCCGCTCGGTGGTCGAAAGCGCCATGGAGCAGGCCGGTGTCCCGCACGAGGATCGCCTGTCGAGAATCGCGGAGACGCTGGGCCGCGCGGGCTTCACGGATTTCGAAGCGCGCACATCGGCGTTGTCAGGCGGTTGGAAAAAGCGTCTGGCGATTGCCGCGGCCCTCGCGCAGGAGCCGGACATCCTCCTGCTCGACGAGCCGACAAATCATCTCGATCTCGCGGGCATCAAGTGGATCGAAACATTTCTACAGAATGCCGCGTTTGCCTGCGTCGTGGTCAGCCACGACCGCTATTTTCTCGAAAACGTGGCCAACGACATGGTGGAACTCAGCCGCGCCTATGCGGACGGCTTCCTGCGCGTGCGCGGAAACTACAGCACGTTTCTGGAGGCCAAGGAGCAATACCTCCACGCGCAGAAAAAACGCCAGGACGCGCTCGCGAACCTCGTTCACTCCGAGATCGAATGGCTGCGCCGCGGCCCGAAGGCGCGCACCACCAAATCCAAGTCGCGCATTGACCGGGCGCACGAAATGATTGGCGAGCTGGCGGAAATGAATTCGAGAAGCCGCATCGCCACCGCGAATATTGACTTCTCCGCGTCGGACCGGCAAACCAAGCAGCTCATCAAGCTCGAAGGCGTCAGCTACTCGATCGGCGGTCGCAAGCTTTTCGCGAATATCAATTTCACGCTGACGCAGGGGATGCGCGTCGGCCTGGTCGGCCCGAACGGCAGCGGGAAAACCACGCTGCTTCGCCTGTTGACAGGGGAGATCGCGCCCGCCAGCGGCCAGATTCACAAAGCCGATTCGTTGCGGATTGTGTACTTCGATCAAAATCGCGAGCTCGATCCGGACGTGACTCTGCGCCGCGCGCTCGCGCCGGATAGCGANNTGCTCGACGAGCCGACCAACGATCTGGACATCCCTACGCTGGAAATTCTGGAGGAAAGCTTGCTGGAATATCGCGGCGCGCTGGTCCTGGTCACGCACGACCGGTACATGCTCGACCGCGTCTCGACGGTCGTCCTGGGCCTCGACGGCCTGGGCGAGGCCGAGCGCTTTGCGGACTATTCGCAATGGGAAGCCTGGCAGCGGTCGCAACAAACAAAAGGCGCCCGCGACGAATCCGGAACGTTACGTTCTCGGCCGAATGCCGGCAGCCCGCAAGCCGCTCCCAAGAAAAAGAAGCTGTCGTTCGCCGAAGCTCGCGAATTTGAAACGATCGAGCAGCGCGTCGCCGACGCGGAGCAGGAACTTCGCGCGCACCACGTAGCGATGGAAGACCCTGCGGTGATGGCCGATCCCACTCTGCTACAGCGAACGTGCAAGCTGGTCGAAGAGGCGCAGAACGTCGTGGACGGCCTTTACGCGCGGTGGGCCGAGCTGGAAAAGAAACGAAGCTGAACGCGAGCTTGCGGCCAGCGGGAAAAAATCACGTGACGCCGCGACGCTGATGCGCAGCACGACGTCACGCTTTTTGCCGCGACAAATCGAATCTCGACTGATCTCCCGAGCGCGCTGATCTCCCAGGCTCGACTAGCCGTCGACCTAGGAGCCCTGACCAGCGTGGCCTCGGGAGCCCTTTTACGGCCGCGTGTTCAGGAAATGGCAAACGTCTTTCACGGCGTTGCTGAGCAGCACTGTCTTCGTCGCGTAGAGGCTGTCGCCGCCCTTGGCGATGATCATGAAGTGGTATCCATCACCCGGCCAGCCAAGAGCCTGAAGCATGTAATCGGAGTGCTCCAGATTGGTCGTGATGGTGACGTTCGGGCACTTGTCGCTGAAATTCTTCACAATCTCAACTACGGGAACTGTGGAGTGGCGCTCGATAACGAGCTTCAACGGCTTTCCCGAGACTTCAGATCCAGCGCCTGCGACACCGCTGAACATTAGTATGGCAAGAACCACTATGAGTTTTTTCACCGCCTGATCTCCTTCCGCCCGGCTTTTGGGCCGGGAATCATACAGTATGAAAGCCCTGCCGCGGGCAAGCCTCCCCTCGGTCACGGCGAACACTTCTCCATACATTAGAACACTCCAGGCCGGAAAATGTTGCATGGCAGGGGTGTAAGTTTCGACGCCCGTACGGGCCGGGACACCTCCGCTCGTCCGCCCCGGCAAACTCGCTCGGCACGGAGACGCCGATGCCGATCACATCGCCGCGGCTTGACAACGCGACCGAGCGCGGGCAAACTCCCGCCACTTGGGTTCTCCAGACCCGGCGGAGGCGACATTATGAGGACGAACTATGCGGCGGTGGTTGTTTGCGCCGTGGTGTACTGGCTGCTCGGCGCGGTCTGGTACGCGGTGCTGTTCAGCAAGCCGTGGATGGCGCTCGAGGGTCCGCTGTCCGCGCAGGCGGCCAACATGAACCCGATTCTGCCGTACGTCATCACGTTTTTGCTGAACCTGCTGATCGCGTTTGTGCTGGCGCAGATTTGCGCGTGGCGCAATGCGAATACGGCCGCGCGCGGGTCGGCGGTCGGCATCCTGCTGTGGATTGGAATCGTCGGCCCGATCACGTATACGACGAATATGTACGAGACGCGGCCCGTGGCACTCTACGCGATCAACAACTTCTATCCGCTCGTGGGGCTTTGCCTGATGGGCGCGATTCTGGGCGCGTGGACGAAGAAGGCCGCGTAGATTACCGGCGGCCGCTTTCCTTCGAGTGCTTCTCGATCATGTGTTTCGTCAGCACGACGAGGCCGAAAATCTGCGTCCATTGCGAAACCTCGTTTCCGACGACTTGTCCCCATTTGCTGTTGGAATCCATCTCAATATAGAGAATCACCCAACCGATTCCGGTGATCAGCAGAAAAATGCTGAGCGAGTGGTCGCGCAGAAATTCCAGAGTCGGTTTCAAAATGCTCTTCGGCAGAGGGCGGCTCTCGGACGAATTTCTTTCGTACAAATACTTCGTGGCGAGAACGGTGACGACGACGCCCGACCAGTCGGCGATGGCGTTCCCGAAGAACGAGCCAGCGTGCTTGCCAGGGTTGGAGACGATATAAAGGCAGAACCACAAGAGCAGAATTGCGACCGCAGCGATACTCAACGAATGTTCGTGCAGGAAGCCCCGCTTATGAATGCGTACCTCGGCCATTCTCGATCTCCTTTTCGCGCCGCCGAATCAGCGGCCGCGTCCGATTATAGCCGAGTGAGTCCGTGTTCCCGAGGCGGGGGGAAACAAGGAACCCGCCGGGTAGCGAATCACCGGCGGGTTCTGCGGCGCAAGAATTAAATCGGGCGTTTGCGGTTTGCTTCAAACGCGATCACTTCTGGTTATGACGGTACGTCCAGTATTCTTTTTGTTCGTCCGGGCTGCGTTTGCGGAAGTCCTTGTGGTCCCTGTGCGTGTCGGTCTCCCACTTGGAGTAGACGGTGACCTCGTTGTTGTCCCAAGTGTGATAGTCGTTGTAGTAGGGATCGTAGCTGCGGTAGCCCACGCGTGCGGCGCAGCCGCCAATCAGAAGGGGCGCGGCCAGCGCCGTCGTCAACGCGAACGTGGTAAGGGCTCGAGAGAATATGCGCATGTGGTTCCTCCGGCTGGGACTATCGCTCAAGATCCGTTTCGCGACAGTCGGGGAAACACTGGTTTCGAATGGGGGGAAAACTGTAGGCCAAGCGCACGCTTAGCGCCAGCCGTTGCGCTCGCGAAGAGCGGTGATGTGCGCCACGTGGTGCTTGCCGTGCCAGGCGTAGAGCGCGAGATTCTGATCGAGAGACATGGCGCCCAGCTCGGGATGCCGGAACTTGCGCGCCCAGTCGGCGGACGTGAGCGAGCGCAGGAGAGCGACCCAGCGCTTGTGTAGATTCTCGAGCAGAGCGAGCGAGGTCCCGACAGGCGTCGTCGCCACATCGCCTAACTCCGCCCAGCGGGCTTCTTCGTACGGCTTGATGGTGGGCTCGCTTTCGGTGAGCGCGAGCTTGAAGCGTACGTAGGCATTCATGTGGCTGTCGGGGATGTGGTGCGCGAGTTGGCGAACGGTCCAGCCGCCGGGACGATAGGGCGTATCGAGCTGCGCGGGCGTCAGGTGGGCCACGGCGGAGACGAGATGCACGGGCGCCTCGGCGATCACGTCAATGAAAGCGCGGCGTTGTGATTCCGTGATGGTTTCCGGCCGTTCGAATTTGCCGATCGGGTAGCGCAGGTCTTGATCCATGTTGTTGCTCCCTCGCGAGGACTCTCCACTTCCTCAGAACAGATCGCCCGCCACATCTTGCTCATGGCTTACGCGCAGTGACTCCGTGCCGGGCGTAGCAGTGCTACGCCCCAACGAAACCTAAAGCTGGGCTAGCGGCTGGCGCGCGGCTTCGCGGCTTCGTAGAGCGGCGAAAGATCGCGCAGGCGCTTCACGGTTTCCACGACCCGGTCCGCCACGTAGTCCACTTCTTCCTCGGTATTGAAACGGCCCAGGCCGAAGCGAATCGAGCTGTGCGAGAGATCGTCGGAAACGCCCAGGGCGCGCAGGACGTAGCTTGGCTCGATCATTGCAGAAGTGCATGCCGAGCCGCTCGAAACGGCAACGTCGTTGATTCCCATGAGCAGCGCATCGCCCTCGACGCCGGAAAAGCTGAGGTTCAGATTGTTCGGCAGCCGGTGCGCCATGGAGCCGTTCACCGCGGTGCCGTCGAGGCGGCCCATGATCGCATCCTTCAGTTTGTCGCGGAGGCGCCGCAGCCGCTCGCTTTCCCCGGGCATTTCCTTCTGGCAAATTTCGCAGGCTTTGCCCAGCCCCACGATGCCCGGAACATTCAGCGTGCCGGAGCGCATGCCGCGCTCGTGTCCGCCACCGTCAATGATCGCGGAAATTTCCACGCGCGGATCCTTCCGCCGGACGAAGAGCGCCCCAACGCCCTTGGGGCCGTAGATTTTGTGCGCCGAAATCGAGAGCAGGTCAATGCCGTCTTTCTGCACGTCCACGGGAATCTTGCCGACGGCCTGCACGGCGTCCACGTGGAAGAGGATTTTCTTTTCCCTGGCGATTTTGCCGATTTCCGCGACCGGCTGGATGACGCCGATTTCGTTGTTCGCCTGCATGATCGAGATGAGAATTGTTTTGGGAGTGATCGCACGGCGGAGGTCGTCGAGATCAATCAGACCGTCCGGCGCGACAGGCAGGGACGTGACCTCGCAGCCGTATTTTTCCAGGCGCTTGCAGGCATCGAGCACAGCCTTGTGCTCGGTCGCCTGCGTAACGATGTGGTTGCCCTTTTCCCGATACGCTTCCGCGACGCCCTTGATGGCGAGGTTGTCCGATTCCGTCGCGCCGCTGGTGAAGACGATCTCTCGCGGGTTGGCGCGGATCAGGCGCGCGATCTGCCCGCGCGCGTTTTCGACTGCTTCCTCGGCCTTCCACCCGAATTCGTGGTTGCGGCTGGCGGCGTTGCCAAATTTCTCGCTGAAATAGGGCAGCATCGCCTCCAGGACGCGCGGGTCAACCGCGGTCGTGGCCTGATTGTCCATGTAGATGGGGAGCTTGGGCGCCATCGCGACTTCATTTTAGTCCGCTTATGGTGGGGCGTCCAGCAACGCGAATTTTCGGTAGTGTCCTAATTTGGAGACTTCTTGTCGCTCTCTGCTTCTTGGGCTATGTGAGTGCTGCGGCAGGGAGACTCGCAGGTGTTTAAGAGGTATTCGCAAATGAAGTTGAAGATGCGAAGAGAAGTGTTGGAAAAACTCAATCGTCAAGCTGACGAGATGACGGCACAGACGACAGCGCCTGTGCTCGAACCCGAGGGTTTTGGCACAGTTCTGGCACAGTTGTGATACAAAACGTAACAAATGGATGGTCGCGAACGCGTTGAATCTTTTAGAATCACACAACGCGCCCGTAGCTCAGCTGGATAGAGCGGATGCCTCCGGAGCATCAGGTCGGGAGTTCGAATCTCTCCGGGCGCACCA
>PMUS01000110.1:21019-56064 GCA_003166795.1 Acidobacteriota bacterium | reverse complement strand
TCACCACCAGGCCCGAAGGCCTCAAACACAACCGCGAGAGTATAGGCAATACAACAAATATTGTCAACACGATACCGCTGTGGAAATCCGCGTGCAAAGCCTTTCGCCACTTCGACATCCTAGCGCGCTCCGGGACCCAAAATACCCGGACTTTCGCGCTCACGCTCTGGTCATTCGATGCTGCGCGGCCCAGTTCGGCTCAAGGCCAGTCAGGGGCCTTATTCTCCGGGTGAGGGGCTGTAAGTGAACTCAAACCCGCCAAAGAACCCCTATACTACTAACAATAAGCAACTTGTTCCTAGCTTACCTTGAAATGCAAGTACTGGTACCATTAACCTCGTGGTCCGGCGGCGGTTGGACGTAGAAGCCTTGACCTTCCCCGNNGGGTTGGAAACTCCTCAACCGGCTCGCCATCAACCCTTTACGCCCACCAGCATCCAACCTAAACTTCGGGGCGCTGGTTCTTGACTGGGAGCGCGAATGAGCCGTTTCGGGGTGATTCTGCTTTGTCTACTGGGCTTGGCGGGGACCGGCCTGGGCCAGACGCGCCCTTCTTCCGCAGGATCGCCCCCCGCGCACCCGTCGCGCGCAATCTCGGCCCAGAATCAACGTCCGCAGGAGTATTCGAAAGAACCTTTCGTCATCGAACATTACGCCACAACCGCGCGCTACGAAAACGACGGTACGGGCGAACAAAATCTCTCGGTGCGCGTCCGAGTGCAAAGCGATGCGGGAGCTCAGCAGTTGCGTGAACTGGTGTTTCGATACGATTCAGCAAACGAACAGATGGACGTTCGTTTCGTCCGCGTGAAGAAAGCCGACGGCACGATCGTGGACGGCGCCGCCGATGCCGTGACGGAACCGGCCGCGCCCACCGTGCACGATGCGCCTGCATTCGCGAACTATAAGGAAAAGCACATCGCGGTTCCGCCGCTTGTCGCGGGAGACACACTTGAGTATGAGATCGCAACACGCCTGGTGACTCCTTTCGCGCCCGGCGAATTCTGGTATGGGCACACTTTTCTCAATAGCGCCATCGTGCGCGACGAGCAGTTGGAACTCAGCGTGCCCGAAACACGAAAAGTGACTCTCAGATCATCGGCCAGCTCGCCGTACGAAACCGAACGCGCAAATGGACGCGTCATCTATCGGTGGAAGCACGTGAATCTCACAGTTGCAACCGACGATTCCTCAAAGAATCAACCGGCGGAGCCGAAGTCAAAATCGCCGGATATCCAACTGACCACTTTCGCCAACTGGGAAGCGGTAGCCAACTGGTACGCGAAACTCGAGCAGGGCCGCAGCGAACCCACCCCGGAAATCCGCGCCAAGACGGAGGAACTGACTCGAGGCGAATCCGAGACGACAGGCAAGGCTCAAGCGATTTATGACTTTGTTTCAAAGAATATCCGCAATGTCGAACTGCCGCTCGGCCAGGGCGGCTGGCAGCCGCACTTCGCCGCCGAGGTTTTGTCGAATAAGTACGGTGACTCCGCCGACGAACACATCCTGCTCGCGGCGATGCTCAAGGCTGCCGGGATTTCATCCGATGCCGTGTTAATTCCCTACACGCGCAAGCTCGACTTGTCCGTGGCATCACCCGCGCAATTCGATCACGTGATCACTGTACTGCCGATCGACTCCGGACTCATCTGGATGGATACAACCACGGAAGTTGCGCCGTTCCGCCTGCTCGCGTCTCCGCTGCGCGACAAATCCGCATTGCTGGTCCCGGCGGACGGATCCGGAAAAATCGTGGTGACGCCTTCCGACCCGCCGTTCGTTTCCACACAGCATGTGGACATTGACGGCCATGTAAGCGACCTCGGCAAGCTTGTGGCGCGCGCACATTACGCGATGCGCGGCGACACTGAATTGGTACTGCGGCTCGCATTTCACCGCACCCCTCAAGCGCAGTGGAACGATCTTGGCCAGACGATTTTGTCGCTCGACGGCATCCACGGCGAGGTGACTAACGTGAAGCCTGGCGATCCCATGGCTACGCACGACCCTTTCGAGTTCGACATTGATTTCACGGAGTCGAATTTTCTGGATTGGTCGAGCAAGAGAGCGAATGCGCCGTTGCCGCTGCTGGCCATCGGGCTGCCCGATCCGCCCGAGGACGCCGCGAAACCGATCGAACTTGGCAGCCCGCTCGACGTGACCGTGAAACTCAAGCTCGGGCTGCCGGCAATTTACGTTGCGCAGCCGCCGGCATCCGTCTCGATCGCGCGCGATTATGCGGAATACAAATCGAGCTATCGCTTTGCCGACGGTACGGTAACCGCCGATCGATCGCTCGATTTCAAAATGCGCCAGCTCCCTGCCGCGCGCGCTGACGACTACCGCGACTTCGCGCGGGCAGTTGCGGCCGATGAAAATCGCGCGCTCGTCGTGATCAACACAGCGCCCGGCGAGCCCACAATTCCTTCATCGGCTACTGCCGACGATCTGGTCGAAGCCGGCCTCGCCTCGCTGAACGCGGGAAATGCTGCCGGGTCAATTCCGCTCTTCAACCGCGCCGTTCAGGTCGATCCGCAGCACAAGCAGGCCTGGAACGACCTTGGGCTTGCCTACCTGCGAACCGGAAAACTCGCCGACGCGGCCGCCGCGTTTCAAAAACAGCTCGTAGTCAATCCGGCTGATGAACACTCGAACGACTATCTGGGACTCGCGCTCGAACGCCAGGACAAGGTTGCCGAAGCCACCGCCGCTTTCCGCAAACAGATCGAAATTAATCCGCTCGATGCCGCCGCTCACGCGGCGCTCGGCGAAATTCTTCTCACGCGGCACGAATATTCCCAGGCCGCCCCCGAACTCGACAAGGCCACGATTCTTTCGCCGGAGAATGCCGAGTTGCAAGTCAGCCTCGGTCGAGCCTATTTGAATACTGGGGACCAGCCAAAAGCGACTGCCGCGTTCGAGAAAGCTGTGGCGCTGTCTCCCACTCCGCCCGTGTGGAACGACATCGCTTTTGATCTTGCTGAGAGCAAATTCGATCTCGACAAGGCTGAGGAGTATGCCGAGTCGGCCGTCCGCGCAACCACCGAGAGCATTGGAAAAATTGATTTGCAGCATGTGACGATTGGGCAGTTGCGCGAGATCACGAGCCTGGCCGCCTGTTGGGACACGCTTGGTTGGGTCCATTTCCAAAAGGGCGATACTGAAATCGCGGAAAGATATATTCGCGCGGCATGGCTGCTCGATCAAAACGGCGAAATGGACGACCATCTCGCGCAGATTTACGAGAAACGCGGAGAAAAGGACCGGGCGATCGAGGCGTATGCGCTTGCGCTGGCCGCACCCCACTCCAATCCAGAAACGCGCGCGCGGCTTACGCTCCTGCTTGGCGGAAATTCTCAGATTGATGATCTGGTCGGCAATGCGACTCTCCAGCTGGCGGCGCTTCGCACGATCCCCGCGGGAAAACTTCTCGACGAAGATGCGAAAGCCGACTTCTTCATCGCGCTTTCGCCGGGCGAGAAAACGGCGCACGTGAACGCCGTGCGATTTATTTCCGGCGAGGGGAAAATGCGCCCGTTGGCTGAACGCCTGCGCGCGCTGGACTACGGCGCGATGTTCCCGGACGCTTCACCGGTTACTCTGGTTCGCCGCGGCACGCTCTCCTGTTCAGCGAAAAGCGGCGATTGCGTTCTGATTTTGAGCCGGGCCGAAGACGCACGCGCAACGGATTGACGGCTAGAGCCGCCCCACCGGTCATCATCCAGCCATCTACACTTGCGCGCTCATCAATCGGCCGATGCGACCCATAATCCGCAGCTTGTCGGGGCGATTCTTGAAATAGCGCGCGTTGATTTCGTCGGCTCCGAGGTCCTCTACGGACGCGAAACCTATTCCGCGAAGGCGTTCCGCGAGCGCTGCAGGCTCAAAGAATGTGCGAAACGGCTCGCCGGCTCTGGCCACACGGCGCGACACCGCGTCGAGCGCGATTCGCCCGAGCAAGCCCAGCGAAGACCGCGGGACGGCGTAGTCGAAAGCAACTCCCCCTCCCGGCGGTGTGGCAGCGATGAAGCCGAACGTGGACATCACGGCATCCTCGGTGAGATACATCGTGACGCCGAGCCACGAAAAAAAAGTCGGCTTGGCCGAATCGAATCCCGCGAGCCGCAGTCCTTCGGCAAGCGTCTGGCGCTCGAAATCCACGGGTGCGTAGGTCACCGACGGCGGAACCGCAATTCGCGCCTCTTCCAGTTGCCGGCGTTTCCATTCCTGCGTCGCGGGGTAGTCCACTTCAAATACGCGGAGCGCCGATTCGGCGTGGGGGTTTCTATACGCGAAGGTGTCGAGGCCGGCACCGAGAACGACATATTGCTTCGCGCCGCGTTCGATCGAGCGCGCGAGGGCGTCTTCAGCGTAACGGCTGCGCGCAACCATGAACGCGCGGACACTCAGCGCGATGCGGCCATCCTCGGTGCCTCGCTCGGTTTCGAGCTTTGCGGCCGCTTGGGGCCCAATGATCCGCAGCGCGATCGAATCGTCTAGCACCTTGGGACGATCGAATAACTGGTGCGCCGCGCGTCGCATGGCCACGCGCAGTGCGGTTCTGCTCGGGCGGGCCTCGATCATCGTTCGCTCACAAAATTACGCTTAAGGACCAGACTAAGAAAGATCCCTCAGCGAGCTGAAACCGCTCACCTCGGGATGACGACCCTTGCCGGGCCGTCACTTTAATTCGAGGACTTCTTTCTCTTTCGCGGCCGAGAGGTCTTCGATCTTCTTGGTCTCGGAGTGGGTGACCTTTTCGAGTTCATCGAGCGAGCGCTTCTTGTCGTCCTCGCTGATTTTCTTTTCCTTCTCAAGCTTCTCGACGGCTTCTTTGATGTCGCGCCGCACGCTGCGAATCGCGGTGCGATGATTTTCGAGCACTTTGTGGATATGCTTAGCCAGGTCCTTGCGACGATCCTCGGTGAGCGGCGGGATCGGCACGCGCACGACCTTCCCGTCGTTCGTGGGATTCAGGCCGAGATCCGCCATGCGAATCGCTTTGTCAATCAGAGGAACCGCGCCCGGATCCCAGGGCGCGATCACGATGGTCATCGGGTCGGGCACGTTCAGCGCGCCGAGCTGATTGATCGACATCGGCGTACCATGGTAATCCACGCGCACGTTGTCGAGGACGGAGGAATTGGCGCGGCCGGTTCGGACGCCCGAAAGCTCCTTGCGAAAATCCTCAACAGCCTTTTCCATGCGTATCTTCGCCTGAGCGAGAGCATCCTTGCTTGAGCCAATCGTGCTCATCGAAAAATCGGCCTCCGCAGTCGAAAGATTTACGCGGTGACGGTCGAACCGACTCGCTCGCCCACCACCACGCGCTTCAGGTTCCCCGGCACGTTCATATTGAACACGACGATCGGCATCTTGTTGTCCATGCAGAGCGAAATCGCCGTCGAGTCCATGACCGAGAGCCCTTTTTGCAAGACGTCCAGATACGTGATGCTTTCAAACTTTTTCGCCGTCTTGACCTTTTCGGGATCGGCGTCGTAGATCCCGTCGACGCGCGTGGCCTTCAGGATCACCTGGGCTTTGATTTCCATGGCGCGCAGCGCTGCCGCGGTATCGGTGGAAAAATAGGGATTGCCGGTGCCGCCGGCAAAGATCACGACGCGCAACTTCTCCAAATGACGCGCCGCGCGGCGCCGGATGAAAGGCTCGGCTACCTGGTTCATTTCGATCGCGCTCATCAGCCGCGTGTGGCATCCGGCCTTTTCGAGCGCGTCTTGCATCGCCAGGCCGTTGAGCACCGTGGCAAGCATGCCCATGTAGTCCCCGGTGGCGCGATCGATCGTGAGCCCGTGCTGGCGCGCCCCGCGGAAAATGTTGCCGCCGCCCACTATCAGCGCGACTTCAACTCCAAGATCGTGGACCGCCTTTACTTCCCGCGCGATGCCTTGAATCGTTTCCGCGTGGATGCCGAAAGCGTCCGGCCCCGAAAGCGATTCACCGGAAAGCTTCACGACGATGCGGCTGTAGACGGGCTTCTTTCCGGTTGTTTCCACACCGCGTTCCTTCTGTGGTTTTTTCATCGCGTCCGGATGAACCCCTCTCCCGCGGGCATTCTAGCAGAGAATCGGCGGCCTGTGACGGCTGTCGTCGCGCGCGGATTCAGCACGCGAACCAGAAAAGCCGCCTTGGTTTTAACGAGGAGTTTGGCTCACGGCTTCGCTACAGGCACGGGAGCGTCCGGCTCTTCGGACGCAGCGGCCGCCGGCGCAGCGCCATCCATTTCGCCGACCTTGAATCGGGAGAATCGCCGGATGGCAATATTCTCGCCGACCTTGGAAATGGCCTGGTCCACGAGTTCTTTAACCGTCGTGCCTTCGTCTTTAATGAAATGCTGCTCGTAGAGGCAGTTTTCTTCGTAGAATTTTTCCATCTTGCCGTTCACGATTTTCTCGATCACGTTCTCGGGCTTACCGGTCTGCTTCGCCTGATCCTTGTAAATGTCCCGCTCGCGATCGAGCGTTTCCTGGGTTACATCCTCGCGCCGGAGGAATCGGGGATCGAGCGCGGCGATGTGCATCGCCACATCGTGGCACAGGCGCTGAAAATCATCCGTGCGCGCCACAAAGTCGCTTTCGCAATTGATTTCGACGAGCACACCGATCTTCCCGCCTGCGTGTATGTAGCAGGAAACCAACCCCTCCGACGTCGCGCGCTGGGCTTTCTTTGCGGCTGCCGCCTGTCCCTTTTTGCGCAGGACATTAATGGCCTGCTCGATGTCTCCGGCAGCCTCGACCAGCGCCGCGCGGCAATCCGCAAAGCCCGCGCCGGTACGGTCGCGCAGCTCCTTCACAAGTTGTGCGGACGGGCCGCCTTTTCCGGATTCGGGTGCTGTCGCCATGGATATGCTCAATTCCTTTTCGTTTGATTTCAATCGGTCCGGCTCGGCCGGACCCGGGGTGTGCGCTGCCGCTTGGGAGCTACTTGGCAGGAGTCTCTTCGTCGCTCGTTACGGGCGCCGCGGCTTCTTCGGCGGCAACGGGCTCGCCTTCGACGAAGTCGCCTTCCTGCTTCTCGTACTGTTCGTACGCGCTCGTGTCCACGTATTCCGGTCCGTCCTCACCGCCCGCGCCCTCGGCCGCCTTCTGATCGGCGATTTGGGATTGCTCGAACGACTGCCGGCCCGCGACAACCGCATCGGAAATCTTGGAGGTGAACAGACGAATGGCGCGCAGAGCGTCGTCGTTGCCGGGGATGACCCAGTCAACCAGGTTCGGGTCGCAATTCGTATCCACGATGGCGACCACGGGAATGCCCATCCGGCGCGCTTCACGCACGGCGATCACTTCCGCATTCGGATCGATCACGAACATCGTGTCCGGGGGCGTGGTCATGTTCTCGACGCCGGCAAAATTCTGCTGCAGGTGCTTTAGCTCGCGGTCCAGGCGCGCGCCTTCCTTCTTTGAAAACTGCGCCATGCGCCCGTCTTCGGACATTGCCTTCAGCAGCTTGAATCGCTTGATGGATTTTTGAAGGGTGGCCCAGTTGGTAAGCGTGCCGCCGAGCCAGCGGTGGTTCACGTAGAACATTCCGCAGCGCTGCGCTTCTTCGGAGATGGCTTCCTGCGCCTGGCGTTTCGTTCCCAGAAATAGAACGCTCTTGCCTTGCCCTGCCTGTTCGGAGACGTAGCGCGCCGCCTCGCGGAAAAGCTTCAGGGTCTTTTGCAGGTCAATAATGTGGATTCCATTGCGTTCGCCGAAAATGTATTCCTTCATCTTCGGGTTCCAGCGACGCGTCTGGTGGCCAAAATGAACGCCAGCCTCCAGAAGCTCCTTCATCGTAATTTCGACTCCCAAAATACCTCCTCATTGAAGGGATGCTTCGGATCCCGGCGAACCGGGACAGCATCCTTTTCTGCCGGTTCCTTACCGGCCGTGAATTCGGCCCAGCCCTTTCGGGCGGGCCGATCGTGCTGCTACCGCTTGCTGAACTGGAACCTTCGACGCGCACCCTTCTGCCCGTATTTCTTGCGTTCCTTCATGCGCGGATCGCGCGTCAGAAAACCATTCTTGCGCAGCGCCGGACGCAACTCGGGATTCAGCTTCGCTAGCGCGCGCGAGATTCCCATGCGCACCGCTCCAGCCTGTCCGCCCACCCCGCCGCCCTTCACCTGGGCCCTGACCTCAACCTGATCGAGCATCTGCGTGAACTTCAGCGGCTCAACGGCGGCCGTGTGCCACGCGACGTTGCGAAAATATTCATCCACCGGCCGCTTGTTCACCGTGAACAGCGCCGGCCCCACCTTGATATACACGCGGGCGACGGACTCCCGGCGGCGTCCCGTGCCGTAGAAGTGCTTCTTTGCCGCTTCTGCAAGCGAATTCGAGGCTGAACTCAAATTTCCTCCTACTTCGATTAAATACCGAATCGCGCCTTCCGAAGACAGCGGTTGCGGACTACTCCGCAAGGCGCGCAAATTTCGAAACCCTGTTCGCGAGGTTACAGCGCGAGCGGCTGAGGCTTCTGTCCGGCGTGGCGGGCGAGCGCTTCACTTCCGGCATAGACACGCAGCTTCTTGGCGCGACGCGCGCGGAGCTTGTTCTTCGGCAACATCCCAAGCACCGCTTCGCGGATTACCTCTTCTGGACGGCGTTGCATCAGCGCCCGGATGGAGACTTCCTTCAAGCCTCCGGGCCAGCCGCTGTGGTGCCGGTACACTTTCTGGTCCATCTTGTTTCCGGTCAACTTCACTCGCTCGGCGTTGATGACCACGATGTGGTCGCCGCAATCGAGAAATGGCGTATAGGTCGGCTTGTCCTTGCCGATCAACATCCGCGCGATGCGCGTGGCCAGGCGGCCAAGCACCTGTCCGTTCGCGTCAATCACGAACCAATCCTTGCCCACCGTCAGCGCTTCGGCCTCTCGGCCCTTTGGAACATACGTACCCATAACCGTCAGTCACACCTTTCCGTCTAAAGACAAACGCTAAGTGTAGGCTACGACGGAATTTCTGTCAACGATGAGTCGCGGACGCTTGCAAACAAACCCGGCACCTCGTGAACGCGGGCGACTGACAAAATTCGGCCAGCATTTACCGCTCGATAACCCGGACGTAACAACTCGTAACTAAATTGGCGGACGGGGTATTCAGCATGATCTCGATCCTCAATTCCTTGGCGACTGTGAGCCCATCTGAACCCGAGAACTTCAACCGTTTACTTCGCAGGGCGGCCGCCTACTGCTGGCTCGAGCGCTTCAGGAGCCAGACTTCGAAGGGAGCTTTCACGGTGAGCTACGACCAGATTGGGGAAACCGCAGGCGCTGTGTGGGATGCTCTTTCGAAAGAGGGGCCTCTCACGTTTGCCGCTCTCATGGAAGAGGTTAACGCCCCGCAAAGCCTTTTCTTCATGGCGATTGGATGGCTTTCGCGCGAGAAAAAGCTGCGGTTTGAATCCGCTGATGGCGACCACGTCGTTCGCCTGGCGTGATTCGTCCGGACGCAAAACATGGGGACCGAGCAGCGAGCCGCAATCCTGCGGCCCGCCCGCTGGTTTGAGCGCGTGTGACTTAGTCCGACGAGTTGGCAGTCGTAGCCGCGGCGCGAGGGGTCCGCGAGAATGCGGGCTTCTCGAGATCGTGGCTGTCGCTAGCTTCGCCGGCCTTGTCAATTTCGATCGAGCCCTTGAAGTAAGCTCCGTCCTCGATCATGATCCGGGCCGTCGTCAGATCGCCGACCACCGAGCCGTCCTTCTTGATCTCGATGCGGTCGCGCGCCCGAAGATTACCCTTCACGTTGCCGTACACGACCACTTCGCGGGCGATTACGTCGGCGGTAACCTTAGCGCTTGCGCCGATCGTCAGCTTGCGGTCTTCGAGTTGAACCAGCCCTTCGACACTGCCATCAATGGCCAGGTCTTCATTGCCGGTAATCTCACCCTTCACATGCAGGCTGGCGCCGAGACGTGCTGTACCGCTGCCGCTCGACGATGCCGGATACGACGAATCCAAAGGTGCCATTGTCTTAGCCTCCCCAGAAATGGATGTTCCACCAGATGTTGCGTTCGTTCTCGGCTGCTGCGCGAGCGGCGGCCTAGCGGGAGCGTCGGGTTTCTTGTCTCCCCACATTTACCCTCCTTGGGCCCAACTGAACCGGAATCAACCTACGAAATGCAGACCGGGCTTATCAATCTAGTCCGGTGAGGTGACGAACGCCAATCCTAAATTGGTACAGCTGTGTCGCTAGAGGCAACGGCCTAAGGTCCGGTCCCAGAGCAAAGGAGTTGAAGTGCAAAAGGCGGGGACCGGGGAAAACAACGATTCCAGACGCAAGGGGTCGCGAAATTCAGGAGAGACCGATCGCCGTCCTCAATATTTGCAAAGGATCAACTCAGGCGAGCTTCAGTGGAAGAGAGATCCTTCGGCTCGCGATGCTCGCTCAGGATGGCGACCCTGGTCGGGTCGTCAGTACTTGCGGAGAACTCCTACCACGCGGCCCTGTATCTTCACGTCCGCCGCCGCAACCATGATCGGCGCCATGGACGAATTCGCAGGCTGCAGGCGAATCTTCCCACCCGGTTCGCGATAGAAACGCTTCACGGTCGCTTCGTCTTCGCCGACGAGCGCGACCACAATTTCTCCGGGATTTGCCACTTGCGTCTGCTCGACCACGATGTAATCCCCGTCGAGGATGTGATCCTCGCGCATGGACTCGCCCTTCACCTGCAGCACGAACGTATTCTGTCCGCGCGCAAAATCCGCGAGCGAGATCGTTTCGTTTTCCTCAACTGCTTCCAGGGGACGTCCCGCGGCAATTCGTCCATGTAGCGGCAGCTCGACAACGTGCCGGTCGAGAATCTCCTCGCGGACCTGCTTGGGCAATTGAGTTACTTCAATGGAGCGGCTCTGGTTGTAGCCGCGGCGAATGAATCCCTTTTTTTCCAGCGTCGAGAGATGCTTGTGCACAGTCGCCAGCGAGGTCAGCTTCAGCGCGTGGGCGATTTCCTCAAAGCTCGGCGAATAGCCGTTCTTATTGATGAAGCCCACCAGGTAGTTCAGGACCTCTTTTTGCCGTTTCGTAAGTGCCATCGCAAGTCCCCCCAGAGGGTCTGTCTTAGCGTCTCTGACTGTAGGCGAACTAAAAGCGAAAGTCAATGGTACCGTGGGACAGCTGGCCGTTATGGGGTGCGCCTGGTCTTCGCCGCGCGAGTGAGGCGCAAACGGACTAGACCAAGTGGGTTCCGGGGGATTCCAGGCGGGGATTTAGCCGACTGGGCCGGTGAGGCTGGCAGCTTGAACCGCGATTCGCCGCTTAGCGAGCTTGCACGGAGCGGATTCGTGCGTGGCGCACATAGCGGCAATACTGACGCCTGCCGCTACGGTCCAATACCATGCGGGCGCCAACGGATTACCCGTCCTCCTGATCAGCCAAGTAACGGAAAATTGAGTCGTTCCGCCGAACAGTGCGATCGAAAGGGCGTAAACGACTGAGACGCTGCCGGATCGGATAGCCGTCGGAAACGATTCGGTCAGCCAGATGACGATCGGGCATGAGGACAGCACCAACAAAGTCGTCAATACGGCGGTCGCTCCCAGCAATATGGGGGTCGTGCGATAGTGCGAGATTAAGTCAAACGCCGGAAGAATCGACACAAGCAGGACAACGCCGGGTATTAGCATCATGGGTTTACGGCCGATTTTATCGGACAGCGCGCCGCTCACGAGATCGAACACAACTCCGGTCAGGCCGACCACGACCGTTGCGGCAAACGCGATATTAGCGCGCATGTGCAACGTCGCGATCGCATAGGTCGTCATGTAGCTGGTGATATAGGTGCCGATGGTCGAGCTCGCGAGGAGGACTAAACCGATCACGGCTACAAACAAGTAGGGGCGCAAGGATACTCGTTCGCGCTTGCCGGCGTCAGACGCATGAAACGTCTCCGGCAAGCTGCGCCGCAACATCAGGCCAAAAGGCACGATGGCCGCGCCGACCAGAAAAGCGATGCGCCACCCGAAATCCTGCAATTGCTGCTCGCTCAGGAGATTTGCGAGGGCAAAACCCACCAGCCCGGAGATCATGATTGACAGATCCTGAGTCCAGTACTGAAATGACGTGTAGAAGCCTCGCCGCTCCGGCGGCGCCGCTTCCAACAGGAATGCCGTCGTCGGACCGACTTCGCCGCCCAGAGCGAAGCCCTGAACCATCCGGAAGAAAACCACGAGCGCGGGCGCTGCAACGCCGATCATCGAATGGGGAGGCGTCAGCGCGAGCCCGGTGATTGCGATTCCCATCAACGAGAAGGAGAGAATCATCGCGGGCTTGCGACCCAACCGATCGCCCATCCTGCCGATCACCAGGCCGCCGATGGGCCGCGTGACGAAACCCGCGCCGAACGTGCCGAGAGACGCCAGCAAGCTTGCCGACGGGGAGCTGGATGGGAAAAAGGCTCTTCCGATATAGACCGCGAAAAAAGCGTAGGTGAGGAAATCGTAGAACTCGAGTGCGTTTCCGACAACAACCGCAGCGATATGACGTATAGGAACCGATCGACTGATCTCCGGCTTGCCTTTCACGATCTGTCAACTCGCGCCGGCGAGCTTTCTTCCGTCACCTCTGCGCTCCATCAACTTGCTGCTGCACAGCCATCCTGAATTCAGAGGGATGTGCGATCTTTCTGAATGGTTCGGGAGTCCCGCCGGTTCCGTGAATCAGGACCGTGCCGTATCCGAGCATTCTTCCCATCATGGTCTCGTCGATTCCAATGCTTTCAACCTTGGCGATCATGATTTCGAGCGATCGGCGGCTTGTCATTCCAGTCTTGATAATCACGCGCCTGTTCGTGACGGCAATTTCGGTGGCGTCCTTCTTGATGACGCTGTAAGCGAGAATGATCCCGGCCAGGACAATCAGGGCCATGCCCGCGACGATGATGACATTTGCGGGGACTCCATGACTGGCGATATCGTCGCGATACGCCAAAATCGCAATCCCCGGTGCGGCAATAATCGCCGCAACGACTGCGGGCCCGAACAGCACACTCCAGTGAACGCCTGTCCGGTAGACGAGCGTTTCACCAGGAATCAGATTTTTCTTTACGTAGCTCATCTATGGGGAACCTACTGAGCCGAGAAAGCCAGGAGGACGTTGCCTGAGTTGCTCCCCGTCACAGCATATCCGGACCCGATGAAAAGCATGCCACTCGCGATCGAAGGTCCGATGGAGGCGATTGCGCCGCCTCTCGCAGGGACATTGTTGACCGTTTCGAATTTCCGGGCCGTGTCATACTCCCAGATGACTTTCCCGTCGGCGGTCGAGACTGCGTGCAGCTTTCCATCCGATCCTGCAACGAACACCACTCCGGGCATCGCCGTCGCCGCCGCGGAATTGATCACGTGAGTTCCTTCGGGTTTTGGAAACGCCGCGCGCCACACCACATCGCCGGTCGCAAGCTTCAAAGCCACCATGCCGCCCGATTGCAGCCCATAGTAGACATTCTGATCGTCGGCCGCCCCGCCCCAAACCACGCCGTTCAGGTGGGCCGCAAAAGAGTTCTCCTGGCCCTTGGGGATATCCACCACGCGGACACTCCAGACGACGGCGCCCTTCCGGTCGGGATCGAGAGCCGTAACCGCGCCATTCTTCATCCCGAAAACGACGATGCTCTTGCCGTCCGCCAGCTTGCGCAGAATGGGCGAATTGCCAATGTCCTGATCAGGTCCGTTGACCTTGGGACAGTTGTCGGTCCTCGTGTCGCCATTGCATCCGCCCATGAATGCATCGCCGGCCTGTGCTTGATAAAACCACAAAACTTTTCCCGTCTTTAGATCGAGCGCCATGATTGCATCGGTCGTGTCGGGGGTCGGCTCGGTCTGCCCGTCGCCGGTTCCAACGTAGAGCGCGTTGCGCTTCGCATCAATCGTGGGCGAATTCCAAATCGAGCCGCCGGACGGCGCGTATTGCTGCACGCCTTTCGAATTTTTACGCACGGGCTTCGGCGTGTCCACGACGTAGGTCTTCCAGACTTGCTTGCCAGTGCTCGCGTCGAGCGCGACCACGCTCCCGCGGCCGGTGCAGCACGAGTAGTCGAGGTTGGACGACGAGAACTCCTCCGACGATGAGACGGGGATATACACGACGCCTTTGTACACCTTCGGTGCGGCTGTGATTCGCGCGACGAAATGATCGTCCACTCTTGCCATCCAGAGCTGCTGGCCGTTTTGCGCGTCCACCGCGTACACGTTAGCGTGAGCGTCGCCAAAATAGGCGGCATACTTCGTCGCGCCGTGGCCCTTCACCGGCGCGATATTAACCGCGCTCCGCACGGAGCCTTTGGCTTGATAGGACCAGTAAACGCAACCCGTCTGCGCGTCGAGTGAATAGACGTAACCGATGTCGCTCCCCACGAAAATCCGCCCGGAAGCGACCGCCGGTTGGCCGAACGCGGAGAGTCCGGTCGGGTAGCCAAACGCCCATTTCAATTTCAATTGCGGCACCTGATCCGCTGTGAGGCCCGCGTCCTTCGCATCTTGAAACCGCGAGTTGACCCCGTCGGGGCTCCATCCGTTCCATTCGGGTCCGGCAGAGGGATTGGAGAGCGGCGGGTTCGATGCGCACTGGTTTGGCATGTCCTTCGCATCGCCTTCCTTCAGACTGCCGAGCGGCCGGCCGCTAAGGAATGTGGCGAGCATTTTCTTCTGGTCGTCCGTGAGGCTATCGCCCATCGGTTTCATCACACCGGTGGTCAGCGCGTCGTAGATTCTTTCGGGCGGCATCTGGCGCACAGCGTCAGGGGCCGGGGCCTGCGGCACGTTGGGATTTCCGTGACAGCTCATGCAGTGCGTTTGAAATGTGCCGATGCCGGTTTCGGTCCCGGCGCCGAGATTCGCCCCTGCTGCCGGCGGCGGTGTTTGCGCCGGCGCTTGCGCCCATGCCTCGCCGGCAAAGACGAAGCAACCGCACGCTACCGCCATCGCCATATATAAGTAAGTTTTCCTCACGGTTGTCCCTTGGAAGAACCCTATTTGTCGCTGATTCCGCCCCAGGCGGAATTCAAATGATACTGCAATCCGGATCCCACCATTTCAATCCGCCGAATCTTCCCGTTTTCGATCTTGAATGCCTCAGTAACCTCCAGGCTCGACGGCCGATTGAAAATGTTACCCATTGACACTGTCTGGCCGTTCGTAAGCTTGATGGTGTGCACCGTGCCGTTCTGATCGAAGATCACGTACGCCCACACAATGCCGCGCTCCTCGTCCACCAGCGGAAAGCGCCGGTGATGAATCCGCGTGACCACTGCGTAATAACCGCTTTTGAACTGCGCCGTGCAGCTCATCGCAAACGCATTGAAGGCCGCGTTCGGCGAAAGCGTCGGATTGTTCGTCGTATGAACACCGTTTTCCATGCGATCGCAATCATCGGCGAATGGATACACGCCCTTCCCGTCGTTGTTCTCCAGGCCCGCGAAGTACATGTTCGCGGTGTTGATCAGCTGCGCGCGCGAAACGCGGTTCGCTGCCGGAATTGTCTCGAACCAAATCGGCTCTGGAGTGCTTTTGTCGTAGCCTTCCATGTTGGATGGACCGCCGCCGCCCTGCCGGTAAAACGTCGTTTCAATCTCGGTGATTCTGCCGAGCTGCACGCGCAGGCGCATTCCCATGATGAGCATATGGTCGCCCTCGTGCATCGTCACCATGCAGCCGATCTGTTCGACGACCGGATCGGCGAAGCAGTGCTTATAGCCACCTACGGCGGAGACCGTGCCCCAAAATCCGTCGCCGACATCCATCACCTGATCGTTTTCTGTGTACTTCACGTCCGCCGCGAGCGGCAACGTCTTGGGATCGTGAGCGACGAGAGCCGCCAGGTATTGCGTGGCCAGCCCCTCAAGGCAAGCGCGATCGCAATCGGTCGCAATCGGTCCCGTCGCCGCAACTACACGAGTGAATCTTCCCGCCATCATCGCGAGGGCCACGCAACATATCGCACCAATCACCAGGATCTTCGCTCGCATATCTCCCCCTCGACCTTCGGAAATTCTCAGCGACCCGACCCTTCGGTCCACCCGTTGCCAAGCCCGTAAGGAATCGTGACAAAGGGCGCGGCCTCTACTTCGTGGATCAGCCCGCCGCGGATTCCGAATGTCTCCATGGTTACCAGATTCTGCAGCATGCCCGGAGGCGCGTCCGGCGCAGCACCGCGCCTCGTACCGTCGTGCACGAACAACGGGAACGTTGCCACCAGCCCCTTCTGCTCGTCTATCACCAGCGCCCTGCGCGGCCGAATGTGCTTCATGTACGCGAACGTCTTGCTGTCAATCTGCTGTTTGCACGTCATCATGCTGAATTTGAGCATGGACTTGCCCTGTTCGGTGTTCGGGTCCGGCAACATCGGCGCGGGCATCATCCGGCCTCCAGGCGGCGGATTGTTCACCGTCTGATAGCCGTTCTCATGACGCACGCAGTCGTCGGCGAACGCGGCGATACCGCCGTCATCGCCCTCCAGCGCGTCGAAATATGAGTTGGCCGCGCGAATGAGAACTTCTCGCGAGCTTCGTTGTGAAACTGGAACGTCGTTCACCAAAGTCTCCCGAGGCGTCGTCAGCAGGGGGATCGCTGCATCATTGATGTTTCGATCCCAAAGCTGCTCGATCTCCACGATCTTGCCGCGGTCGATTTTCAACCGCACCGCCACCAGCGCGTTCCGCCCTTCAATTTTCAAGCGTGTCTGCAGGGCCACCTGGCCTTCGACGGGATCAGCGATGTGGATCTTGAAGGTGGTAGGCTCGACATGCGATCGCCAAAGCATTCCCTCGCCGACGTCCATTTGGCCGGTGTTTTCGGTCATACGGACGTCCAGCGCCAGCGGCGGCACGGCTTTGGGATCGTGCGCGAAGATGGCGTTCATATATCCATCCATGATCCCAACCAGGCACGCGCGGTCGCACGGTTTGGCCGCGGACGGATCCCATTCTGCCGCCTGCGCCCGACTCTGGGGCCGCGGAGCGGCGGCCGCTACGATGGCAACCATGCCGCCGAGAACTAAAATTATCGCTACAGAAAGGAATTTATTTTTCATGGAGGATTCTCCACCGATCGATGGCTTGTTTTAGACCCAAACGGGTGGCACGATAGCGCGCTCTGGGGCGCGCGTCAACCCGGCGCCCCGGCCGTCTGGCTGGCTTGGGGGCGCTGCTTGCTGCTCCCGGCCTTGCTCAGACTCGCGCGCATTATTTGTGAAGCCATACGCAGGCTCGGCGTCGTGACATCTCGCACCCGCGAATAAGGATCATCGATGAGTTTTCAAGCTACGGAGTTCGAATTCCGAACGCGCTTCTGGTTCATCTTCGGGATCTTCTGGCTCGGGTTTCTTCTCTACTACGTTGATCACGTGAATGTATCTGTCGCACTCAGCCGGCTGGTTCTGCGTCACCCGGACGAAAATTCATCGCGGTTCCTCCACGACGTTATCGGTTTCTTCGCGCTCGGAACGCTAAGCGTGGCGCTTGGCGCTTTGATCCGCTCGTGGGCGGAATCGTACCTGCATAGCTCCGTCGTCCACGATGCTGCGCTTCACGGCGAACAGCTCGTCGCCGACGGCCCTTATCGTTACGTTCGCAATCCGCTCTATCTCGGGAATCTCTTGCTCGCAGTCGGAATTGGCATGCTCGCGAGCCGCTCCGGCTTCCTGATGATTTCCATCGGCATGTGGCTCTTCGTGTATCGCCTGATCCTCCGGGAGGAGACGACTCTGCTTCACTCTCAAGGAGAACGTTACCGACGTTATCTCGCTACCGTGCCGCGCCTTCTGCCTTCGCTGGTCCCACAGGTTCCCCCGAGTGGAGCGAAGCCAAACTGGCTCGACGGTTTCACCGGAGAGCTTTTCATGTGGGGCGCCGCCGCGGCAATGGCCGTCTTCACGGCAACAAGAAACATCCGCTATTTCTGGCTCGTCTTCGGCCTCGGCTTGGCGATCTACTTTCTGCAAAGCTACCTCCGCAGCCGCGGCGAACCTGCGACGTAGAGCTCTTCATTCACAGCATTCGCAAACTCACGCCGCACCTGGCGCCGCTGATCCTTGCCCTTTGCATCCCCTATTTCGTTTGCACCGTCTGCATCGTCTGTCTTTACTTCCCCGCTCCTCGTCTCCGTGCCTCTGTGGCCCGTGGCTGCACTTTGTGCTACGCTTTTGCCCAGACGAGAGCCTTTTTCAGCCGCCTGCGCTCGGGGGAATGCGGGCACGGCATCTCGAACATCTCTTCGATCATCTAAGAGGGTGGGGATACCGCATACCAATGTCTACAACCTCGGTCCGTCCTTCGGAGCGCAAGCGCGAAATTCGGGAACAGGCGGTCATCCGCTTCTGCGGCGATTCCGGCGACGGCATGCAGATCACTGGAAGCCAGTTCACCAACACCGTCGCTCTATACGGCAACGATCTGGCCACGCTCCCGGATTTTCCGGCTGAGATCCGCGCGCCCGCCGGAACTCTTCCCGGCGTCAGCGGTTTCCAGGTTCATTTCTCGTCGAGCGACGTTTACACGCCCGGCGACAGCGTGGACGCGCTGATCGCCATGAATCCCGCAGCGCTGAAGATGAACCTTCCCGATCTGAAGCCGAACGGGATTCTCATCGTCAACCTCAATGACTTTGGCGAAACCGATCTGCGCAAGGCGCAGATGACGTCGAACCCGCTCGAGGACCATTCGCTCGATGGCTATCGCCTGTTTTCGGTCGAGCTGACCAAGCTGACTCGCGCGTCGCTGAAGGAATTGGGCCTCGATAATAAAACCGTGGATCGCTGCAAGAATTTCTTCGCGCTAGGCATGTGCTACTGGCTCTACAACCGTTCGATGGACGGCACGATTCGTTGGATCGAGGACAAGTTCAAGAACAAGCCGGTACTCGTGGAAGCCAATCGCCTGGCGATGCAGGCGGGTTACAGCTATTGCGAGGCCACGGAAGCTTTTCAAATCAGTTATGAAATCCCACCCGCCAAGCTGAAGCCCGGCGTGTATCGCAACATCAGCGGAAACACGGCGCTCGCCATGGGATTTGTGGCCGCGTCGCAGAAGGCCGGGATCCCGCTGTTTCTCGGTTCGTATCCGATCACGCCGGCGTCGGACATTTTGCACGAGCTTTCCGCTTACAAGAATTTCGGCGTCATCACGTTTCAGGCCGAGGACGAGATCGCCGCGATCACATCGGCGATCGGCGCCACCTATGCGGGCGCTCTTGGAATCACCTCTACGTCCGGCCCGGGCATGGCGCTGAAAACCGAAGCCCTCGGCTTGGCCGTCGCGGTCGAGCTGCCGCTAGTGATCTGCGATATCCAGCGCGGCGGGCCCTCCACCGGCCTCCCCACGAAAACGGAGCAGGCGGATCTTCTGCAGGCGCTCTATGGCAGAAATTCGGAGGCTCCGATTCCGATTCTCGCACCATCTTCGCCCGGAGATTGCTTCTGGGTCGCGCTGGAGGCCAGCCGGATCGCCATCAAATATATGGTCCCCGTCATTATTCTTTCGGACGGCTATCTCGCCAACGGCGCCGAGCCCTGGCCGATTCCTGCTGTCGCGGACCTGCCGGAGATTCCGGTGCACTTCGAAAAGAACCCTCAAGATTTCCAGCCCTACCGCCGCAATCCGGACACGCTCGCGCGGCCCTGGGCGATTCCCGGAACTCCGGGACTCGAGCACCGCATCGGCGGCCTCGAGAAGCAGGACGTCACCGGCAACGTCAACTACGAACCGCTCAACCATGAACGCATGGTCCGGCTTCGCGCGGCAAAAGTGGCCGCGATCGTTCAGGATGTGCCGGACGTTGTCCCCGCCGGAGACGACTCTGGCGAATTGCTGATCGTGGCCTGGGGCTCGACGCACGGTCCCATCACCGCCGCATTGAAAACCCAGCGAGCCAAGGGGCGCCGCATCGGGCACGTACACCTGCGGCACTTGAATCCCCTGCCGAAAAATCTCGGTGAACTTATCGGGCGCTACGACCGGGTGCTCGTGCCGGAAATGAACATGGGACAGCTCGTGATGGTTCTCCGCGCGAAATATCTGGTGGACGCGCAGGGCTACAACAAGATTCAGGGCAAGCCTTTCAAGCAATCGGAAATCGAGCAGAAGATCGAAGAGATGCTGGATTGACGCGCGGGAGATTCTAAATGACCACGGCCACATTGCCGGTTTACACGAAAAAGGACTTTCAAACCGATCAGGAAATTCGCTGGTGCCCGGGTTGCGGAGACTACGCGATCCTTTCGGCCGTGCAGTCAGTTTTCCCCGAGCTCGGCATTCCCCGCGAAAAATTCGTGATCATTTCCGGGATCGGATGTTCGAGCCGCTTCCCGTACTACGTGAATACATTCGGTTTTCACACGATTCACGGTCGCGCCCCCGCCGTAGCCACCGGTCTGAAAGTCGCACGCCCGGATCTCGAGGTTTGGGTTATCACCGGCGACGGCGATTCACTTTCGATCGGCGGCAATCACACGATCCACATGCTGCGCCGCAACGTCGGCCTGAAAGTTTTGATGTTCAACAATCGGATTTACGGCCTCACGAAGGGCCAGTTTTCGCCGACCTCTGAAATCGGCAAGAAGACAAAGTCGACTCCTTACGGCACCGCCGACCGACCGTTCAATCCGCTATCGCTCGCCATCGGCGCGGAAGCGACGTTCGTCGCTCGCTCGGTGGACGTGTTTCAGCAGCATCTGAAGGAAACTCTGAAGAAAGCCGCGGCCCACAAGGGCTCGGCGTATATCGAGATTTTGCAGAACTGCAATATCTTCAACGATCACGCCTGGGAGACGATCACGGAAAAGGACGCGCGCAGCGAGCACGTCGTCCAGCTCGAGCACGGCAAGCCGCTCATCTTCGGCAAGAACCGCGACAAGGGCATACGCCTCAACGGCCTCGAGTTTGAAATCGTCGCGCTCGGCAACGGCATTACCGAAAAAGATTTGCTCGTCCACGACGAACACGATCCGCGCCCGTCCTACGCCTTCATGCTCTCGCAGATGGAACTGCGGCCGGGATTCCCCACCCCCATCGGCGTGCTACGCGCGTGGGGCGACGTCCCACGCTACGAAGACCTGATTGCTACGCAGATTCGCGAAGCGCAGTCCAAGCGCGGACCCGGCGACCTCGCGAAACTCCTCCACGCCGGCGATACGTGGGAAGTCCAGCCGTAAATTCAGCGTCAGACAACTTTAGCTAGAAATGATTTTTCTTATGCAGTGGTGTGCCGGCGCGAAAACTCAGCGCGCCGTGGAATTGGCGGCGGGCGGCTGATTATCGGCCAGGGTGGGGTGTTCCCCAGGCGGCGGAGGCATTTCGGCAAGCGCGTGATCGCGCACGGCGGCGAATTCGTTCCAAACGTTCTTGGCGACCGGGTCGGACGGGGGCAAGGGAAGCCGCTCGAAGTTCAGGAATTCCCCGCGGAGCTGGATGCGAAAGTCGAGATGCGGCCCGGTCGCCAGGCCGGTCATGCCGACGAGTCCAATGCTCTGGCCCTGCTCGACGCGCTCTCCAGTGCGCACCAGAATTCTCGATAGGTGCATGTAATACGTCGTGTAGCCGTTAGTGTGCTGAATCTTGACGAGATTTCCGTCTTCGCCTTTCATTCCCGCAAAAATAACCTTGCCGTCGCCAATCGTCTGCACGGGCGTGCCGGTGGGCGCGCCGTAGTCAATTCCCAGGTGCGCGCGGTATTCCTTCAGGATCGGATGGAAGCGGTGCAAGCTGAAATGCGACGTGATCGGCGCGGCGAATTTCAATGGTGAGTGCAGGAAGGCTTTCTTCATCGATTTTCCGTCGGGCGTGTAGTACGCGGGAACTCCCGATGGGCCGGGGAACAGGATGGCGCGATACGCGTGGCCGGCATTGTCATACTCGGCGGCCAGAATCCGGCCGTACGCGATCGTGTCTCCGTTCGCGAAAGTCTTTTTCTCGACGACCAGGCGAAATGTATCGCCCGGGCGTGGGTCGGTGTAGAAATCCAGATCCCAGCCGAAAATTTCGGCCAGCCGCATGGCGAGTTCCGGCTTCTCGCCGGCATCCGTTACCGCTTGAAAGAGCGAGCCCTCGACCTTGCCGCTCACGCCGACTTCATCCGCATGAGATGGAATCGTTTCAATGGTGGAGTGAAACTCATCGCCGCTCGGCGAAATCGAAAGCACGCGGTCCGTATCAATGTTGTAGCGTACCTCGCGCAGCTCGCCCAGCACGGACCGTCCAAGCGAAAGCTCGTTTCCGGCGCGCAGGTGGCGAAGATCGAAAACGGGTTGCGCGGAAGCCACAAGGCGGGCGGCGGTGGGTGAATCAATGCCTAGTCCGTTCAGGAATACGGCGAAGGGGCGTCCCGAAGGGATAATGCTTTTCGTGAAGAGCACAACCTCGCGCTGGATTCGCTGCGCTTCACCGCGCGCGGTGGATACCTCGGCGACAATCTGCTGTTCCGCTTTGGATCGCAGGTAAAACGACGCCCCGACGCATGCCGCGGCGACAACAGCAAAACTCGGCCAGAATATCAGTTTTCTAAGATTCGCCATGAACTCGCATTGCCTTCGCCACGCCCCTCGCCCGAGAGTTTGCAGAGTAACTCAATCGCCGCGCGACAGAAAAGCGAAAAGCATCGCGCCTGCTCCGAGCGCGTCAACACCTGAAGAGAACGGCTACCGGGCGGCTTTAACGACGGTGATGGAGCGGAGCATGCGGACCCAGCGGGCGGGGCGCTTCTCGTGCGGAGCAATCAGCCGAAGCGGTCCCAGTTTGTCCGGAATTGGCCCGCCATCCATCGTATCGGCGACGAGCACGTCGGAATCCTGGATGCCGGTATCGAGCTCGGCCAGCGAGAACACGACGCTGTAGCCGTCTTCCCCTTCTGCGCGAACGTAGGTTGCCAGGGCGGCGCCCCGCAGCGCCGGTCCTTGTGGCACTCCCGCGCGCTTCAATATTTCAGCCAAAGGCACTCCCTGGTACGTTTCTTCTTTCCCAGTGTGCTCGTTCGTCACTTTTAGAGTCTTGCGCGGAAATCCGCCCAAATCGGCGACCGAGAGAGACAGCGGCGTTGCAACGTCGCCACCAACGGCGAGCTGCGCGCCATTGGTCTTCGAGTCGGCGGGCGCTGCTTGCGCGGTCGGCGGTGTGGCGGGCGGCATTGCCGTCTGCGCGGAGATGCGGGAACACGCGCAACACAAGGCCGCGAGCGCGAGCAGAATTGGCCCGCTGTTCCCGATCGCGCGAGCGAAAACGCGCAAGGCAGTCATCCTAGAGCGCACCAAAGGTGAGTTTCATGACCCGATAGTATCTTCGGTCGAAGCGCGTGTCGAGATCGAAAGGGCCGTGGGGCAGAACCGGATTTTCGATTTTGCCCGCAACATCCTGAGTTAACTCTCGTCAAGGGCGGGAATCGTCACTCTTTGTACGCGCCACTCCCAAACGAAACCCTCGCGGAACGGCGGCAGTGCTATGCTTTTTATTCGGCATTCGGCCGAAACTAAGCGTACTCGGGACGCACGGCGACGCGGAAAAGCTCGATTTTCCGATGAACCGCGGGGCCTCGGCTGATCCCCATTTGACCGAACCCAATGGAGCGCGAAACGAACTCTCGAATCCATCCTTCGGAGAACGGAGTGACAAAGACTTCGGCAGCGGCCACCTCCGGCCTAGACAAGCGCCGTAGCACGCGCCTCGTCCAAGCTATGCCCATCAAGGTCCACGGCGTGGACGCGCTGAGCGAGCCATTCACCGAACGCACCACGACCGTGATGGTGAGCTGCCACGGGTGCAAATATCAGTCCAAACATTACGTGCCGAAAGGCTCGATCGTCACCCTGGAAATTCCGCGCCGCAATCCGAACGCTCCCGTGCGGATCATCACGGGCAACGTCATTTGGGTCCAGCGGCCGAGCCAGGCGCAGGATCTGCTCCACATCGGCCTCGAATTCGTGGTGGCCGGAAACGTGTGGGACACCCCATCCGCGCCGGAAGATTGGTTCCCGCTGCCGGGTGAACCTGCATTCGAGGAAGAAATCGTCGAGCCCCAGCCAGTTCCCATCGCGGCTCCGGTCGCGCCTGTCACGCTGACGGCGTCGTGGGACGCCAGCGAAATCCTGGTGATGGCGGGCCGCGCCGAAGGCCACGAAGAGGAAGTGGCGACAGCCATGCAGCAGGCAAAGTCCGCAGCACAAGAAGCGAAAGCCGCCGCGGCGGAGGCTGCTGTCGAAACGCTGAGCCTGTTACGTCCGAAGCCGGATGCGGGGCTGCATGAAACCATCGAACAGGTAGTGAAAGCTTCCATCGAACGGCTGTCCGCGTCCATCGCGGAAGACGCCCGCAAAGCCTATCAGGCCACGGCCGCGCAACTGGACGAAAAAATCCATGAGGCTGTAGAAGAAGCAATGAAAAAAGTTCCCATCAAGCGTCCTCGCCGTGGCAAGAACAAGCCGTAGCGATTCCCTCCGCCGTCTGCTCCCGGAAGGTCGTCCCAGAATGCCGTGCTAGAATCCGCCGCGCATTCGTGCTATTTTTTGCCGCGCGATCGGCGTAATGGTTTGGGGTCGTGGGCGCGCGATTGTGGATTCGAAGTTTCCACTTCGGGGGGGGATCAAAGTGATGCGTGCAAAATTATTTGAAGGCGTTGCTGCGGGTATCCTGCTGCTGGTTGGGGTTTCCACGCGCACGGCAGGCGCCCAGGCCGCCGCGGCGAACGAATGCAATGCAACCTGCCTGACGAACTTGGCCGATCAATATATCGCCGCGATGGTAAAGCACGACCCGTCCGGCTTGCCTCTGGCTCCCGGCTACAAATATACCGAGAACACCGCCGCGATCCAGATCGGCGACGGACTGTGGGTCGGCGCGTCGGAAGCGCCCACGACCTTCAAGATTTACGCGGCCGATCCTGTCTCGAAACAGGTGGGCCTCTACTGCGTGATGAAAGAATTCAACAAGCCCGTCATGCTCGGGCTTCGGCTGAAGGTGGAGGGAGGCAAGATTACCGAAATCGAGCACGTGGTGGTTCGCGATATACGGCCCGCGGGGATGCCGAATCTGGTGACGCCACGCCCCGGCCTGGTGCAGACGATTCCGGTCGCGCAGCGCGTTTCGCGCGATGAAATGTTTCGCATCGCCGATTCCTATTTCGATTCGATCGAGCAGAGCAATGGCGATCTCGCGCCCTATGCCGACGACTGCGTGCGCCACGAGAATGGAATGCAGACCACCACGAATACGACGCCACGGCCGACTCCGCTTGATGCCGCCACTGCCGGCCCGGCGGCCAATCCCACCTTCGCGAAGATCGGGGCGCTGGGCTGTCACGACTCGATGAACACCCGCGTGCTCAGCTACATCACAAAAATCCGCCCGCGCCGGCTAATCATCATTGACGAGGAGCGCGGCCTGGTCTTCGGGTTGCCGATGTTCGTACACCGCGGCAACGTGAGGCAGATCAAGATCGTCGGCGTGCCCGGCGTGGACACGATCCCAATGAATTTCGGGCCGATTGACCTACAGGCAACCGAGATTTTCGCGATTCGCGACGGCAAGATTCATGAAATCGAAGCGCTGGGATATTTGCTGCCCTACAACTCCAAGACCGGGTGGGAATAAAGGGCCCGAGCTCGATTACCGGAGTGCCGGGTGCCGCGCTAAAGACCGCGGCACTACATGTAAACCCTAACCAAATTACCAGTTCGGATTGCCGCACGTGTAGTTGCCGGCGTCGGTGGTGTTGCCGCTGCCTTTGTAAATCGCAGCTTGGGGATACGGGCAGAGCGGGCGCGAATTATCAATGACGCCGCCAGTGGAATGCGCGGCGATGATCTTGTCGGGCGCGGTGTTATTTTCCCGCCAACGTTCGAGCATCGTCAGCGCGTCAAAGCTGTTTGGACCCGCGCCGCCCTGGCAGTGAGTCATTCCCGGAACCAGAAAGAGCCGCAGGAATTCCTGCGTCTCCTGCGGTCCGCCCATCGCTGCCTCCACGCTGCTGTAATAATTGATGCTGTTTTCCGGCTGGATGGCCTGGTCCGCCCAACCGTGATACATGATCATCTTCCCGCCATGCTGCTGAAAAGCTTTTAAGTCGGGATCGATTGCGTTCACGATCGAACCCAGCTTCTGGTCAGCGGTGCGCGTGTCGCGGTCCACGTCGAGCGACGCGAAGTCCCAGTTCGGATTGTCAAAGACCATATACCTGAAAAATCCCACACCGATGGAGGTCGTAACGGGCGGTGCGTTCACAGGCGCCCATAGGAGCTCGCTGCCAGGTTCGAAACCCGGAAAAATTTGCTTGCCGTCGTTATACTTCGCGCCCGCGTAGATCAGCTGAACTGTCTTGACTTGTGCAGCGGTGAGACATGTGGCCTCATCCGCGCCCGGGCACTGAATTGTTTTCGGGTCGAAATTGCAGCGCCGAGGATCGGCGATTATCCCGTCCGTGACTCCGTCCTTTGAATCGCAGGCATCGAGCACGGCTTTGTGGAGGTAGGGAAATTTTGCGGGCGGGATAAAATTCGGAGCATTATCGCCATCCTTGAGCCTGGCCCAACTCGTGTACACGCCGCCCGCCTGAAGGTGCGTGATGTAGTTCGCAGGCGCGCCGGCGACGATACCGTCGAAATCGGCCGGGTAGCGCTGCGCTTCGGTGAGTCCCTGCTTGCCGCCGGTCGAGCAGCCATTCCAGTAAGCGAGCTTCGCCGGCTTGCCGTAATAGGCGGCGACGATGAGCTTTGAATCCACGGTCATTTCGTGGACCGCGCGATATGCCCAGTCAATCAGCTTTTCCGGATGCCCCAGCGCCCAGCTTTCGTCGTTGCCGCTGGCATGGCCGGTGTCGGTGCTCGCCGTGGCGTAGCCGCGGTTGAGCGCGGCCGATAGAGCGCCATAGCCGATCTGGCCGATGAAGCCTCCGTTGCCGACGGCCTCGAATTTTCCGTTCCAACGCGCGGCGACGGGAAGCCAGAGTTCGAAATTAATATGCGAATCGCTGGTGGGCGTCGAGAACGCGTCCACCCGGCAAAATGAATTAGCGATGGCGAGATTGCTCGCGGGACCGATGGGGCTTGGCGGAAGCGGTATCGAGAGGTCGGGCGGCGGATCGATGGCGGTAGCCGAGGTAACCGTGGCGTTGGGGATCTGGAGCGACGTCAGGCTTTCGCAGGATTGCTGCGCCGAGGTGCGCGCGGGAACGAATGCAAATCCCGCGAGACTAACCAAGAACACAAATAGAATGAGACGCTGCCGCATGCGAAAGCCTCCCCGGGTTTTTCAAATTGAAAATGCCGCGAGAGACGTATACACCGCGCACGCCGCGGCGCGCAAGAGCGCGATTTCGGGTGATGAAGTCTAGCGGGAACCAGTTGATGAAGCGGCGAACTCCGTGATATGAGGCGAATTGGCGTCGGCGAAATAATTCCGGGCGTAGAGGCTTCGGTAGATGCGGCCGGCAATTTGCGAGGCGTGCGGGCCGCTGATGATCCGGCTGCCTCCGTGAAGCAGAACCACAATCACGATTTTCGGATGAGCCTGATCCGCGTAGGAAGCGAACCACCCGAGGCGGCCGCCCACGCCTTCATCGTTGCACGTGCCCGTCTTTCCCAGATCCTGTTCGCCATCCGGGTCGTAGCTGCGCTTGGCCGTGCCGTACATCACCGCGGCCAGCATGCCTTCGCGTAGATCGGGAAGCAACGGTGCGATGTCCAATTGCTGCCTGACGCGGGGCTGAAAATTCTGGCGCTCCTCGTCCGTGCGGGGATACTGCAAGTAAAACTGTTCGCCGCCTTCGGCGAGAGTTCCCACGAGCGAAGCGAGCTGAAACGGCGTGATGCGGATGCCTTCACCAAAGCTCGACATGCGCGCGGCCCCGCCAAACAGCGGAGGCGATGATGGCAGATGTCCGGGCTGCTCTTCAGGAATGTTGTATCCCACACGCTGGCCAAGTCCGAGTAGCTCGTGGTACTTGATCAAGCGATCAAAGCCGAGCTGCGAGCCGACGGCTTCAAAGAATTTGTTGTTTGAGTGCGCCATGGCCTCGGTGAGGTCCATGTAGCGGCGATTGCCGACTCGAACCATCGTGTCGCGAGTGATCACGCCTTCCTGAAGCCCTGCGAGCGCGACGAAAGGCTTGATCGTCGAGCAAGGCTCGAAGCCGGCGGAGAACGCCATTTTTTGGTTGACGATCGCGAGGATGCGGCCGTTCGTGGGATCAACCGCAACCACCGATCCCTTTTCATGGCCCAGGGCGTCCACGGCGACCTGCCGGACGACCGGATCGTCGTTCGCGGTCACATCGTCCTTGGCAGGATCAACGTTTTCGACGACGCGCGCGTGGCGATGGCGCAGCGGAGGCGCGCCAAATGCACTGCTCGATCCTCCGATGAGGACGAAGCACAAAATTGAGACTGCGTATTGGAGAGCTGGGGTCCGTCGCATGTCTTTGTTAGATGCCGACTTCCGCAAGGCCGTCAGCCACGCTCAGTCTATGGAAGCACGCCGTGGCTGCGCAACTAAAATACCACGTTCATTTTCCACCTCGGCATGGCGGCGGCGCAACTGGTCGTAAGGACAGGAATTTCCTTGGTGGGGCGCGATTCGCGGACTATGAGGAACATCTAATGATGGCGCGCTATTCGGCAGCCGCAGCACGAGGGAATCCCGCGTCGGCCATGACCTCCTCAGCCTGCAGGCGGTGGCGTTCGCCGTGCGCGCCAATCACAAGCAGCCACTGGTAGCAATCGAGCGCGCCGAGCATCGGGTGCGGGAATGCATATTGGCGAAGCGGTACGTCTGTAGCGGCGGCGAAATCAGCGGTGCGTTTGCGCGTGGATTCGAATTCGCCGAGGAGCCTGTCGTGCGCCCATTGACCCGCAGGCATCAGGCGCTCGGGGCCTTTCACGCGAGTGGAGCGATCGGCGACCATTTGCACGATGCCATCGTCACCCATGCCAGGTATGGAAGAACCCGCCGCCTGTTGCAGCGTGTTGTTGATGTTGGCGAGAATAAAGCCCTCGGTAACGGTAATGTGCTCGAGGCATTCCGCCACCGACCAGCGATCGGACGCAGGTTTGTATTGGAGTTGGGTCGGCGAAAGGCCTTTCGCCGTGCGGAGAAGCTTCTCGCGCGTCTCCAAGAGGTAGGATGAAACCCGTTCACGTTCGGCCGGAGTCATATGTACCTCTCTTCGCGGCGGAAAATGCGCCGCGGTTTTGTAGGGGCGCAGCATGCTTGCCGCGCCGATTTCGGTCGGGCTGCGCCCGGCAGATGAACGTCGCGAGCCTTCGCCGTTCCCCGTAAAACCAACGCACGCAGCGTCGATTCTAGCGCGCGGCGCGGGCTTGGCCGGCGGCAGCCGCCTTGACGGCCGGCTTCTCCGCTTCCGCGGCGGTGGGTTTCTTGGAGTCGTCGGAAGAATGCGCCGACGGAAGGCCGAGCATTTTGCGCAGCTCGTGCTCGATTTTGTCGCGGATGTCCGTATGCTCGCGGAGGAACAGGCGCGCATTTTCGCGGCCCTGGCCCAGGCGCTCACTCTTGTAGGAAATCCACGTGCCGGATTTTTCCAGCAGGCCCTTCGCCACCCCGAGGTCGAGCAGGTCGCCTTCCCGGGACACGCCTTCTCCGTAGATGATGTCGAATTCGGCCTCGCGGAACGGCGCCGCCACTTTGTTCTTCACGATTTTCGCGCGCGTGCGCGACCCTACGACGCGGTCGCCATCCTTGATCGCTTGGATCCGGCGGATATCCACGCGGATCGAAGAATAGAACTTCAGCGCGCGGCCGCCCGTGGTGGTTTCGGGATTGCCGAACATCACGCCGATTTTTTCGCGGATCTGGTTGATGAAGATCAGGCAGGTGCGCGATTTCGACACGATTCCGGTGAGCTTGCGCAGCGCCTGCGACATTAGCCGCGCCTGCAAACCCATCTGCGGATCGCCCATGTCGCCTTCGAGTTCGGCCTTGGGCACAAGCGCAGCCACAGAGTCCACCACGACGATGTCCACGGCGTTTGAGCGGATCAGCTCTTGCGCGATTTCGAGGGCTTGTTCGCCATTGTCCGGCTGCGAAACGAGAAGGTTGTCAACATCCACGCCCAATTTGCGCGCGTAGACGGGATCCAGCGCGTGCTCGGCATCTATGAACGCAGCGATGCCGCCGAGCTTTTGCGCTTCGGCGATCACGTGAAGAGTCAGCGTCGTCTTGCCGCCCGATTCCGGTCCGTACACTTCGATCACGCGGCCGCGCGGGAATCCCCCCACGCCGAGAGCTGCGTCAATCGAAATCGAGCCGCTGGGGATCACGCTCACGGGAACGAGCACGTCGCGGTTCCCCAGACGCATGATCGAGCCTTTGCCGTACGACTTTTCAATTTGCGAGATTGCCAATTCCAGATTTTTAGTTTTTTCGTCGTTCATATTGCACCTCGAGAGGCTTTCGTTTAGGTCCCGCCTTGGCGGGCGGCCCGATTCTACCAGACTGCCCCAGCGCCCGGCCCCATTTGCTTTCTGGACGTCATATTAGCATATGGCGAACAAAAGGCGAAAGCGTTTTTTTTACGCGGAGTTTCTAGAGCCGTTCCGGGTAGGCATTTCTCCCGTAGGGGCGCCGTATACCGTGCGCGGCGCACAAACTTGGCACTCTCCTGCCAACACACGCAACCCCGGCCGGCCGCGTCAATACTTGTAAAACCCCTGCCCCGATTTGCGGCCCAGGCGGCCCGCGGACACATACTGCCTGAGCAGCTGACACGCCGCATATTTCGCGGCGCCGAACCCGCGGTGCAGCACATCCATGATGTCCACGCAGACATCGAGGCCGATCAAATCGGCGAGCTCGAGCGGTCCCATCGGGTGGTTCATGCCGAGCTTCATCACCGCGTCCACAGCTTCCGGCGTCGCGACGCCTTCCATCACTGCGAATGCCGCTTCGTTGATCATCGGCATCAGCACGCGATTGGACACGAAGCCGGGAGAGTCATTCACGCCCACCGGTTTCTTGCCCAGCTTCTCGCACAGCGACATCGTGGTCCGAAACGTCTCCTCGCTTGTCGCGCGACCGCGAATCACCTCCACGAGCGCCATCACGGGCACGGGGTTAAAGAAGTGCATGCCGATGAATTTGTCGGCCCGGCTCGTCTCACTGGCGAGCTTCGAGATCGAAATGGAAGACGTGTTGCTCGCGAGGATCACGCCCGGCCGCAGCACGGCGTCCGCCTCCTTCAGCACGCGAACTTTCAGGTCGAGCTGCTCGGGAACGGCCTCGACGGCGAATTCCGCGGCGGCGAGCCTGCTCATGTCCGTCGTGGGCTGAATCCTCGAAAGCGTGGCGGATTTCTCCGCGGCGGTGATTTTTTCCTTTTTCACTTCGCGGTCGAGATTCTTGCCGATGGTTTCCAGGCCGCGATCGAGGAAGCGCTGTTCCACGTCGCGAAGAATTACGGTGTGGCCCGCGCGCGCGAACACATGGGCGACACCGTTGCCCATCGTCCCGGCGCCGAGGACGGCGACCGTCTTGATTGATTCGGCGGACATTGTCGAGGTGATGATAGCGGAACCGCGGTGGATGTTGTAGGGCGGGTTTGGGGACCACTCGCGGATGGAGGGCAGGTCGAGACTAACGGCCAAGGGCGTGAGTCTTTTTGGCGGCCTGGAACGTATACCCAGTAGAATGAGCGCGACTCTAACATCGGCCATGCCGGGGACTTTGAATGCGCTCCTGGACGGAGCGCGGCCCAGCCTCCTTTTCTCCTCGATGATCGAAGACGACGCGACAACTATCACCCGCGGCCTGAAGCGGCGCGATCCCGACTTGCTCGACCGCTTGATCGAGCGGTATCAATATCGGCTGTTTCGATATCTCGTTCATCTGACCGGCGACCACGAGCGCGCGGAAGATTTCTTTCAGGAAACATGGATACGCGTGCTCGAACGCGGGCACCAATACAACGTGAAATGGAAATTCGAGGCATGGCTCTTCACCATTGCGCGCAATCTCGTAATCGACTGGCAGCGCAAGAAGAAACCGCAAAGTTTGGACGCGCTGATGGACCCCGGCGAGGACGCAGTCCCCTTCGAGCCCGCGACGCTGCCGGAGGAGTCTCCGCTGCAGCTAGCGGTCCAGCAGCAGAATGAAGCAGTGGTGCACACGTCACTCGGCCGCGTTCCGGTCGTCTTTCGCGAGGTGCTGTTGCTGCGCTTTCAAGAGGAAATGGGGCTCGAGGAAATTGCATCGGTGATGAGTACCCCGGTCTCGACCGTGAAATCGCGACTGTACCGAGGCCTTGAGGCATTGCGCAAAGTGTTGCCAGAGGGGGGCGTATGACCGAAGCCGCGCACGCGCGAGCAGGGCGACTGATGGACGAGGAGCGCATTGAGGGAATTCTCTCCGATGCGGACCATGCCTGGCTGGCGGAGCATCTGCGCGATTGCGAACAGTGCTCTCACGTGGCCGGCGAGACGAATCGCGCGCTCGCTTCATTGCGGAGCGTCGGTCTCGAAGTGCCTCGCGGCCTCGCGAGCCGGACCCAATTGCGCGTCCGGCTGCGCGCGGATGCGCTGCGCGAGCGAGGCATAGGCAACAAGCTTTTGTGGGCCGTCAGTGGCGTTTCGTGGGTCGCAGGGGTAGCTTCGGCGCCCTGGGTATGGCGCGGATTCGCATGGATGGGAGAACGCACCGGCATGCCCAAGACACTCTGGGAGATGGGATTCGTCCTGTGGTGGGCAATCCCCGCGCTGTTTGCGGCGGGTGCGGTGCTCGCCGACCGAAGAAGAGGATTTGGGCAGGAGTTGGACTGAGAAGCAGTGCACGGACGGGGCGAAAGGAAGTGAGGAGCGATGAACGGGAACGAACAGGGACTTGGCGCGGGCGTCAGTAGCGCATGGAACGAGCGCGTACGGCTGATTCGATTGCGCAGGAGAAAGGAGCACTCGCGCTTTCGCGACGAGCTGAAACTGATTCCGCGGTGGCTGGTAGTCACCGTGATTGCGCTCTTTCTCATCGCGGAGGCGACTGCGCTGCTGATCAATTTAAGTGGCGTGGGAAACAACGGTCACCCGTGGCCGGACGACGTCAATGCAGTGGTCGCATCGCTTGCGATGGCATTAGTAGTGGCCCTTGTGTCGTGCTTCATCGTGCCGTGGATACTCCTGATCGGCTACGTGAATCGCGATGCGAAGCGCCGCGGCATGAATTCAACCTTATGGACCCTGCTGTGCGTGATCCTGATGCCAGCGTATCTGGCCCTCGGATTCATCATCTATTTCCTAGTTCGCGAACCATTGCCTTATGCCTGCCCGAAGTGCGCCGCGACAGTCGGCCCGCGATTCAACTTCTGCCCGAGCTGCAAATGCGATCTGCATCCCTCCTGCCCGCAATGCAGGCGAGAGATCGTCGAAACCGACCGCTTTTGCCCGAACTGCGGGTGCGAGCTGGGTGCGGCGGCGGGAACTGAGCCGGCGGTCCGGAATTTCTAGCGCGAACCCGCGCTCACCCACCGGAAAGCAAAAAAGAGTTATACTCCGGCCTCGCCTGGCCGTCCGGAAACGGAAACATTTCCGGAAGTTCATTTCGGCCGGCTGAAAGGCATCTCTCGCCATGAATTCAAACTTGGTTCTCGCGCTGGCATTCGGGATTGGCGTGATCGCCGGGCTACGGGCCATGACCGCGCCGGCGGTAGTTTGCTGGGCCGCGCATCTGCACTGGATTAACCTGCAAGGCACTCATCTCTCGTTCATGGGCACGATGATCGCCCTCGTCATATTCACGCTCGCCGCGGTCGGCGAGATTGTGAACGACAAGCTGCCGAAAACCGGCCCGCGCACGGCGCCTCCTTCAGTAGTGATAAGGATGATCACGGGAGGTCTTTCTGCTGCAACTCTTACCGTGGGAGCGGGCGGCTCGCCGTGGGTCGGCGCGCTGCTCGGCGTCATTGGCGCGCTCGTCGGCACGTTCGGCGGCTATCAGGTACGCACGAAAACGGTGAAGGCACTGCACTCGCCGGATTTCCCGATCGCACTTCTCGAAGATGCAATAGCGGTTTGCGGCGGACTCTTTTTGGCTTCGCGACTATAGGCAGGAAAAAGCTTCGGACTCGAAGCGCCCGCCACGAAAGCATTCCTACGGGCGCTCGACAGCCAGCGCTACCGCATTCCCGCCGCCAAGACACAGCGCGGCGATGCCGCGCTTCAAATTACGGCGCTGCAATTCGTAGAGCAGCGTGACCAGCACGCGCGCACCGGATGCGCCAATCGGGTGGCCAAGCGCGACTGCGCCTCCATTGACATTCACTTTCGCGGGATCGAGCTTCAGCACGCGCGTCACGGCGATCGCGGCGACGGCGAACGCTTCGTTCAGCTCGTAGAGGTCCACGTCCTTATCGCGGTCCCAGCCGGTTTTCGCGAGTAGCTTTTCCACCGCGTCCACCGGCGCCATCATCACCCATTTCGGTTCCACTCCGCTGACGGCTTGCGCGACGATTCGGGCCATCGGCGCCTTTCCTATTCGCGCGGCGTTTTTTTCGCTGGTGACGACAACCGCCGCGGCACCGTCGTTCGTGCCCGGCGCATTCCCCGCGGTCACGGTGCCGCCTTCTTTCTTAAAAGCGGGCTTCAACTTCGCTAGCGCCTCGAGCGACGTGTCCTCGCGCGGCGATTCGTCAGTCTTGATGACGATGGGCGGGCCCTTGCGCTGTGGCAGCTCGATGGGAACGATTTGCTCGCTGACGAAGCAGGATTTTATCGCGCGCACCGCCTTCTGGTGGCTTTCGAGCGCGAACTGGTCCTGTTCCTGCCGCGTGATGCCGTATTTTTCGGCCACGAGTTCGCCGGTCTGGCCCATATGGAAGTTTTCGTAAACGTCCCACAAGCCGTCCACGATCATTGCGTCGAGAAGTTCGGCATTGCCCAGGCGGAAGCCGGAGCGCGCGCCCTTCATCAGGTAGGGGGCGTTCGACATGGACTCCATGCCGCCCGCGACCACGATTTCCGATTCGCCAAGCATCACAGCCTGTGCGGCCAGCCCGACCGCTTTTAGTCCCGAGCCGCAAACTTTATTGATCGTCATCGCCGCGACGCGCGGATCGAGCCCGCC
>PMUS01000110.1:0-21005 GCA_003166795.1 Acidobacteriota bacterium | reverse complement strand
CCGCCCATGAATTTCCCAATTGGCGTGCGCACGGCGCTCAAGATAACGGGCTTTTCCATTGTGAAGTCTCCTGCTCGCACGCGGGAAGGGCGCAGTAAGCGGCGCCCCTATGAGTTGCCATCGGTGCGAAATCTCAGTATAGGCGCGGCAAGACACACGGTCAATTTGACCTGAGGGTTCCGGAACACCGCAAAGAAGAATCGCCGAAAGGGTTCGCGGCAAATCTGACGATAGGTTCTGCGTCGTCGCTGTCAAGCTCCGCTATTATATTGGCTGATGACGGCGTAACATTCGCATGCGAACTGCTCGAGCTTTTTGCGATTCAGAATCTTTACCGACCCGCGCATATACACGATCATTTCCTCTTCCTGCAAGACACCCGCCGCCAGCGTTACGCTAGGCCGATCGGTGCCCAACATCGTCGCCAGGAAATCGTGTGTGATATTGACGGTTCCCGATTCCAATCTATCCTGGGCAATCAATAACCATCGAGCGAGCCGTTCCTCAATTTTGTGCAGCCGATTGCAAGCGGCTGTTTGGGCCACTTGCATTGCCAGGCCGGCCGCATAACGGCCAAGAATCACGTGAATCTGAGGGCTCGATTGCAAGATCTCTCGCATGGTGCTGATTTTCACCCTGAATCCGTTCCCGGTAATCTGCACAACCTCTCGTAGCGGACTCCTGCTAAGACCCATAACGGCCGGCATTCCCGCTGCGCCGTCTTTCCCGAGCAGGCCGGCTTCTACGCTTTTTCCATCTTTCAACTCGACAACCAGGGATATCAATCCTTCGTTCGGGAAATGGGCAAACTTCACCGTCCGGTGGGGCTGGTGAAGGCTCATGTGATGTGGGAGATTAACGAATTCAAGGTACGGGCGAAGAGACTGGAATTCCTCGTCACCTAACGCCAGAAGAAGCTTATTACGTACGGGTTTTCCCCCAGGACTTGTTCTCTCGCCCGGCTGCGCGGCCCGGAGTTTGACTATCGGCATGGAAATTCACCGACCGTGTAACGGTCTCCATGGTATTCACGAGCTTTTCCCATCTCAAAATTCAGCCGCACTGGATTTAGGCTCGTTCACGCGGCCGACCACCGTTTTGGTTGCAGTGTGCATGGCGAAGTGCCCGTTAGGGGAAAGTCTCCCTAACTCCTTCAGTTTCGCAAGAGCGTTCTCGAGTCCCGGCACGACTGCGCGCCACAGCACCGAGCCGTCAGGAAGCTCTTCGAATAGATCGTATTCGCGGTCCATTTGCCTCTGTCCCGCATCTCTCAATCAAGGGGGTCTAGAGGAGCAAACGAGTACCACATCCAGTTCATCCCGTCTGTAGGGCACCCTACCATTGCTGGCCGAAAATTACTTAATCGCTTGGCCAACAGTCTCTGGCGTACGGACATCGAGTGCCCATGGCTGCAGAGAAAACTCTGTTCTTCGCGGAATCTGTTTAGAGAGCCTCCGCCGCTCGTCTCTCAAATCTGCAGCTGAATCACTTAATCGGCTTATTCGGCTCGCTCCGGGGAGTTTTGATTCGAGGCAACGTCCGGGGGCTGCCCTGCAGGCGGGAAGCCGCGCGCAGAAGCTTTTCGAATTCCCGGTCCTTTTCAGACTCGCGAGGGCGATGAGCCTTGCGGCGGGCAGGCATCGTGTGTCTCCTTGATTACGCTGCTCGGGACCTTTTTTTAGCGGGAGAGATGAAACTACTTTGTCGTTCGCGTGGCGGGGTTCGCGGTGCAGACATGAGACGCGAACTCCTTGTCGCGCCGCTTTTCGTAGTTAAGTTGCATCTCCTCCAGCGATTGCCCAACGGGTGGACTCGCAGAGTTGAGCTGCCAGGCGCATTCGGAGCAAGCCCAGCCGTGAAAATTCTTTCGCTCGACCCATATCAGCTTGCGGCGCCTCTCCTCCATTGCACATCTCCCGATTTGGTGCGGCTATCCCTTCATGAAGGTTGATCAACATTGGTTTTCGAACACCGTGCGACGACAAAGGCTGTTTGTTCTGTGTCTTGAGGCGAGATTCCGCCCAGGCCATCGCGCTTCAAAGGCACGCCAAAATGGAAGTAAGGAGACAGGACCCGGATGCTAGCGATTGGGAAAACCGCTGTCTGTGGGGTATCCGACACTGCCAAGAATTGCTATTTCAATCCGAGGTCGTTCTCTAACTCTTGAATTACGGCGTAGCACTCACAGGCGGATCTTTCGAGCTTCTTGCGGTTCACAATATTCACCGCGCCACGGACGTACTCAATGATTCCCTGCTTTTGCATTGCTGCGGCTGCGGTGCTCACCGTGGTCCGGTCGGTGCCCATCATTGTCGCAATGAAATCGTGGGTGATCGCGAGGACCCCCGAATCCGCTCTGTCCTGAGCCATCAGCAGCCACCGCGAGAGGCGCTGCTGTATGTCGTGCAGCCGATTGCACGCCGCGGTTTGCGCGACCTGCATCCCCTGGAGGCCCGTGTGCTTGCCTAATATCATTCGCAATTGCGGAGCCAAACGCATGATGCGTTCCAGCTCGTTGCCCCTCATTTGAAAGCCATTTCCGGCGATCTGGAGCACTTCCCGCACTGAACTTCTGCTCAACCCAACTGCCAATCCTGCCCCGACATAGCCCTCGTTCCCCACCACGCCGACTTCCACGGTTCGACCGTCTTTCGTAACCACAACTTGAGAAACCATCCCATGATTTAGAAAATAGACAAACTCAATACTTTGAGCCGGCTCGTGAAGGCTGAGATGACTGGGCAGATCGAGATACTTCAAGTAAGAGCGCATCAACCGGTATTCATTGTCGGGCGTGTACAAAAGCACCTTGTTGCTTACCGGCTTCCCCTCTGCGTTGGTCCGTTCGCCTGCCCGCACCACTTGAGTGCTCTTCCCGCTCATTTCGATCCTGACTGGCACCAAGGGCCGCCCGAATTTTTTAGGTGAAACTTCATGCCCGCTGAGATAAATCTCGCAACTGGTTGCCCACTGCGATTCCCTGCCAATTCAATCAAGAAAGCGGCCCGGCTATCTGTGCGAAATGGGACAAATTTGAAATTGGTGCGGTTGGTTTAGGATCTGCGGCCGCTATCAGACGCGGAGCGCCGTGAAATCGGCGCGCCCCATCCCTCCCCGGTCCGACAGGAAGAATGGAGCGCCCTTTAGGAGCGTCGGCTGTTGCCGCCGGGCAGACGCCAGCGGAGGTACGCCGGGAGCTGCGTTAGATTACGACGTTGATCATCAGGCGCGGCCCGGGATGTTCCGGGTCGATCAAGAAATACTGGCCATCAATGTAATCTACGTAAACGTCGTCCGAATATCCCCAGTCCGAAGGCCACGGATCATAGAATCCGAAATAATATCCGCCATAATTGAAGCGCGAATAGCCCTCATACAGGGTGGGGCGGTTCATGTGGAAACGGTGTGAGTTGCCGAAACTGGCCTGGAACCGTGCATCCGTAATGTGCCCGCCGCCGTGCCCGCCGAAGTTGTGCGCCTGTTCCGTGCGCGTGTTCGTCGAGGTACGTGGGTTGTCCGTGGTGCGCGTGGTTGCGGTGGTTCGGGTGTTCTCCGCGGGTCGCGTGCTTGGCGCAGTGCGCATCGCAGTCCGGGAGGGTTCCTTAGCCGGCTTGACCTGTTCCGTCTTGGCGGTGCGCTCCGTGGGCTTGGCAGTCTTCGCGGGCTCAGTGCGTTTTGCGGTCTCCGCCGCCGGCGCCTTCTCTGTGTGCTGCGCGGGTGGCGCCTTTTGTGCGTGCTCCGCAGGCTGCGCCTTTTCTGTGTGCTGTGCAGGCGGAGCCTTCTCCGCATGCTGTACTGGCGCTGCCTTTTCTTCGTGCTGGGCGGGTGGCGCCTTTTCCGTGTGCTGCGCGGCCGGCGCTTGCTTCGCCGGCTGTGTCTCGTGGGAGCCCTTATTCTCTTCCTCGTGCTGAGCGGGTTTGTCCTGCGCAAAAGAATAGGTGGCTCCGAAAAGCAGGAGCGTCAGTGCTGTGCTGCCGATTCCGAGTCGCTTCATAATTGTTACCTCCGTTGCGGGTAAGACACTATTGCCAGATATCCGGGTCGAGGCATCATCATGCCAAGTTGAAACAGTGCTGTCTGTGCAAGAGAGCACACACCGGCTCGTTCGCCTCCTCAAGTGAAAAACCACTTCCTTCGTCGCAACCGATCGCGCCCCGCCATTCCTCATCTCTAATCGCAAATCGGTTGGGGATTAGAACGTCTGCAACGCGCGCATGGGACGGGATTTGCAAACGCGTGCGCGGATCCCGATTTCCATCGTGTGGTAGCGTGGAAATGCAGCGATGAATTACGAAAGACGTCGTCGAAACTGGCGCTCGCTACGTCGGCACACCACGGTTTGTCTTTTTCTTCGCCTCATGTTCGCCTACTTCCGACTCTGCTACAATTGCCTCGCCGCACCATGTCGCAAATGCCAATTTCGCCGGGAGCCGCCGAGACAGGCTTTCCCCTAAACGCCGAGCAGCGCGCGGCCGTCGAGCACGGAGAAGGGCCGCTGCTGGTCGTCGCAGGCGCCGGCACCGGCAAGACGCGCGTCATCACCGAGCGCATCCGCAATCTGCTCGAATCTGATTCCACGCTCGCGGGCGAAAATATTCTCGGGCTCACGTTTACCAACAAAGCCGCGGGCCAGATGAAAAGTCGCGTCGTGAAGGCCGCGGGGGACCGCGCCGAAGGCGTGTGGCTCAGCACGTTTCATTCGTTCTGCCTCGAAAAAATCCTGCGCGCGGCCAATCCGCAGATTCAACCGCTCGATGAGATAGACCACCGCATCCTGCTGCGCCGCAATATCGCCGAGCTTGGCCTGGTTTTGTTCCGGCGGCTGGCCGAGCCCGCGGAATTCCTGAAGGATTTTCAGGCATTTTTTTCGCGCTGCCAGGACGAACTGGTGACGCCGGACGATTATCAGCGATACGTGGACGTGCTACGCCGCGCACACGACGGGCGAAAGAACTCGTTCGAACCGGACGCGCTGGCGATTGCGGAAGAAGTGGTTGCGCGCCAAGAGGAACTCGCGCGCGTCTATCGCGTGAGCGAGCGTCTGCTGCGCGAGCGAAATCTGTACACCTTCGGCGCCCAACTCTTACAGGCAGTCCAATTGTTGCGCGCGGACGCTGACCTGCTGGCCCGGATGCGCGATCAATACCGCTACATCCTCGTGGACGAATTTCAGGACACGAACATCGCGCAGCTGGAACTGCTCTGGCTGCTGGCGGGCGACCGGCGCAATATTCTTGCGGTTGGCGACGACGATCAGGCCATTTACCGATTCCGCGGCGCATCGTTCGGGAGCTTCACTATATTCCTCGAACGATTCTGCGGAGCGGGCGGCGCGCTGCCTGCCGCAGCGACCAGGAAGGCGCTCGTCTCGCTTTCGCAGAACTACCGTTCCACGCGTAGGATTCTGCGCGTGGCGGGAGAGATGATTTCGCACAACGAGAAATCGCCGCTGCTGCCTCCTAAGAATCTGACGACGGGCAATCCGGACGGCGAAAAGATTCGTGTGGTCGAATTCGCTGCGTTCGAGGAAGAGGCGCATTGGGTCGCATCCGAGATCGAACGCCTGCACGAGGCCGGGGCGGCGTGGCGCAGCTTTGCCGTGCTCTACCGCAAGCACACGCACCGCGCTCAATTGCTCGACGCCCTGCGGCGACGGGGAATTCCGTTCGTCATACGCAGGTTTTCAATTCTATCGTGCACGCTGGTGCGCGACCTGCTCGCGTGGATGCGCCTGATCGCAGTGCCTGCGGACAACGTGGCGTGTGCGCGCGTGCTGGCGGCGCCCTACTGGGGACTTGAACCGCGCGATCTGGTCCGGCTGGCCGAGCGCGCGGAGAAGAATCACCGGCGGCCGCTCTGGGACGAAGTGGAGGCAGCACACCGCGAGTCACCGCTCAACCGCGAGGGGGTGCGTTTACCGGAATTGGTGCAACTCCTGAACCAGATGAGGCAGAGCGCGCGGAGCAAGAAAGCGAGTGCGTTACTCGACGAATTGATCGGGAATCTCGGGCTCGCACCTCTGGCTTCGGAGGCGGACCGGCAGTACCTGGACCGGCTGGTCGAATTCGTGAAGGAGTGGGAGCGAAAAAACGAAGCGAAACAGCTTCGCGATTTCATCGAATACCTCGGCTACTTCGACGAACTGGATGGCGACGTCCAGATCGAGGAAGAGCTCTCCGAGGACGCGGTGCAATTGATGACCGTGCACGCCTCGAAGGGCCTCGAGTTTCCGCACGTCTTCATCCTACGGCTCAGTAAGAGCGACTTCCCTTCCGGCGCGCGCCGGCCGGAGTTCGAATTTCCTCCGGAACTGATGAAAGAAGAGCAACCGAAAGCGGATTTTCACATTCAGGAGGAGCGGCGGCTTTTTTACGTGGCGCTCACGCGCGCGGAGAAGCGGCTCACGCTTTCGACGATCGTGAACCGGCGCAAGAAACCGTCGCCATTTCTCGACGATTTCCTGATGAAAGCGGAGATTCAGAAAAAAGACGTAGCACAATCCGCGCCGAAAGTCGAAGTGCCGCCGTCGGAGGAAATCGCCGGCCCGGCGCCGGCCGAGGCGGACCCAACGCGGCTTTTTCCCGCGAGCCCGGAGAACGCCCGGGCCTACTCGCGCGTGGCGCTATGGGCTAAGGCGTTTCATCCGCCGCGCCCCGAGCCGCTGCAATTGAGCGCTTCGGCGATCAACACTTACGAGCAGTGCCCTATGAAATACATGTTTCGGCACGTCTGGAATATTCGCGGCGGGCCACAGGCGCAGATGACGTTTGGCAATGTGATGCACGCGACGATCCGTGAATTTGTGGGCGAGGTGCGCAAGCGCGGTCGCCTGCAAATAGACGAAGTAATCGCGATCTACGAGCGCGAATGGTCTTCGGCGGGATTTCCGGACGAATATCAGGAGGAAGAATACCGCAAGGCGGGGCGCGAACAACTAGAGGCGTTTCACCGCAGGTTCACGGCCGCGCCTCCGGAAGTGCTGCACCAGGAAAAAACTTTCGAGCTTCCGCTCGAGCACAACGTGGTCGTCACCGGCCGCATGGATCAGGTAAATCGGCTGAGCGAACTCGAAATCGAGATCGTGGACTATAAGACCGGCAGGCCACGCGACGCTAAGAAAGCAGCCGAGGATCTGCAGCTCAGCATCTACGCGCTGGCCGCGCGCGAAGTACTTGAACTGGCGCCGGGAAGGCTCGTGTTCCACAACCTGGTCAACAACGAAACCGTGCACTCAACGCGCGATGCGAAGTCGCTGAGCGCGACGAAGGCGCGAATTGCCGAAGTGGCCGACCGCATTCGCGCCGGAGATTTTTTGGCCAGGCCCGGCTTCGCCTGCGGCTATTGCGATTACAAACCGCTCTGCCCGGCGCACGAACAATTGATTTCGATCCAGCCCGCCGCACCCAAAGGCGAATAGAAATCACCCCGCAAAGCGATCCTGCGGAATATTTTGAGCGGCCTTAGCGTCCAGGCGCGATGGCGCTTTCGTAATAGCCTTCGCGAGTCTCGATGTTCAGGTCCGGACGCCGGACCCGAACCTCGATCGGATGATAATCCTGCCCCTTGGTGATGTCTTCGGGAGAAAACGTGAGCGTATATTCGTTGCGCGCCTGTTCGGTGACCGCGGAATAGAGGCGCTCGAGTTCAGGCTGCTTGCCGGCATAGTAAGTGTCTCCGCCTGTATCGGCAGCGTACTTTTGGAGCTCCAAGGCTCCTTTTTGGAGGAGAGCTTTGCCGACGGGAACCGAATGCGTCACCGAGATGGAATAGACGGAAATGTCGTCAACCAGCAACGAGCGCAACGTTTCGTCGAAACTGTGCTCGTTGCTCCCTCCATTGGTTCCATCCGAAATTAGGAAGATAATCTTGCGGCGATCGCGCCCGCGAGCCTTGAGCATGTCCCCCGCGGCGAAGAGCGCGTCGTTGAGTGCATCGGTGACTTTGTAGCGCTGAGTGCCGTGAAGCCTCACGCTGGCCGCCGGAGGCGGTCCACTGCCGATCGGGCCCGCCGTTGACGGAGGGGGGCCAGCACCGATAGGGCCCTGGGTGGTCGGATCGGCGATCACTTGCGAGTTGTGCGAGCCGAGTTCGAGCCGCTTGAGCGTCGTGAAAAGCGCATCGTTGTTGAACGAAAAGTCCGAGACGGTTTCCGGAAACTGATCGTATGTGACAAGCGCCACTTCGTCCGAGGATCCGAAACCGGCCGCAATCGTGACGAGGCTTTTCTGTACTTGCGAGGCCACCCTCTCGTTGAGATCGTTGTCGAGGAGAACGACGGCGGAAAGCGGAACCGCTTCCGCGGAGAATCCGCTTATTTTCTGCTCGACGCCATCCGCGAAGATGCGAAACTCGTCCTTTGCGAGATCGCCGACGAGCTGGCCATGCGAATCCTTGACCGTGACGGGAACAATGACCAGCCGGGTGGGAATGACGATGGGCCGTGCGCCCTGTTGCGGCGAGGATGCGGCTTGCTGCGGAGCGGCGGTCGGTGGCGGCGCTTGCGGCTGTGCGTCCGCAGTTGCGCCAAACAGCAGAACCAGGGTCAGGAACGGAATCATTCGCGTCATCGAAGCGTCTCGTTTCTTGCCCGCCGGTAGGGCCGCGGGATTTCGCTTGTCTGCAGCGCCACCGAACTTGAATCGAACATCCGGCGGCGCGTATCCTGCATCGTATCCGTCTGAGCTATTCTGCAAGGAGATTATACAATGCGGCTGACCAGCATCGCGGCGGGTATTCTTATCCTGGCTTTGGCGGTATACCCGGCGCTCAACTCGATCGCGTCGCGCGCAATTGCCGCGCCCCGAACGCCGCCTCAAGGAGCCGACCGCGGGCCAATGGGCCCGGCCGGTGGCCCGCCCCCCGGGAGTCAGACGGAGGTCCCTCCGCAACCCCCGCAGGAACTTCCGCAAACGCAGAATCCGCTGGAAAGCAAGACCGCCATCGTCAACGTGTTTGCCACTGTCCGCGACAAGCGTAATGCCATTGTCGGCGATCTGACCCAGGACGATTTCAAAGTGTCTGAGGACGGCGCGCCGCAGAAAATTGTCTACTTCTCGAAAGAAGTGAACCTGCCCATTTCGCTCGCCATCATGATGGACACGAGCGGCAGCATGTACTATATGCTGGGCGCGGAAAAGGACGCGGGCTCGCGGTTTGTCCGCGAAGTGATGCACAAGAAAGACGAAGCGATCGTGATGACGTTTGACACCGACGTAAATCTGCTGGCCGACTTTACGGAAGACCCGGGTGTGCTCTCCAGCGCGATCCACCGCGCCCAGATCAACGTGGATGCCACGGGAGTCGGCGGAACTGGCGGGACGATCCCACAGAGGAATGGCGGCGGGACGAATCTATACGACGCCGTTTACCTTGCCGCTCACGATGAGCTTGGCCCGGAAGCAGGCCGCAAAGCTCTGGTAATCCTCAGCGATTGCGAGGACAACGGCAGCAAACTGTCGGAGCGTGACGCGATCGAATCCGTTGAGCGCGGTGACGCCGTGGCTCATATCATTCTCATCAGCGATCCCCGGGCGACGGAAGGATACGGTTACGGAGTCGCGCAATCCCTCGCCCAGGAAACGGGCGGCCGGGTGATCAGCGTTCGAAACGAGAGCGGGCTGGAAAAAGCGTTCGATGTGATCTCGGAGGAACTGCGCTCGCAATACGTGCTCGGCTATTCGCCGACGAACGTGAACCGCGACGGAACGTTTCGCAAGATCAAGGTTGAAGTAACGCGCCCGGATACCAAGGTCCTCGCCCGAAGAGGATATTACGCTCCGTCGAGATAGTTTAAGATTGCTCTCCGAATTGCCGTTTCTCCAACATAAGCAAAGGCGGGCGCAGCAAGCAGCGCCCCTACGAAAAATACCAAGGCGGAGGCGACCATGAATTCGATCGCAGTTGCCAAGCATGTTCGCCGGCTATCCGACTCCGGCGGATTGTGCTCCTACCAAAGCGAAGAAACGCAGGCCCCAAAAAATTCTAATTGCCGGTGGGGACGGGATGAGGAGCAGCGCCGTAGTAGCCCTTGCGCGTGCTGACGATCAGGCCCTTGCGGCTGGTTTGCACGTCAATCGGGCGATACTGGCCGGTGGCCGGAGGATTGGTGGGCGCATACGCGATGAAATACTGGCTGCGGAGTTCGGTGCCGATGTCCAGGAAAGACTGAGCGAGATCATCAATGCGGTAGGGGAAGAAAGCGTGACCACCGGTCTGGTCGGCGAACTGCTGCAGCACCTTGTCGCCAGCCTCCACGTGGTACTTCGTCGGCTTGCTGGCGTCGTCAACCGCAAGCCAATCGGTATTCGTGCTCACGGAAAACACGGCGGCCTCGGAACGAATCGAAGCGTCAATCGCGTCGGTGAGCGCGCGATCGCTCAAGTTGTCCTGGCCGTCGGTGATCACCACGACGACGCGGCGAACTTCCGTCTCTGGCCCCTTCGGAAGCGGCGGATGGGCCAGTTTGTCCGAAGCCATGACGATGGCGTCATTCAGGGCCGTGCCTCCCCCGGCGCGCTGGGCCCGCACTGCGGACATGAGCAGGTCGAGATCACCGGTATAATCCTGAATAACTTCCGGTTCGTTGTCGAAGGTCATCAAAAATGCCAGATCCTTGTTGCGGCGGATGACCTTGCCGAGGAAGTCTATCGCTGCATCCTTTTCAAATTCCAGGCGCGGGCGAATGCTGTTGGAAGTGTCCAGGAGCAAACCAATGCGGAGAGGCAAATCCGTCTCCCGGCCGAAAAACTTGATCTCCTGGGGCATTCCGTTTTCGAGGACTTTGAAATCGCCCTTATCGAGGTCCGTGATGAAATTGTGGTGGTGGTCCGTAACCGTGACGACCAGGTGCACCAGCCCGGTAGTCGTGGTGATAGGAGGTACCACAGGCGAACCGGCCGGCCGTTGCGGGTTCTGATCATTCCCCGCCGGCGCAGTAACGGGCGGCGCAGGAGGGGGAGGCGTGGAGTCCTGCGTCCGCGCAGGCCCCGCCGGAACGCTGAGCGACATGGCGAGCGCGAATATAGCGCGCCCCGCAAACCTATTCGGGAGGCAAAAAGCGCTCTTCAAGCTTACGTGAAGGCTCATCGTGGCAGGACGCTCCAGGCGACGATTATAGAAACTCTTTCAGTGCAGCGTCAATCAATGCCGGGTCGGCTTTGGCAGCGCGACCGAGAACCTCAAGATAGCCGATGAGTTCAGGCGGCAGGGGCGCGCGAACTTCGATCCGGCGGTTTGTCCGCGGGTGCGCGAAGGCCACGCGCGCAGCGTGCAGAAAATTTCTATCGAGCGGCGCAAGAAGCTCGCAATTCACGCGCTCCTGTCGTGGCGCTCCGTAAAGCGCGTCGCCCACCACGGGACATCCGAGAGCGGAAAAATGGACGCGAATCTGATGCGTGCGGCCGGTGTGCAAATCCGCTTCGACCAGGACAAATCCATCGAAGCGCAAACGCGCGCGCCAGTCCGTGCGAGCCTCGCGGCCTTCGCGGCGGCGGGCGGTCATCCGGGATCTGCGGCGCAGGTCGCGCGCGACAGGCAGTGCGATAGTGCCCGCGTCTCCCTTGATCTTTCCGTGAAGTAGCGCGACATAGGTTTTTGCGACTAGCCGGTCTCGAAAGTCTTCGACGAGCTTGCGATGGACGTCGTCGGTGCGCGCGATCACGATCGCGCCGGAGGTCTCCTTGTCGAGGCGGTGCACGATTCCAGGACGCAAAGGTCCGCCGATGGAAGACAATCCCGCGACTCCGCCGAAGCGATGCAGCAGCGCGGCGACCATCGTGCCGCTGGTCACGCCCGCGCCCGGATGGACGATCATGCCGGCCGGCTTGTTGACGACGGCGACATCCTCGTCTTCGTAGAGAACGTCGAGAGGAATGGATTCAGGCTCGACACCAGGAGCCAATTCGTCTGGGAACTCGATGGTAACGGCTTCACCGGTCTCGACATGATGCGACGCCTTGCGCGCCGATCCGTCAACCTGTACGCGGCCTTCGTCCATCAGCGCTTTAATGCGCGAGCGGCTCAGCGCGGGGAGCTGCGAGACGAGGAACACGTCGAGTCGTTGGGCGGCGTCTTCGGAGGTGACAATGAATTTCATTTAGGCGGTGGATTCTATGCTACGAACGGCCCGCCGCGGCGCGGGCCCGGTTCGCGGGCGGAATTGCAGCGGCAGCTCCATGGCCGCGCAGCCAAAGGAAAGCGCCGGTGACGATCAACGCAGCGCTCACGACCTGCATCAGCGACAAGCGATCGTGGAACAGGAGTGTGCGGCCCGGGTCGCCGCGGAAAAATTCGATGGTGCCGCGCTCAATTCCGTAAAGGATGAAATACGCGCCGATGATCCGCCCGGTGAGGCGCCGCTTCGCACCCATCCAAACCAGTATGGCGAAATTCAGAAATTCTGCGCCGGACTCGTACAGCTGCGTCGGATGGAGCGCGACGTCCAGCGGCGTGCCGCTGATCTTTTCAGCCACGGGATTGGAGAAGGTGACTCCCCACGAAAGTGATGTTGGCTTGCCGTAGCAGCAACCGGCGGCAAAACATCCGAGGCGGCCGATGGCGTGACCCAGCGCAACCGGAGCGGCCATCAGATCCAGAACGGCGAGAAGCGACATCTTCTGAAAATGCGTGTACAAAATCACCCACAGAATCCCGCCGACGAGCCCGCCATAGAACACACCGGCTGACTGGAATGTGGCGATGCTGAAAATCTGGCGCGGGTTCGCGGAGTAGTAGTCCCAGGCGCTGAGGATGAGCCAGATTTTGGAAACAGCCAGCGCGACCAGTATTCCGTAAATGCCGAGGTTCCAAACCTGGTTGGGATCGAGGCCCACGACCGAAGCGCGATGGTAGGCGTACCACAGCCCCGCCAGAAAACCCACTGCCGCCAGTACGCCGTAGCTGTAGATGGTGACCGAACCAATTTGGAAAAGGATGGGATGCATCGCTAGACCCGTTCACTGCTGGGACGCCGCCAGTCGCGCAAAAGTTCGAGGATCACCAGCACAGCGCCGAGGACGATCGCGGAATCGGCCAGGTTAAAAGTGTACCAGTGGTAGTCGCCTAGATGAAAATCGATGAAATCAGTGACGCTGCGCTGCAGGATTCGGTCGAGAACATTACCCGCCGCGCCGCCCAGGATCAGCGTCATCCCGCACTGGCCGAGCAAGCCGCCCGCTCGCCCCGAAACGAGCAGGCAAGCGATCAGGCCGATCACAGCCACAGAAAAAACAATCAAAACCGGCGCCCGCCAGGGAGTGTTTGAATCCGCAAGCAGCCCAAAGGCGACGCCAGGATTACTGCTGTGGACGAAATTCAACAGGCCAGGGATCAGCACGCGGCTCGAACCGGCGGCCGTCAACTTTTCAACGGCGTGCTTGCTCGCTTGATCAGCTACTAGCACGGCCCCAGCGAGGACGGCCAGCAGCCAGCCCGGGCGCGGCGAATTTAGACTCACGATGCCACGCTCACGACGGCGTACTCACGAGGTCGCGCCCCCCGCACGAGCGAGGCGGTCGCGCTCGATTTCTTCGATGGCCGCTAGACAACGCTCGCAGAGCGTCGGATAGTCGGCGCTCTCGCCAACATGAGTCGAATAGTTCCAGCATCGCTCGCACTTCTTGCCATGCGCGCGCTCGGCCCGAATCCGCAGGCCCTCGATGCCCGGTGCGGGCGACGCGCCGTGAATTTCGCCGGAGGCGATTTCAACCTGAGAGACGATGAAGAATGCGGGCAGTTGCGCGGCGTACTTCTGCAGCAGCGCGGCGAGATCGCCGGTGGCCGCGAGCGTGACTCGCGCTTCAAGATTCGCGGAAATTGTTTTCGCGGCGCGCAGCGGCTCGAGCGCTTTCAGCACTTCTTCCCGCACGGCCAGGAGGCTGTCCCAATTCCTGGCGCGCGCTTCGTCGAGCGCGTTCTCGAAGTGCTCGGCGGCGGGGAAATTAGCCATGTGCACGCTTGCTGCCGCGGAAGCGGGCTGCGGCAGATGCTTCCAGACTTCCTCGGAAGTGAAAACGAGCACCGGCGCGATCAGGCGGACGAGCGCCCGCGCGATGTGGTGAATCGCCGTCTGCGCGGAGCGGCGGCCGCGATTATTGGGCGCAAACGTGTACAAGCGGTCCTTGAGCACGTCGAAATAAAACGCGCTCAGGTCCACGCTGCAAAAATCGTGCAGCGCGTGATAGACGCGGTGAAATTCATATTCCTTGTACCAGTCGAGACACTGGCGGACGAGCGCTCCGGTGCGGCGAAGCATCCAGGCGTCTATTTCCCACATCTCCGCGTCGTGGACCACGTCGCGCGCGGGGTCGAAATCGTAAAGATTCGATAGCGCGAACCGGAACGTATTGCGAATCTTGCGATAGGCTTCCGCGAGCTGGGTCATCATGGCCGGCGAATTGCGCATGTCCGAGGTGTAATCCTGCGAGACGACCCAGAGGCGCAGCAAATCCGCGCCCCACTTCTCGCAGATTTCCTTGGGGTAGAGGGCGTTGCCGCGCGATTTCGACATCGGCGTGCCCTTATCGTCGAGGGTCCAACCGTGAGTCACGACCTGGCGGTAGGGCGCGTGGTCGCGCGTGCCGATTGCGTTGAGAAGCGAACTCTGAAACCAGCCGCGAAACTGATCGGGGCCCTCGAGATAAACGTCCGCGGGCCAGTGAAGGCCGTTCTGTTCGCTGAGGACGGCGAGATGCGTGGAGCCGGATTCGAACCAGACGTCGAGAATGTCGGATTCCTTCCGCCACTTCGCGGCGCCGCACGGACACTTCGTTCCCGGCGGAAGAAGTTCTTCCGCGGAATGCGTGTACCAGGTGTCGGAACCTTCGCGCTCGAAAAACGGCAGCACGTGGCGCAGGGCAGTAAAATCGCGGAGCTGCTTGCCGCAGGCATCGCAATAAAAAACGATCAGCGGAACGCCCCAGAAGCGCTGGCGCGAGATGCACCAATCAGGCCGGTCGGCGACCATTTCGTGCATGCGTTCTCGCCCCCACGCCGGGATCCATTTCACTTTCTCGATTTCGGCTAGCGCATCCCGGCGCAGGTTTTCCCGATCGAGGCCGATGAACCACTGTTCGGTGGCGCGGAAAATGACCGGGTTGTGGCATCGCCAGCAGTGCGGATAGCTGTGCTGGAGCTTACCTTCGGCGACGAGCGCTCCGCGTGTCCTCAGCAAATCGATGATGATCGGATTCGCTTCGAAGACGGTCTTGCCCTTGTATTCGGGTAAGCCCTCGACGAAGCGCCCTTCGTCATCAATCGGCGCGTACGCGTCTAGGCCGTATTTTTCGCCAGTGCGAAAATCGTCTGCGCCGTGGCCGGGGGCGGTATGGACGATGCCGCTCCCCTGATCGAGCGTGACGTAGTCGGCGAGGACCGCGGGCACCTTTAGGTCCAGGAACGGGTGCTGGAATTGGATGCCTTCGAGTTCTTTACCCGTCCACGAGCCGTAGATTTCGCCGGCCTCGACCTTAGATTCCTCAGCGAGGGCTCTCAGGCGCTCCTTCGCGAGCAGGAGCTTGCCGGCGGGCGTCTCCGCGACGACATATTCGAATTCGGGATGGAACGCCAGCGCGCGGTTCGCGGGAAGCGTCCAGGGTGTGGTTGTCCAGATGAGGGCGCTGACGCCCGCGCCGAGCTTGGCGGATCTTTCGCTCGCGACGATTGGAAATTTTACCCAGACCGACGAGCTGGTGTGATCTTCGTATTCGACTTCGGCCTCGGCGAGCGCGGTGCGGTCGCAAATGCACCAGTACACGGGTTTCAGACCGCGATAGATGTAGCCTTTTTCCAGGAAATCAAGAAATGCACCGGCGATGCTGGCCTCGTCGTGCGGATTCATGGTGAGGTACGGCTGATTCCACCGGCCGAAGACGCCGAGGCGCTTGAACTCAACCTTGTGGATTTCCACGTAGCGCGCCGCGAATTCGCGGCACATGCGGCGAAATTCCGGAGGCGAGACTTTGGTCGTCTTCCCGCCAAGTTCCTTCTCCACCTGCGTCTCGATGGGGAGCCCATGGCAATCCCAGCCGGGGACGTACGGCGCGCGGAAGCCGGACATGGTCTTCGACTTCACGATCATGTCCTTGAGGGTCTTGTTTAGCCCCGTACCGAGGTGGATTTCGCCAGTGGGGTAGGGCGGTCCGTCGTGCAGAACGAATAAGGGCTTGCCCGCCCGCGATTCCAGAATGCGGTCGTACAGCTCCATCTGCTCCCAGGCGGCCAATTGTTCAGGCTCGCGCTCCGGAAGCTTCGCCTTCATCGGAAAATCAGTTTTGGGTAGGTTCAGGGTGCTTTTAGAATCGAAGGGTGTCGCCATCTTGGGGAATCGAGAAGCCCTTTCTTCGAAGCCCAAGCGCGTTGTGTAGCGCGGGCATGGCTGCATGTGCTACAAGTTTGCGCCGTGGAAACTGAAAATTGCCGTCGCATCCCGTATGTTACAATGATTCTTGAAGCATGTCAGCCGTGCCTCGGCCCCGGACATCCTTTTTCGCAGGGATGCGTCTAATATTTGTAGTGCAGCGGTGAGGGACGCAGGTAACACTCATGTCAGACTCTAGCGCCAGACTGAACGACACAGGCCGCGAGGTCAGCGACACATCGCTACGGCTGGGGCGCCTGCCTTCGCCCTCCCGCGAATCAAACCTGAAGAGCCTGTTCTCGAATCTCAAAGATTTTTTGGTCGAGCGCCCCGTAAAGCTGCGCGCGGGCACGCCTACCGCGTTCGATGTTCCCCGCTTTGGCACGGGGATGGGCGAAAACCTGAAGGAATTCTTCCACTCGGGGCCCCGCGGTAACGTCCGGTCAGCGCTGCTGGTGGATTGGCACGAGGAGCCCAGCCTCTGGGCGAACTTGCGCGATTGGATCGCACCCCGGAAGTTGCCACCGCTCAAGACCACGAGTCAGCCGATTCCAGTGCCCGAAATTTGGTCGAAAAACGAGCAGTTCAGCCGTGTGCAGGTGGTGTCTATTCTGGTGCATGCNNGGCTTCCAGCCCAGAGCTGGCGACCGATATTACCGTGTCGCCCTATGCGAACAAGCTTGTGCCCGCGGCTAAAAAGGCGGGCGGCGGCGGAGGCGCAGCCGACAAGCTCCCGGCGTCCAAGGGCCAACTGCCCAAGTTTGCGTTGATTCAGCTTTCACACCCCGTGGTACATCCGCCGGAGCACCCGGAAATTGCCGTGACTCCCACGGTTCTGGGGAATCCCGATATACATCTGCCCAACAACAAGATGGATAACTGGGGCGATCCGCTCGGGCACTCCATGAATGATTCGATGGGCAACGGGCACGGCGGCGGTGTGGGCAACGGAAATGGCAACGGCGTAGGGCCGGGCGAAGGATATGGCACGGGCGGAGGCACCCCGAACGCGGGGACGGGCGGATATGGAACGCCTGCATGTCTTTATTGCCCGCGAGCCGATTATAGCGACGAGGCCATGAAGGTGAAGGTTCAGGGCGTCGTGGAATTGATCGCCGTGATCACGCCGGACGGCCGCGTGACAGATGTGCACGTGGCGAAGGGTCTCGGGCTTGGACTGGACGAGAAAGCGATAGACGCCGTCCGCACATGGCGTCTGAAACCGGCGCTGGGTCCGGATGGCAAGCCAGCCTCTGTGCGGCAGATCATCGAAGTCACGTTCCAATTGTACTGACGCACGCGCACCGCGTTGAAACTTCCGCCGCAAGCGTCCCTGACTTCCATCCCCTTTCCACGGCAGCATTAACCATCTGGACCCATTCATGCCAGCGCACTCACCCTTCTGCTACGATGAGCGGCATGAAGAAAAGAATTTGGGGCATCGTCTGGCTGTCAGTTTTTATCCTCGCCGGCGCATCGGCGAACGCCTCTCGCGCGGCTGCGCAGGGTGCTTCGATCGAATTTGTCGTGCGTGCGACTCCTTCGGACGGCCTCGAGGAGCCGGTGCGCGGCTTTCCCTTCTTCCTTTTAAGCAAGAGCTTCGCGGAAATCGGGAAAGAAGCCGACGCGGGATATCCGAAACCGGATATGGACGCGTTCATTGCCAAGCAGGACGTCTCGAAGGAATTGCGGGCGTGGATGAAAAAGAACGATTGGGTGGCGCTCTCCGGCGAGGACTTCATCCATAAATTGCACGCGGACGACATCCTGAACGTCCCGGAATTCAAAACGGCATACATGGACCGAAACTCAGGAGATCAATCGGCGGATTTCCCGCAACCGAAGTTCAAGGCTTCGGACCAGGTGAAAAACCCCGCAAAATTCGACAAGCTCTCCGCAGACTACGTCGAAGCGATCCGCCATTATATTGAAGCGCATCCCGAGAGTATTGACGGAATTGACCTCGGCCTGGACAAAATCGATCCGAGTCCAAAATGGAACAGCATCCTGGGAGCACGGGTCACAGCCATTCATCAGCGCACACTCGACCTCGCGCAATCCAATTACCTGGTGGCGCGCACGGAAACGAATCTTCAGGGGCAGGGATTTCTGCGAGGTCTCGCGGCGGGAACATACTGGCTCAGTACGCTCGATGTCCCGGCCACAGTCGGCGACGCACGGCCGCGATGGGATATGCCCGTCATGCTGCGAGCCGGCGAAACGAAGTACATAACGCTCTCAAATTCCAACTCCATTCGGACGCAAGGGTCAAAGTAAAAATTTCTCCGACCGAGGCTCTCCGTGGCTGATTCCGGCGAAATCGCGCCGCTGATCCGCAGTCTTTGCCTTGCCGATCCGGCGAAGCGCGCCATTGCCGCAACCGAAATCTTCACGCGAGGATCTCGGATGGCGCGGGCCGCCGCGCAGGAATGGCTTGCGCATCCTCCGCTGGCGAGTCTGCTGGTCCACGGTCCATCCGGCGCCGTTGAAACCACCGTAGGTATCGCCGTTGAGCCGGACACTTTTGGGCGCCTGCGATCCGCGAACGGATCGCCGCGCCTTGCGGACGTGCCCCCGGACCAGGATGCGCAGGAGTTCGAGCTGGATTTTCCGGGCGGCGTGCGGATCGACATCTTGACTACGCGCCAGCCCGGCGGTGCAGGAGCCATCGCGCGATATCTTCTGAGATTCGGTGAGGGAATTCAGCAGGTCGAAATCAATGTGACCGATGTGGACCGTGCAACGGAGATTCTTCGCACCCGATTTAAGCTGGAACCAGTTTATCCGGCGACGCGCGCGGGGGCAGATGGCACGCGCATCAATTTTTTCCTGGCGCCGAGACCTGACGGCGGGAAGGTCTTGATCGAGCTTGTGGAGCCAACGCCAAAATCGTAGGGGCGCAGCACGCTGCGCCGGGCGTACCGGTGCCACGCCCCTACAAAACCTCCAAACATCATTCGCCGCTTTGTTCCAGGAGCTTGGCTACGAGCGAGGTCCAGCCGGTCTGGTGGCTTGCGCCCAGGCCCGCGCCGGTTTCGCCGTGAAAATATTCGTAGAAGAGAATCAGGTCGCGCCAGTATGGGTCCTTCTGCAGGAGCGCGAAATCGCCGTGCACGGGACGCCGGCCATCGCGCCGGAGGAAAATGTGCGAGAGCCGGCGCGATAGCTCTGCTGCGGCGTTCCACAGCGTCTTCTTCTGGCCCGAGCCCGTCGGAACCTCCACTTTGAATTCGTCGCCGTAATAATAGTGGACGCGCTGCATGGATTCGATCAGCAGAAAATTCGTCGGAAACCAGATGGGGCCGCGCCAGTTCGAATTGCCGCCGAAAAGATCCGTTGTAGATTCGGCGGGTTCGTAATTCACCGAATGCGATTGGCCGTCCACGGTGAGCACATACGGATGGTCCAGATGGAATTTCGAAAGCGCGCGAACGCCGAACGGCGAAAAGAACTCGTTTTCATCGAAAACGTAGCGATAGATCCGCTCGAGCTTCTGCCGGTTTGCGATGGTCAGCAGCAAGCGCGGGCCTTGCGGGGTGACGCGGCTCATGTCCACGTGCTCGGCCACGTCCGGGTGATGCCGCAGAAACCACTCCATGCGGCGCTTGAAATTCGGGAGGCGCGCCAAGTCTTCTGGATCAAATGTCTCGACGGCAAAAAGCGGAATGAGCCCGACCATCGAGCGGACCTTCATGGGAATGTCCTCGTGGCTCGTGCCGAGGTGCAGGACGTCGTAGTAAAAGCCATCCTTCTCGTCCCAGAGGCCGATTCCCTCCGCTCCCATGTGGTTCATCGCCTGCGAAATGTAAACGAAATGCTCGAAAAACTTGCTGGCGACATCCTCGTACGCAGGGTCGTCGTGAGCGAGCTCCATGGCCATGGAAAGCATATCGAGACAAAACACCGCCATCCAACTTGTGCCGTCCGATTGCTCGACGAAGCTGCCAGGGCCCAGCGGCTGGGACCGGTCAAAAACGCCAATATTGTCCAGCCCGAGGAATCCGCCCTCGAAGACGTTCTTCCCCTCCGGGTCCTTGCGATTCACCCACCAGGTGAAATTCAGGAGCAGCTTGTGAAACACCCGCTCGAGAAACTCCCGGTCCGGCCTCCCCTGAATGCGGCCGGCAATCTTATAGACGCGCCAGGCAGCCCATGCGTGCACGGGCGGATTCACATCCGAAAAATTCCATTCGTAGGCCGGCAATTGCCCATTGGGATGCATGTACCACTCGCGCAGGAAGAGAACGAGTTGATCCTTGGCGAATTTCGGGTCAATCAGTGCCATGGACACGCAATGGAACGCCAAGTCCCACGCCGCGTACCACGGGTATTCCCACTTGTCCGGCATGGAAACGACGTCTGAGTTGTGCAGATAAGTCCACTCATGATTCCGGCCCTCGAGGCGCTGCGGGTCGGGCTTCGGCTGCGTGGGATCTCCCCTTAGCCAACGGCTGACATCATAGTGGTAGCTCTGCTTTCCCCAGAGCAGACCCGCGAACGCCTGGCGCTGGACCATTCGGGGGTCAGCGCCCATCCCCACATGAATGCGCTGGCCGTAGAACTCATTTGCTTCACTCAGCCGTTGGTCGAACATCCCGTCAAACGGGGCGCCGAAATATTTCTGGCTGGACTGCGGACCCTCCGCGGGATT
>PMUS01000081.1 GCA_003166795.1 Acidobacteriota bacterium | reverse complement strand
CACTCCGCTCAGAATGACAGCTCGTGGTATTTGGGTCGCAGGCCAAGTGGCCGGTGGCGATGCGCAGGTAGTGCGGTGTTTTCGGGGCCCGAGCCGGTGACCGCCGTTTTTTCCCTTGGCTCACAGGAAAGATCCTCGTTTTGTGTGAAAGCGTCGCCGGGCGGTAACTCCAAGAGAGATTCTTCGACTGCGTGACCGGACGTCCCGCAAGAGCGGGACGTGAGAAAAAGTCCGGTCACTCCGCTCAGAATGACAGCTCTTGATTATTGGGGCAGCCTTCCTATGATGAAAGCCCGTGGACAACATCACTCGGCGATGCCCATGGCTTTCGCGTAGGCTTCGCGAACCTCTCGGGGCTGGCCGGCCTGAAACACGTAGTCGTGCAGTTGGCCGCCTCCGAGGGGATGGCTGGCTAATTCTTCGAGCGTTAGGCCTTCGACAAGATTCTTCCGCTCAGCGATCGGAAGATTGATGCAGCGGTTGACTTCCGGATCGCGAATCGTGGCTTTAGGATCTTCGCCGCGGGCGATAGCCTCGATATCCTTCAGAAATCGCTGGCGCATCATGATGATGCCTGCGTCGCTTGTCCCGAGATGCTCGTGGGTGCGGTCCGGAATCGTTCCCTGCCCCACCCAGGCGACAAAATCCTGGTTCATCACGTGGCTAGAGATCAAGCGTCCCGTTTCGGCGTCGCGAACGGGACCGCGCCACGCCGGGATTTGGTCTTGGACGTACGGCTCGCGGCCCTTAGGAACGCGGCTGAAGCACCAGGTGACGCTTAGCGTGTTCTCGTCGTCAATCGGCACGCGCCATTCGAAATGATCGCCGGTGAAAAGCGCGTTGGGCCACAGGCACACGCGCCCCACCTTCCACATGGGATCCTCTTCGCTCATGCCTTCGCGGATGCGGCGGTAGACGATGCCGTAATCAAACTCTTCGAACGCCAGTTTGAGATGGCGCGGCGAATATGGGCCGCCCTTGTCCTTCAGCCGCACGCTCCAGTTCATGTGCATCCACTCGAAATGCAGCGGGTCCACGGAGTTTTCCTGGCACTGCAGCCAGTTGCACGGAACATCGGCAAAGACAATCTGCACGAATCCGTTTTTCCACGTGAACGGCTCCCAATTCGGCACGAGCGGCGCGGGCTCCGGACCCAAGTACGCCCAGATCAGACCTCCGCGTTTTTCCACGGGGTACGCGGTGATGCGGATTTTCTCGCGGAACTTCGCTTCAGGCTGCGCGACGTCCTCGTAGGGCTGTTCCAGGCAGCGGCCGTCGCGATCAAACAGCCAGCCGTGATAGTTGCAGCGGAGCCCGCATTGCTCGACGAATCCATAGGACATGTCGGCGCAGCGATGCGGGCAATGTCGGCCCACGAGGCCGAACGTGCCGCTCATGTCCTTGTACAGAGTGAGGTCTTCACCCATGAGGCGAACGGGCTTGATGGACTGGGAGTCGAATTCACTGACAGCCGCGACGGGCATCCAATAGCGGCGGAGCAGATCGCCCATCGGCGTGCCGGCTCCGACGCGGGTCAGGAGCTGGTTCTTGGAATGGTCGAGCATCGGACTCGCGGGGATTCTAACCCAACCGCCCGCGCGCACCCAAGCGGAAGTCTCGCGTGAGGCCGGGTGAAACATTTTCGTGGCGAACGGCGTATCTTGATGTCAGAGAGGTGCGCAATGGACCAACCGAGACCGCCGAGGCATCATTCGTTTGTGGGCCCCATCATATTGATCGTGCTGGGCGGCTTGCTATTGTTCTGGAATGTTTACGACTTAAATCCGTGGCCGATCCTTTTTCGCTATTGGCCTCTCATCCTGATCCTGATCGGTCTGGGAAAAATCTGGGATAGCTACTATATCCACCGGCACATGGAGCAGGGCACGCCGCTCGCGACACCGGTGATCTCGGGCATGGGAATCGCGTGGATTGTGCTTCTGGTGTTTTTCGTTCTGGCAATGTGGCATGGCAGAGGAAGATGGAACGACGGTGGCTGGAACGAGCCCTGGACGTGGCATGGGCGAACTTTTGCCGATGAATCGCATGACACACAAGCGGTCGAGTTGCAGGGAGCGACATCGGCGGATATGGATTTCGAGATATCGGCGGGGCAACTTACGCTGGCGGGCGGCTCCAGCCACCTGATGGACGCGGATTTCCGATACGTCCAGAACCAAGGGAAACCGAACGTGGACTATTCCGTGTCCGGCGGACGCGGGGAGCTGCGCGTGACGCAGGATGACAGCCGGTGGCACACGCACTTCGGAAATGAGGACAACGAGTGGAGTTTGCGCGTCGCCAACGATGTTCCGCTCGACCTGCACGTGCAAATGGGCGCGGGCCAAAGCAACCTGCGGCTGAACGGCGTGGAGGTGAAGAATCTCGATGTTCACATGGGAGCTGGCCAACTCGATCTCGATCTGACGGGTCCGCGAAAAACGAGCGTGGACGGCACGATCGAGGGCGGCGTGGGACAGGCGACCATCCATTTGCCGAAAGACATTGGCGTGCATGTGGATGCGACAGGCGGAATCGGCTCGGTGGACGCGCGAGGTTTGCAGCGCGACGGAAGCTCTTACGTCAACGAATCGTATGGAAAGACGCCGACGAATATCGAATTGACCATCCATGGAGGCGTGGGATCGATCAGACTCGTCGCGGAGTAATGACTAGGGGCTAGGGATGAGGGCGAGGGGCGAGTTTGAAACGGCGGCTTGCCACATCGGGCGGCTACCGGGCGCTCTGATCGTCGAGGAATCCGAGGCACACCAGGAAACGACCGCCAGGGCAAACCATGCGTTACTCAATCGCGCCAGACGCGACGGATGGCTTTGACAGACGCACGAGCGTCCGTTAGCGTCGAAGATAGAGGCGCGGCTTCCCCTTCGCGCGCCCGGACGTACATAGGAGCCCACCTTGGCGCGGCCGATCATTACGCTGACGACGGACTTTGGCACGAACGACCACCTGGTCGGGGTCATGAAGGGCGTGATCCTCAGCATCAACCCGGAAGTCAACATCGTGGACATCACGCACAGCGTCCTGCCGCACGACCTGCTGGACGGAGCCCTGGCGATCGGCCAAGCCTACAAATATTTTCCGCCGAAGACAGTTCACCTGGTGGTTGTGGACCCGGGCGTGGGGACCGAGCGGCGGCCGATTCTCGTGGCAGGGGACACGCATTACTTTGTGGCGCCCGATAACGGGGTGCTTTCGTCGGTGTACGACCAGTCGGAGGCGCTGTACGTCTGGAACATCATCTCCGAACATTATTTCAGGCAGCCGGTGAGCAGGACATTCCACGGCCGCGACATTTTCGCGCCGGTTGCGGCGTGGCTGACGAAGTCGTGGCAATCATCGGCGTTCGGAGAACCGATCACGGATTTTGCGCGGTTTGCGATGCCCAAGCCGAAGACGACGGGCAACACGATCAAAGGCGTGGTGCTGCGCGTGGATCAGTTCGGAAACCTGATTACCAATTTGCGGGCGGAGGATGTGCCCGCGTTTGCGGCGGCCGACGGGAAATTCACGATCCGCGCCGGGAACGCGAGTGTGACGAAACTTGTCCCGACATTCGCGAGTGGCGCGAACGGCGAGCCTATTGGATTCATCGGATCGAGCGGATATTTGGAGATTTCGATCAACAAAGCGAACGCATCGCGAACGCTGGCGCTGGGACGGGGCGCGGAAGTTACCGTCGAGGTGAGCTGAGAACCGCGAAAAGATTTATTACAGAGGACACCGAGGGCGGATAGAGTTCACCGAGAAACATTCGCGCAAACGCTTCAGTTCAGTTTTCTTCCAGACAATCCCCTTTCCTAACACATCCCTTTAGCGAGCCAAAGACGTAACGATCAGGTACGAACGCATGCGGGGGTCCATCCAATCGCGGAGGGCGTCACCGAGGAGATTGAAGGCGAGGACGGCGACCATGATCGCGAGCGCGGGGAAAATCACCATGTGCGGCGCGTCGAAGAGATGGCTGCGGGCGTCATTGATCATCGCTCCCCAACTCGCCATGGGTGCGAGGACGCCGACTCCCAGGAAACTTAGCGTGGACTCCGCGAGGATCGCGCCGGCCATGCCGATGGTCGCCTGAACCAGCACGGGCTGAAGGATATTGGGCAGCAGATGCCGCAGCAGAATGCGCGCGGGCGAAGCACCGAGCGAACGCGCCGCGAGAACATATTCCATTTCCTTGGCTTGCAGAATTTGCGCGCGGGCAAGCCGGGCGTAGCCGGCCCATCCGGTCACGATCAACGCGACAATCACTTTGCCAATGCCGGGTCCCAGGAACGCCGCAAATGCGATGGCGAGAAGAATGCCGGGGAAAGACAGGAACGCGTTAATGAGCACGATGTTCACGAGATTGTCGAACCAGCCGCCGCAATAGCCCGCGAAAGCGCCGATAGCGAGACCCACCAGCCCCGCGCCGACCACGACGCAGATCCCCACCAACAGCGAGACACGCGCGCCGTAGAGGATGCGCGAAAGAATGTCGCGGCCGAGCTCGTCCGTGCCCATCGGGTGCCCGGCGCTGGGACCGGCAAGACGCGCGGGCAGATCCTGCACGGCAGGATTGGCAGGCGCGATCCATGGCGCGGCAATCGCGAAGATCACCAGGGCAAGCGCCAGTGCAAAGCCTACGCGGCCGGTGCCGCTCCGGCGAAGGAATTCGCGCAGGCCGCTCATTGGAGACGCACTCGCGGGTCAACCAACGCGTACACGGCGTCCGTGAGCAGGTTTACGAAGACGTAGGACACAGCGATCAAAATGATGCAGCCCTGCAGCAGCGGGTAGTCGCGCGCGCCGATCGCCTGGACCGTCAGGCGGCCGATTCCCGGCCAGGAGAAAATCGTCTCAGTGACGATTGTGCCGGCCAGCAATGTGCCGAATTGCAGGCCGAGGATGGTGAGTATCGGGATGAGCGCGTTGCGAAAAGCGTGCCGGAAAAGAACCGCGGAGGGCGAAAGCCCCTTGGCGCGCGCGGTGCGGACATAGTCGCTGGAAAGCTCCTCGATTACGGAAATGCGCACCATGCGCGTGAGGATCGCGGCGAGCGCGGCGCCGAGAGTGATCGCCGGCAGAATCAGATGCGACGGGCCGCCGCGTCCGGAAACGGGCAGCCATCCGAGAATCACGGAAAATACGAGAATCAATACGGGGCCTAGCGCAAAATTAGGAACGGAAAGGCCGAGAAGCGTGAAAAAACCCACGGCGCGGTCGGTCGCGGTGCCGCGCCGCTCGGCGGCAAGCAGTCCCGCGGGTATGCCGATGGCAGCGCATACGAGGAGCGCGAAAATCGAGAGCTCCAGCGTCGCAGGATAGTGCGAGAGCACCACGCGGGTGACGGGTTCCTGGAAGCGAAACGATTCACCGAGATCGCCGCGAACGACGCCCGCGAGATAGTGCCGGTATTGCGCGAGCACGGGAACGTCCAATCCGAGCGAATGGCGGAGCTGCTGCAAGTCTTCCGCACGCGCGCCTTCCCCGAGCATCTGTTGCACGGGATCGCCCGGAACGATATGCGCGAGCATGAACACCATGGTGACGATGAGCCAGAGCGCGGGAATGGCGAAGAGAAGCCGCAGCGAGATGTACCGAATCATTTTCGGCGACGTCCCTTGACGGCGCCGGCCGGGGCGAGGGTTTCGGCCGCCTCTTGCGCCGGGGGCGTGGCGGGGGTGGCGGATTCCGCGGGCGGCGCGACGGTCTCAGCCGGAGCCTGGAGAGCTTTGATCTTCACGCGCGAGACGCGGCGGCGTTCCATCTCCATCACGGTGAACCGATAACCGTCAGATTCAAAACTTTCGCCGCCGCGCGGGATAAACCCGAGCCGGCTGAGGACGAAGCCTCCCACGGTCTCGTAGGAAGAGTCGTCGGCCAGCGTGATGTTGTATTGCGCCTCCAGGTCGCGAACCTTGATGCCGGCGTCGAAAATCATTCCGCCGTCCGGAAGGACCAGCGGGCGCTCGACGACGTCGAACTCATCGTGAATCTCGCCGACCATCTGCTCGAGAATGTCTTCGAGGGTGACGAGTCCGAGAATGCTGCCGAATTCGTCCACCACCATCGCGAGGCCCGTGCGTCGCGTGCGAAATTCGACCAAAAGCTCGCTCGCCGGTTTTGTCTCCGGAACGATGAGGATATCGCGGAGAACACTTCGCAGGTGAAACTCCTGACCGGAGGCCGGCTCGCCAGTTCGAGGGGCGCGATCAATGAGAATCCAAATGACGTCTTTGATGTGCACAAATCCGAGGATATGGTCGAGCGAGCCGTCGTAAACGGGGAGTCGGGAGCGCTGCGTGGTGGCGAACATCCGCAAGGTTTCTTCGAGGCTCGCGGAAGCGGGCAGCGCGTGCATATCAGGGCGCGGCACCATTAGCTCGTGCACCTGGACCTGGCTCAGCTCCATCGCGTTCTGGATGAACCGAGCCTCGCTCGCGGGGAGCAGGCCGCGGTCGCGCGCCTGCTGGATCATCACCTGCAATTCCTCGGCGGAACGCACGAGCGTATGACTATGGGGAGCTACGACGCCGAGCGCACGGACCATTCTTTCGGCAGTGTTGTCGAGCAGGTCGATGGCCCAGCGAAAAGTGTTGAGGAACCAGTGAAAGGGCCGGGCGATCAGCAGCGCGACGCGCTCGGCGCGAGCCAGGCTGAGGCTCTTGGGAACGAGTTCCCCGAAGATGACCTGGAGAACCGTGAGAAGGCCAAAAACGACGACGAGAGCCACGCCGTGCGCGACGACCGCGGCCCAGGGGCGCGCTACCTGCTCGACAAACGGCCGGACAATCGCCGCCAGGGTGATCTCGCCGAGGTAACCCAGCGAAAGGCTCGCGATGGTGATGCCCACCTGAACGCCGGAAACGACGCGGCTGAGATCGCTGACGAGCAGTTCGACGATTTTGGCGCGCGGGTCGCCCTTTTCGACAAGCTGGCGAACGCGCGAAAGCCTGACGGCGACCAGCGAGAATTCCGCTGCCGCAAAAAAGGCATTCATGCCGATCAGGAAAACGATGCCGAAGACGTGGAGCGCGCTCATCGCCCGAAGCCCCTCACAGCGCGAGATTCGCCGTGCAAGGCGATTCTAACAAGAGAGGCTCTGCAACGGGAGAAATCCGGGAAAGGCGTTGTTCGACCTCGCGGCTGAATCGGCCGGATTGCCAGCAGAGCCAGGCCTAACGCTGCGAGGCCTTTCCAGATGCCACGCGATCGTTGTAATCGGAAGATTTGCCGCGCGGCACGGTCAGCGAAGTCCAACGGCCGGAGGCGAGATGCTTCGCGATGAAGACGATCTGGCCGATGTGGTACGCGTAGTGCGCGACCTGACGATTGATGGCCTGCATCACCGAGTGCGGCTCGTTGCGTATGCGAATCGTGCGGCCCAGATCGGCGTCGGTCAAAGGAACCAGCGTTTCAAAAACAATCTTCCAGGACGCTTCCCACATCGCCGTGATTTCGGCGCGAGTTTGCGGCGCCGCGCGAAACTCGTCGTCGCGGTTACGATCGGGCTTCTCACCGTCAGAGACAAGGAAATCCGTCCAGCGCGAACGCATGTTGCCAGCCAGGTGCTTGACAATGATGGCGATCGAGTTCGACTCGGCATCGAGCGCCGCGGTCAGACCATCGTCTGAGACTTGCGCCATGGCTTGATCGCCGAGCTTTTTGTAGTAACGCAGAAGAGTGATGGAATCTGCCAGGTAGGAGGTGGTGAATTCGAGCGCCATGGCCCGATTCTGCATTTTCCGGACTTCGGGCGCAAGGGATCAGGATATTTGGTAGCGTCCTGGTTTGAGCGATGCCCTGCGAAGGGTGAAAGGTGGGAGTGTGTTAGTTGCCCTGTCGATCGGTCAAAGGCTATACGCCAGCGGATGCTTGGGCTCGTAAAGCATGATGTCGTCCGCGCCAGGTACGGCCATCATGACCACGAGTCCGTACCCGTGATCCTGAACTTCGCCGTGGAACTCCGCTCCTTTGCCCTTCAGTTCAGCGACCGTGTGTGAGATGTCGTCGCACATCAGGGAGATCAGATGGTGCCGCGGCGATTCGTACGTCTTGCCATCGTAGACGCTGTGGGTCGGGTGCACGCCCATCTCACTCCGCCCGGTCTTGAAGATCAACCAACCCGGGCCTCCGCCCACCGCATCCTCGACGTAGGGCCAGCCGAGGACGTCGCGAAGGAATGCGCGCGTTGCGGGGGCATCGTCGGAATAAATCAGGGTGTGGATGCTGGTGATCATCAGGCTGAAGTACCGTAGTCGCCGCAGATCATACTATTTCGGTGTATTGCCAATCAAGAAGCCGTTTATCGCACTGGAGATCGAAAATAGGACACTACCGGATATTTGGCAGCGCGTCATTTTCCGACTAGCGCGTCTACAAGCGTTCAACCTTCGGAACGCTCTTGATCCCTCCGGGGCCTGCTCCGGCGGCAAATTCGTTGTGCCAGGGAGGCGCGGGGGCGTACGATGCGCGGCACAGAGGATGCGCATGAAAAGAGCGCCCAATATTCTGATCGCTATCGGCGCAATGTTGATCGCGAGTCCGGCATTCGCTCACCATTCCCACGCGATGTTCGATTCGGAGAAGAAGGTAACACTCGTCGGCACGGTGAAGGAATTCGAATGGGACAATCCACACTGCTGGATTCAGGTGCTCGTTCCCAACCCCGACGACCCGAATGCCGCGCCCGTGGAATGGGGCGTCGAAATGGATAGTCCGCTCGCGATGTTTCGTCGCGGCTGGAAACCCGGAACTTTGAAGGTTGGCGACAAGATTACCGTGGTCATCAATCCGCTGCGCGACGGCCGACCGAGCGGCCAATACGTCTCGGCCACTGGTCCGGATGGGAAACCACTCGGAACAGCGCCGGAGGCGCCGAAATAATCGTAGTTGCGTGAGGGGGCAATCGTGAGGCGTCAAACGACAATGGCGGTGGTGCTGGCGATGCTGAGCGGATGTCTATGCCTGGCGCAGGCGCAAACTTCTTCGAAAAAACGCCTCGAGGCGTTCGCCAGGCTGCCAGATTGGTCAGGATTATGGGAATTGGACGCGTTCGCGGGACAATCGGCTGGACAACAACTGACTCCAGATGGACTACGCAAGTATCAAGCCTATATCGCAGCCATGCATCCGGCGTTCAATGCCGAGTGGGAACCAAAGTACGACGAAGTAAAGAGAGCTCTGGATGCGGCCATAGCAGCCGACCCGGACCACCCGCCAGCAACACTTCAGCCATGCGTGGCACCGCCCTTTCCAGCAACTGTTCGGCCGGGAATTTTCGAATGGCGAGTGACTCCCGAGGAAACCACGCTCCTTACGACCATGGGGTCAGTGCGCCACATCTATACAGATGGCCGCGCCCACCCTCCCAAAGACGAGCTATGGCCGACGCGCATGGGCGATTCAGTCGGACACTGGGAAGGCGACACGCTGGTGGTTGACACGGTGGCGACGAAGCCGGAGCTGGAGATCGTGGAGCGCGGCGTATTCGCCACCGTGGTGCCAATGAGCGACCAATTACACTTCGTTGAGCGCATCCGGATGGTGAATCGCAATGAGATGCAAATTCAGTTCACGACGGAAGATTCCGTGGCGCTGGCCAAACCGCTGGAGGTGACTGTCACTTGGGAACGAGTGACGGACATCAACCGCATGACCAACGAAAATGAATGCGACCCTGCGAACGATCGCCATCCGGTGGTCAATGGCAGGTTTACGACGGTCGTGCGTTAGATGGCTGGTGCTCCGCGAGGCCCGGAAGTACTGGAACAGTTTCTGAGGTCGACCGAGGTGATTGACTGTTCACACCGTGCCGTGCGTGCGAAGGCTCAGGAGCTATCCAAGGACGCTTACGGCGCGCAAGAAATAGCGCGGCGCTGCTTTGAGTGGGTCCGGGACAACATCCAACACAGTTCTGATTTCCGGCGCAATCCGGTTACTTGCAATGCGTCGGATGTGCTTCGCGACGGCACAGGCTACTGCTATGCAAAGAGCCACCTGCTGGCTGCATTGGTCCGCGCGAACGGCATCCCTGCTGGATTCTGTTACCAGCGGCTGAGCATTGACGAAACCGGGCCGCCCTATTCCCTGCACGGGCTGAACGCCGTGCACCTGCCGACGTTTGGCTGGTATCGAATCGATCCGCGGGGCAACAAGGAAGGCGTGGACGCGCAGTTCTCACCGCCCGTCGAGCGGCTGGCGTTTCGCATGGTTTTTCCGGAGGAGCAGCTTTTCCCGCAAATCCTGGCGGACCCTCTACCTGTGGTCGTGAACGCGTTGCGCGCACACTCGACATGGGATGCGATGTACCGCAACCTTCCGGATTGGGAGCTCCCTTCCCTCCCCGAGGCCTGACAGCCGGGCGATGCAGCCTGCCAGGTGGCGAAACAGCGCGGCAACGCAGGTCCAGACCTGATAAAGTTGTCTTCGGTTATCGGAGGGTATTCATGCCTTGCCTCGTGCTGATCGTTTTTCTGGCATTTCCACGGATCGCGCTGGTGCTTTTATTCCTGTTCTCCAATTACCTGCAGCATGCGTATCACAATCTTCTCTTGCCTCTACTGGGGTTCTTGTTCTTGCCGCTGACAACGCTGGCATACGCCTGGATGGCGAACACGGGGCGACCCACAACAGGCGTCAATTTGGTGATTCTGGTCGTAGCCGTTGTGATCGACTTGGGCGGCCTCGGACACGGGGTCTCTCGGCAGAGACGCGACTAATCGGTCCTGATCTGGTCATGGCAGGAAGGCCATTGTTGACGCTCCCGCGCGTGCGTTAGAATGCTCGCGCGCATCGGCGGAGACGGCGTCGGCACGTTCTTAGAGGCAGAGGCGAAATGAGCTCAGCATCAAACAAAGCAGCCGAACCGCCGCGAAAAGGCGACTTCGAGAAATCGCTGGTCCGGCTGGAAGAAGTGGTGAAGCGGCTGGAGAGCACGGACCTTTCGCTCGACGAAGCGATGAAGCTTTTCGAAGAGGGCGTGAAGCTTTCGCGCGAATGCCAGAAGCAACTTGAAGAGGCCGAGGGCCGCGTAGAAATTCTTCTGAAAAAAGCGGATGGCAAGATCGCCGCGGAGCCATTCGAGCCCGAAGATGAATCCTCCTAGCGGCTGCTGTTCGTTACGCAAACCGACCGACCGTTTGGATCCCACAAAGACGCAAGCATGAAACTCCCCGATTTTTATCAGGCCGATCTTGATGCCGTTGAGGCCGCTCTCGAAGGGCTGCTCCCACCGGAAGATACCGCCCCGGCGTCCATCCATCGCGCGATGCGATACAGTGTGTTCGCGGGAGGCAAGCGGATTCGTCCGGTCCTGTGCCTGGAAGCGGCGCGAATGTTTGCGGATAATCCGGAAGGCGCGATCCAGGTCGGCTGCGCGCTTGAGTTCATCCACACCTATTCGTTGATTCACGACGATCTGCCGGCGCTCGACAACGACGATTTGAGGCGCGGCAAACCCACGAACCACAAAGTATTCGGCGAGGCAATCGCGATACTGGCCGGCGACGCGCTGCTGACGCTTGCGTTCCAGACGCTCGCGGCGGCGCCCGTGGAACCGCAGCGCCGCTTGAAAATTCTCGGCGCGATCGCACGGGCCGCCGGAACAGACCGCGGAATGATTGGCGGACAGGTCGCCGACATCGAGGCGGAACGCAAGGAGGTGGATGGCGCTGGGCTTGAATACATCCATCGTTCGAAGACAGCGGCGCTGATCCGCGCGTCGGTGGTTGCAGGGGCACTCGCGGGGGGCGCGGAGCAGCCGGATATTACGCGCCTGATCGGATTTGGTGAGAATATCGGCTGGGCTTTCCAGGTGGTGGACGACCTTCTCGATGTGGAGGAGTCGTCGGCTGCGCTCGGGAAAACCGCTGGGAAAGATCAGGCGCAGCAGAAGGCCACGTACCCGGCGCTCTACGGGCTCGACAAATCACGCGCGATTGCGGCTGACCTGGAAGCGAAAGCCCTCGCGGAACTCGACATGTTCGGAGCACGAGCCGCGCGGCTACGCCAAGTGGGTGAATTTCTGGTGGCGCGCCGGTCGTGATTTGGCGATGAAGATGTCAGAACGTCCTCCCCGCGATGCTAAACACAAAAGACAGACGAAACCAGGAAAAGAGCGGCTCGATTTGCTGATTGTCGCGCAAGGGCTGGCGCCATCGCGCGAGCGCGCGCAGGCATTGGTGCTCGCCGGACAAATCCGCGTGAGTGGCGCGAAGATTGACAAAGCCGGCACCCAGGTGGCCACCGACGCCCGCATCGAGATTGCCGGCGAGCCTTTGCGTTACGCAAGCCGCGGAGGGATGAAGCTGGAAGGCGCGCTCGAAGATTTCGGAGTGAATCCGCGAGACCGCGTTTGCATGGACGTGGGAAGTTCGACCGGAGGCTTCACGGATTGCCTGCTACAGAATGGCGCGAGCAAAGTTATTGCAGTGGATGTCACGATTGGCCAGCTCGATTGGAAGCTGCGGCGAGACGCGCGCGTGAGGACGGTGGAGGGGAACGCCCGATATCTTCGGACGGAGGATATCGGCGAGCCGGTGGATTTCGTGACCGTGGATGTGTCGTTCATATCCGTGAGCAAGATTCTGGGGGCGATTGTGCCGATTGCGTCGCGCGGCGCCGATTTTCTGATTTTGATCAAGCCGCAATTCGAGCTCGATAAGCGCGATGTGGGCAAGGGCGGTATCGTCCGCGACGGCGCGCTGCACCAAAAGGCCATCGAGCGCGTGGTGACGGCAGCGACGGAAGCAGGGCTTGAGATTAAAGGCGTACAACCAAGCCGGCTGACGGGTACCGAGGGAAATCAGGAGTTTTTTCTGCACGCCCGCCGCCACGAGTAGAATAGAATGCAGCGTTCACACCGATGATTCGAACCGCTGGCATCATTTCCAAACCGAACCGGGAGCTACTGTCCTCGGTCGTTCCGCCGCTGGTCGAATGGCTGCGCGGGCGGAAGATCGAAGTATTCGTGGACCAGGAGACGCAGGAATGCGTTGACCCCGGCGCGCTAACGGTGGCGCGCGAGGCGCTTGCCGCCCAAGTTGACCTGCTGATCGTGCTCGGGGGTGACGGCACACTGCTTTCAGCGGCGCGGGCGCTGGGAAGCCACAAAGTGCCGATTCTGGCGGTGAACCTGGGCGGACTCGGATTTCTTACGAGCGTGACGCTCGACGAACTCTATCCGCTTCTCGAACAGGTTGTCGCGGGAAAACATCGCACGAGCGAACGCATGATGCTCGATGCATCAATTCTGCGCGGCGGGCAGCCTGCCGAACGGCAGTGCGCCCTGAACGACGCGGTCGCAAATAAAGCCGCTCTCTCCCGAATGCTCGATTTCGATGTGCACGTGGACGGCAACCACGTGGGGCGCTATCGCGCGGATGGGTTGGTCGTCGCAACACCGACAGGATCGACCGCATATTCGCTCGCGGCGGGAGGACCGATCATTGACCCCGATCTCGATGCATTCGTGATCACGCCGATCTGCCCGCACATGCTGACGAACCGGCCGCTGGTGGTGCCCGACACGGCGCGCATTGATCTGGACTTCACCGCGGCGGACGAGCCCGTGTATATAACACTCGACGGGCAAATTGGGTTTCAGCTCAAGCCGCAGGATCACGTGACAATCACAAAATCGAAGAGCCGCGTGGCGCTGGTTCGACCACCCTCCAAGACTTATTTCGAAGTGCTCCGCAGCAAACTGAAATGGGGAGAACGGTAGAGTAAGTTTCGCGGGTCGAGGATGAACCCCTGGAGACCCCTCCCCCTGTGCGATCAAATCCACGAAGACTAAGAGAGATCCTTCACCCGGCCAAAAGTCGAAGCGCCGGGTTCAGGATGACGACCTTTGTCAGGTCGTCACTTTGAGCACAACAAGCGTGCGGTCGTCGGCCGGGTGTTGTCCGCCGGAGAAAGAGTCCGCTTCCTCGAGAATCCGGTCGGCGAGGCCGTCCGACGATAAACCAGGATTCTCGTTGACCAATTTCGCCACGCGCGCGGCGCCAAAGAATTCCCCTGCGCGATTCTGGGCATCGCCGACGCCGTCGGAATAGAAGACGATGATGTCGCCGCGGTCGAGAATCAGCGTTCGCTCGTCGTAAGTGGCCTCCTCGAAAATCCCAAGCGGAAAACCAACCAAAGGAATTTTCTCGCAGCGCCCGCCATGATAAAGCAGAGGCTGCTCCTGCCCGGCGTTGGCGATGCGCAGGCGGCGGCGCTGGCGATTCCACGTGGCAAAGCAAAGCGTCATGAAGCGGCCCTCAATCAGGCGCTCGCCCAGGAAACCATTGAGAGCGCGGAGCATGTTCGCGGGACGTGGCTTCTGGGAGCCGAGGCTGCGCAGGGTGCCGACCGCGACCGCGCCATAGAGCGCAGCCGCGCTTCCCTTCCCGCTGACATCGCCCAGAGCGATTCCCAAATCGTGCGGACCGTAGCGCATGAAGTCATACAGGTCGCCGCTAAGCTCACGCGAGGAGACGACACGCGCGGCTATATCCAGACCGAACTCGGGGCCGGGCAAGCGAGGCAGCAGCGCGCCCTGAATACGGCGGGCGGCATTCAGGTCGCGCTCCATGCGGTTCTCGTCGCGGGCGACCTGCTCGTAGAGGCGCGCGTTTTCAATCGAGACCGCGAGATGCGCCGCCAGGATCGAAAGCACCTGCACATGATCGGGGGTGAAATAATTCAGCTGCGGGCTCTCGAGGTCCATCACGCCGACAACGCGCGTCTTATAGATCATGGGCACGGCGAGCTCCGAACGCGTCTCGGAATTCACCATGCGGTAGCGCGGATCGAGCGCGACATCGGGGACGACAACGGGCCGACGGAGCTTCGCGGCGGCGCCGACGATTCCTTCGTGCGCGGGAACGACGGACTTTTCCTGCACGCGCTGGCCGAATTTCACGGTGACGCGATGACGAAACACGGCGGCAGTCTCGTCGTACAGGAGAATGCTGAAAATCTGGTAGTCGATGAGGCGCTTGGTGAGCTCCGCGGCGCGGCGCAGAACCTCTTCAACCTGGAGCGTGGCATTCGCCTCACGGCCGATTTCGTTGAGGAGAAGAAGCGTCTCGGCTTGTTTTTGCGCGCTTTCAAAAAGGCGCGCGTTCTCGACCGCGGTGCCAATGCGGCTGGCGACGAGCGTGAGAATAGTCTGCTGGCTCGGCGTGAAGTAATCCGGCTGGCGGCTTTCGATATCCATCACGCCGATCACGCGGCCGCGGACAATGAGCGGCACAGCCAGCTCTGAACGCACTTCCTCGACCGCCGGGAGGTAGCGAGGATCTTTCAGGACGTCGCCGACGCGGATGGCCTGTCCCGTGGTGGCGGCGGCGCCGATAATTCCGTCCCCCATGGGAATCCGCCAGTGCTCGATTACTTCGGGGCGATGGCCGATGGCGAATCGGACGTATAGATCATTGGTGCCCTCCTCGGGCAGGAGAACTGCAAATATCTCGAATTCCATCAAGCGCTTGATCTGCTGCGCCGCGCTGGCGAGGACCTGGTCGAGATTCAGCGATGAATTGATTTCGTGGCTGATCTCGGAGAGGACGGCGAGCGTCTCCGCAGGGATTTCCGGCGCCAGATTGATATCGGTCGAGTCCATTTGTAATTGGTGAGCGCGCTCTCAATTCCGATGCGGTACAGCATGCGCCGGGTTCGCGAGCGGAACCCCGATTCCGCGCGTCGTGAGCCCGAGACAACCCATTATAACAGGCGGCCCGGTAGAGTTCGGGGGCATACTGCGGCGCCCCGACGACGTTTTATTGCGGAGGGGGCTGAAGGACGCAAACGTCCTTGAGGTTGCGGTATCTTTCAGCGTAGTCGAGTCCATAACCGACTACGAATTCGTCCGGGATGGTAAAGCCGATGTAATCGCCCTTGACCGGTTTCAGGCGGCGCGACGGTTTGTCGAGCAGCGCGGCGAGGCTGAGCGTTTTCGGACGTCGCTGGCGAAGAATCCGTAAAAGATAGTTGGCGGTGAGGCCGGTATCAAGGATGTCCTCAACCAGAATCACGTTCAATCCCGCGACGTTGTTATCCAAATCCTTGAGCATGCGCACCTGACCCGAGGAATCTTTCTTCTTGCCGTAGCTTGCGACGGCTATGAAATCAATGGAGGTTTCGAGATCGATTTCGCGGGCGAGATCGGCGAGAAAAAAACAGGCGCCTTTGAGCACGCCAATCAGATGAACGCGCTGGCCCTTGAAATCCTTCGTGATCTGGCCAGCCACCGCACGAACACGTCTCTCGATATCGGCGTGACGAATTCGGATCTTCAATCCTTCTTTTCTAGCGAATGGCATCGGTTCCGCGCTCCCGCGGTGAGGTCGGCCAGTCTATCTCAGGCGAATGGGTGTGACAAGGCGAGTCGTAATCGCCGCAGGATTAATGAGCGGCTGGTGATGGAGTCGTGGAGCGAAGCGGTTGGGCGACGATACTGTTTTGCGGTCCGGGAGATTGGGAAGGCTTGTCCGGGCGAGGAAATTCATAGATGCCCCAGGGGTCGGCGGCAATAAGAATGCGATCTGGTTCGACGAGGATGGACGTTATTTTCAGCGACGTTCCCTCCGCGATCGCGGGGTAATACGAATCCATGTGATTCCCATACTTGTCGAGGTGTACGAGGACATCGCTGACCGCGGTCCACACCTCCTGCGTTTCAGGGTCCACACCGACAGCGGTAATCACGGGTTTCTCGGAGGTGCGCTTGGACGGATCGTCGAGCGCGACGCGCACTGTGGCAGCAGCTCGGTACATTCCAAAACCCGGGCGACCATGAAAGCCGTCCGGGAAGTGGTCGGCGAAGTCGCCGCCCGCACCTGCGGAGCTCGGGCCGCCTCCGCCGAAGTCAGGGTGTGCGCCACCAAAGCTGGAGTCTGCGCCGCCGCCCCCGTCGTGGAATCCTCTCATCATTCCATCGCGGAACATGTCCCCAAAACCCATGCCGAACATTCCCGGCATGAACATTCCCTGCCCATAGGCCAATCCGAAGTCGGGAGCGCCGGTGCCGCCAAATATGGGAGAGCTCAAATCCAATGGGTCCGCCACGGCGTCCGAATTGAAGGCGAGAACATTCCCATCCACGGTCGTTGATCCGGTCGCCGAAGAAGAGGACGAAGAAGATGATGACGACGAATTCGCTGCGGCCGAAGATGTTCCGGCCGTTCCCATGCCGCGACGCGACCTGTTCCCAACCGATACCGACGTCAGGGAGTGTAAATCGGTCCACGCACCCACAGACGTTGGCCCGTACAGTCCCGACATTGTGTATCCCAGGTCAACCTCATGCCCAGTGTGCCCGGCGGAAGGCCCGAACTGGTCGGCTGACATAACCGCACCGTAGGCGGAGTAACCAAAGCGGTCGAATCGCTGGACGGTTGGATCTGGCAGCGAAGTGAAAGCAAAATAGATGTTCCCGCTGGAGTCTCCGGTAATTCGTCCGCGGTCCATCACGGGCTGCGCAGAAGCTTCGCCCTGTGACTGGTCTGACGGATCTCCAAAAGTTCGGACTGTATTTCCCTTTTCGTCCATGATCTGCACGAGACGCTTCGATTGCAACGTCGTCGCGGCAAACTGACCGTCGGAAAGAGCGACGACGGAGGTCGGGGCCGTCACGTGGATCGCAGCGACCAAGGAACCGTCAGGAGCGAAGATCTTGATCGAGTTATCGCCGCGGTCGGCGACGAAAAGGCGGCCGCGTGAGTCGAGGTCAATCGCCACGGCATAACGGATCGTGGCGCCATGCGAATTTGCGTTTGGAAAATGATCAGTGCGCTTGCCGGTCCCATCGAAAATCGAAATTGTACTGGCGGGTTCCGCGAGGATGAAGTAGCGGCCGGAGGAATCCCGTTTAACTGCGGCGACGCCCGGACCGACCGCGGGAAACACACGCGCTCGAGCGCGCAGGACATTCTGAAGACCTTGCGCGGAAACGCGTGGGACGGCGAGTGCCGTGAACGCTACAGCAATGGTTACGGCAGATAGCCAGAGTTGTTTTCCACCAAGCATTCGCCGCCCCACCCTGGGCGTACACCGAACAGCCTTCGGTGCTAATTCCGCTGAGCGAGGCAAAAAGTTCCAGAGTGACAAGCGTGCGGGCCAGGCGAATGGCTGCCGCATGCCAAGCATGTGCGCCGGGCGTAGCAGCGCTACGCCCCTACGGAGAGGAACCAGAGGAGATTTTGCAGCGACGACAAGCATTTGCGCCGGGCGTAGCGGTGCTACGCCCCTACGGAACCGCCTGGCGCTCGCTGGACGTTAAGGCTAGGACAGGCCGATTACCCGGCCGGTCTCCAGGTCAATGTCAATTTCGTAGTATCCCGGACGCGTGGAGAGGCCGGGCATGGTGCTCATGGCGCCCAGCAGTGGATAGAGGAAGCCGGCGCCAACGCTGGCGCGAATGTCGCGCACCGGAACGATGAAGCCCGTTGGCGCACCTTTCAGATTCGGGTCGTGGCTCAGGCTCAAGTGCGTTTTGGCCATGCACATGGGCAGCTTGTTGAAGCCGAGGCGATTGTAGAGAGCGATCTTCTTCTCGGCTTCCGGCGAATACTCCACACCTGCGCCGCCGTAAATTTCGCGGACAATGGTTTCGATCTTCTCCTTGATACCCATCTCCAGCGGATACAGGAATTTGAATTTCCCCGGTTGCTCGCATGCGGAAATAACTGCCTTCCCAAGCTCGACGGCGCCAAGGCCGCCCTCCGCCCAGTGATTGGCCATTACGGCATCGTGCGCCCCCGCCTGCACGGCGAGTTTGCGAACAAGGTCAATCTCCGCCGGGGTGTCCGTCTTGAAGCGATTCACCGCGACCACAACGGGGATGCCGAAGAGGCGCGCATTTTGAATCATTTTGGTGAGATTCGCGCAGCCCTTCTCGAGCAGCGGCAAATTCTCCTCGGTGTAATCGTGATGCAGCGGCTGTCCCGCGGTGACTTTGGGGCCGCCTCCATGCATTTTCAATGCGCGGATCGTAGCGACCAGAACCACGCAGTTAGGAGCGAGGCCGCTGTACCGGCATTTGATATTGCAGAATTTTTCCATGCCGATGTCCGCGCCGAAACCTGCTTCCGTGAGCACATAGCCGTCCGCTCCCACAAGCTTGAGCGCAATTTGATCCGCGACGATCGAAGAGTTGCCGTGCGCGATATTCGCGAAAGGCCCGGCGTGCACAAAGGCAGGCGTGCCCTCAAGCGTCTGCATCAGATTGGGCAGGATCGCGTCCTTCATCAACACGGTCAGCGCGCCGCCCGTGCCGAGATCGTCCGCGGTGATCGCCTCACCAGCCCGGCTGGTACCGATCACCATGGCTCCCAGACGTTCGCGCATGTCCGCGAGGCTGGTCGTGAGGGCGAGGATCGCCATGATCTCGCTGGCCACGGCGATGTCGTAGCCCGTCACGCGCGTCATGCCCTTCTCTTCAGGCCCTTGCCCGATGGTGATCTGGCGCAGCATGCGGTCGTTTGTGTCTGTCACGCGGCGCCACGTGATGCTGTCAGGGTCAATGTCCAGACGTGAAAAACGGCTGCGCTCTTCCGGCGTGAGGGTGTTTGGGTCAGTCTTCGCGATGCCGAGCTTGCGGAGCCGGCGCAACATGACGGGCGAAAAACGACGGCTGCCGTCCTTGGCCGGGGGACACAGCCGCTCGAACAGGGCCTCATCTTTCTGTTGAGCTTCGTGCATCACTCGGGTGTCGATGGCAGCAGCCAACAGGTTATTGGCAGCGGTGATGGCATGGATGTCGCCCGTGAGGTGGAGATTGAACTCCTCCATCGGGATGATCTGGCTATAGCCGCCGCCCGCGGCGCCGCCCTTGATTCCGAAAGTGGGGCCCTGGCTGGGCTGCCGCACGCATGTGAAAACTTTCTTGCCGAGATGCGCGCCGAGCGCCTGGCTCAGACCGACAGTCGTGGTGGTCTTGCCTTCGCCGAGCGGAGTTGGCGTGATCGCCGTGACGACGACATATTTCCCGTTCGGACTGCTTTTCAGGCGGTCGCGGATCGAAAGGTGAACTTTAGCCTTGCTCTTACCGTACAACTCGAGCTCGTCCCCGAGAATTCCCGCCTCCGCCGCGATCTTCTCGATCGAAATAGGTTTGGCGGCCTGAGCGATGTCAATATCGCTGGGCACGCGCGCGAGCATGTTCTGCAATTTGTGAGCCATCCGTCTTCCCCCTGGCGGTAACAAAGATAAGTTACGGAGTCTAAGGATTCGCGGCGGTAGAAAGGCAGCGCGAAAACACGGTATTCGTGAAGTCCGTGACCCGGAGGATTAACGTATACGGAGGTTTGCAGAGTTGTCAAGCAACAACGCGGCTGTGGCTTTAGTCCCGACACTTTGACCATGCAACTGTTTCGCAATGTGAACAGGAATCGCTAAGCTGGGAGTTCCCGGAGGTGAATATCCGTGGGTGAGAGAGAAATACCAGAGCCTTGGCTGAGAGGCACGCTAACCGAGGTGCCGGCCGTGTTTCGAGGTGTATTACATGCTCTTGAGCTGGCGAAGGAAGACATCGCGAGCTGGTGTGGGGACCTGACCGATGCTCAGCTGAACTCACGGCCCGCGGGAATCGCACCCGTAGCGTTCCACGTACGCCATATCGCCCGCAGCGTGGATCGTCTGCTAACTTACGCCGAAGGCCGCCGGCTCGACAAGAAACAGATTGCCGCGCTCAAAACCGAACTCGATCCAGGCGTGACGCGCGGCAAGCTTTTTCTCGAATTCACCGAATCTCTTGATCGCGGCGCGGCGAGGATTCACGCGTTGATTCAGGCGCCGTTGGAAGAGCCGAGGAGGGTCGGGAAGTTGGAACTGCCGACGACGCTCGGCGGCCTGCTGGTTCACGTGGCGGACCATACGCAGCGCCATGTGGGACAAGCTGTGACTACGGCAAAAATTGTGGTCGCGCAGAGCGGCTAACCGCGAGTCTTGCCCGACTCTCGAACCACGGCCGCTTCGGAATCCGCGAACTGCGCAGCCTCGGTCGAGCCCTCCAGAGCTATAGTGGAGGCCGTGCCGCCGGTGACGATTTCCTGGACCGCGTCGAAATATCCGGTGCCGACGAATTGCTGGTGTTTCACAGCTTCGTAGCCGTGCGCGTCCTCGCTCTTGAATTCTTCATCCTGCAGACGGCAATAGGCGGTCATGCCGGAATTTTTGTAGCCGCGCGCCAGCTCAAACATCGAATGGTTCAGCGCGTGGAAGCCAGCCAGCGTGATGAATTGGAACTTGTAGCCCATGCGGGCCAGATCGCGCTGGAAACTGGCGATCGTGGCGTCGTCCAGGTTCTTCCGCCAATTGAACGATGGCGAACAGTTGTAGGCGAGCATTTTCCCCGGAAACTTCGCATGCAAGCCGTCCGCAAATTCGCGCGCTTCGTTCAGATCCGGAGTCGAGGTCTCGCACCAGATCAGGTCCGCGTACGGCGCATAGGAAATCGCGCGGGCGATGGCTGCCCTGGTTCCGCAGCGAATGCGGAAGAATCCCTCGGACGTGCGCTCACCGGTGATGAACTCGCGATCGCGCGGGTCCACGTCGTTTGTCAGAAGAGCGGCGGCTTCGGAGTCGGTGCGCGCGATCAAAACGGTGGGAACTCCCATCACGTCCGCGGCTAGCCGCGCCGCAACCAGCTTTTGAATCGCTTCCACGGTCGGCACCAGGACTTTTCCGCCCAGGTGGCCGCACTTCTTGGCCGAGGACAACTGATCCTCAAAATGGACGCCTGCGGCGCCAGCCTCGATCATGGCTTTCATTAGTTCGAAGGCATTCAAATTTCCGCCGAATCCCGCTTCCGCGTCGGCCACCAGGGGAGCAAGCCAATAGGTTTCGTTCCTGCCCTCGGAATGGTGAATCTGGTCGGCTCGGAGGAGAGATTGGTTCAGACGGCGCACGAGGTTCGGGACGCTATCGGCCGGATACAAACTCTGATCCGGATACATCTGCGCGGCGTCGTTGGCATCGGCGGCGACCTGCCAGCCGCTGACGTAAATCGCTTTCAGGCCGGCGGCAACCTGTTGCACGGCCTGGTTCCCCGTCATCGCGCCGAGGGCGGCGGTATAGGTTTCGGAATGAAGCAGACTCCAGAGGCGCTCGGCTCCGAGGCGCGCAAGCGAGTGTTCGATGTGCACCGAGCCGCGCAAGTGCTCCACATCCTGCTGACTATAGGGGCGCTTGATTCCCGCCCAGCGTGGATTTGTCTTCCACTCCGCGTCCAAATTCAGCGCTCTGCCGTTGCTTGGCACCTTGGGTCTCCTTGCCAACCATAAGTTTACAAACCACTTCCGCGGGCGAACCTGTTGTCCACACGCACTTCACACCGCATCGAGAATGAATCTGGGTATAAAGCGAAGAGTGGGGACTTTCGCTTTCGGGCCGCTGCTACAATCAACCGATAAGCAACTGGCTCGGCGTGAGGTATTCGATCAAGTTGTACTGGGCTTCACATTCCGGTATCAGAGGGTCAAGGGATTATAGGGGCGAGGTCTTCGGTTAGTCCAACGGATTGTCCTTATCGCTCCGATAAGAATGTGTTATCGTCCCCCACCGAACGGCTCGCAATGCCCTGCCACGGAGGGACTTATGCAAATCGACCAGCTCGAGACATTTCTGGCTATTGTCACGTACGGCGGATTTCACAAGGCCGCCGAGGCTCTGCACGTGAGCCAGCCGGCGATCAGTGGGCGGGTGCGGGCGCTCGAGGCGTCGCTGGGGGCGGAGCTATTTACTCGCGGGCGCGCGCGCCCGTTACTTTCCCCCGCCGGCAAAGCTCTGCGTCCGCATGCGGAGCAGCTGCTACGCACCGTGGCGATGGCACGCCAGGCCATTCATGAACTGCAGCCGCATACCGCCGGGGCCCTGCGAATCGCCGCGTCACTTTCCGTATGCACGTACCTGATGCCGGATGTTATGCAGGAATACAAGTCCGCCAATCCGAAAGTGATGGTGCATCTGCGATCCGGGAACTCCGTGCAGGTGCTCAAGATGGTGCTGGAGGGCGAGGCCGACATCGGCGTAGCGCGCTCGCTGAACCACCCGGAAGTGGAAACCATGACCCTGCGCGACGACCCCTTGCTTTTGGTGGGACATCGAGCCCACCGCGCCGCGACTAAGCAGCAAGTCCGGCTCGAGGAGATCGAATCCTGGCCGCTGATTTTCTACGATCGCGGCTCGAGCGATTGGACGCTCACGCAAGGGTTATTCAGGCGGGCGGGATTGTTGCCCAATGTGGTGCTCGAGGTGGAAACGATCGAGGCGGCCAAACGAATGGTCGAGCGCAAGCTGGGTTTCAGTTTTCTACCGCAGATTGCGCTGACGCAGGAGCTTCGCCAGGGCAAGCTGGTATCCATTGAGATCATGGATGCCGAACCGCTGCGGCGAAATCTCGACGTGATCCACCCGCGACTCCGCCCGCTGGCCAAGGAAGCGCTCGACCTTCTCGCGCTGTTGCGGTCCGCGGCCGACACGGCGCTGCCGGCAGCGAGCAAGCCCCCGCGACGCCATCGCAGCGCCGCAAGCTAGGTCTCGCGGAAGGTAGCGTCTATAATTGCGCCGCAGCATTCGATGAAATCCCGGTGAACGGCGCATCGCACGCGAGGCGTCCGGCGGAATTTAGTCATCCAGGAGGATTCACCCGTGTACTACCAACCCGGCAAAACCAATCACGGCCTTCCGCGCGATCCTTTCAAATCGTGCGTGATCCCGCGACCGATCGGATGGATTTCCACCATCAGCCGGGACGGTGCGCACAACCTCGCTCCATTCAGCCAATTTCAAAACCTGACGTTCGATCCTCCGTACGTGATGTTTGCTTCGAACCAAACGACGAAAGGGCGCAAGAAGGACACGGTCGTGAACACGGAGCAAACGGGCGAGTTCGTCTGGAACATGGCGACGTACGAATTGCGAGAAGCGGTGAATAAATCAGCCGAGGAAGTGGCTCCCGACGTGGACGAATTTGAACTGGCCGGCGTCACCAAGGCGCCATCACAGATCGTGAAACCGTGCCGAGTGGCGGAATCGCCCGTCCATTTCGAGTGCGCGTATCACCAGACGATCCGGCTCCCCGGCAATGGCACCATGGGCACGGTTGATATCGTGTTCGGCCGCGTGATTGGAATTCACATCAAGGACGAGGTAATCGGACCGGATGGATGCATCGACGTGCTAAAGATTCGTCCGATTGCGCGGCTGGGCTATCACGATTACACGAGCGTGGAATCCATATTCCAGATGGTCATTCCGGGCAACGACAAGAGAAGACTGGAAGGGATGGAAGGTTCCGCAAGATTCTGACAGGCGCCGCGCGTGGGCCTAGGAAGCCTTCTCTTGCGCGGAGACGATATATTCCGAGTAGGGCCCCTTGAAGTCTTCCACGCGGCCGCCCGCGAAATGCCAGATGCGCGTGGCGACTTCGTCAATCACGTCGTGGTCGTGCGTAACTAATAGCACCGTTCCCAGATATTTCTGGAGGGAAATATTCAGCGCGTTGATGGATTCGAGATCCAAATGGTTTGTGGGCTCGTCGAGAACCAGCACATTCGGCTTCTGCAGCATCAGCCGGCAGAAAATCAGCCGCGCTGATTCGCCGCCGGAGAGAGCGCCGGTCTGTTTCAATGCATCCTCGCCGCTGAAAAGCATCTGGCCGAGCAGGCCACGCAACTCTTCCTGCGCCGCTTGCGGTTTGTACTGGTGCAGCCATTCGATTACGGTCATTCCCTTCACGATCGAATCAGAGTGATCCTGCGCGAAGTAGCCGACGGCAACGTTGTGCCCCCAGACGACCGTTCCTCCGTCCACCGGGAATTCCTTGTCGGAATCCTCGACGAATCCCGTCGCATTGCGTATCAGCGACTTCAGCAGCGTGGTCTTCCCGGAACCGTTGCGGCCCATCAGCGCGATTTTTTCTCCGCGATCCACGTTCGCCGTAAAAGGCTGTATGACCTTCACGCCATCGTAGGATTTCGCGATGCTCTTGATCTCCAGCGGGTGACGGCCTGAATGTTGGTCCATCTGAAAGCGGATGAATGGCCGGGCGATATTCGATCGCGCGAGCTCCGCCGACTGCAGACGCTCGACTTCCTTCTTGCGGGAGGTGGCCTGCGCCGAACGCGTGCCAGCCGAAAAACGCGCGATGAATTCATTCAGCTGCGCGATTTTGCGCTCGCGCTGGGCGTTTTCCGATTCGATGCGGGAACGAATCGAGGTCTTGGCGAGCACCATGTCGTCATACCCGCCGTTGTACATGATCACGGTTTGGTAGTCGATGTCCGCCGTGTGGGTGCAGACGCTGTTCAGAAAGTGGCGGTCATGAGAAATCACGATCAGCACGCCCTCGTATTCGATCAGATAGTCCTGGAGCCAATGGACCGAGTCGAGGTCCAGGTGGTTTGTAGGCTCGTCCAGCAGGAGCGCCGGGGGGCTACCGAAGAGGGCCTGCGCGAGCAGCACGCGGACCTTCTGACCGCCCTGCAGCTCGCGCATTTTGCGCTCGTGGAGCGGCTCCTCCAAACCGAGGCCATCGAGGAGCACCGCCGCATCGGACTCCGCCGTGTAGCCGTTCTCTTCGCCGACGATTCCTTCGAGCTCGGCCAGGCGCATACCGTCTTTGTCCGTGAGCGCGTCGTGCGGTTTTGCATACAGCGCGTCGCGCTCTTCCAGAGTCTTCCAAAGCCTGGCATTGCCCATGATCACGGTGTCAATCACGCGAAATTCGTCGAACGCGAACTGATCCTGGCGCAAGATGCCGAACTTCTTCGGCCGCGTGACGTCGCCTTTCGTGGGCTCGATGTCACCGGTCAAAATCCGCATTAGCGTGGTCTTCCCCGCGCCGTTTGGCCCGCTGATCGCGTACCTCCGGCCGGCGAAGAACGTGCAGCTCACTTCCTCGAACAAGATTCGGGGACCGAAGCGCATCGTGATGTTGTTAAGAGAGAGCAAGGCGTCTAATTATATCGTGGAATAGGCGCCGGTGTTGGGCGACGAAAGCCCGACGCTGATTAATTTACACGTTCCCCCGGAAGTTAAGTCGCAAGATTAGCCAGCAGATCTGACACCGAAAACGACCGATTGGCCTTCACATAGACCCCAAACAATGCGCGCGGATCGTTGCCATGCGAAAGCGCGTACTCGCCTCCCCGAAACAGCTTGCCGAGAAACTCCCGGAGCTCGGGCTCGATCGCTTCACGCGTGGAACCGCGATTCGGAGCCATAAGGCGATCGTTAATGAACACTTCGATTTCCTGCCCGTTAAATTGCAGCTTCCCATTCAATCCCGCTTCGCCTTCCAAGCGGTGAAAAGCGGTCAGCGCGGCGCGCGTAGCCTGCTTCAGCCGGTCTTGATTCGAACCTTCCAACGGGGCCTTACGATTGTAACGAACCCCGAGACGATTGTCCGTGTTGTCCACGCTGTAGTTCGCCTGGTGCCCGATCAAGACCACACCCGGTCCTTCATGCACATGCCGGTAATCGGCCACGTCCAGCAGCAATTCCTCGAAGACCTGGCCCTGAATCCAGTTGTGAAACACGGGAATCAGCGGCTCGAGATCAACGTCCTCGGGATCCTTCGCAAGGAGTTTGACGTTGACGCACTGGAGATTGATCGGCGAGGACATTCGGAAACTTAAACGCCGACCGCCGTCCCCATTTTATTGTAGCAACTGTGCGCGGCATCAATGAAAAGCTGCGCTTCGTCAATCAGGTAACGGCTGGAATCACCTGTGTACGGCTGATCCGCTTTCTGGTGCGCATCGAAAAGATAGTTCGCGAACTTCCCTCCTGCGTAGGGGTCCCAGAATTTTTGCGTGTCGTAGAAACGAGTCCGAAATTCGCCGATGATCTCGCCGGGGTCGTCCGAGATGTTTTGATGATTGATCTTCACCAGCGCTTTGGCGGCGTGGATCATTGATTGATACGCGGTCTTCCCCGCGTTCTCGACCTGGCCGCTCTCCAGCGCGATCTGCGCCTCGAACACTTCCCTTTCAGCGGCGGCGAGATCAAATTCGACGGAGGAAACCACTTCTCCCGCGCACTCGCCGACTCCCATATCGCCCAGCGTGTATTCGCGAGGATCGCCCCAATCGCTAAAGAAAGAACGATCGGCAGGATCCGCGGGCGGTTTCGCAAGATCTTCCAATGCCTTTTTCAACTCCACCTTGCCAATCCGCTTGACGAAATCCTTGAACGTCTCTCCATTCGCTCGACCCGCGACGTAGCGCTCCGTGAGCCGGGTGACCACTTTCGGAATGTTCTTCGAAGGAATCGCCACAACAGGCAAGCCATACGAACCGCCGTTGTGTTCCCACTCACCGCCGAGGACAACCTGGAAATGCGGCACGGCGAACCCGCCGACTTTCCGGCTGACGCCGTAGAATCCGAGATCGGCCACATGATGCTGGCCGCAACTATTGAAGCATCCGCTGATTTTGATGTGCAAATGCTGTACGGATTCATCTAATTCGAAACTTTTCTCCGCGAGCGCCCGGTGGAGTTCGCCCGCCAGTCCACGTGACGACGAAATTCCCAGCTTGCAGGTATCCGTGCCCGGGCAGGTGACGATGTCCACGATCGCGCCCGCTCCCGGATCGCCCAAACCGACTGCTTCCAGCGCCTTATAGATTTCGGGCAGGTCGCTCTGGCTCACCCAACGGATTACGAAGTTCTGCTCGACCGTCGTGCGAATCGTCTCTTTCGTGAAGCGGCGGACGATGTCCGCGAGCGATCGCAGCTGGTTGGCGGTGATATCGCCTAGCGGCAGCGCCACGGTGACGACCACGTAACCGGTCTGCTTTTGCGGGCGGATGTTGGTATTGAGCCAGCGCTCGAAACCATCGGCGGCCGCCGAAGGCCATTCGCCGCCCGGTTTTAGCGGGGCTTCGCTGAATTGCTCGGCGTCCTTCACGTAATCGGTCCAGCGAGGATCGTCAGGCAGTGTCTTGCGTTCTTCGAGCACCAATTCCTTGAATTTTTCGATGCCCAGATCCTGAATCAGGAACTTGATCCGGGCGCGGTTGCGATTCTTTTTTTCGCCGAGCCTCGCAAAGACCCGCGCAATCGCCTGCGTGAGCGGCAGAATTTCTTCCGCGGGAACGAACGAGTCAAACAACTTGGCCATGTAGGGGACGGCACCGAGCCCACCACCGACAAACATCTGAAAGCCCCGCTTTTCCACTCCATTTTCGCTCTGTTTGCTGGCGATGAATCCCACATCGTGCAGATTCGTGAGGCCGCAGGCATGTTGCGCGCAGCCGCTGAACGCGGGCTTGAACTTTCGGCCGAAGTTCTGGCAGTCCGGATGGCCCAACAAGAAATTCGCCAGCGCCCGGGAATAAGGCGTCACGTCAAACACTTCGTCCTGGCAAACCCCAGCGTAGGGGCACGCCGTCACGTTGCGGACAGCGTTGCCGCAAGCCTCGCGCGTGGTGATGTTCGCGGCGGCAAGGCGGCGCATCAAGCTCGGAGTATCGTCGATATGAATGTAGTGGAGCTGAAAATCCTGGCGGGTAGTTACGTGCGCGATGTTGTCGGAGTATTCCTCCGCCAAGTCGGCCATCGTCTCGAGTTGCTCCGCGTTGAGCCCCCCGCCGGGAATCTTGATGCGCTGCATGCCGGGCGCATCCCACATCGTGTTCGGACCCTTCGTGAGGTCGCCGGAGGGATAGTGCATTTCCTGAAATGTTGCGCCGTCATATCTTTGGCCGTTGTCGTAGCGCTGGCCGTAAGTGCCGCGGCGAAGCCTCGTTTCGGCGAAGAGCCGCTCGTCAATTTTGCCCTGCTTTCGCAGCGCGATTTCAGTCTCGTAGATATCCACCTCGCGGGCGAGGTGTTCCGGCATCTTTCCCGCGAGTGCTTGCTTCCAAAGTGGGTCTGAGGATTTCATGGACGTTGGCTTCTACAAGAATAACAAATCCACCGCGGAACTGCACCCCGGCGAACTCGCTCCCGCGCTAACCCAATTTGATGTCTCGGGGGGAGACCCGGATTCGGGATTAACGCGGAGGGTCGCTTATACTACAGGGGTTGGAGGAACGTCATGGTGGAAGCGGCTAAAAGTCTGTTCCTCATCGTCAGCGCGCTCTTTCCGATCGTGGATCCCCTCGGAGGCAGCCCGATCTTTCTGGCGCTCACGAGGGATTACGCATCGGATGCTCGCAAGGAACTATCGCGGAGAATCGCATTCAATAGTTTCTACCTCCTGGTCGGATCCTACCTGATCGGAACACACATCCTCGCGTTCTTCGGAATTTCACTGCCGGTGGTACAGGTCGGCGGAGGATTAATCGTCATCTCCGCGGGATGGGCGATGCTGAAGCAGCGGACAGACGAAGAACACACGGTGACGCGAAGAAACGTGCGCCGGCAAGATCCGTATGGCCGGGCGTTTTACCCGTTAACGATGCCGCTGACGGTGGGTCCCGGATCGATTTCGGTGGCGATTACGCTGGGCGCGAATGCGCACCACCATGGACTCAACTTGCTGGCGATTGCGGTCGCGCTCGTGGGATCGGTGCTTATCGGGCTGAGTATTTTTCTGTGCTACGGGTTCGCGGACCGGCTGGCAAGAATGCTGGGAGCGACGGCGATGACCGTGATCATGCAACTGGCGTCGTTCCTCCTGGTGTGCATCGGGGTGCAGATCTTATGGAACGGCGCCAAGGTGCTATTGGCCTCCGTCCACATGGCCGCGCCTTGAGCCAGACGCTCAGCGCTATCGCAGGATTTCCACCATGAGCACCCACGCATTCAGCACTGAAAGAATAAAAACAGCGATGCATCCGCCAGCCACCCAGTAGAAGCCGTCGTCGCTGCGTGCAAGCAGCAAGACTCCCCCAAGGATGAACGGCAGCACCTGGATTTGCCCGAGCACAGCGTTCAGGACGGATTCCCACCTGGGCCGTTGGAGCTTTGCCCGCGCGGCAAATCCCTGGCGTGCGGACGAAAGCTGCAGCCAACAACCGTAGAGGCCGAACACGATTATCTCAACCCCCAATGCCGCCATTGGCTGGCGGATCAGCGCTGCCATGCTGCTGACCAGGATCAAAATGAGCGTGCCGATCGTGGCCGCGGCCCGAGGAGGCAGATGGGGAGCCCGAATGATGTGGCTGATATTGACCGAAAGCGCAACGAACACAAGCCCCGCGAGGGCTGCCGATGCACCTGCGGCCGCAACGAAAAAATCCGTCCACATAGTATGGGTAGACTTGCCAACAGCCCGAAGACGACCGTTTACAGATTCACTTGATTGTTTTCATCCACGCGAGAATCGGACCGGAAACAGTGGTGTCCGGCGTGCCGATCGAAAATACGATGGACATGTGGCTCTCGCCCGTTGCGAGCAGCAGGGTTGGACAATGGCCTGGACCGTCCTTGCAGAGTTCGTCGTGCAGCATGCGGTTGAACGGCATTAACCCGCCGTCCACGGAAGGATCGGCGCCGATGTCGAGGGTGCCATTGGCGAGCATGACTTTGACGGAGGTCTTCTTCAGTTCCGGAAGGCTCGATCGCGCCAACTGTAACGCCGGGTCAACCGGAGGGCCGCCGGGCCCGCCGCCTGGCCTTGGACCGCCGGGTGGCGGGCCGAGTTCGGGTCCGCCCGGCTGTCCGGCAGCCCGGCCTGGGAGCACGCCGTCTGTGCTGAACGCTCCTCCCTTTACGCCGCAAGTCTTGCCCGCGTCAGCAAGAATCGACATCGGATTGGAGCCGCCGATGGGCGGCGGGGCGAGCGGCGCGACGTCGAACGCCGCGGCCGACATGAAGATCACTCCCTTTACCCCAACTCCTTTGGGGCCGTAGAGTTCTGGGTGGCCGATGTAGGTCCCGAGCGGCATGTTGCCGGCTGAATGAGCCCAGATGAACATGCGGTCGGGATTGCCGTGATACTTGGAAATGTTCGCTTCCACCCATTGGAGCATGGCCGAGATATCTTTCGCGCCATCGTCCCAGGTCGGACTTCCATGGCGTTGCATATTGACGCCCACCATACCGTTCTCGGTCGCCCATCTGGCGATGTTGTCGTAGAAGGCGTTCGCTTCCTTGTCCTGAAGTTCTATTTTGTTGCCCACTCCGCCGGGAACATAAATCAGCACTGGCCGGGACGCCGGGCCTTTATCCGCCGAGAAAATATCCACTACATCCCTGGGATTGGGGCCGAACGATTGATCTCGCGCGATTGTGATTCCGGGGTACAAGGGCGTCGCGTTGCTGTTGATATCGTTCGCGGGCATCATCGGCCGGTACAGCTTCGCCGTGCAGGGCGGGTCAACGATATGGCCCATCTTGATCAATTCCGTCTCAATGTTCGCGGGTACCTGGGCTTTCGCCACCCCGGCCACTAGCAAAATTCCTACGGTCGCGCCCAGCGCCCCCAGGGAAGTTCGGATACCGTTCCGTCGAAGATTCATTTTCTCTTCTCCTCGATTGCAGCCGGATGATATCACTTCGCGAGTTTCTCTCCGAGTTCATCAATGCGAGCTGGTGAGCTGCTCTCCGTTCGATAAACTGGGCCTCGCACCCGTACGACAGGAATGATGGGGCGAGCTTGGGTGCAGATTGGACGGTGCGTTAGTGGGGGATTATACCGGAGTTCAGGATCGGGAGGGTGGACCACCCGCCAGTCTCTCTCGAAAACTAAACGGAAGAATTATAAGACGTCATTCGACCACCCAGATCGTAAATCCCTTGCCTTGGCGGACGAACTCTTCGGCAGGGTCTTCGTCAATGAGCTTACCCAGCCAGGAGAGCGACGCTCTACCGATGACCACTGTGTCGCACTTGCGAATCTTTGCGAGTTTCAAGATTTCCTGAGGCGCCCGGCTCCCATCCACGAGATAACAATAATGGGCTTCGGCGGCCCCGCGCCTCAGGCCACCTGTGCGCAGAACTCTGTTGGCGCGTTCCAGTGTGCGCTGTTCCGTCATCTCACCTGCGGAAATCCATCGGGATTTATAGGCTCGGAGGCGCGCTTTTTCCGTGCCTCTGAACTCGACTAGCTGGGGAGGAGGCGACAGCAGACTGTGCGCCAGGCATACTCGGACATTCGGACGGCCCGCGGCCATCTTTGCCACATACTTTAGCGCCTTGGTGGACGCCGGCGATTCATCAACAACCACTAATAATTTGGTATTTTTCATTTTGGTAGAGGCCGCGTAACACCAAGACTAAACCGCGAGCGCTTCACTGGCGCGATTGTCGCTCATCAGCCGGCTTACCTTTTCGTTGTTGAAGGTTCCGCGCGCCCGACGCCGGGAACCGGCTAGTTGACCAGCGGCTCCGCAGCCAGATTTCGGGCCATTTTCTCGAGCGTGCTCGCAAACTCCCGAGGGCGGAGAGCGGGCAATCCCAGGCACTCTTTTCCTGCATCAATCGCCGGCAGCCAAAAACATCCATTTTCGACCGGCAAGCAAAGAAACGCGGTCACCGGCAAGCCGGTTAAGGTTCCCACCAATCCAAAACCAGTTCCATCGGACAGATGGGTATTGCTGAGCACCAGATCAACGGGGCGCGACCTCAACAGATCGGAGGCCGCTCGCATATCGCCGGCAAGATGGCACCGGAATCCCCACCGGTGCAACTGATCCCTAAGGCCGTGGGCGCTTTGAAAACTCCGCCCGACCAGGAGCACTTCCCTCCCGGAGAGTGTCATCTGTCGCCTCCTAAATACTGGCGGTCCAGAAGAAATGTCGAAACCACGCTGCGGATTCCTTCCACTGCTCCAACGGCCAAGCCTTGAGGAGCTCAGACCCCAGGAGGGTCTGAGCTCCGTGGCTTAGAGTTTACTGTCTGGCTTCGTGAACGTATCCGCCAATTTCGTGCAGCAAGCCTCGCGCGGACGCAGGAACGGCAACCTTGCCACTTAGAATTTCATGGCGGTCCACATCATCGCCGTACATGGCTCTGTCTCCACTCTTATCGGCTTGTACTACGGCGCCGTCCAGGCTTACCCCGGCGAAAACACCTTTGGTGCGCGAATAAGAGAGAATCTCCGCGGTCAACTTAAGGTCGGTGCCAGCGGCGGCGTTCCTGCCCACCGGTCCGGCTGCGACAGAAGCGTCAGCCCCGAGCTTGAATTTGTCGCTGAGTAGACTGTGCAGCGCGTGATCGTTCATGAAGAGCATCACCAGGTCGGTGGAGGATCCACCGATCTGATAACCCACGCTCCCGCCATCAATCGCCACAAACATGGGAGCGCTCCAGCCATGCCCGGTGCGGCAGGTTGCAAGTCCCCGGCCGTAGTTGGCGCCGAAGATAAAAGCAAACTTCACGTCGCCTGGAATGATGGCGATGCACTTCGCCGATTCCAGTAGATCAGTAGGAATTCCCTGGTCCGGAGCGTTCATGATCTCCTGGAAGACCTGGGCAGCTTTGTGAGTGCGATTTACGTCATCCTCGCGGTCCGAGGCGACAGCAGTCATAGTCACAAGCAGAGTCAACGTTGCTAACATTAGAATACGTTTCAGCATTTGTTTATCTCCCTTTAAGTTTGAACTCACGAACTGAAATTCACCGCCGATTGATTTCCCATCATGAGGTTTTCCCCTTGCAGCCAACGTGCCCACACAGACAGTCGATATCAGGCGTCTTTTCCATGGCCTCGCACTCCGTGCTGCAGTACTTGCCCGACTGCCTCACGCAGGAACAAATGGGGTGCGCACATTTCTCGCCGTTGACTGTCGCCATTTCGTCTCTCCTAACCTCGAATCGGCAGCGGACGATCCCAGCAACATCCTAAACAATGCAGATCAGCGTTTCTGTTCAAAAGGGAACACATTTCGATTCTGGACACAGCAGGAAGGGGGCTATCAACATGCGCAAAATGGATGGGTTGGGGCGTTGGTAAGCCCACCGTTCAATACGGCACAGCTTTCAGTTTAATTCGGTGGCATATTCCGAGTTAGACACCGCCAGGACAATGGAGGAGTCCGGTCCCCATGAGATCTATCGTTGAGTTCGTAAGACCCTACGTCGGCGCAGCCTTGTTGGGAACGCTGTCAGTCGGCACTCCCGCACTCTCGCGCGAAGCCGCCAGCAAGTTAACGGCGGATACAGCGCCGCGTGGTTCGTCCGCCGAAGAACAAAATCGCATGGACGATCTTTTTTCCAGGATGACCGTGCGCCATCATTGGCAGGATGCTCATCTCGATCGGCTCTCCGTGGCTCGCACATACAAGGTGCAGAACGACAAAGACAAAATAGTCGCTGAAGAAGCGGTCCTCGTGGAATACAAGGCGCCCGCATCAGAAACTTTCACCAGCTCGTCTGAAAAAGGCTCGGGATTCGTACTCCACCATGTATTTCAGCGGCTTATGAAGGATGAAGTGGAGCGCATCCGAGCCAACAAGGATCCGGACAGCTTGATCAATCCGCAAAATTATACTTTTGAAATCGTTGGGGCGGAAAAAATCGGCGACTCGGACTGCTCCGTTGTTCGCGCTACTCCGAAGCGCGACGAAACGGACCTTTTCGAAGGAACGATCTGGATCGACAACCAGGACTTTGCGATCGTGAAAATCACCGGACATCTTGCCAAAAGTCCTTCGTTTTGGACCAAGCAGGTGGACTTTGTGCGGGACTACCAGAAGATCGACGGGTTCTGGCTTCTCGCGGGAGAACAGGCTGTCTCTGAGGTTAGAGTATTCGGTAAGGAGACACTGACGGTCGATTATCACGACTACACCGTCAACGGCTCAGGAGCACTCCAAGCGAGAGAGAGCTGGTAGGGGCGGTGGGGATCGAAAACGGCGCTGAATCCACGAAGCCCTGCGACGCGACGGCGTTGCACCCTTACTGGAAAAGCCAATTGCTGATTCTTCTGACTACATAACGTCGCCTTGGTTGTGACCACTTTGTGCCGAAGTCGTGATCAATCGTTTCAAACCGAAGTCGGTCAAAAAAAACCGTTTCCCGTGGTAAGTGAACTCAACACACGGAATCTGATTTGACGATCGGTTTCCTTGCGTCGCGGAAAACGCGGAAATATGCGATTGAAAGCCACGGCAAGGGCAAGTAAAGCAAACCCTTTCAAGATTAGGTTTTCATTATAAAATATGGCAGAGAAAGCTGCCAAGAAGGCCAAGAAGAGAAGCTTGGGGGGAAAGCAAGCACTCATCATGAAAAAGAGTGGTTCCCAGAGACTCGAATCTGCATCTCGACTGATAGACGCGAGAATCCGAGAGTTACGCGACTGGCGCGGAGAGATGCTTTCCCGCCTCCGCGCTTTGATCAAGCAAGCCGACCCTAAAGTCGTCGAGGAGTGGAAGTGGGGAATACCTGTGTGGTCCCACGGCGGGTTGATCTGCACCGGTGAGACCTACAAGAGTGTCGTAAAGATGACATTCGCCAAGGGCGCCTCGTTGGATGACCCCTCAGGTCTCTTCAATTCTAGTCTCGAGGGTAGGGTGAGGCGTGCCATCGACTTCCGCGAAGGTGACAAGGTTAACGAGAAGGCTCTGAAAACTCTTATTCGCGCCGCCGTCGCCCTGAACACTTCCTCGTCCCCAGATCGCTGAGGGAATTCCACCTCGGCTACTTCGTCGTTATGTTCGCTTGGATTCCATCGGGGCAACGCCCCCGCTTCCGGTTGCGCTCGCTACGAGTGCGGTGGTAGTCCAATAAGCAATGGTTTTTTGTTTTCATGGTCAGTCCAACCCCGCAACTACACGCTCGAGGCTGCCGGAGGAAGTTTTGGTAGGGGCGGTGGGGATCGAAAGGACAAGCTATTGAATAAGGCTTGTGCCCTCAATGCGTTGCAGCCACTCCCCCGCTCCAACTGGAACAAACGGAACACACGTCAGGCGGAGCCTGCCTTGGGCGCGGACCGATCGACTCCAACAACTCCATTCATTCCTCTGGCTTCTCTGTGTTTTCAGTAATTTGGGGAATCTTCTTTTCGCTCAACGCTAACCCCAATGGCATGAAAACATCGGATTCTGGCACAGTTTCGGCACAGGGGACGCGTCTGCTTTTGCAGCAGTAAGTGAACCCCTTGGTGAGACAGTTTGAATTGGCACACTGGCTCTTCGTTCCGCGCCAAAATTCGCAGGTCGCGGTAACCCTATTCTACCGAGAAGTCCATTACTTCTGAGTAGCCGGTGACTCGGACGTTTTTACCCAACCGTGTCGCCCACCACGCAGGAGTACGAAGTGAACGGCCTTGGCGGCCACCGGGGCGGCGGGAAGAAACGACTATCTCCTACACCGCAGTCCGTCCGGTTTTTCCATCGAACTCAATACGGGCCTTCCCGACCGAATCGAGGTTTTCCGCAGACGTTGCGCTATTGCAAACAGCCTTTGCGTAGGAACAAACTAGATAGTCGGTTTGGCATTTCACATCCGCCGATTTCAAGCTACTGTAAACTTTTGCGCGGAATTTTCGTGCGAGCGATGCAAATTTATGCAAAGAGCATCCATGGACACACTGCTCGATCTTGATGACATCCGAATGTTCATACATGCCGCTCAGAGTGGCAGTTTGAGCAGAGCTGCACAGGAACTGGGAGTAGCAACATCTACGGTAAGCAGGTCTCTGACCCGGCTTGAGCGGCGGCTCGGGCTTTTGCTCGTGCGGCGGGGACAGCATGGTTTGCGGTTGACAGACGCCGGAAAGGGATACTTTTCCTCTTGCGGTCGCGCCCTGCGAACCTTGCGAGACGCAGAGGATTTGCTGGAGAAGCATCAATCGCATCCTGGCGGAGTCATCAAAGTAGCTTGTCCAGGAACAATGGCGCGACATGTGATCGCGCCACTGTTAAACAAGTTCATACGAGCCTACCCGGATCTGCGGATTGAGCTCGCGGACTATTCTTCCGGATGGGATCAGGAACCAAACGAAGATGTCGATGTTTTCTTCAAGATTCGTGCCCCGCGAGACTCGTCGCGAAAAGTCCGCAGATATCCGGGGACCGCGCGCGGACTTTTCGCCACTCGCAATTACCTGAAAGTTGCCGGTGCACCCGCCGATCCTGCGGAACTCGCTTCCCATCGTTGTATCGGTTGGGACGTTTGGAAACTTACTAAAGGCAAGAAGGTTGTGGTCCCGACCATCCAGTTCCAAGTGACGACCAGCGATCCCAGCGTGGGTTTGCAACTCGCACTAGATGGCACGGGCATCACAATTTTGCCGCTGTGGATGGCTCTCGATCCCGCGGTCGCGAAACGACTTGTCCCCGTATTGGCGATATGGAGGCCGACATCGCTCCCTTTGTGTGCTCTTTTTTCTGTCTCATCGCGTTTGACCCCTAAGGTAAAGGTGTTTCTCGACTTTATCGGCAAGTATCTCGGGACCGAGCGAGACCCACGCTTGCACGGGGCCAAGGCGAAGGAGTGCTTCACGAGCCCTGGACTCCCAGTGCTCCCTAATCAGTGAATCAGCAGGGCGCTGATAAGCGTACAACCGAATGCCAGGACGCCGATCCACGTTCTTACCCAGTGGTTGTGAAGCCATTTGTCTCGGGTACTTGTCCAGTCGGCAGGCGCATTTCCGGGAGTCCACTTTACAATTTCATTATTGATGGGCACTTCCCACCCTGCGGTCACGATGATCACCGCTAGCGCGCTGACTGTCGCAGCGACCATTGCCATCCTCGAACGACCATGTAGGAGGAAGATCGATGCAATGAGAAGAAGCATCATCGTAATGAAGGTAAAAGGCATCACCTTCCGAAATAGACCATCATCATTTTGCTGTCGGAGTGTCCATGCAGCCTCGGGTAGTTTCTGGGCGGTNNTGTTGCTCCATGGCAACTCCCAACATCACACCTGCTAGCAGACCGGTTACGAATATTGAAAGCGGAACCACAACTGACCGGATTATCGAGAGATTCGTCATTAGGACTCCTTACGTGTGCATGTAATTTCAGTCGCGCCTCTTAAGAAAAAACGCGTTGTCATCCCGAGCGTAGCGAGGGATCTGCTTCAAATGATTTGAACGGTTTCGTTTGAGGTTCGGTCACGTTCGAGTCGGCGAGGTAGTTGCCCGCCAGGGGCACTGCCTTCGGACTCACTGCGGCGAAGACTTCGGTCGCGGCACCCTCGCCGACGGACTTGAGAAAGAGGAGCCCGACGGCCGCCAGCACCCGACTGAGCAGTGGCCCCATGTTACGGGCGAAGTTGGTATCGACTACGCCGGGGTGCACCGCGTAGGCGGTCTTCTTGGTGCCGGCGAAGCGCCGCTGCAGTTCTTTGGCGAAGAGCAGGTCGGCGATGAAGGGTGACGCCGTCCACCAGGGCGGTTGCGCTTTCAAAGTGCTCGATTCCCTTTACAGAAGCTCGCATTTTCTCCTTCAGACTGCAGGGCTGTTAAAGGCCACGCTAAATGCAGACAAATCATGTGCCCCTATGGCGAAGAGGCTTAATCATCCCGACAGGGCGAGGTGCAAGAAACTGAGTTCGTTAGGTAAAGCTGATCTCGGCAGTTAAGGGAATACCCTTGCCGGTAAACAGATCCGTGTCGAGGTAGAGATATAGATAGTTCCGGCTCTTAAAGAGCCACTTTCCCTCTACCTTCTCAAGCTCATCGATGAAAAGGCCGAAGTTGTTGTAGTGGCTCTTCCCGGAACCACTCTTTGCGGGACCCAGGGCTACTTCTCGCATGAGCCAGCGCGCTGACGCGGTGTTGCCCTCGATTTGGATCAGCCCGCTGTGAACGAACTGCACGAAGAAGTCTTTGCCATCTCGCAACTTCCGAATATGTGCATCGATCTCCTCGATGCCCTTCAGCGTGACAGAGGCAGGCTCGCCTATCTTGAAAATTGCGTCGGGCTTGAAGAGGGATTTGAGAGTTTTGTGGTCTGCACGAGTGGCAGCATCAGCAAAGCGCGCAGCAAGGTCCCTGATCGCAGCTTCATCTTCGAGGTGTTGCAGGCGTTGTTCAATAGTCGGCATTGTGAGTTCCTTCAGTACCTATAGCCCTGTCATTTGCCTGGGCGATTGTTAGCCTGCATGGCCGGGTGTCTTCGGTACGCTCGCCATCAGCAATTGAATGAGTTGGGAGCCCTGAGGAGTGCTCCA
>PMUS01000018.1 GCA_003166795.1 Acidobacteriota bacterium | reverse complement strand
TGCAGCATCGACATCACGGGCGTCGCGCCTACTCCAGCGCTCAGGAGAACGACAGGACTCTGGCTGGGACGCAGAGTAAAGCCTCCTCGCGGTGCACTAACATCCAATAGATCGCCTTCTCGCGCACGGTCGCACAGAAATGAGCTTCCAATCCCGTTCAATTCGCTCTTGACGCTGATGCGGAAATGATCGGCTCCGGGCAGATCAGACAACGAATAGCTCCGAAGAACCGGCGGTTTGTCCGGGTCGAGATGCAAGCGCAAAACAACAAATTGCCCCGCTTGGAAAACAGGGAGAGGCTGCCCATCAATTGGCGCCAGCACGAAGGAAGTTACGTTGTCGCTTTCCTTATGGATACTCGCGATTCGCATCCGTCGAAATCCGGGCCATGCTGGTGCTTGTTCCTCATTGGCGAGTCCCGGATTCCCCATCATAGTTTTGGAGCTCAAGTCTTGTTGGAGCATTGCTTGGAACGAACTCTGCCAACCCTTGCTAAGTGCAGGAATCCGTAGCGCTCGTTGCAGTTGCTCGCTGGAATGTCCTGGCAAATACAGGAGGGCGTCAACCTCGGCCACACTGATTCGCTCTGGACCGTCAGTAATTTTTACGATGTCATCGCTTGCACCAACTTCTCCCTCCTGCAACACGCGAAAGTAGAATCCTGGTCTGTGATGTGCTACGAGCAGGGCNNCGTCCGAGAAAGCGTTCCCAGTAGTGATAGGACTCCATCTGATAAACAAAAACGGCGCGCTGCTCCCCACCATGACCGCTGAGATCGCCTTGCGCATCGCCAACAACATTGAGCTTGCGCACCATCTGTCTTCCCTCAACTGGACTTTTCCAGATCGCGGTACGGACGGTCTTGCCGTTCCATGTCACGTCGCGTGGAAGACCGACATTTACTGAAAGCAACCGGGGCATTCCCACCTCGCCGAAGTCCGGCGTCTGGTTAGAGTCCTTTTATTTTGGTGCATCGGGCCAGCCTCTGCATAGCCAAGTTTTAAGAGGCGCAATCCATTTGCTTCAGTGCGCCAAACAACGCGCTCGGTGCGTACGATGGATGAGGTCTTCGGGTGGCCGCTGCTTCCTGGCGCAAAAATTCCCGGTCCGGTCAGAACGGCCCGCAAACTCGAATTCATCGTTGAGCTCCGCTGACCCAGCCGGTTGGTTCCTAGCAACCCTATTCGGCCCTACTATCGCACGGTGCTTAGCGTCAACCAAATCGTGCCAGTGATTCCAGGCGTCGAATTCTGGAACGGCCCAAAGCTCATCGTATTTCTTGAAACAGACTGCCCGACTTGCCGGGGAACGGTACCCTACTTGAACCGCCTGGCTCGCTCAGCGCGCGTGGTGGGCATGTCGCAAGGCAACGAAATATCCACAAGACAGTTTCGGGAGCAGCTCGACGTAGTATTCCCTGTGTAGCCGCCGGCTGTCGTGTTTTCAAACGCGGTGCTGCTGGATGTCACCGTGGCCCTGGGTATCTCGGCTGGCATTCTTATCGGTGTTGCAATAACGGAGCACAGGCGAACCAAGGCGCGTCGTGGCGAGCTACCAGAGCACGCTGCGGTTACGCCGGAAGACGCTAGGCCGCCCTCCGATATCTCGTCGTCGGCAAACCGCGGCAAGCTGATATCCCGGCTGCTGGCGACGCTTACCCGAATAGCGCACTGGCTCCGCGACTTCGGGCCGATCGTCTCCCGATGGCGCGGTGCGCGTTTGTGTCTTTTCTCCCGTTGAGCCCAATCCACGCCCGAGCTCCTTGACCCGCTGCAGCAAAGGCCTCGGAAATTGATGGATCGGGGGCTCGCGAAGCCTCGCATCTAAATTTTTGGATCATTTCGATAAGCTGGAAAATACTGGTGAGGCTAGGTTTAGCGTGGTACGTTTATGTCTTCATTATATTTCGCCGATCACTGGTTTATGTCCTTGCGCGTACCTGGCTAGACCTGAAATCTGCTGCGCGCCAAAAAGGTGAAGGTGTCCACTCCTAACGATTCTTCGTTCATGCGGACCGCGCGGCCCGTCGCCAAGGTTTTGGTCGCTACTACCGCGATGCTGGCGTTTATTTCGTATTGGCGCGCGGCGGCGATCGTTCTGAACGACCTCGCATCTTCCGCGTATTACGCCGGCGGTGAGGCGGAGCAGTTCATCGGCAAAACGGCCCCGTGGTTCATTCTCGCAACGATGCTGCTTTCCTACGCGGTCTCCCAGGTCTACGTGGAGAGCTGCGCCATGTTCGTGCGCGGGGGCGTCTACCGCGTGGTGAAGGAAGCGATGGGCGGGACGCTCGCGAAGTTTTCCGTCTCCGCACTGATGTTTGATTACGTTCTCACCGGCCCGATCAGCGGAGTATCCGCGGGGCAATATCTCGCGGGACTGCTGAACGAACTGCTGGCGTACGCGCACATTAACCTCGTGTTGAACGGGGGCGCCACGGCGGCGGCATTCGCGATCCTGGTGACCGTTTATTTCTGGTGGCAAAACATCAAGGGAATCAGCGAATCGAGCGAGAAGGCGCTGTGGATCATGCAGCTCACGACCGTGATGGTAGTCGCGCTGATCGCGTGGTGCGGCTACACCCTGTTTGTGCGCGGATTTCACCTGCCTCCGGCGCCGATCACGCGGAACATCGTGCTGGACAGGCATTCTCTTGGGTGGCTTTCCGGCAGGCAATGGGCGCACACGCTAACGCTCGTTGCCGTGTTTGTGGGGTTGGGCCACTCCGTGCTCGCGATGAGCGGAGAAGAATCGCTCGCGCAGGTGTACCGCGAAATCGAACATCCCAAGCTGCCTAATCTGAAGAAGGCGGCGTTCGTAATTTTCATTTACAGCATGGTGTTCACGTCGCTGGTTTCTTTCTTCGCGGTAATGATCATCCCCGACAAGATCCGGCCACAATTCTTCGAGAACCTGATCGGCGGTCTGGCGATGAGTCTGACCGGACCATTCGTGGCCCGGCTGGTATTCCACATTTTCGTGGTCGTGGTCGGGACGCTGATCCTTTCGGGTGCCGTCAATACGGCAATTGTGGGCTCCAACGGCGTGCTCAACCGTGTCTCTGAAGACGGCGTGCTCTCCGACTGGTTCCGGCAGCCGCATCCGAAATTTGGCACTTCGCACCGCATCATCAACATGGTCGTCGTGCTGCAAATCGTCACGATCGTTATCAGCCGCGGCGACGTAACCTTCCTGGCGAACCTCTACGCCTTTGGCGTGATTTGGAGCTTTGCGTTGAAGGGGATCGCCGTGCTGGTGCTCCGCTACACGCACCCGCAGGATCGCGAATTCCGCGTGCCGCTTAATTTTCACATCGCCGGTGTGGAAATCCCGCTCGGTTTGGGATTGATCACGCTGACGCTGCTCGGGATTGCGGTCATCAACCTTTTCACGAAGCCGGCGGCGACCGTGTCGGGAATCGTTTTTTCCGGTTTGCTGTTCGCTACATTTGAGATTTCCGAAAAGCGGATTCAGAAAGCACACCGAATGCGTGGGCAGGGGCGAGTCGAGCTCGACCAATTCAATCTCGCGCAGGAAGCGGACTTGACGCCGGAAAACGTGGGCGTGCAGCCGGGCAACATTCTGGTGCCGGTGAGCACGCAGTACGCGCTCTACGGTCTGGAAGCTGCGCTGCGGCGCGCCAAGCGGCGTCAGGCGGAAATCGTGGTGCTGCACGTTCGCATGCTGCGCCGGGCGGCCTCGGGAGAATACGACCTTGCGCCGGATCAGCTGTTCAGCACGATCGAACAGCTTCTGTTCACGAAGGTTCTGTCAATCGCCGAAAAGGAAGGCAAGCCGGTGCGCCTCGCCGTCGCCGCCGCGAACGATCTGTGGGAAGGCGTTCTGCGGACCGCGGAAAATCTGAAGTCGAGCGCGGTCGTTGCCGGGAGTTCATCGAAAACAACGATCACCGATCAAGCGCACGAAATTGGCCTGGCTTGGGAACGAATGCCCGAGCCTCGACCCCGCGTGACGTTGGAGCTGTTTACCCCATCCGGGCACGAACAGGTTTTCTATCTCGGGCCGCACGCGCCGCGGATGACGCCTAAGGAAATTGACCTGCTGCATAAGATATGGCTCCAACTGGGAGAAAGACTGCCCGGCAAGGAAATTCACCATCACGACATCGTCCATTTCGCTTTGACGGAAGTCGAGCGAGAGCTGGGCAATGGGGACAATAAGGAGGTCCTGGATCGCCTGCGAGCACACATCGTTGATATTGAGGACCGGCGGCAGAATCCGCAATGATTAACCGAGACATCCGGCATATTGAGGTGTAGGCATCATGGGCGAGGGGCGCATCCTGGTGGTGGACGATGAGCCGCAGATCCGGCATGTGATGCGAGCCACGCTTGCCATCGAAGGTTATGAGGTTGCGGACGCACGAAGCGGCCACGACGCGCTCGAACGCCTCCATTCCGAAAAATACGACCTGGTGCTGCTCGATATCAACATGCCCGGCATCACGGGCATTGAAACCTGCCGTCAAATCCGATTGGTCTCCGACGTGTGCATCATCATGATGACCGTGCGCAACAAAGAGAGCGACAAGGTCGCGGCGCTTGACGTCGGTGCGGACGATTATGTTACGAAGCCGTTCAGCGTGCCGGAGATGCTCGCGCGCATCCGGGCAGCGCTGCGGCGAAGTGCGCCTTCTCCCTCGCCCTGGATTGGTAACGTTCGTATTGGCGACATGGAAATTGATTTTCGAGCGCGGCGGCTGACATCGCAGGGCAGGCAGATCCGGCTAAGTTCCAAGGAGTTTGATCTGCTCAGCTATCTGGCGGCGCACTCCAACCGGGTGATTCCTCACGAAGAATTGCTGCGCGCGGTTTGGGGGCCGGAATATGGAGAGCAGCGCGAGTACTTGCGCGTGTTCATCAACCGCCTGCGAAAAAAGATTGAGCCTTTGCCGCAAGATCCCCAGTATCTGATCAAGGAGCCGTGGATCGGATACAGTTTGAAGCTGCCAGAGCGCTGATCCCGTACCGTCCATCGCGGAAGCGCGCAATCAGAAACAACCTAAAGCTCGCTCACGCGCCGTTCAAGCTCCCTCGCTATCTCATTTGAATCCTGATCGGAAGAGAAGCGAACCGGCCGTCCAATCGTGACTTGCACGTGTCCCGGGCGCGCCAGCATGCGATTTCCCTGTTTCAAATCGAAGAGTCCGGTAAGGCGCATCGGAACGACCGGAAGGTTCAGTTGTCTCGCAAGAAGGCCCACACCCGAGCGGAAGGGAATGATGTTTCCGTCTTGCGTTGTCTGGCCCTCCGGAAATACCAGAATGTTCCAGCCACGGTCCGCCAGGTCGCCGGCAAACGAGAAACTCTTCAGGAAGCCGGACAGCTTGGGCAGGGGAAATACGTTGAAGAGGGACAACACCAGAAAATGATCGAGACGCTCGAGGAATCTCCCGAACAAGTTCATCTCTTTTGGCGGACGCCGCATTCTGGCGAGCACTTCACCGCCCATGGCGGTGGCCAGGCGGTTTCGAAAACGCGCGGGGAGTGCCGGAAGAATCCAGGCGATATCCAAATAGGTCACATGATTCGAGATCACTAAAACCGGCCCCTGGAGACCACGGAGATTCTCGCGGCCGCGGACGCGTGGCGCGGCAAGAAGATAGGTCGCGGGCCACACAATCAGGTAATAGATGGCAAGACGAACGCTCGTGGTCAGCCAGTTTTGCGGCCAGTGAGGATAGACCTGTTCCACGGACGGGGCAGGGGATTCAGTAAGAAATTGTTCGAGCTGGCGGACGGTCGCGACTTCATTGAACCCGACCTCGCTTAGATCCGTCTGATAGCGGTCTTCGAGAGCGCTCATCAGTTCGACGCGATCGAGCGAGGTCATTTGCAAGTCGGCGTCGAGAGTGGCGTTGCGCGAATCGAAGGTCACCGGACGCCCGGTGATTTGGGTGATCAGCGCGGCCACGGAGCTGCCGCTATCCGGTGGGGAAGGCGCTGCACCCATTCTTGCCTTGACCACTTCGCGAATGCGGGGAAGGAGCGGCTTAAGGGTTGGCGTGCGCGGGAAATCGGGATCAGGCCACGGAAACCATTGGCGAATCTTTTGATAATCCGCGAGTGAACGATTGGCGTTTTCAATCACGAGAGCTTGGTCGGCCTGCGGATCTTCGAGCAATAGCACCGCGCATGGCTCCGCGTTCCCGTCCCTTTCGATTCCGATCACGACGCAATCTCGCACGCCCGCCTGACCGCGCACGGCTTTCTCGAGGTCTTCGGGGTACACGTTCATGCCGGCCGGCGTGACGATCACATTCTTTCTGCGGCCCTTGAAATAGAGACGGCCATTCTCGTCGGTTTCGCCCATGTCTCCGGTGCGGAACCATCCGTCGGATTCCGCAACAGGTTGCGCCTGATCATGCTGGCGATATGCCCTCGCAACGTTCTCGCCGCGTACGAGAATTTCGCCCTGCTCGTCAACGCGAACTTCCATGCCGGGGAAGACTCTGCCAATGGATCCTTTCGCGGAATGGAAAGGATGATTCAGGCTGATGAGTGATGTCGTTTCGGTCATGCCGTATCCCTGAATCACGGCATACCCCAGGCGGTTCCAGAACCCTTCTACGTGTTCGGGCAGAGCGGCTCCGCCGGAGATGAAGGCCCAGAACTTCCAGCCAAGAAGTGAATGGATTCGCCGGAATCGCCACCAGCGCCGAAGAAAGTGTTCCTTCTCCGCGCGCGCGAAATTATCGTTAAATTGCTGGACGCGGCCATCGCGTTCCATTTGGCGTTGGATTTCGCGTTGAAGAGATTCGATAAATCGCGGAACCGCGACTAAAACGGAGATGTGTTCCTGACGAATCATACCGATCAGGTCGGAAGGCTTAAGGGAATCGGTAAGGACGGCGGTGCCCACCAGCAAGGGCGGAATGAATATTCCCAGCATCTGGCCGAAGACGTGGCTTAGTGGAAGCAGATTCAGGAAGCGCAATGGGTGAAAGATGCGCTCGTAGGAAAGATATTTCCGGATTTCACGCTCGAGCGGTTCAATGTTGGCGAGGACGTTGCCGTGAGAAATCACGACGCCGCGAGGGTCCGCCGTAGTTCCGGAAGTGAAGATAATCTCCAATGTGTCCGAGCGAGACAAAGCGGGCGAGGGGTAGGGCGAGGAATCATGGTGCACCGTGAGCTCCGAAAGCGATTCCAGGGCGACAGAACTTACCGGCAGCTCACCGTCCGGAAGCGCGCGACTGCGAAAGATTAATTTGGCGCTGACTTCGCGTGCGACGCGAGAGGCGAATTCCGCAGTAGAAGCGTGGTCTATCGGAACAGTCACGGCGCCGCGCAGCAGGCATCCGAAAAAAGAAATGATCCATTCGGGAGAGCTTTCGCCCCACAAGAGAACGGCGTCGCCTTTGCTTATGCCGCGAAATTCCAACTCGCGCGCCAGGCGATTGGATTCCTGAGCGATGCGCGCATACGTCCAGGTTTCCATGCGATAGCCGCGACGGTTGCGCACCGCGACTTCATTTCCGTGTGCGGCATATTTCGCAACAAAATCAACTAGCGACTGCACAATCGTTCTCGGAGGGAATTTGTCGGATAGTCAGGCATCAACAGTTGGCGGCTCCCGCGCGTCCGGGCCCCTGCGCGTCTGATAGACTTTACAGGTGGTGGGCCACATATACAAAACGATGGTCGTCGGCGCGCGGTCGCGGATTAATTTCAATATTGCGCTCTTACCTACGCATACGCAACGAACCACGCAGGGCTGCGAAATTACGCGAGGGGGCGAGAGACCATTTCGGGCGAACTCAGGTGGATTTTACCCGCTCGGCACCGGCGCTGAGTAAACGCCGTTCCAAATCGGCGCGTTCTGCATCCGAAGGGTCCAGGGCGCCGATTAGAATCTTGCCGTTCGAAATCTCGGGGTCGTATGGCGCGGGCCTCCGTCTGCCGAGTCGTGCGGTGATCAGAAGCGTGATGACCGTGGTCATCACGGCGCCGAACATCGTCAGCTCGTATGTAACGATCGCGGTGGGCCACGGAGATACAAGCGGCATGCCTCCGGTGATGGATGGATAGGCCACCTGCGTGTAACGAGCCAGCAGGAATCCGCAAGTGCCGCCGACGAGGCCGCCGAGTGTGGCAAGCCAGGGCATCACCGTCTTGCGGCCGGCGTGCGTGAATGAGTAATCGTCGAAAGGCTGCGCGGACATGACAAGGATGTTCTCGGGAGCGACTCCCGCGGCGCGCAAAGCGTTCATTCCCCGTTCGGCTGCGTCGGGATCGAGAAAAAGGCCGTAGATGGAATTAAGCGCCGGCACGTCAGTCGGCCCCTTCCTCAGCGGTTTGCGCTAACGCGGGCGCGTGATCGGATGTGGGATGTTCCTTCGCTTTGAGTTCCCAGATTGAAATGATGGGAACGGTTTTCGCAAAGAGCATATAGAGCATCGCCATGGCGGCAAAGGTTCCCGCGGTAATGGTGAGCTCGACCCACGTAGGCCGGTAGGTGCCCCAGCTATAGGGCAGATATTTGTGCGAGAGCGAGGGCACGATGATCAAGAAGCGCTCGAGCCACATTCCGATTACCACGCCGATGGACGCGATTACCGTGCCGGTGATCGTCCGCAATTTCTTGATCGCCAGGATCGGGAACGGCACCACGAAATTGCAGAAGACCATCAGCCAGAATAGCGGCGAATACGAACCCGTCTGCGTGACCCAGAAAACAGTCATCTCCGAGGGCTCATTGCCGTACCAGGCCGTCAGCCGCTCGGCGAACACAAAATAGAACCAGAGAAGGCTCATCACCAGCAGGAGTTTCCCGAGGTTTTCGAAGTGCACGCGAAGCAGATACTCCTCAAGATGCAGAAATTTCCGCAGGAGCGCCATGGCGATGATCAATGCTGCGATGCCGCTGAAGATCGCGCCGGCGACGAAGTACGGCGCGAAAATAGTCGAATGCCACATCGGGACGGGCGCCATTGCAAAATCCCAGGAGACGATACTGTGCACGGAAACGGCCACGGGAATTACCGCGATGGCCATGATCTGCATCGCGGATTCCAGGCGGTGCCACTGCTTCGGCGTGCCGCGCCAACCGAGGGCGGCGACCGAGTAGATTTTCTTGCGCAGGCCCGTGGCGCGATCGCGAATCAGCGCCATGTCCGGGATCATCGGCAGCAGCAAAAAGGTGACGCTGCCGAGCAGATACGTATTGATGGCGAAGAAATCCCACAGCAATGGCGAACGAATGTTGGGCCAAAGCCCGCGCTCGCTCGGGTAGGGAAACAGCCAGAAAGCGAGCCACGGTTTGCCAAGATGGATTACCGGAAACGTGGCGCCAATCGAAAGCGCAAACACGGTGATCACCTCGGCGCAGCGCGTCACGGGACGGCGCCATGTGGCATTCGCCAGGCGCAGGATCGCGGAAATCAGAGTGCCGGCGTGGCTCAAGCCAATCCAAAAAACGAAATTCGTGATGTAGAAGCCCCAGAATACCGGACGGCGAATCCCGGCGACGCCGATACCTGCGTAAACCTGCCACCCGAATGCGCAGAACGCCGCTATCACGATGCCCGCGAAGAACGCGAGCGCCGTCAGATAGCGCGCCGACGCGCCACCCAGCGGCCGCAACAGGTCTTCGTTTATCTGCTCAGGAGTCTTCGCCGGCATGCCATGAATCCCGTTGAAGATAAGTGACCTTCGGTAAAGTCCCCAGTTCGCCGAGAAGCTTTGTGGCGCGGTTCGAACGCGCGAGGCGCGATACCTCGCTCTGGGGATCGCTCAAGTCCCCAAACACCATCGCTTTTGTAGGGCAGGACTGCACGCAGGCCGGCTGTATCTCGCCGTCCTTCACATCGCGCTTCTCGGACGACGCCTGAATCTCCGAGGCCTTGATGCGCTGCACGCAGAACGTGCACTTCTCCATCACGCCGACTTCACGCACTGAAACATCCGGATTGAGCTGCAGGTTCAGCGGTTTGTCCCAGACAGGATTGTAGAAATTGAAGAAGCGGACATTGTACGGACAAGCATTCGCACAGTAGCGCGTGCCGATGCAGCGATTATAGACTTGGCCGTTCAGGCCCTCGATCGTGTGGTAGCTCGCAAACGTCGGGCAGACGGGTTCGCACGGAGCAGCGTCGCACTGCTGACAAAGAACTGGCATAAACTTTGTCTTAACGTCGGGGAATTCCCCTTCGTAATAGCGTTCCACGCGAATCCAGTGCTTGGCTCGCCCGCGCGCTGCCTGATCCTCGCCTACGGTCGAGATATTGTTCTCCGCATGGCACGCCACAACGCACGCCTCGCAGCCCGTGCAGCGGTCCAGATCGATCACCATGCCCCATTGATGCGCCATTGGTTCTTTGACCTTTCTCAGCGATGCTTTGTGGACGCCGGCGTTTCATCCATGCTGGCGCCGAACATCACGATCTTGCCTTCGCCAACCCGCGAGACTTTCACGCGCGTGGCGGCCCAGGCGAGCGACTGTGTCGACTCGACCGTCATAGGCGCGAGAATAGAAATCGGGTTCGCGCCGCGTCCGCTGGCATAGCGCGTGAAATTCTCGTGGCCCTGGCCGATGGGCATGGCGATCAGGTCCGGTGCGATGGCGGGCGTAACGAGCGCGGGCGCTTGCAGCTTGCCGTGCGCTGAGGCGACTTCAACCGTGTCGCCCATTTTCACGCCGAGCTTTTCCGCCGTGCGCGTATTGATTTCAACCCAAGTGCCCCACATGACGCTGGAGAGCGGGTCCGGGGCTTCCTGCATCCAGGGCAGGTGCGCGAGCGAACCGTCGTAGAACATCTGCGAAGCGAACGGCAAGAAGTGGAATGGAAATTCCTCAGGCGCGCCGTCAAATTGAGGCGCCGGGATTTTCGCGGGAGAACCAGAGAATTTCCCCACTGCTGGAGCGGGCGTCTTTTCGTCGGCGCTCCACCAGCCGCCCTGCTCCTGCGCTTTCTTCCAGAACTCGTCCGGGTCTTTTGCGGTCTGGCTTCCCTTTTCTATGTAGAGAGTTGTGAATGTCGCCTTGAGCGCCTCGTCGTACGTCTTCCACGGCAGCGCCTTGGCCGGATCACCGCCGAGTTGGTGCGCCACGTCTAGAAGCACATCTGGCATCGACCGCGTGTCATGCAACGGGTTCATCGCAGGCGGCGCGAGGCTCACAACGGTTCGCGCGGAGCCGGAGGCTGGAACATCGTCGAGCCATGATTCCAGCGGCGAATGATCGGGCAAAATCAAATCCGCGAGCGCGCTTGTTTCGTCGATGAAGCTTCCGAAGCTCGCGATGAATGGAACCTTTCCGAGTGCATCGTGGACGCCCCAGGCGGCTGGCGTCCCGAAGACTGGATTGGCATTGAACAACAGAAGAACTCTAGCCGCGTCGGAGCCTGACTGGAGCTGCGCGACTAGTTTCTGAATCGAATCCGCCGCGCCTTTGCCCGCTGCCGCCGAGGCTGGTGGCTCGCTCCACCCCGCGCCGAACGAAAGACCGCCGGGCTTGCCGACGCTTCCCAGCAGCGCATTCAGGGCATTCACAGCGAGAGCGTTGAACAGGCCGTTGGTCTGCGCCGTCGCGGCGTCGCCAATCAACACAACGGCGGGTCCTGCCGCAGCAGCTTCGTGAGCAATTCTGGCAACAGTCGCCGCCGAAACACCAATCTGCTTTTCAATTTTCTCCGGCGCATGATCCGGCAATCCTTGCGACCAGCCGTCAATCAGCGAGCCCGCGTGGCCAGCGGCGTCGCCGGCACGAAGCTTGTCGCGCAGGACCACATGCGCGAGACTTAGCGCGAACATACCCTCCACTCCGTTCGGGCATGCGATGAATTCGTCGGCGCTTGCGCCGCTCTGCGAAACGCGGGACTCCACTTGAACAAACTTTCCGCGCTGGCCGGGACGGCCCTTGCGCATGTGGCCATAGCCGACGGACTGCGCCACCGGCGAATTCCATGTACCAAGAAAATCCGCGCCGAAGGAGATCACGTAGTTCGATTGTCCGAGATCAATCGTCGGAAGCGATGCATGGCCGAAACTTTGCAAATTCGCCGACTGGAGGACGCGGTTGTCGAAGAATTCGAACTCGATAGGAGGGGCGCTTTTGAATCCAGCCGCAAAGTTATTAAGAACCGTTCGACGCTCGCCCCGCAGCGGAGACGCTAGAAGCGCAAGCCGGCCTTGTTCCTTGCTCGCTTGCAGCGCGCTTAACTGCGAGACGAGCTGCTTGATGGCTTCGTCCCAGGTGATTTCTTTGAATTGGCCTGAGCCACGATTGCCCGTGCGTTGAAGTGGAGTCTTGATGCGATCGGGATGATAGGTGACCTGCAATGCGGCGTGGCCGCGCGGGCAGAGCTTGCCCTGATTGATCGGGTGCGCGGGATTGCCTTCGATCTTTTTCGCCAGGCCCATTTTCAGGATGCCGAGCTGGCCGTTGCGCACGACTTCCGCTTCGCCCTGCATCACGCGCACGAGCGTGCCGCAGCCGGCCGGGCAGAGCGTGCAGATGCTCGGTTTCCAGGTGGCAATCCCCGGAAGCAAATCTTCTTCGGGGATGAAACGAATGAGCTGGTGGTCGGGGTTGCCGCAGCCTTCTAATGCCGCCGCTGCGCCACCGGCCGCCGAGATTTTCAGAAAGTCTCTACGCTGCATGTCGTCCCTGTTGGCCGCTATGCGATATCCGATTGGCGAAAGTGGGCTCGAAAGAGTGTGTCACTTTGTGAGGGTGCCGATCGTTTGTTTTCAATAGTTTAGGAGCACAATTACTTTGCATGGTGTGACACTTAATTTGGCATAAGGTGGCGGCGTTCGGGCGCNNGACTTTTTCCTCATCCTCAAATCCCGAGAACTGAACCACAAATCAGAAATGGCACGTAACGCAATCCACCGACGCGTTGTTCTGCCGATGGCATTCAACGCAAAAACCCATCGTGTGATCCACCTTGCGCTCGGCGACCGTCTGCGTGTGCATATCGCCATGGCATTTGGCGCAGTCCACTCCCGCTCGAATGTGCGGCGCGTGATTGAACTTCACGTGCGCGGAGGGCTCAAATCCGTAAACTCGCTGCCATGGAATGTCCTCGCCTCGCGCGCGATAGGCCGCGAGCTTTTTGATCTCCGGCTTGTCGGTGGCGATCACCTGATGGCACGTCATGCAGAAGTTGACGCTCGGGATTCTGGCGTCCGGGCCTTGATCCACGCCGACATGGCAGTCCGTGCACTGCATCCCATTGGCAAGGTGCACTTTATGGGTGTAGGCGATGGGTTGCACCGGCTTGGTGCGCGTGCCGAAGAATTCCCGAACCGCGTCGCCCACGGTCCGATGCGCCGTGGTGAAGATCGGCGAGGTCTGCGCCGCCGGCTGGGACGCGGTGCTGGAATCGTCGGCGGGCATGGTGCGTCCCAGGATCGCCCCCGTCAGGACGATCACCCCGAGAATCATTGCAACGCGAAGCCAACGGTTCACACGGAATGCGGGCAACGACAAATCACCCTCTTGGAATCCATCTCTGATCGCGAACTGGCCATACTACATGTGCCCTCCGCCGCTGTAAACCCAGAATTCCGGGCTATTTCCCGTCGCTCCTTCCTTCGCGCTCGGCCAGGTATTATGATCGTTCGGTGGATAACCAGACCATAAGGCGCCCAGCCATCCCGCACACGAAAGGGTGGACAAATGGGTTTTAACGTATCCGTTCGCCAGGTTGACGCGGTAACACTCGTCACGATCACCGGATCGGTGATGTGGGCCGAGGCGGAGGCATTGCACGAGCTGTTTCGCGACTTGTTGGCGAAGGGGCAGAAGAGGCTTCTCCTGAACCTGAGCGGAGTGAAACACCTGGATAGTTCAGGAATCGGCGCGCTCGCCTGGGCCTACGTAACGATCAGGAAAGTGGGCGGGGAGCTGAAGATGGTCCACCTGGGCAAGCAAGTTCAATACTTGATGGAGCTAACCAGCCTGTACAAAATATTCGAAGACTTCTCCGACGAAGAATCGGCCCTAAATAGCTTCCACTAGCCGTGCGCGGCTGACCGGCGGCGTTCTCCGCTTCTCTCTTGACTGCGGCCGCATTACCGCCCACCCTGTCACCGGTCGAGACTGACAAATCATCGACAAAAGCGGCTCCAACTATCCTGAAGGAGATTGCATGAGCAGAATTTCGGGCTTTCTCGTGTCTGCGGTGTTTGCAGGGGCTGTTTTCGCGGCGTCAGTGCCGCGGGTAATCGCGCAGGTGAAGACCTACACGCCGGTCACCGACGAGATGCTCCGCAACCCGAGTCCGAATGACTGGCTCATGTACAGCCGGACCTACGACGCGTTTCGCGACAGCCCGCTCAAGCAGATCAACAAAGGCAACGTCAAGAATCTCCGGATGGCGTGGGTGCGCGGCTTGGAGGACGGCGTCACCGAAACGATTCCGATCGTCCACGACGGCGTAATGTACGTGATCGCCCCTGGCGGAATCGTGGACGCTCTCGACGCAACCAATGGCGACCTGATCTGGGAGTACAAGCGTGCATTCAAGAATCCTCAGCTGGGATCCACGGAACGCACCAAGGCCCTGGCAATCTACGAGGACATGGTCTATTTCACGGCCGCGGACGGCTACGTGATCGCCCTTGACGCGCGCACCGGCAAGGTTCGCTGGGAAACCTACAAGACCGACACCCAAAATACGTCGGGCGCCCTCGTCGTGGACGGCAAGGTGATCTCGGGCGGCACGTGCGGCAAGGGAAGCGACAGTTGTTTCATCGAGGCGGATAACGCAGAGACCGGTGAGAAACTCTGGAGATTCTTCACCGTGGCGCATCCCGGCGATCCCGGCTATGCGTCGTGGAATGGCGCTGATAATTCGCAATCCATGGCGTCCACGTGGGGTCTGCCTGGCAGCTTCGACCCAGTTCGCAACGTGCTCTATTGGGGCGTAGCGAATCCGATGCCGGACCAGCGCATGGCGCGCCACAACGGCGATCCCGACGGAACGTCGCGTTCGACACCGGCCGACCTTTACAGCAATTGCACACTTGCTCTCGATCCCGCGACGGGCAAGCTCATCTGGTATTACCAGCACCTGCCCGGCGATGACTGGGACACGGATCACACCCACGAGCGCACGCTCGCGCGCGTGGCATTCAATCCGGATCCTAAGTTCGTTAAGTGGATCAACCCGGACGTTCCGCGCGGATCAATCCATGACATCGCGGCGATGGTCGCTGAGGGCGGCTCGGTTTTCGTCCTCGACCGCAACAACGGCCAATTTCTCTGGGCCATGCCGTTTCCTTACGACGACCCGAACTACATCATGTCCGACATTGATGTGAAGACAGGGAAGACGACGCTCAATTGGAATCTCGTTTTCAAGCAGCCGGGTGACCACCACATCACATGCTACTGGAACACGAGAAGCTACTGGCCCACGGCGTATCATCAAGCGACCAACTCTCTGTTTGTGCCCTATATAGACAACTGCCGCGATCTGACCGTGGCCGGCCCCGGAGTAAAGGGAGGCTGGAAAGTGATTCCTCGCCCGGGTTCGGACCCCAACGCGCTAACTGGACTCGCCAGAATCAATTTGTCCACCGGAGAGACCATGCGATTCGACGTGGGGCGCGCTCCAGGCAACGGGGCGATGTTGACGACAGCGGGCGGACTGGTCTTCCATGGCGACATGAGCCGAAGGTTTAGAGCTTTCGATGTCAACACGGGGAAGAAACTTTGGGAAGCGATCCTGGGCGGAAATATTTCCGTGAGCACCATCACCTACGCGGTGAATGGGAAGCAATATGTCAGCGTGATGACCGGTTTCAACTTGAAAGTGCCCGAGCTATCGGCGGAGGTGCCCGACATGCACACTCCGACGGGGCACAATGCGATATACGTGTTTGCGTTGCCGTAACGCAACGCGCGAATCCAGCGTCTTACTCAACAAGAGTTCGAGTGTTATGATGCGTCAAGCGCGCAGGGCTGCAGTCCAGGGTGGAGAAGGAATTACGAAAGACAATGAAAATTAATCGCCGAAAACTGCTCTCGCTGATCGGACTTTCTCCCGCGGTTCTCGCCGGCACTCCGGCGGTCGCGGACGACAAGAAGAAAAAGCCCGCCGTAGTCCGCGGCCAGGAAAAGTTCGAGACGCTCAATCCCAAGGGGATGCCGCCCGCGGTCCAGCTTGTCCCCATGGCACCGCGTCTGGACACCCTCGACGGCAAAACCGTTTTCCTCGTGTCCGACGGCTTCGCCGGAGCGGACCGCTTCCTGGCGCAGATCGCCATCTGGTTCCAGAAGAACATGCCCAGTGTGAAGACGGTGTACCGTCTGAAAGCCGGGGCGTATTTCGATGATGACCCCAAGCTCATGGCGGAAATCAAAGCCAGCGGCAACGCCATGATCATGGCATACGGGCATTGAAGCACCTGCACCCCAGCGACCGTCGGTCACTGCATGCAAGTCGAAAAGATGGGTTTCCCGACCGCCCCCCTTGTCACGATCGCCTTCGTGGGCCTGGCGAAGTCCAACGCCGCCAGCCGCGGCATGCCGCTCGAGCGCATCTGCTTCCTGCCTCACCCGATGACCAACAAGTCGGACGAGGAAATGTACAAAGTCCTCGAAGGCAACGATCCGATTAGCAACAAGCCGCTGATGCCGGAAATTATTGCCGCGTTGACGCAACCTCTGACCGCGGACGAGAAGAAAACCGGCACCATCAGTCCGGATATCGGCCCGCCCACCTACGTGGGCACTCAGGATGAGCTGCAGCGCCTGTACTGCGACAACAACCTGACCGATTACATGCCCATCATCCTTCCCACCGAGGAGAAGGTGGAGGCAATGCTGAAGGGCACGAGCCACAAGCCCGACGAGGTCATCGGCAAACTGAGCGCCGCCCAGGGGGCGCTGCCTTCGTGGACGTTCACGGTCAGGCACGTGGCCATCAATGCGGTCATGGCTGGCGCGAGTCCGGAGTACTTCCCCGTGATTCTCGCGATCTCTGCCACGGGCCAGCCTGCGCTGTTTAGTTCGACGTCATCCTTCTCCCGCATGGTGCTGCTGAACGGTCCCATCTCCGACCAAATCAAGATGAACTACGGCATCGGCGCGATGGGCCCGTTCGCCGAACCCAATGCCACCATTGGCCGCGCGTGGACGATCCTTTCGAAGAACCTCGGCGGCTGTGGCGTGCCCGGACTCACCTACCTGGGCACCCTGGGATCCAACTTCAATTACAACAACCTCTGCATCGCAGAAACGGAAAACAGGCTGCCAGACGGCTGGAAGCCTTTCCACGTGCAAAAGGGTTTCAAGCCCGATGAGAGCGTCGTCAGCATTTTCAACGGCTGGAGCCTGAACAACGTCGCATGGTTCCCCAACATGCCCTACCACGAACTGATCAAGAACTGGCTGACGCATTTCTTCTCGTTCGGGACCACCGCCGCCACGCTGCTGCTCGATCCAACCATCGCCCGCGAGGCGAAGGAAAAGGGATTCAACTCGAAGGAAGAGTTAAGCGACTACTGGTCGAAGAACTCGAAGACGCCGGGTTGGCTCTATTGGGACACGCACCAGAAGGAGTTGAAGCAGGCCCAGGAAGGCGTCGAGCCGTACGCCTCTTATCTGAAGATGGGCGACGGCGAGATTCCATTCCAGCGCTTCTACCGCCGCGGCCGTCCTGGCGCGCCGCCCGATCCCAACCCAAAGTCCTCCATAGAGGTAATCGTGATGGGCGGGGAAACAAACACGTACTGGGCCGGCGGCGACTTCAGCTATGTCACCAGCGCGTCGATCGATAAGTGGCGATAGCCGGGAGCGCCAATCTCCCGATTGGCGTTTTGCGGGGATGCTCGGCGCGGCTTTGTCAGAGCGCAGGGGTTGCTGTTTTTCGAGGTGGATTGAAGAACGGCAAATCCCTGGTCGTCGCGCGAACTTTGTGGCGTACCGCTTCGACGGTCACTTCCATCTGAAGCTCTGTGCCGGGCGCAGCGTGTTCCCGGCTGATGCTCGCGAGCGCGATCATTCGCTTCAGTGACGACGACCACGTCGTGGAAGTCGCTTTCCCTATTTGGACGCCACCGCGATAGACCGGGACCGCCACGCGTGACGCCGTGCTGGGCACTTGCGGCGCAAGTCCGATCGAGTCGTAAAGCCGCTCGACGTCGTCCCAGTTGATGTCGAGCCCGGCCAACAACCGTTTCGGGCCGCGCCGCTCTTCCTCTTCAAGCGCCTCGCGTCCGATGAAATGCTCTTTTTTCAAATCCACCAGCCGTCCCAGTCCGATTTCGTATGGCGAATATTTCTGCGATTCAATTAGCGCCTTCTTGCTGCTGAAGTAATCCACCTCGATCAGAATCAGCCCGGCTTCGATGCGCGCCACGTCCAGCGCCAACATCCCCGCCGGCTGCAAATCAAACTGCCGGCCCTGCTCCATCAAGGCGTCCCAAATCTTGGGCGCTTCGTTCCATGGCATCCAGATTTCGTAGCCGAGGTCGCCGGTGTAACCGGTGCGGGAAATATCCACTTCCACGCCCGCAATTTTCCCGCGCGTGACCCGAAAATATTTCAGACTTGCGATGTCCGCATCCGAGACCTGCTTCATCAGCCGTCCTGATGTGGGTCCCTGAATTGCCAGCGCGGCCAGTTGGCTCGAGATGTCGTCAATCTTTACGTCCAGGCCCAGCGCATTCTGATGGAACCATCGCATGCTCGGATCGGCGGCGGTCCAGCGATAAAGATGTTCGTCCAGACGCGAGATCGTGCCGTCGTCAATCACCTTTCCCTGCTCGTCGCACCAGCAGCAATAAATCACCTGGCCCACGGCCACTCGATTAATGTCGCGCGAGATCACGCGGTTCACAAACTTCGCCGCGTCCCTTCCGCTGATCCGGTACTTGAAAAGCGGCGAGACATCAATCATCGCAGCGGCATTGCGTATCGCGTTGTATTCGTGCTCGTGATGCGTTTCATAGACGCTGGCGGCGTAGTATCCCGACCATTCGCGAAAGTTGAGGCTCTCGCACAGATGAAAAGCCTTCTCGTGAACTGCTGTTCCAATCGGCACGTTTATTCTCCTGGTCCGTCAAGCCGAACGCACCCGCGCGCGGAGTATAGTGCGCGGGTCGCGTCCGTCGCAAGACCCGGCGAGCGCCTGGTTGTGACTCTCCGCGCGGACTTGTAGAATGCTCCGTCTCTTGTAACGCGCCCGCGAAACACGCGCGGATCGCGGACAATCCTCATGCCCAAAAAATATGACGTGATTGTGATCGGCGGCGGGCACAACGGCCTGGTCAACGCGGCTTATCTCGCCCGCCGGGGCAGGAAAGTCCTGGTGCTCGAGCGGCGGTACGTGCTCGGTGGCGCCGCGGTCACCGAAGAAATTATCCCCGGCTTCAAGTTTTCCGTCTTCTCGTATGTGGTGTCGCTGCTGCGTCCGGAGATTATCCGCGACCTCGATTTGCCCCGCCATGGACTCGAGATTCTTCCGCTCGATGGCACGATGACACCCATGCCGGACGGAAATTACCTCTGGCGGGTCAACGACCATGCACAGACTCGCCGCGAACTCGCGCGCCATTCAAAGCTAGACGCTGAAGCGTACGACGATTTCGCGCAATCCATGGTTGCCATGTGCCGGTTCGTGAAACCGATCCTGGCCATGGTGCCTCCCGATCCAACTTCACTCGATCCGCGCGATTGGAAAAAGCTNNAAGGCGACCATGTCGGCTTCCGGAATCATCGGCACGTTTTTGGGCGTTCGCTCGCCCGGAACCGCCTACGTCCTGTTGCATCACTATATGGGTGAAATTGACGGAGCGTTTCGCTCCTGGGGATTCAGCCGCGGCGGCACGGGCGCGATCTCGAATGCGATTGGCGCGGCGGCGCGCGAAGCGGGAGTCGAAATCCGTATGCAAGCCCCGGTCGCGCGCATTCTCGTGAAAAATGGCGCTGCCCAGGGAGTCGTGCTCGAAACCGACGAGGAAATCCGCGCGGATGCAGTTTCCTCGAGCGTTGACCCGAATCTCACGTTCTTGAAATTCATCGAATCGCGCGAGCTGCCGGACGACTTTCTCGAGGAAGTTCGCCGCTATAAGTATCGGGGATCGTCCGGCAAGGTAAATCTCGCGCTCGACGCTCTGCCGGATTTCAAATGCCTGCCGGGTCCCGGCCGCCACCTGCGCGGAGCGATTTCGATTTCGCCTTCGACTGAATACATGGAGCGCGCGTACGACCAGGCGAAATATGGCGAGTTCTCCCACCGACCGTACATTGATATCGTAATTCCTTCTCTGACTGACCCTTCGGTCGCGCCGCCCGGAAAACATGTCATGTCGTGCTTCGTGCAATACGCACCGTATAAGCTGAGTAAAGGCACATGGGACGAGCAACGCGAAGCGTTCGGCAGTGCGGTCATCGAAACGATCTCGGAATACGCGCCAAACCTGAAGTCCATCATCGTTGGCAAGCAGGTCGTCACACCGCTTGATATCGAGCGTCAAACCGGATTGACCGAGGGGAATATTTTTCAGGGCGAACTTTCGCTCGAGCAGCTTTTCTTTTTGCGGCCCGTTGCCGGGTGGGCGCGGTACCGGACGCCGATTCGGAAATTATATATGTGCGGTTCGGCAACGCATCCAGGCGGCGGAGTAATGGGCGCACCCGGCCGATTGGCGGCCCTCGAAATTCTGAAAGACACCGGGAAGGGGAAACACTAGACGTGGCGGCAGCGCGTGAAATCGTGATCCTTGGCGCCGGGCACAATGCGCTCGTGGCGGCATTTTATCTCGCGCAAAAGGGTCTGAAACCGCTGGTCCTCGAGCGTCGCGCGATGGCCGGCGGCGCCGCGGTTACCGAGGAGTTTCATCCGGGATTCCGCTGTTCGACCGTGGCCCATGCCGGAGGCCCGCCGCTTCCTTCGATTGTGCGCGACATGCAGCTCTCGAAGCACGGATTGGAAACACTCGAATCGCCCGTGCGCCTGTTCGCGCCCTCACTGGACGGCCGCGCCCTCGTGCTCATGACCGATCCGATCGCGGCGTCGAAGCAAATCGAGCAATTCTCCAAGAAGGACGCCGGGAAATATGTCGAACTGCACAAAGCGCTCAAACGCACGGGAGCGATTCTGAGCGAGCTTTTGACGCTGACGCCTCCGGTGATTGAAAAGCCCTCGAACGAAGACTTGTGGAAGCTTTTCAAGGTAGGGCGCAAATTTCGCGGGCTCGGCAAGAAAGAAATGATGCGAGTCTTGCGATGGGGACCAATGGCCGTCGCGGATTTCGTCGCTGAGTTTCTTGAAACGGACCTGTTGCGCGCCGCGGTCGCCGCTCGTGGGATTTATGGCGCAGCGATGGGCCCATGGTCCGCCGGCTCTACCGCACTCCTGCTCCTGCGCGCCGCTTCGGACCCGTACCCGGTGGGGAACTCTGCGTTCCCGCGCGGCGGCATGGGCGCCCTCACGTCTGCGATGGCCGCCGCGGCGAGACAAGCAGGGGCGGAGATTCGCACCGGCGCGGAAGTAGAGAGTATTCTCGTGAAGAATGGCGCCGCCGCGGGAGTCGTGCTTCGCGGCGGAGAGGAAATTCCAGCGAAACGAGTGGTTTCCGGCGCGGACCCGCAGCGCACGCTCCTCGGCCTGCTCGATCCCGTGCATTTGCCGCCGAGTTTCGCCGTCAAGCTGCAGCACTACCGATCCAATGGGACGGCTGCCAAGCTAAATCTTGCGCTCGACGGATTGCCCGCGTTCACGGCGCTCCGGAATGTTTCCGACGGAAATGCCGCGCTGGCCGGGCGAATTCAGATCGGCCCCGGAATCGATTATCTCGAGCGCGCGTTCGACGATTCCAAGTACGGTGATTTTTCTCGCGCGCCGTATCTGGATATTTCGATCCCTTCGATTCTGGACAACTCGCTCGCGCCGGCGGGAAAGCATGTGATGTCCATCTACATGCAATTCGCCCCGTACCGCTTGAGGCAGGGCGATTGGACGCAGCAGCGCGACGCGCTAGCCGACACGATCATCAAGACGCTGGCCGCTTATGCGCCTGATCTTCCCGGCAAAATCCTCGCGCGGCAGATAATAACGCCGAAAGATCTGGAGACAACGTACGGCTTAACCGGCGGGCATCCGTTCCACGGCGAACTGGCGCTCGATCAGATTTTCACGATGAGGCCGCAGCTTGGCTGGGCTCGTTATCGAACGCCGGTGAAGGGGCTATTCCTCTGCGGCTCGGGTACCCATCCCGGCAACGGGATTACCGGCGCTTCGGGCGCAAACGCGGCGCGGGAAATCCTGAAGGATTTACGCTGAGATATCGCTGCTATGTCGGCCTGATTTTCTTCTGCGCCAGACGATAAACAGGATAGCTCGCGACTAACACCAACAGACTGTACGCGCTGTTCCGTGTGTCGCTGGCGATTACTCCAACCAGGAACGCGACCGATCCCGCCACGGCCGCAGCGGTCGTCCACGGATATCCCCACGCGAGATACGGGCGCGGCGTGTCGGGCTCACGTTTGCGAAGCCGGAAAACGGCGAGATACGACATCGCGTACCGTGCCACGAAGAAGAACGTAGTTACTGCGATCACTCTGTCGAAAGATCCCGAGAGCAGGAATATCATTGTGGCGCAGGTGGTCAGTAACAGGGCAATGGATGGCGTCCCTCCGGCGTTCACGCGAGCAATCCCGCGGGCGCCCCAGCCGTCTCTGCTCATTGCGTAGAGCACGCGCGTCGCGGAAAGGAAGGAGGTATTCGCGAGCGCGGCGAGCGCGAGCACCATCAGCGCTCGCACAGCAGTATTGCCGAACTCGCCGAAGATCGAGGCTCCCAGCGCTGCGACGGGAAGATCTTCTTTCGCGACTCCGGCGATCCCCAGGACGTGAAATAGCGCGCTGTTCGTCAGCAGGTAGATCGCGCTAAGCAGCAGCACGCCGCTCAACATCGAACGCGGCATCTCGCGGCCCGGATTTTTGATCTCATCGCCAAAATAGAGGGAGCTGTACCATCCGTCGAAAGTGAAGATAACTGCCTGGAGCACCAGAACAAACGAGAGCACGAACGGCCATCCCGAAGGAATCACTCCGAGCGGCGCGCTGACCGGCGGAGCATGATGGGGCCACAGATAGGCAGCCGCGATGAGCCCCAAGAAGACCAAGGCAGTGATTGCGCTGGTGACGTTTTGGAATCGGCTTCCCCAACGAATGCCTCGCCATTGCAGCAGTGCAATCATGGCGGCCATCGCGCTCGCGGTGAGAATTGGGTGGCTAAGGGAAGGCAGGAGATCGCGTCCGTACTCCCCCGCCAGAATCACTGCTGCGGCGCCAGACCCGCATTGGCCAACCCAGTCTGTCCATCCCACCACGAAACCAACATAATCGCCGTAGGCTCTTCGCGCGATGGTGTAGAAAGCCCCGGAACTCGGAATCATCGCGCCCAGCTCGCCGAGCGACCACGCTCCCAACAGCGAGTAGAGTGCACCAGCCGCCCACACCAACATAATCAATGGCACGCTCGGCAGCCGGTTGGCTATCTGCGACGGAGTCCGCATGATTCCGGAGCCGATTGTGCCTCCGACGGCAACCGCAATTCCAAAAGTGACGCCGAGAATCCGCAGCATGCCGCCTGGTGCGGACGGCGGGTTAGTTGGCGCCACGGCCGATTCCATGTTTCCGTTTTGATTTCACAGAAATTCGAATCTCCAAAGTCAGCGCGACGGTTTCGGGAAGGAGGGTAACAAATCGGTCGCGCGGGGGGAGAATTATTGGCGCCGGATGGGCAGATCAAAGCCACGCGGCCCACCGCGAGCGGTTACGTGAGGGCTATAGAAGCGGCCGGCGCGATGGCCGGAGCCGGAAGGAAGTACGCGGTAGATCCTGGCCCCTATTTCGCCGTCGGGTCCTTCTTTACGCCGTTGTCCATGAACTCCATCCAGAACCCTTGGGGATCCGGCACGAAGAAAGATCGCGTCGTGGGACTGATGAATACCGGCACGTCCGACTTGCTCAGCGTGTGCAGATTGGCTGCTTTAACCCGTGCAATCATCACGTCGTCGTCTTTAGAGAAGAACAAAAAATGCGCTGCGCCGGGATCCTGAAAGTATCCGCGCGCGAAATGCTTGTTGTGCTTCTTGTATTCGATGAACTGCATGATTACGGGAGAGCCGGGGACCATAGCCATCGCCAATCGGAACTGGCCGGTCGTGCCGGTCAGGTTCTCGTATGCCTTGTCGCCCATTAACGACGGACTTTCCCAAAACTTGAAGTCGGGTCCCACCAGGCTCTGGTACAGACGACACGTTTTTTCGAGATCGTCCACAACCACCGAGGCACGCGCGCCTAAAACCTTGCTGCCGGGGGCGCCGGTTGACGCTGGCGCGGGAGTCACCTCGATCAATTCGACGGGGTATCCGTCAGGATCGCGCACGAACACCGCGCGGATTTTGCCGGTCATGCCAGGCCAGCTGGGCAGCTCGATTGGGCTTCCGCCGACAGTGATCACAGGAAATTTCTCATCCTTCAGAAGGCCGAGCGTCTTATCAAGGTCGGTTACGATGAGCGTCAGGTACGAGGCACCCGGATCGGTCAACGGTGGGTTGAATGGGCGAGACGCGATTCCTTTTATTTCGATGGCCTCGATGGTCATTTCAGGCCCACCCGGCGCGGCGGCGGTCCCCGGAATGGGAAGAAGAGCCGCACGGCTGTATGCGTCATAGGGGTCGGACACATCCTGGCCGAGCTCCACAAATTCCTGCAGCCCGTGATGCGCGCTGAAGGGACGCGGTTGATCGCGCGTTCCGCGAAGTTCCAGTCCGATAAGATCGTAATAGAAATGCATGGTTTGCTCGACGTTCCCGATCTGGCGGCCAAGATGGCCGGGACGAAGAACATCTCCCGAAGGCGCGATTCCTGTTGGAGGCGCATCCAGCGTTGCCCAGGGCGTTTGCGCCGAGGCAATTGGGATAATCAGCAGCATCAGGGTGATCGCAGCTAGTCCGCGCGTAGCGTTCTTGAATGTTTGTGACACTTGGGCCCCTTTGATTTGAACAGGAATTTCCGATTTGAACTTCTTGTCCGTGCGGATGATACGCTTCCCGTGCCGCCGTCACAACGAATTTGCCACCAAAGCAGGCCTCAGCGAGATCGCGAAGGAAGGCGAGTTGTCACGATTGCAGAATGTTCGTGGGATCTTGTTTCGCAGCGGAAGTATCGTCCTCATCGGGACCGACTCGCCACGTTTTCCGATTCATATTGATGCTGGCCTTCGTGCCATAGGCATGCTCGTACATGAGAGCCGCAACTCGTTCGCCTTCGCCGTACTCGAGAGCATTCACGATTGCGTGGTGCTGGCGATGCGCGTAGCTGAGCGAAGCATACATACCCGGGAGATCCACTTTGTCGAAGGCGATTGCGTGGGCGGCGGCAAACGGGATACGGCCGTTGCGCTCGATGGCCTCAGCAATGACTTTGCTTCCCGCACCCTGAACGATGAAGGAATGAAATTGCTTGTTCATTTCGCCGTAGCGGGCTTCGTCTGATTCCACAAGATGGCGCTTGGCGAAGATTTCGTCGCCTTCGCGAAGGCACTCATGCAGGGACTGGATCAGGCGGCGCGGCGGACCCTGCTCGGCAAGCATACGCGCGGCGAGGCCTTCCAGCACGCCTCGCACATCGATTGCGTCCATGATTTCCTGGGGGGTAAAGGCGCGCACGACGAAGCCTCGGGTATCGAGCTGGGTGAGCACGCCTTCCTGCGCGAGAATCGGAAGCGATTCGCGGACTGGAGTGCGCGAGACGCCGAGCTTGCTTGCGAGCTCGACTTCGCGCACGCGCTCGCCCGGAGCAAGCTCGCCGTGCAAAATCATTTCGCGGATGCGGACGATAACCCGAGAGTTTTTGCCGGCCATTTTTGTGTCCGTTCACCGCGCATGGTATCAACTCCCCGCTGCGCAAGCAATCGCGGGAGCGTGGGTTGCGGACTCGGAGCATGCCGGAACAGGACTGCGAGGTGGGCCTACCGTGACTTCCGCATTGCGTGGCTGCCCACGCGCTGGCGCAAGCCAAGCAATCCAGGCTAAATGCATCCAATGTGCGCCACAGACGTTTCGGGTTTCTACGGGACTCAGGCTCCAAAGGTTGGTAAGTGTCTGAAAGAAATCAAAATGCCGCCCGAAAGTTGGGGGTGGTCCTACCCTCGGGCGGCAAACGGGACCGTTTTTGATCATGAGACAAGGACCCTGTTCGTAGATGTATACATAAACATGCTTCTGTATGCAACAGTTTTCTGGAAGTTCGAGCGGCGCGCACCTTGGGCGCGAAATCGGGACCTTTAGTCACGAACAGTCGCGGGGGGTAGCTAAGGACTCTGGCCGGCCCACAGATAATCCGGGACCGACCAAAGCCCCAGGCGTCAGATCCACTAAAAGTCGAGCTTCAAAGCGAATTGAATCTGCCGAGGAGTAACAACGGGCGACTGAGAGAACGTGGTTTGCCCTGCGGAATTGTTGGGTTCATTTATGGCGCCGAGCACGCCGGCCCCTGTCCCTCCGACGTTGAAGTGATTGAAGCAGTTGAAACACTCCGTACGAAATTCCACGTTCAGCCTCTCGGTGATCTTGGTGTCCTTCTTGATGGAGAAGTCGGCGCTGAAGGTGCCGGGACCCGGGAGACTGTCTCGCTTAACATCCCCCAAGAATCCTGGGGCTTGCGCTTCGTAGCACGCGGGATCGAACCACTGGATTGTCGTCGGGCTGATTCTCTTCTTTTCGAGGTGGTTTGGAGTGCAGCCGGGTGCGAACGTGTAGTTTGCTCTTGAACCCCACTGGGTTGACAAGTCCGCGGGATCCGAGAATTGAATGCCGGAGTTGTAGACGTTCAACGGCAACCCCGTGTGAATCCCGACGATCGACGAGATCTGCCATCCCTCGACAAGCCGATTTCCCTTGAAAGGCAAGGAGTAGAGGATATTGCCGCTGATATTGTGGCGGATGTCGAAGGTACAGTTCTCGTAGTCGTAACGCTCGTTGTAGCGATCGGTGACCAGTTGCGCGAATTCCTCCAGGGATGAAGCGAACGATCCGTCGTCAATGCAGCGGGACCAAGTGTAGTTCACCTGACCAGCCAGGTTGCGCGCGAACTGGCGGTTCAGGGCGACTTGCAGAGAGCTGTAGCTCGAGGCCCCTGTGTTATAGGCTTGGATTACCGATCCGAAGGCCGAATTGATCCTTGGTCCGGGTTGGCCCGACGCCTGTGTTGCTGGGGTCGCAAATTGCGGGCCACTTCCGTAGCAGCCCAACGCGGGGCCGGGAAGGGTCCTGGTCACCGTGAGCTCTTGCGGGTCCGGGCAGCCGGATAGTGCGCTGGGAGAAACGACAGTGAAGCCCCCGCCCGAAGCGGTTGGGAGGGACGTTGGAATCAACGGTAAGCCGGTGCAGTCCGGGAAGTCGTTGCCGGTGGTATCACCGATGCACTGCGGAGGATTGATGTCCCCCTGCGTCCAAAGGTGGCGTGACACCGAGCCGACATAGCCGATAGAAAGGACCGTACCGTGTGCAACCTCGCGCTGCACGTTCAGATTGTAAGTTATCTGGTAGGGAGAGATGCCGTGGGGTTGATAGGTTACCCCGGCAAACTCAGCTGTTGAACCAGGAGGATTGCAACCGGTGTCACATATATTTGGGAAATCGGGCAAAACGACAAACGAGGAGCCGGAGGGGAAAGTGTTGATGAAGTTGGACTCCCACAGCCGGCCCGACGTGGGGTCATCGAACAAGCCGACGCCTCCGCGGATCGAGGTCTTGTGATCCTTGAAGGGATCAAAAGCAAATCCGAAGCGGGGCTCGAGGTTCTTGACGTTGATGTTGTGCGCAAAGACATGATTCACGGCCGTAAACACAGGACCACTAGCAGGCGCCACCGGACCAATGGGTGGGAGGAAGGAGCCAACGATGGTGGTCATCGGAATACCGCCGAAAGCCCAGCCCACGGGATTGGTATCGTAATCGTAGCGGAAGCCGAGGTTCAATGTAAGCCGAGAGGTCACTTTCCAGTCGTCCTGGAAGTACGGATTGATCAGGATTTCCCGGAAATATCGAGTGGCATTGTTATCCCCCGGTGGAACCGCGAACGCGAGGAAAGGTGACCCTTGTAGGAAAAGCTCGCCATCGTAGTTCCCGCGGAAAAACGGGGCGATCGAGGCGTAGGAAATATAGTTGCCGCCGTTTGAGTAAGCAGTTTGGAGGTTTTGGGTTTGAATTCTGGTGACGACGGCGCCAAACTTGATGCTGTGGGCGCCATGCGTCCAGACCACATCGTCGCCGCCGCTGAACTTGTTCTGAACGATCTCATCGGGCCGATTAGGGTCCGGGCCAATAGCGGCGATCCCCTCGAAGCCGATTGTCTGGCCGTCTTCGCGGGGCAATTCGTCGGCGAAGCCCGGCACGGGGGTGAAGCGGAGAGGATCGGTGGTGATAGCAGGTCCGCCCAGCCCCGTACTAAATGCGTTTGCGGCCGATATCTGACCCGACGTGAGGCCCGGCTGCGCCTGGGAATTTTCGTTGTTGCGAACGTAGCCGAAGCGCAACGAGTTCACCAGCGTGGCGGAAGCGACGTGCCGTTCCGTGAGGGTCAAAAACTGGTTTCGCGTGTGATCGGTCTCCGGGAAGATCTCCATCGGATCACGTGGATCACCGACTTTCGCGTTATCGATGGTATAGCGGCCGAAGAATGAATCGTTGGTGCCGAGTGTGTAGTCGACGCGCCCCATGACATAATCTTCATTGATGACCAGGGGCGGGGCAGTCGCAACCTCGTAATATCCGCCCAGGTCACAACCTGGTTGAGCGCAGGCGGTGTTGCCCGGAAGGGCGACTGGCACTGTGGGCGTAATCGCCTTACATCCCTTACAAAGGCTGTACAGCGCAGCGATCTGCTGCGACGTTACATTCGGAGTCGGAACAGCTCCGATCATAATTCCCGGCTGTGTACTGTTGGCGGCGGTTGAGGGGACACAAGCTCCCGTCACCGTAACAGGAAAAGCGTTGGGGCTAGCGCACGACATCATGCCCTGCGCAACGTATGGCTCGGGAAGAAAGAGATCCGTGGTTGTCGCAAGAGATTGCCGGAGGCCTTCCCAGTTGCCGAAGAAGAACAGCTTGTCCTTTTTTATGGGGCCACCGACATCGACACCAAACTGATTCCTCCTGAAGGGGGGCGGGCCGGACGTTGGATCGACGATATCGCGGGCGTCTAAAACATTGTTGCGGAAGAATTCGTATGCGCCGCCGTGAAAATCGTTGGTTCCAGCGCGCGAGGTCGCATTTACGACAGCACCGTTCCCCGCGAACTCAGCCGTGTATGTGTTGGTGAGCACTTGAAATTCGCCGATGGCTTCGACGCCGAGCGACGTGCCGCTGTAACCCGAACCCGTGCCATGCTCCCAGAAGTCCCGAATGTCGGTGTCATCCAGCAAGAACATCTGGCCGGTTGGCCGCGAACCGGAAACGGAGTAGTTGTTCTGCATGCCATAGAGGCGACCGGTCACGGCGTTGAGTGCCGCCGCTACCGTCGACACGCCTGGGGCGAGTGTGAGGAGCTGTTCGAAATTGCGGCCGTTCAGCGGCAAATCGCGCATTTGCTGCGGGCTGATGAGAGTGGAAACTTCGGAGGTCGTCGTCTCGACGCGTGAAACCTCGCTTTCTACGTTGACAGTCTGCGACATTTGGCCGATGGGGAGAGCAAAATCCACGACGACGGATCCGCCGACGGCGAGAACGATTCCGGATTCCACGACTGTTTTGAAACCCGCAGTCGAGGCCTGCACGTTGTAGGTGCCGACAGGCAGATCGGCCACGCTGAAGCGGCCGGCAGAATCGGTGACGGTGGTCTGCGTCGCATTCGTTCCAAGATTGGTGGCTTCTATTTTCGCTCCGGCGACGGCACCACCGGACGGATCTGTGACGGTTCCGTTGATCGTGGCGGTTTCAGCTTGGCCTTGCGCGTGGATCGCGCAGAATAGAACAACGAGGAAAATCAAACATAGAGACACACCAATGCGCTTCCCGGGCCCCTGGCAATTTGCCATTTCCCACCGTCCTTCCGTCGCTTCGAGATTTGAAGTCGGGGGCTCCCGCCCCCGTTGTTGTGCGCGTATTACTACCGGCGGAATGTACTTGTCAAGACAAAAATGTATACAGTAACGAATTATGTTTACGTCATGGTTCTGAATAACATCCGTTATGACTATAAACTTACGCCAATTTATCTGGAATGATGCGATTCAGAATGAATACGTTCTTGTACGTCGGGATACATAGAAATTGACCTTGGGTACAATTGGCTTGACAGGACTCGCGACCGCCTTTTATCTTCCTGCCATGCCTTTTTCCGGCGCTAGCTGTCTGAGCGGGGGTAGAGGCAGGGGCGGGTTCAATTCAGATGACGGGAGAAACGGTGAGCCACAAGAGTCTCGAGGACGTACTGCAAGCGGCGGGAAATCCAGTAAATCTACTTCGCAACTCGCAGACTGGGCCCTACGTGTATCCGGTTGTCGCCAGCGAATATTCAAACTGGAGAGACGAGCAGCGCGCCTGGCAGCAGACCTGCGTGCTGTTCAATCAGTCGTATCACATGACCGACATGTACGTGCAGGGGCCCGACGCACTAAGGCTTTTCTCCGACCTCGGTGTCAACAGCTTCAAGAACTTCGAGCCGGACAAGGCGAAGCAGTTTGTCCCGTGCAATTACGACGGCTACGTGATCGGCGACGTGATCCTGTTTTACCTTGAGACGGATCTTTTCAATCTGGTGGGGCGCCCCTCCGTCCACAACTGGGTGCAGTATAACGGCGAAACCGGCAAGTACAACGTGAAGTTCGAGCGCGACGAGCGGTCTGTCGCGCGGCCGGGACCGATCGTTCGCAAAGCATATCGCTATCAGGTCCAGGGTCCGAACGCGATGAAGACGATCGAAAAAGCAACCGGGAGGACGCCTCCGGATCTGAAATTTTTCAACATGACCACGATCGAGATCGCTGGAAGAAAGGTTCGCGCATTGCGGCACGGTATGGCGGGGCAACCGGGGTTCGAGCTTTTCGGGCCGTGGGAGGACGGCGAAGCGGTGAGACTGGCAATTTTTGAGGCTGGCAAAGAATTCGGACTGCGACTCGTGGGCGCGCGAGCGTATTCGTCGAACACACTTGAATCCGGATGGATACCTTCTCCGATGCCGGCGATTTACTCCGGCGACAAGCTAAAGGCGTACCGGCAATGGCTGCCGCCGAACAGTTACGAAGCGATCGCGTCGCTCGGTGGAAGCTTTTATTCGAGCAACATCGAGGATTATTACCTCACGCCGTGGGATCTCGGTTACGGCCCGATCATCAAGTTCGATCACGATTTCATCGGGCGTGAAGCGCTGGAAAAGATGGCCAACAAGCCTCACCGCAAGAAGGTGACTTTGGCGCTCGACGGCAACGAAGTGACGCACGCGATCAACACCATGTTCAGCAAGAGCGACCGGGCAAAGTATTTCGATTTTCCGTCGGCGGTTTACGCGACGCTGCCCTACGACAAAGTGATGAGCGGCGGCGAGACGATCGGGATCTCGACCTGGTGCGGATACAGCGCAAACGAAGGCCGGATGCTGACGCTGGCGATTCTGAATGAGGAATATGCCGAGCCGGGCACGGAAGTGACGTTCGTTTGGGGCGAGGAAGGCGGCGGATCGGCCAAGCCGACGGTCGAGCGGCACGTTCAGACGAAGATTCGCGCAACCGTGAGCCCCGTGCCGTACTCCGAGGTTCCGCGGACGCAATATGCCGAAGGATGGCGGACGCATCAGAGCCAGAACGAAGAAGCGGCGCGCGGAAAATAGGGGCGAACCCAGCAGGTCACCTGCGGTGTTTCTCGGGCGGCGAACATCAAGATCAATCGGCGAGCATTGCCGTCGCTGCTCGGGGTTTCGCCTGCAATCCTGGCAGGCTCGGTCGCGGCGAGCGATCAAAAACACAAAGCTCAACCGGCAGCGACCGAGGTCAAGTTCGAGGGCCTCAACCCGCACGGCATGCCTCCCGGTATACAACTGGTTCCGATGGCCCCGCGACTGCCGAGCCTTGAAAACAAGACAATCTATTTAATTTCGGATGGTTTTCCCGGCGCCGACCACTTCCTGGATCAGATTTCGATCTGGTTCAAGAAGAATATGCCTAGCGTTACAATCCAATATCGATTGAAAAAGGGCGGATTCGCCGATGAGGACCCCGCGCTGTGGGCCGAGATCAAGGCCACGGGCAACGCCGTCATCATCGCGATCGGTCATTGAAGCACCTGCACACCAGCAACCGTCGGTCACTGCGCAAATCTTGAGAAGTTGGGTATTCCGACCGCTCCAACGGTCACCGTCGCGTTCAAGGATCTCGCAACCTCCACCGTTGCGAAGCGCGGAATGCCTCACGAGCGGATTTGTTTCACCCCGCACCCAATCTGGGGAAAGAGCGACGAGCAAATGTACGCCTACCTCGAGGGGAATGATCCGGTCACCGGAAAGCCGCTGATGCCCGAAGTGATCGCGGCGCTGACGAATCCACTTATCGCGGACGAGCAGAAGACGGTCACGGTGACGCCGTCGGTGGGGCCGCCGACGTTCGTGGACACGTACGACAGCCTGCAGAAATATTACATGAACAAGGGAATGACGGATTTCGTGCCGATCATCATTCCGACGAAAGAAAAAGTGGACGCGATGCTGAAGGGCACGAGCCACGATCCGGAGGAGGTCATCGGCGAGCTGACGCCGGCACGCGAGTCGTTCCCCGCATGGAAGTTCACCGTGCGGAATGTGGCGGTCAACGCCGTAATGGCCGGAGCCGAGCCGGAGTATCTACCGATTATCTTGGCGATTGCAGCGAGCGGGCTGCCGTCTCTTTCGAGTTCGACAAACTCGTTTGCGACCGCTGCGGTGATTAACGGTCCGCTTCGCGACACGCTGAACATGAATTACGGAATTGGCGCCATGGGACCGTTCAGCCAGGTGCACGCTGCGGTGGGGCGGGCGTGGACGCTCTTCTCGAAAAACTGCGGCAATTGCGGGCAGCCGGGCGAGACTACATGGGCACGCAAGGGAACGCCGTCAATTTAGGGAATATCATCATCGTGGAGAACGAGAAGGACAGCCCGTGGACGCCGTTTCATGTGCAGAGGGGATTCAAGAAGGAAGAAAACATAGTGAGCGTGTTTTTTGGTTACGGAATCGCGCAAGGACAGGGAGGATTGGGAAGCGCGATGAAGCCAGTGCCGCAGTTCGATCAGGGGTTGCTCTACAATTTCATTCCCTTGACGTCGATTTTCGGTGCGCTGGCGGTCCTGGATCCGCTGGTGGCGCAGGATCTGGTCACGCTGGGGTACGACACGAAGGACAAGCTGTACGACTGAAAAGAACGCGACCCTGAAGGTGAAGGACGCGAAAACTATGCTTTTCACCGGCGGCGCGGCATTGCGGGGGCCGCAAGCTGCGACGCTTAAGGACGACGATCTGATTCCGCGATGGCCCAGCACGTCGCTGATCAACGTAGTCGTCGTGGGCGGGCAGACGAATCCGTATTACCAGGTCGCGAATATGAGCTATTCGAAGAGTGTGTCGATCGATAAGTGGATGTAGAACGTGAAGATCGCTTGGCGAAAGCGCCGAGCGGGAACTTTCCGATCCCGTCGCTATTTGCTGGGAGTTTTCTTCGGCAGAGGCGGCGGGATATTCATTTTCTGCACCTTTTGTTGGTACTCCGGGTACATCGTTTCCGCGCCGCCACGAGTGGCTTCGATTGGGACTCCGTATCTGCGGCCGAATTCCTCGAGGTAGGGATTTGTGCCGGGCAAATGGTGCGGCACGACGCCGGCGGGGCGGTCAACTTCATCCACCGATTCGCAAGGCCAGGGCGCCATTTGCTGCTGAGGGTTGTAGACAAAGTCGACCGTGCGAATTAGGGGCTCGGTGAGGTAAACCGGGTCGTAGGTGATCGCGGCGACGGTCAGCCAATTCCCGTGGCGCATGATGTGAGCGCTCGCCGTGGCGAGATCGCTGCGGGGAACGCCGTTGAGCCCGAGCCAGTTCTCTTTTAGGTGGGTTGTCGTCACCACGAGAATGTCGCCTTCCCATTTGCCGGTCGAAAATCCCGCCCAGGTGTGAGGCGCGTAGTCGGGAGGATGTGGGCGCCCGTCCATCCAGATGGTCTGCTCGGCGCCGTAGGCAGAAAGGTGGGTGTGGTAGGCGATCACTTTCTGTGAGGCCCGGTCCACTTCCTTCCAGATGCTTAGTTGCGACGGACCGCGCCAGCCGTAGTCCGATCCATGCTGGCGGCATTGATTCTCCGGCAGCTCGACGAGTGTCGCATCCCAGCTGTCGGCTCTCAGACGCGCAGCGGCGTTTATCGGCAGGCCGAGATAGTCTCCGATCTCGGCCCCAGCCAGCCGCTCTCTCTGATCCTCGTCAAATCGCGGTGACCATTCTCCGGACGGATCTTCCTGCCCGCGCGCCGGGCGAACGAAAACAATCGCCAGCAGAACAAGTTGAACTAGCAGCACGGCGGCTCGGTCTTTCTTGAGAACTTGGATCATCTTGGGGGTCGCTGCAATGACCTCTTGGCCGCTAACAATATTGCTGCGATTGTTCTTTTGTCAACTGATTGTATACATACGTCGCAGTCTCTCTTCATCCTTTCGAAGAAAACAAATGAGATCATTTTTTACGATATCTGAAACTGAATACAAGATTCTGTTGACACAAACGATTTGGCCGTAGTAAGTAGCCGCGTACGCTGTTGCAAGCGCAGAGTGAACTCGCTAGCTCCGCCGAAGGGAATCGGCTGAGCGAGGAAGAGGAGTTTGCGAAGCTCCGATTGGTCTCGGAAGTTGCAAACGAAGTGTCGGGCGAGAAAACGGACTCTTCCGGCGGCCACAGTGAAAGCTCTGGTAGTCATCGAGCATTATCGCCCGGCTAGGAGGGCGTCATGGATTATCCCGCGACCGGATATCACCACATTACCGCCTGTGCGGGCGGAGCGCAGGAAGATGTCAATTTTTTTACTGGAGTGGTCGGCCAGCGGCTGGCCAAACAAACGGTCCTGATGGACGGCCGCTTCCCGCACTACCACTTGTATTACTCGAACGCGAACATCGAGCCCGGCTCGATCATGACGACATTTCCCTACAGCCGTCAGCTGGGAAAGCGCGGATCCGGGCAGGTGCAGTCAATTACCTACTCGGTCTCCAAAGGCTCGCTATCGTTCTGGCAGGAGCATTTCAAGAGGCACAGAGTTGAACACGGCGCGATGGAAGAGCGGTTCGGGCAAAGGCTCGTTCGATTCAGTCATCCCGCCGGGCTGAGCTTCGAAGTACTGGAAGACAAGGACGATTCGCGCGAAGGCTGGACGACGAAAGAGATTGCGCAGTCTGAGTCGGTGCGCGGCTTTCACGGCACTGTGCTTTCGGTCCGCGACGTGAGTGAGCAGGAGAAATTTCTTACCGAAGCAATCGGCTTCCGGAAAACGGGCGTGGACGGCGCATACCATCGATTCGAGATCGGCAGCGGCGGAGCGAACAGAACCTTGACGCTGCTGCACGAGCCGGACCGCGCTCCGGGCAGTTGGACATTTGGCGCTGGGACGGTCCATCATCTCGCACTCTGGGTAGCGAACGATGATGCGCTCGCGGCGCAGAAGGCGATCTACGAGGAGCTCGGCTATACGGACGCATCCGAAATCAAGGATCGCTTTTATTTTCACTCGATGTACGTTCGTTCGCCGGGCGGGATATTGGTCGAGTGCTGCTGCAATGTGCCCGGAGGATTCGAAAAAGACGAAAAGGCCAGCGAACTTGGCACAAAGCTGCATTTGCCTCCGTGGTTCGAAGAACGTCGCAAGGAGATTCTGGGAACGCTCGAGCCCATCATGGTTCCGGCGGGATCCACGTCTCGAAATTGAGTCGAAGCTGGTTGACTAACACTTAGCCCGGGGAAAGCCACGAATGAAACGAAGCCAAAACCGCATTCTAACCACGCACGTCGGCAGTATCGTTCGTCCACAACATTTGCGGGATCTTGCCGCGGCTGCAGGTGAGTCAGTCGAGAACAAGCAGCGCTACGAACAGGCTCTACGCGAGTCGGTCGCAGAAGTCGTGAAGATGCAGGCAAAGGCAGGCATTGACATCGTCAACGACGGCGAATTCGGGAAATCCAGCTGGTCGAACTACATCCTCGAACGCATCACCGGATTCGAGCACCGGCCGGAACAATTGCGCCCGGTTTACTGGTTGGGACGCGACCGCGATCGCTTTCCCGAAGTGATGGCGGCGGAATTTCCGTGGATGTCGAATGGCGTGCCGACCGAAGCGTGCGTGGGGCCGATCAAATATCGCGACCACATCAGCATCGACCGCGATATCGCGAATTTGAAGGCGGCGCTGCGCGCGGTGAATGTGGAGGAAGCGTTTCTGCCGGTCGTCGCGCCGGCAAGCTCAGCATACGACGGCGTGAACGAATACTATCCGACGGAAAAGGAGTACGTGTACGCGATTGCCGATGCACTGCGCGAGGAATATCGCGCGATTTACGGATCGGGGATGCTCGTGCAGATTGACGACGCCGTGCTCGCCAATATGTACGATCACTACGTCGAGCAAAGTCCGGAAAAATACCGGCAATGGGCCGGGTTGCGCATCGAGGCGTTGAATCATGCGCTTGAGGGTATTCCCGAGGATCGCGTGCGGTATCACGTTTGCTTCGGCAGCTGGCATGTGCCGCATCTCGCGGACGCGCCGCTTGAGGAAATTCTCGGCTTCATCCTGGGCGTGCGCGCCGGAGCGTATTTGATAGAGGCGGCCAATCCACGCCACGAGCATGAGTGGCGTGTCTGGGAAACGACGAAACTGCCAGAGGGCAAAATCCTGATTCCCGGCGTAGTCACACATCACACGATGACGGTCGAGCATCCGCGACTTGTCGCCGACCGAATCGTGCGCTTTGCGCGCCTGGTCGGACGCGAAAATCTAATGGCGGGCACGGATTGTGGCTTCGCGCAGGCGCAATTTATTCAACGCGCGGCGCCCTCCGTGATGTGGGCAAAATTCGAGGCATTGGTTGAAGGCGCGCGGATCGCGAGTGCAGAACTTTGGCCAAAACGCGCAACCGCGTAGCAGCACCGATATCCCAGGGGAGATAAGTTGAAAACAGCATCTCGATTTGCCGCGATTGTGCTTTTGTTAATTGGCGTGTTTGTGTTATCGCCCGCGTCCCGAGCGCAACAATGCGATCGCGCGTGTCTGATCATGACCACCAATATTTATTTGGCCGGTCTTGTTGCCCACGACCCATCGATCGTGAAGTTTTCACCGAACGTTAAGTTCGTCGAAAACACCGTCCCGATGAAGCCCGGCGACGGTCTTTGGAAGACCGCCTCCGCTATACCGACTACCTTCAAGATCTACGTGCCCGATACTGTTTCTCAGGAAATCGGCTTCCTGGGAGTCATGCAGGAGAACGATAGACCGATCGAGCTTGCGCTGCGGCTGAAGATCCGCGACGGTCAAATCGTGGAGGCCGAGCACCTGATCGCTCGCGGTCTTCGAGACACCAGCCTCCCCAACCTCCAGTTGCCCCGCCCAGGGTTACTCACGACGGTTCCTACCGCCCAGCGCATCCCTCGCGACCAAATGTTGAAAATCGCGGCTTCGTACTACGACGCGCTCGTCAATAGCGACGGCCACGCCGCGCCCTTCGCGGATGATTGCGTTCGCCGCGAGAATGGCTTTCAGACGACGAGCAATCCTCCGCCGGCCACACCGGGCCGCGGCACCATGGGCGCGATGGGCTGCGCCTCGCAGCTCGACACGCGCGTCATGAGCTATATCAAGCGCATCGAACCGCGGCGGGTCGAAATCGCCGACCCGGAAACCGGTCTCGTGTTTGGGCTTTCACAATTCCGGCATCCGATGGAGGAAAAGACCCTGAAGATTGTGGGCGTGCCGGGCGTCGATCACGTGGACATGAACTTCAAGCCTTTCGATCTTCCGGCCGCGCATATTTACAAGATCAGCGGCGGCAAGATCCACGAGATCGAAGCCATGGGTTTCATGATGCCGTATAACTCAAAAACAGGCTGGGAATAAACTCGCCCAGCCCCGCGAGGATAAATTGCTTCCACGAAGGAAAATTGGGCCGTGAAGAAGTCAACTCACAATTTGGCTTTTGCCGTCGCGGCGGCATTCCTTGCGGCCTTGCTCTTTTTCCCCGAAATTGCGAACGGACAAGCGGGGACGTCCCCCGCGGGGCCGGTGAATAACTCAGTGACCTCGATGGATGGGCGGCAGGCACAGACGGATATGACCGAGAAGTACCTGCGCCAGGAACTGGGCGATCCAAAAGAAGAGGCATCCTACCAGGCGTTTCATAAAGCCGACGAGGACGGGGACAAAAAGATTCACCTCGGCATCGCTTTCCTGGCGAAATACGCGTCAGACCGCTACACCGCAGCGGTCTACGAGGAACTGTCGCAGACTTATTATGACAGGAAGGATTTGCCGAGCTTCTACATCTATTCGGAGAAGGGTCTTTCGCTGTTTCCGGACGATGTGCATCTGCTTGCGCTGAGCGGATGGGTGATTCCCCGCGCCTTTGACGCTAGCGCGCCGAATGCCGATAAGAATCTGGACAAGGCCGAGGTGTACGAAAAACACGTTCTCGACTTGATGGACAAAATGCAGAAACCCGCCGCCCTCACGGATGACCAATTCGCCCAGTTCAAAACGGGTGAGCTGGCTGTGGCGCACAGCGGCCTTGGTCTCGTCTACTTCCGCCGCGAACAATACGACGCTTCCGCCAAGGAGCTCATAACGGCGACTCAGAATGAAGCGACGCCCGACCCGACGGATTACTTTATTCTGGGAGCAGACCTCGAGAACTTGAGCAAATATAAGGAAGCAGCGGACGCATTCAATCGCTGCGCGCAGACCGCCGGCAGCATGCAGGACCAATGCAGAAAATATGCCGGCGACGCAACCCAGCGCGCCGCGGACGTGAAGTAAAGTGCTCCTCCATGCAGCGCGGAACTCGATTTCAGTTCATTACTGTTTGCCGGGTGCCGGGGTGTTGGGTCCGGAGCTGGGCACGGGCTGCCCGTTGACCCGAACATGGTAGCCCGGCGGCACGTGTGTGAGGCTATGCACGTAACGGAGCTTGCCCTTCTCTACGCGAAAGAGGTGGGAATCCGCCAATCCGCCAACACCGAACGTGCAGAACCCGACAACCGCTCCAGTCGTCTCGTCAACGATGAAGCGCCGCGCCACTATGTTGACGCCAGCTGGCACACCGACCGTGCAGCTATCGTCCGGCGCCCCTTTGCCGGTCCGGATGCCACCTTCGGTGCGGTTGCATGGGTATCCCCACGGCACCAGGTCGAGTTTCTTCTCCAGGAAAGCATCGAAATACGCATTGGCCGCGGCAACCAGCGTATCGCGGCTGTCGCGCTGTCCCGGCGGAATCACTCCCCAATCTTCATTGGGCGACCACTTGAAGTAGTTGTCGGCGTTAAATAGCCAGTCCCCCTGCTGGGTTACCATCGATTCGATTTCCGCGATCTTGTCGTGATTGATCCGGAGGCGCGTGCCGAGGACNNAAATCGATCTTCAGCGGTTTCTGAATGACACCCGATTTGATGTCGACGACCTGCATGTTCTCGATATAAGCAAGCCCGTTCGCCAGCGGCATGCCGGAAGGATCGCCCTTGCTTTGAGCCTCCATGTAGAGATCGGTCGCAGCTTGCAGGCCGTCCCGCGTGCAGGCCACCTGAGCGAAACTCGTCGCCGGCGCCAACAGGGCCGCTGAGAGCACGATCCACTTGCAAAGAATACGACCCATCGAACTCCTCCCGTTTCATTTGGGATTTGCGAGCGCGAGTCTAACACCGAATCACGGGGTCCGGATCGGCATCAGGCTAGACTAAGCTTTCCGGCTGCTGGAGGCGCTGCGAGCCCTTCGACGTGGCGATAACAGGAGTGGCGCGCCCAAGGAAACGATTTTAGAACTTCCTTGGGTGATTTCGTGGCCAGTTTGAGAGAGGCCCAGCTATCAATTTGACCAAGTACTTACCTTGCGTTCGAGACCTGTGGAGCCTTGTCCGTGGGGATGCCCCATGTTTCTAGGGATGCTTGCCTATGTATAACAGGATCGTCTCAGGAGGAGTGTTCTCACGATCTACAACTGACCCTTCTTGCGCTACTGTGGGTTCAGGTTTCCGTTGCCTCGTGCATCGCGGCTTCATCAAACGTTTCGCTTGAGTCGAATCAGGGACAACAGGAGGTTTTTTCGGGTAAGCAAATACTTAGAAAACCGGGGTAGTAAAATGACGCAATAATAAAGGCGCGCAGCCTGTTCGCCACGCGCCCCAAAAAATCATCTCGACCAATTCTTACTTCGCTGCCGGCGCCGCCACCACCTTCGTAAACGTCGATTCCAGATCGGATGTCCACGTGTTGCCGCCATCTGTGGACGATTCATATTTGAGTGTGTATTGCGTTTTGGAGACTTCCTTCTCGGTCAAGCGCGTCTTCATCGGCTTACCTTGCATCATCGTCTCAATCATCCAAGTCCAAGTGTCGCCGCTGACATTTCCTTTGGCCGTGATCAGTTCGCCCCAACTGTCGAATGCGTTGTAGGTGTACATTTTTGTTTCCGGGTCATATCCCAATACGGCCATGATCTTAAAGTCGCCCACGGGCGATTTGTTGTCCGAGTGACCCACAATAAAAAATCCTCCGGACACCCATTCCCACTTTTGAGTTGATGACACCGGGCCAGCCATACCGTGCGCGGTAGATTTACCCTCTTCTTTCCAGTCGCCAACAAAATACGCGAGCCGCTTCACCTCCGGGCCCGGTTTCGGCGGCCCTTGCGGAGCCTGCGCCAGCATTGAAACTCCGAGCAACAAAACACAAATCACAACCAACCCGATTGTTCGTTTCACGGAAGATCTCCTTTGCGTTGGAGCCGCGGCTACGGTTTTTCAGTGCACATACGTTTTAGGCGGACGTACGCTACAACAATTCCGCGCCAGTGCAGTTGACGGAAATCATACCTCTATCCTTCGAATCCATCGCGCCAAATCATTTCCCACGACGCGCGCGCATTTGAGGTGATGCGCCCTAGGGACGATTTTAGAATTCTTCTTAGCGCTGTCCCGGCACCGTCGGTACTTGGTAGGTAGCAGACTTCTGGGCGACTCCTAACCGAGTCGCCCTTTAGTTTTTACCTTGGATTTTCCCGGTTGGCCGATGTCCGGGCAACTACAATCACAACCGGCTCCTCCCCTGGTGTGACCTCTGCAGGCGCGGAGACAACACGGCACCCAACGGTCAAGAAGTCTTCGACGCCAAGCGTCAGCTTGTATCGCTTTTTCCTGTTCACGCTTACCACAAGATCCCCGCTCGTCCCCGTATAGACAGTCTGTTTGCCCACCTGCAACTCCAAATCCGCTACACCGTTCCCACGTTCATCCACAACTCTCCCCGCAATCGTAAACTTCCTTAACCCTCCACCGCTTCTCTTCCCGCCTACTCCTTCCCAATACTCCCACGTCGTTCACAAACCCCCCATCCGGCTTTCCGAGGTTGGCACGTTTGTCGGTACGAAACCGAGCGGCGAGCACGGATAACTTCCGGATTCCCCGTGATAAACATCTCGGCCACCTGTCGCGCCACCATTTCCTCAACAGACGCCCGATCAACTAGCGTTTGTGATTGCATCGCAGGCGAGAGAATCAGTTCCGCGTGGACGGGTTCAACCGGGCGCGTCAGTTCATTTTGCTTGGGCATTAGCGACTCCCTCTGTGTTACGCGCAGGGTGGCAGCCCATCATGGTTTCCTGCATAAATCTCGCGGACGTGTGTGCGTAGACTTGTGTTGAGATGATCGACGAATGGCCGAGAAATTCTTTGACCGCTATGAGATCAGCACCGCCCTCCAGCATGTGGGTTGCAAATGTGTGCCTAAAGGCGTGTGGGTGCGTGGCGTCGATACCAGCTCGCAAACAAACTTTCTTGATGACGCGGTCTAAATCGCGAGGCCCCAAGGCTTTCTCTTGCCCCGAACAGCTCAACAAGTCTGCCGGCAGAGTTGCGAACATCCCCTTCAACAGCTT
>PMUS01000108.1 GCA_003166795.1 Acidobacteriota bacterium | reverse complement strand
GTCGTGAAGAACGGCTCGAAAATACGCGCTTTCGTCTCCGCGTCCATGCCAGAACCCGTATCGGTTACCGCGAGCATCACGTAAGAGCCGGGCTCCACGTTCGGGAGGGACTGTGCCATTTCCGGATATACTTGCACGTTTTTCGTTTCAATCACGAGCTTGCCGCCTCGCGGCATGGCGTCGGAAGCATTCACGGACAAATTCAAAAGTACCTGCTCGATCTGGCCGGTGTCCGCTTTTATCCGGCCCAGCGACTCTCCGGCGCGGAACGTGAACTCAATATCTTCATGGATCAGACGCTTCAGCAACTTGTACATGTCCGCGACCAACGAGTTCATGTCGAAGACTGTCGGTTCCAGCGCTTGCCGCCGGCTGAACGCCAGCATCTGACGCGTGAGCGAAGCGGCGCGGTCCGCGGCCTTGCAAATCTGCTGGCCGCTGCCGAGCAGGGGATCTTTCGTTGGAAGCCGCTCGATGATGAGTTCCGAGTGGCCCTTGATGACCGTGAGCAAATTGTTGAAATCATGGGCCACGCCGCCGGCCAGCCGTCCGAGGGCTTCCATTTTCTGGGACTGCCGAAGCTCTTCTTCGAGCTGGCGCTTCTGCGCCTCGTTTTTCTGGAGCGTGCCGCGCATCTGATCGAATGCGCGCGTGACGTTCGCCACCTCGTCTCCGCCGCGGGCTTCGAGCGGGAACGCAAAATCGCCGCGGCCCAGCGCCTGAACGCCCTTGTCCAGGTTGGCAAGAGGGCGCGTAAACGCATCGGAAATAAACAGCGCAAGGTACGTCCCGATTACCAGCGCCAACACGCCCAATCCAACCAGCAGATGGTTGAGCTCGCTCAGGAATTCTTCTGCTCGAGCATAGGATTTCAACGCGATCAATCTCGCGGCCGGACCCTGCCCCTCCGTGAGTCCCACGGCGATGGCATAAAATTGCTTGTTTGCGATACGCACTTGCCCGGATGACTGCAGGTCGTGGGCTTGTTGGCTCAGGTCACGCTCGTCGAGCGGACCCATCGTGCTGGTCACAACGTCCCCGTCGTAGGTGAACGCAAGATCGGCGGAATGAGTGCGGTCGAGATTGTGAACGGCGGAGTAGTCAATTTCGCGGCCCACCACTACGGTGTCCAACTGCGAGTTGTCCGCGGACTCGCGGCGGTGAACGGGCTGCACCGCAACCTGATACAGAGCGCCGCCGGCGTACCACCAATCGGATGTGCTTTTCTTGGCCAGGGAGCCCAGCAGGAGTTCCTGCGCCATCACAACCGTGAATCGTGGATTTGTTGTGTGCAGCGTCGTGATCTGGTGGTTGCCGTCCGCCAGAACCACCAGGTCGCTCCCGTCCGTCTCGAATGGGTCGTCGGTTGATTTCTGAAACGAGGTCTCATCCCAGCCGCTCAAGTCCGCCAGGGTTGCCAGCAGATCGGCCTTGCGGCCCAATGCGATTTGATGCTCGTGAATCATGGCCAGGAACGTCAGAGTCGAGGTCTGTGTCTCGGCCACAATTTCCTGCTGCAGGTGCTTCTTGGCGACGTGGCGCACGGCAAGCAGCGTGGCGCAGCTGAGCGCCGCAATAATGAGACCGAACGAAAGAACGAGCTTCGTTCGCAGCCGGAGATTGGAAGTGCTGCCTGGTGTCAGCGTCATCGTGTGAGAGAGCGCCGGGCCTGCCTCGCCTGCCCCTTTTGGCGCTGGATTCCCCACAGACAAAGTAACTTCTGGCATCACCTTCGCAAATGGCCTACGCGTACTTTTGGGGCGGTACTTTCGATCTATCGGGGTTTGTTCGGCTGGCGCGCCCTCCCCGGATGTCATTGTAACAATGGGGTTTATCGGGACAGCGAGAGGCCTCGCGGGAGGGGGCTACGGGCGCCGTGACGGAACCCTAGGCGGTACTGCGCCGCTTAGGCACAGCGAGAGCGCGGCTGCATTGCGTGGGACTCTTTACCGATCCGCGTAGAAGCCGTCTCTTGCCTGCACGAGCAGGTCTTTCTGTTTAGCCGTGAGGTGGAGTTTGTGATACCCGAGACCAGCATCTAATCCCTCAGGCGTGTAGCCGATGCTGTACTGATTCCGCAGCTCCTCTTGAATTTGCGCGTACACCTGATCGATCGGCAGCTTTTTCGATACTTCAAACATTCGCGCGCCCGTTTCCTTGGAGATCTGCGTCAGAACTTTCTTGCCGTCCGGGCGATCCTCGTCCGGGTTTCTTCTATGGCCGCCACCCCCGCCACCCATCGGGCCACCTCCGCCGCCCATTGGTCCCCCTCCGCCCATCGGGCCGCCGCCCATGCCGCCGTGCGGGCCGCCGAAACCGCCTCCACCTCCATGTCCCTCGTCGCCAGAAAACAGAATCGAGTACACGAGCGTGTCGCTGCGCTGGGCGGCCTCAATCGCGCTTTCCAGCGATTCCTTGCTGCCGCGATCTACGCCGTCCGAAAGGATGATGAGGGCTTTATGGCCCTGCTCCTTTTTCATAACCTCGTTTGACGCCAAGTAAACCGCGTCGTAGAGCAAAGTTCCTGCGCCGCCACGCCCGTGGGATCCGTGCCCGTAACCTCCCGAATTATTCGCGTCATCGTCCGGCGTGTCGAGCAACTCGAGTGACGCCTCGAGTTTTTTGTGGGAAGTCGTAAGGTCCTGCAGCATCTCCACCTCGTGGTCGAAGTGAATTACAAACGCTCTGTCCTTGTCCTCGCGCAACATGTGGTCGAGAAAACTGTAGCTCGCGGTGCGCTCCGCGCTCAGAACCCGCCGCTGGCTCATGCTCGTGTCCACCAGTAGGCCCAGCGTCAGAGGCAGATCGTTTTCATTGATGAAATACTTGATCGTCTGCGGATGGTCGTCTTCGTCGAGAACAAAATCATCTTTTGTTAAGTTGCGAACGATTTCGCCCTTCTTGTTTCGCACGGTGGCGAGCACGTTCACCACCTTGACCACGCTTGTGATATCCGGCTTGGTTTGGTTCTGGAGCGGCTTGCCCGCCGCGAGGAAGGGAATCAGAGCCAGCGGAAGGAAGAGCGCGAGCCATTTTCCGCGGGCTTGTCTTTGCGCACTCCCGCCTCCGGGAATTTTGACGCGGCGACTCGCAGCTTGCGATGATTTCATTCGACCTGGACGACTGAGGACAAAGCTTGCATTTGATGCAAGCGAAGGCCGGCTGCGATTATGCCTGGTTGTCGCAGCCGGCCGGAAATTCTTGGTTACTGGCTCGGCGGAGTCTGACCTTGCGGCTTCGCCGGAGGACCAGACCCGCGCTGACCGCCGCGCCCTGCGCCGTTAGGACCGTGAGGTCCCGGACCGCCGCCGGGCCGACGGCGATCATGCATAATTTGGTGGAGCTTATCGCGCTGCGCGGGCGTTAACGCATCGCGCGAATTCAGCCGGAAGTCGATCGCGGATTTCTCGAGCGCCAATCGCGCGGTGCTAATCTCTTGCAGCTTCGCTTCGATCGCCGCACGGTCCGGCTTGTCGCCCGAGAGGAGGTCCCGCAAGTCGATCTGCTTCACTTCGAGATCGGCCCTGCCGCGAATCTCCATCTTGCGAAAGTCCGATTCCTGTTGGCGAATCTTTGCGGCCTGATCGGCGCTCACGCCGAGTTGCTCGCGGATGGCCGGGTCGTTCAAGAGCCGCCCGAGACCGAATTCCCGCCCGCCCATTCCTCTGCCGCGCATTCCCATCCGGTGGCCACCGCCGCCAAAGCCGTCGTGTCCATCACGGCCCCAGCCTCCGCCGCCATTGCCTCGTCCCCAATCGCCTCCGTCATGCCCGGGACCACCCCGGCGCATGTCACCGCCGGGACCCATTCCGCCCGGCGAGCCGGAGTTGTCGGACGGCGGACCCGGCGGGTCGCCTTGAGCGAAAACCGGGGAACAACTTAACACCAGAGCCAGAGCAATCAGCGCAGCTTTCGAGTGAGCTAGCATGTGTGGGGCCTCCTGCCTGTCATGTTCGTTCTTGCTTGCACTTAGGATTCCCGCCAGCTCATGTAAAAGTTCCAGGTCTTTTGGCGGATGGCGCCAAAAACGCGGGAGCCGGCTAGAGAGACGCTAGCGTCTGCTTCATCTCGGACTCGAAATTCGGGAAGTAGCGGCTGATGATGCTGAGATCGAATCGCGTGAGGATCGATTCCTTCGGCTCGTTTTCGAGCAGATACTCGAACGAAAGTCTGACGAGTTCCGCCGGCTCGATCTTGCCGGCGGCGATGCGATCGTAATCTACCGTCTTCAGCGTGACGGTGTGCGAGGTCTCGCTCTTGCCTTCGATCACGCGAACGTGAAACTCGCCCGGCACTCGCTGTTCGACTTCAATTTTCGCAGCCAAGTTTCACTCCACGCGCAAGCCACATTGTATTTCATGGGGTCGTCAGATCGCGTCCAGGGCCTGCTCGAAATCGCTCAACAAATCGCGCCAGTGTTCGATGCCGACGGACACGCGCACCAGGCCGTCGGTGACTCCCGCCTGCGCAAATTCCTCCTCCGTGAAGCCGGAATGGGTGGTGGTTTTCGGATGGCACGCAAGCGTTTCCACGCCGCCAAGCGAGACGGCGTTCATGGCGATCTGCAGGTGCCGCAGGAAATCAAACGCGGCGGCCTTGCCGCCCTTCAGTTCCAGAGAAAACATCGCGCCGGGATGGTCGCACTGCGCGCGATAAATTCGCTTCTGGTCGGGGTCGGAGAACAGAGTGGGGTAGTACACGCGCTCAGCTTTTGGATGTTCGGCGAGTTCCTCCGCGATCCGCTGCGCGTTCTTGCTCTGGCGGTTCATGCGCAGCTCGACCGTGGGCAAGCGCCCCGTCAGCATCCAGCATTCATCCGGCTGAAGGATGGTGCCGAACAGGCTGCGCTTCGGAGCGATTTTCTTGATCAGACTCGCGTCTTTCGCCAGCACGACTCCCGCGAGCATATCGCTCAACCCGGAAAGATATTTCGTCCCTGAATACATCACCAGATCGGCGCCAAGCGAGAGTGGGTGCTGGAAGGCAGGGCCGAGCATGGTGTTGTCCACCATCACCAGCGGGCGCGTCTCACCCTTTGCGATTTTCAGGGCACCGACATTGGCGCAGACTTCGCGAATGTCCGTCATGATCAGCGTGGGGTTCGCGGGCGTTTCGAGCAGCACCGCCCCGAGGTTTGGCGCGGACGCAATCGCGCTGGCGATCAAATCGCCGCGCCAGCCGAAGACGGGAATGCCGGTGATGCCCCACTTTTCAAGATGATCCTGAATGAAATGCTGCGTGCCGCCATAGATCGGAATCGTATAAACGACGGATTGTCCGGGACGCAGGAAAGTGAGCAGCGACGTCATGATCGCGGCCGTGCCGGAATTGAACGCGAGCGCGGCGGTGGCGTCCGCCTCGAGATTCACGATCTGGTCCTGGAGAATTTGCGCGTTGGGATGATTGAAGCGCGAGTAGATGAGGTCGGTCCCTTCGCCCTCGGAAATCTGCGCGCGGCCCGAGGAAATGTCGAAGGCGCGCTCCGCCGCCTCGGGCGTCGGGAACACGTACGTCGAGCTGCGAAAAACGGCTGGTCGCGCGGAGCCGACGGACAGAGTCGGGTCGAAGCCCTGCGTCAGGACTTTGGTGGTCGGCCGCAACGGCTGCGATTCGCGGCGGTCACTTGGATTACTGGGACTCATGGCGGAATCTCCTCACCATCTTTATAGCACCGAACGAGAATCGGCTGCGCGGGTTGAAGAAGTCGGTTGCGGCGACCCCCTCGTTCCAGTGTCGGGTAGAGCGCTGCGCGATTGTTTGTTTTGAATGAGATACGGACATTTCTACTCGGCACGCAGTGTCGGGTAACAGGCCGTGATTTATCGGTAGTGAGTGGTGATTCGTTAGGGATGATTCGTGACTCGTGATTCGCGACTCGTGACTTGTGAAACGCAAAGGCGCAGACGTGCGAATGCGCCGTCCCGTCGTAGGCTTCGTGCTCGCCACAGCGAATCCGGTTTCTGTCATTTCAATACTCCAATTTTAGACTGGCACGATGCGAGAGGTGACGCGACTGTGCGGAGGGATAGAAAAAGTACAGGTGGCACTGATGGGCGGGAGAGAAAAAAAAGAAAGGAAAAAACGGGATGTTTGCTTAAACCACACGCACGAAATCGACTGGACCTTGCTCCCGGGGCAATCGCGCTACTGTGAGATTAGACGGATGCAGCTCAATTTGTGTGAAACCGGGGAGGATTTGCAGTGGCGCAGAGGCACTCAACGGGGCGTTATCGCGACTCGAGGGTGGTGCAGGTCGGCGTCGCTGGACTCGTGTTTGGGTCGGGACCGCTGCTGCTGGCGGTGGTAATCAGTCACCTAAAGGGCGATCCAAATCCGAATCCAGTTGGCCCCGGGATTCTTTGTGGCTTTACGTTTACGCCTTCGTTGGTTTGCCTCGTGATCGGGTTGATCAAGGTTTCCTTGCAGAAGAAAACCACCACGCGCTTCGGTCCAGGCGCGTAGGCTTTGCGTCTCGAATGCTGTGGATTAAAGTATAGTCCTGTCAAGTATTCGAATACGCGCAAGGGAAGGACCTGCGATGAGTGATCCCCAGGAATATCCGTATGTCACGCGGCTCGACGTGCACTACAAGCCGATGGAAATTGTTGACGTGAAGGCGCTCGCGGATGCGTGCACTCATAAGTGGTTCAACCAGACGCTTTGCGAGGTGAANNGTTCCCAAGTCAATCTTGCATCGCACTCGCGCGTTGCGGCGCACGGTGATTCTGATGGTCGAAAATGCTGGAATTATTCCCACTGGAAACTAGTGGTCGTTGTCGGTCGGATCGCGGATGCGCGGTTACTCGACAACGCCCATCGCCTGCGCAATTAGAGAGTAGTCTTCTTTGCTGATTTCAAAGATTCCAAAGCGAAAGGCGGAGCCCCAGGACGGACGCCCTTTGGTGAAAGATAGCTGTTCAAGAAGGGGGCGAATCGGGGCGTCGACGGCGTCAAAGAAGTTTACATCACGCCTATACGGAACGAACCCCCCGCCCATGTCACATTCGTAGGGTTCGCCGTCCTTGATGACACCGATCGCGGTGAACGCCTGGACGGGTGCGCCGGCACGCATTCGCTCTTTCGGCGAATAGTAGACAATGCGGTCACCAGGGCGGATGCGGCGCAGCGGCGCCTCCTTGCCGTGACAGAGCTGGCAAAACTGCTCCTCGACGCCTTTCAAGACGTGATCTTTCGATGCGACGCCCACCCAGTATTTCGTCATTCGTTAGTTTCCGTCGTGGATTAACTTATTATATGACTGCCGGGCGGCGAGTGTGGGCCACCCGCCATCTATAGCTTCTTGAATTCTTCTTCCGAGCGGACCAAATAGCGCTCGATGAGGATTCTTGCTTTGACATTGCCCGCTCTGATGGCTGAAAAATCCGTAGTGAGAGAAACACAGTCGCCGCGACTGTTGATTTCGCTCACCGCGCTTTGCGGTATCAAGAAAAACAGGTACACCAATTTAGGAGGATATAGTTGGGAGCAGCGCGAATCTTTTTCACCCGCCAAGACAAGGAAGTCGTATTCCTTCGAGCCAAGAAGGCTGTCCCAAGTCCAGCGTTTAGTTTTTGTAGTCCTGTAAGTGTGGACTTTGCTGAGCTTTACCTCTATGCGATTTCCATTCTGGGTCCTGACATCGTAACGGTCCTTATATTCGGTGCGTTCGCCTCCGGTCATTTGTGCCACTAAGACTTCGGCTGGGACACCCCGCGCACGGTCGAGCTTTGTCTTGAGCTCCTCATTTTTCTCCTCAAGTTCGCGAATGCGTTCCCTGAGCTTCTGGACTTCGTCGTCGTTTCTTGGCATGGGCAGTGGCGCCGCGTGCATGGATACTATCACTAGCAGCAATCGACATAGTAATATTGAGTAATGATTGGAAAGACGTGCCAGCCAGAAACGCCGCGTAAACACGGTCGATTTCACGACGGGACATGATTTCGATCCCCACCGCCCCTACCAAAGCGCAATAAACTTGCGCTCGTTGCTCTAGCGAAAACCGCTTACCCTTGCACGCGTGTGAAGGGGCATATAATTGCGTTTGGCGGCGACGCGAGATGCCAACCCTCAAGATTCCCGGCGAGACGTCCAAGCTTCACGAAGCGCGGTGGTGGGAGCCTGAAGCTAACGGCAAGGTGCACTGCTACCTGTGTCCGCGGCACCGCCATATCGGCGAGGGGCGGCGGGGTTCTGCTTTATTCGCGCGAACGGGAGCGGGAAGCTTTATAGCCTCGGGTACGCGCATCCCGCCGCGATGCAGATTGATCCCATCGAGAAAAAACCGCTGAACCATTTTCTGCTGGGCACGAGCGGGCGACATTGGTTCTATTTTGGAGGCGGTAAAGGCTGCGCCACTCGCCAGCCGGGCTTTTGGATGCTAGCCGCATGGGGCCAATTGTGGTATTTCTAAGCCACGATGCCAGTAGAGTCCGTGCCAAACGAAAAGACCCAGGCCAGCAGCGAATATTCCCGAAGAATTGACCGGGTGATTGACTATCTTCGCGAGAATCT
>PMUS01000097.1:5286-90059 GCA_003166795.1 Acidobacteriota bacterium | reverse complement strand
CCGGGAGCGAGGAATCTCTCTTCAGCTGCGGAGCGAGAGACCTCTTTAGGGGGTCGGAGCTTCAGCTCCGACATAAAAGACGGGCGCGAAGCGCCTTCCTCTCTGCCGAATGCGCCTTTCCCGTCCGGCCCGCGCGAGCGGGCTTCTTCCGAGCCTTCTGCCGCCTCCGCCCCGTCTGCTTCCCGCGCCCACGGCGACGTCCTCGTCCGCTCGCAGGTCATCGGCTTCAAGAAAATTAAATTCTTCACAAACGAAAATGTCGGCGACGGCAAGCTCGAACTTCCCGAAAACGAGATGCACACCACCGCGTTCTGGATCACTCTCGGGCGCTCGCTTCTCGCAGGCCTTCCTTTCGCGCTTTCCGATCGCCAGAGCGGCATATTCGGCCTGCTGCACGCGCTCGAATCTATGGCCACGCTTCTGCTGATGTGCGACCGGCGCGACCTGGGCACAGCGGTCGGCGAGCGTCCCGCCAGTCCGGGCGTCGAAACCGAGTGGCAGGAATTTTCCAGGGCGCTAAACGATCCGGCCGAGCTGAAAGAATACTTCGAGCCGAATCTGTATCTCTACGACGCCTATCCCGGCGGCATCGGATTCAGCGAGCCGCTCTATCGCGTTCACGAGCTTTTGCTGCAACGCACTCGCGAGCTGATCGCGTCGTGCCCGTGCGAGAGCGGCTGCCCGTCTTGTGTCGGCCCCGCAGGCATGAAAGGCGAGCGCACCAAGGAAGCCGCCCTCGCAATTCTGGAGCACCTGTGCTCCTAGCGCCCAGCGCAAGAAAGTCCACAGGCGCCGCCTGCCTTTTCGATCTTTTGCAGATGCTAACGTGAGAGCGACGTGCAAGGAGCACGATGAAATGCGTGGTAAGCGATTATCGGTCGTAGCGGCGCAGCATGCTGCGCCCGGCGAGCGTGCTTGGTATCGCTCGGCCCATTCGGCGCGCCGTTGCCGTTTCTTCGTAGGGGCACCATATATCGTGCCCGGCGAACGTGCTTGGCGAAGGACTGTCCATTCGCGCGTCACTATTCGCGGAACACGAAACGCGAGTCACGCATCGCCACTCACGACCCCCAGATTACTGCACTTTACTCGACACACGGTGCCGAGTAGTCCTTCGCGTAACTTCATGAAAACAAAGGATCGGGCACCTCGCAAAGTGTCACACTTTTTCAGCCCCGCGCCTTCCGATTTCTCAGCGGTTCAAAGGTCTCGCCGATGACAATTTCTCACCTCCTCGGCCGGCTCAAGGCGCTCCAACCTCATCCCGCGCGCCGAGACGCTGTTTCCACGCTTGCCGGCTCCGATGCTCCGTCGCCAGGCCATTCCCCCAACATTCCCGAGGGAGCGGCGCGCCTTGCGGAAATTCTGGGCGCTAAAACCAGGAGCAATCGGTTCGGCGAGCATCTCGCGCTACGGAAATGGTTCTCGGAGCCTGTGGCCAGCGCGCCTGATCTCGGCGTTCCCGATGGCGAGCTGAATTTCGAGGCGCTGCGTCTGATGGCGCCCGGCGCGCCCAAGGGAGTTGCCGACCCGCGACAGTGGCTCTTCCTCGACACCGAAACGACCGGGCTTGCCGGAGGCACCGGCACCTACCCGTTTCTCATTGGCATCGCCTGGTGGGACGCGGGCGGTCTCGAAGTCGAGCAGTTCTTCATGCGCGATTACAGCGAGGAACATTCCGTGCTGGTGGCGCTGGCCGAGCGCATGGCGGAACGTCCTGTGCTCGTCACATTCAACGGAAAATCCTTCGATTGGCCCCTCCTCGAAACGCGATTCCGGATGACTCGATGTGTTCGCGCCCCTGTTCCGAGCGCTCATCTCGATTTTCTGCATCCCGCGCGAAGTCTTTGGCGCCTGCGAATCGGATCGGTGCGCCTGGCGGAACTCGAGCTCAACGTCCTCGGTTGGAATCGCGGCGCGGACATGGCATCCGTGATGATTCCTCAAATCTATTTTGATTATTTGCGCGGCGGGGCGCCCGAACCGCTTGTCCCCATCTTCCACCACAATCAGATGGACTTGCGCGGGCTTGCCGCGCTGGCGACTCGCACCCTTTCGCTCCTCGGAAATGCGGAAACGCACGGGCACGACGGTCTTGAACTGTTCGGAGTCTCGCGCATCTGCGAACGCCGCGGCGACGCTGTACGCGCGCGAAAGCTGTACGCGCAATCTATCGCCCGGGACCTCCCGCGGGAAACCGATCGCGCTGCGAAGAGTTCGCTCGCGCGCATCGCGAAACGCGAAGGAGACCTGGAACTTGCGTGTGGGCTCTGGGAAAGCATTCTGGGGAATTCGCGCGAGGGATTCGAAGCCTACGAGCAATTGGCAATCTATTACGAACACCGCGCCCGCGAGCCCCAGCGCGCGGCGGGGCTCGCCCGCAAGGCGCTTCTCGAACTTCGCAACGCCAACCGGCTCGGCGCAATTCCGTCGAGCGCCTACCGCGAGAGGCGCCTGAGCTTCGAGCGGCGACTCGCGCGGCTGGAGCGCAAGGCCGGCCGCAGCCTGCTCGACGCCCTGGAATCGGAATCCCGCACGGTTGTCGGCGAATCTAATGATGATCAAGCAAACGGGGGTAAATTCCATGGCAGAATCGGATAGCGCCGCAACGCAAACCGCGAGAATCTCGGAAACGGAGAATAAAACTGTGGCCGGAGTCACCGATCCCTATCTTCGCGAACAGCTCGAAAAACGCCGCGATAGTCTCAAGGTCGCGATCTCCACAATTCCCCTTACCGATTCCCCGGACGCGTCCGCTCCGTTCAACAAGCTTCTTGAGGACGTGGATTTCGCGATCCGGAGAATGGATGAAGGAACGTATGGGATATGCGACGTCTGTCACGATTCCGTTGAGAAGGAAAGGCTCATCATTGATCCACTCGTGCGCTTGTGCCTCGATCACCTCAGCAGCGAAGAACAGCGCGCTCTGGAACGCGATCTCGAGCTTGCATCGCGCGTCCAGCGTGGGCTGCTCCCGCAAACCGACGTCCGCTATCGCGATTGGCGAATTCATTATCTATACAAACCCGCGGGGATTGTGAGCGGCGATTACTGCGACTTGATTCCGGGCGCGGGCGAAAAGGGCAAACTAATTTTCCTTCTCGGCGACGTGAGCGGCAAGGGTGTGGCGGCCTCGCTGTTGATGACGCATCTGCACGCGATGTTTCGCGCGCTCTCCGGCATCGGACTTGAGCTCGATCGCTTGATGGAAATGGCGAATCGCATGTTTTGCGAGAGCACCATTGCCGGGCAGTATGCCACGCTCGTCTGCGGCCGCGCGGGCCACTCCGGCGAGATCGAATTCGCCAGCGCGGGCCACTTTCCCGTTCTGCTCGCCTCGAAAGACAGCGTGAATCATCTGGAGGCAACGGGATTGCCGCTGGGCATGTTTGCAACCAGCCGTTACACCGTGAGGCGCGTGCGCCTCGAGCCGCTGGACAGTTTGCTCCTCTACACCGATGGCATTTCGGAGGCGAGAGACAATGCCGGCGAGGAATATGGCATCGCCGGCATCACGCGAGATACAGGCGGGCGGCATGGTTGGGAACCGCGGGATTTGGTTGCGGCGTGCATGGCGGACGTGGAGAAACATTCCTCTGGCCGACCTCCGGTGGACGATCAAACCTTGATGGTCGTCCAGAGAGGTGTAGCCGCTGACGCGGCGTTCAACGACTGAAGGGATTCCGGAAACATTTGGTGCGGCGCCTGCGGCGATTGAAGCGGCTCACGAAACGATCGGGCGCTCGAGACCGATGTGCGTGGAGTGATGCTGGAAGACGCGGGTGCGCGGAAGCGCCGCAGAGTTGAGAAGCTGCTTGAGCTCAGGCGTGGTATAGGCCGAGCGCACGGAATCGCAATAGAGCTGGTACATCACGCCGGAATAGTGCCGGCCGTGCCAGCGAACGTGCAGCGGGTACGCGAAGCGGCCGGGCCGGCGAAGATCGCGAAGCAGAATCGCGCCGCCGGAGGTCACCAGCCGCGCAATTTCGGAAAGAAGCTTTTCCGGCTCGGCGAGATGGTGGAGAACCGAGTTGCACAGGACGAGATCGAAGCTGCTGTCCGGAAATGGGAGGCGGTTTCCGTCCGCCACCTGGAACTCGACGCGCGGGGCCAGCCCGCCGCCGGCCGACGCGAGATTTGCCTGCGCTTGCGCGATCATCCCCTGCGAGCGGTCCACGCCGACGAATTTCCACTGCGTCAGACACCTCGCGAGCTTGATGACGATTTGCCCTGGGCCTGTGCCAACGTCGAGCGCGCGGCCGCGTTCACGTCCTTTCAACAGCCGCAGGGTGTGTTCGACCAGCGTATCGTCAATCGCGTTGAGGTGCGACTGACCGGCGGCCGAGGAATAGGCCTCGACCTCGGCGGAATCGTCCATTACCTCTGGCTCGGGAACGCGCGGCATGTCGAAGAGCCCCATCGGAGAATTTCTAGCGCGCGGGATGAACTGCCGCGTTCGGAATTTGCGCGACGGATGGAGTTTCCTCAACTGGACCCGGAGCGGGCGGCCAGCCGATGGTGCGGTTGATTGTGTCAAACGTCTGGCGCGTGGCGCCTTCCACCGTGATGCACTGCAGGTCAACGCATCGCAGGAAAACGCCGCCGGTGTCAGTCTGGAATTGGAAGAAATTTGGCCGGCGGTAAAGCTGTGTGCGCGACGAGTATTTCATTTCGAGCGCTTCGCTGTACTGGCCGAAAAAGCGCGCGGCGTCGTCCGTGGTTTCAAGCGCCAGAAGGAACACGAGCCGCGTATCCTTGGTCTTCGCGTCTTCAAAAAGCGCGTAGCGGTCGCCATCCCACGAAGGCGCAAGCTGCGCGGCGCGCGCGGGATCGAGAAATTGCTTCAGGATTTCTTCCACGCCGAATTCACCCATTACGTTTTCTTCGAGAGGTTTCCAGTCCGCCGGAACGATCCCTTTCAGTTTCGGGAGATTCACCTTGGCCGGGCCGACGTTTTTCAAATAAAAGTCAGGATGAATGATCTGCTGCGTCGAAACGGGCGGGCGCTCGAACAGCAGGTGGAGATCCTCCCAGCCCGTATGCGCCTTCAGGAACTGCTGGGAGAACGACGTGCCCGCGAGATAGGGAAAGAGCAAGCTATCGCGAATCACAATCGGCGCTTTCGCCAGGTTCGAATCCTTGTCCATCTCCTCAATCGCACCGGGCCGAATCAGAGCCGTCACGTCGCCTATTTCGCGAACGCTGAGGTGCTGATCCCGCAGTGAGTAGTCGAGCATGGCTGCCAGCGCTGTGCCTTCGCTTACGGAATCGCGAGCCAATTCCGCGTCGTCATTGGGGCGGGCGGCCTTAATCCACGGATCCACGTCGAAGGATTGGTCCTCGAGCGCGTGCGTCAGCTCGTGGGACATCACGTCGCGCTGCTCGTCGGAAGGTATCCAATCGGCGATGTAAAACTCCTTCGCCTTCGGATCGTACAGTCCGGCGACCTGTTCGGTGAGGACATCGAGCATGAAAGAATCGAGCGGAAAGTTCTTGGGTATCAGGCCAAAAGCTTCCAGAGACTTGTCGTCGGCATAACGCTGCGCGTCGTCCTTATCTTCCTTGTCCGCCTGGATGAGGTAGGCGCGTATTTCCTGCTTTGAGCGGAGGCTTTTCTTCAGTGGCTGCTTGATCGGCAGATGAAGAATCACGCTCATCTGCTGAAGCACCTCATCAGCCGCCTTCAGGAATTCAGGATTCTGCGCGGCGGCGCCCTGCGAAGCATGCGCCGGCGCGGGCGTGGTTACGGGGATCGCCAACGCGAGTCCAATGACGATAAGAAGCGCTACCAGTCGCCATGCGACGCGACGGACCCGGCGACTGCTCGAAGCAGGCATCGAGGTTTCGATTTTACCCGCGCTGCTCCGTACCTCCCCGCCTTCACTCCCATAAGAGCTCATCAAACCATCATAGGTAGAGCAATGCTCGAGCGCAAGTCGTGCGGACCGGGGGAATCGCTCTGAAAAACCCAGCCGCGGTCAGTGCAGAGCTCTTCAGTTGGCGCGTTTGCAGGGCAGCAGGTCTCGAGTCGCGGGAGCGCCGATTGCTTATCAGGCACCTAACCGGGGCATCCGCTTGTATCTGCTGCGCAATGGGTCATACTAAAGCTCCTTTCGCTGCTTTGGTTTTTCCAGACGGGTTCTTTCCCCTCTCTGTAGATTTTGAATTGTAGGCGCCTCCGGCCTCATCCCCTCCGGCAGTTCGCGCTCGATTGGAGGTAGCCCTATGGAAATACTAGAAGAGCTGTTTTCCTGCAGCCCTTTCATGCCCTATGGGCACGGCTACCTCTGGAATTCAGGCCTGCTATGGCTGAACTTGATTTCAGACACACTGATTGCGCTGGCGTATCTTTCGATCCCGATCACGCTCTTGTATCTCGCTCGAAAGAAGCGCGGATTACCTTTTCATTGGATTTTTGTCTGCTTTGCCGTTTTCGTAGCGGCCTGCGGCGGTACACACATTGTGGAAGCGTGGAATCTCTGGCACGCCAACTATCGGCTGGCCGGGTATCTAAATGCAGGTACGGCAGTGGCCTTAATTATCACGGCCGCTGTACTAGTGTCACTTATCCCCAAAACCCTTGCTCTTCCCGGTCACAATGATCTCCAAGAAGCCAACAAGTCGCTCGCGGCGCAATCCGAACGCCTCTCGCTTGCGACGGCGGTTGCGGAGGTCGGTGTCTGGGATTGGGACTTGACCAGCAATACAGTCACCTGGGACGCGACGATGTTCGAAATTTATGGCTTCGCGCCGCTTTTTCCGATGGTATACGAAAAATGGTCGGCCGCGGTTTATCCGGAGGATCTGGCGGCAGTTGAGGCAGTATTGCGCAAGACAATCGAGCAAAAGGGCGAAGGATCAAACGAATTCCGCATCAATCTCCCCAATGGCGCTACCCGGGACGTTTCCGCGAAATACAGAGCGGTCGTTGATGAGCGCGGCAACGCCACTCGCTTAATCGGCGTCAACATGGATGTCACGGAGCGGAAGCGGGCCGAGGATACCCTGCGGGCAAGCGAGGAGCAGTTTCGCCAATTGGCTGAAAACGTTCGCGAGGTGTTCTTTATCCAGACTCCGGACCCGGTACGAACCGCATATATCAGCCCGGCTTACGATGAAATCTGGGGAAGATCCCGCCAAGAACTCTACGACCGGCCTGAGGCTTGGATTGAATCGGTTCACGCCGATGATCGCGAACGCGCCGGCCGCGTTTTTGCGAAATGCATGGAGGGCTTTCCGACAGACCTGGAATTTCGCGTGACCCGCCCAGACGACACCGTTCGGTGGATTCACGCGCGCTGCTTTCCGGTCTTCGATTCAAAAGGCAGATTCATCCGCGCCGTCGGAATTGCCGAGGATATTACCGAGCGGCGCCGCGTCCTTGACGAAATTCTGCGTGCGCGGACGGCTGCGGAGGCGGCCAACCGTGTAAAGAGCGAGTTTCTGGCGAACATGAGCCATGAATTGCGAACTCCCTTGAACGGAATACTGGGCATGACAAAGCTGGCGCTCGAAACCGACGCGATTTCCGACCAACGCGAATTCATGGGCATGGTGAACGTTTCCGCGGAATCTCTTTTGACGGTCATCAACGACATTCTCGATTTCTCCAAGATCGAAGCCGGCAAGCTCGATTTTGAGTCCATCGAATTCAACGTCCGAGAAAGCATCGAAGCCGGCCTCAAGGCGCTGGCGATCCGTGCTCACGAAAGAGGTCTCAAGCTCAACTGTAGTGTGCGTCCCGAAGTTCCAACAGTGCTCGTGGGCGATCCAAGCAGGCTTCGCCAAGTCATCGTCAACCTGGTCGGCAACGCGATCAAGTTTACCGACCGCGGCGAAGTGACGGTTGATGTGCAAGTGGATTCGGCGGAACCGAGCAGCGCGCTGCTGCGCGTTTCCGTGATGGACACGGGCGTCGGCATCCCGCAAGAAAAGCAATCGTCCATTTTCGATGCTTTCACTCAGGCGGATGGCTCGACCGCGCGCCGCTACGGAGGATCGGGACTGGGACTCACAATCAGCAGGCGATTGGTTGAAATGTTCGGAGGGCGCCTTTGGCTGGATAGTTCCGTTGGAAAAGGAAGCACCTTCCATTTTACTGCGCTGTTCGGCGTGCCAGCTGTGCAGATAACACTGCCTCCGCCCGTGATTCACCGTTCCGCGCCCGAGGCCATGAAGCCGCTCCGCATCCTACTGGCTGAGGACAACCGCGTGAACCAGATCGTTGTCGTCCGCCTGATGGAAAAACGGGGGCATTCGGTAGAAGTCGCGAGTAACGGGCGTGAGGCTCTGGAAAAGTTCAGGCTCGGTGGCTTCGATCTTCTGCTGATGGACGTGCAGATGCCCCAGATGGATGGATTCGAGGCGACCGCAGCGATTCGGGAAATCGAAAAGTCAGAAGCCGCCCATATTCCCATCATTGCCATGACCGCCCACGCAATGAAGGGCGATCGCGAGCGCTGTTTAGCCGCCGGAATGGACGGCTATATTTCCAAGCCTTTTCAGATCGACGAGTTGATGAAGGAAATCGAGCGACTGCCTCAATTGACTTCTGCGATCGTCTGAACTGCCGCCTGTCGTCTTCAGGATCTTCGAGCCGTTAGTTTTTCAAGATCGAGAGTTGCTGGTGACGGGGCCGGCGAGAACGGACTGGACCGTCCTGCAGAATTCCTCGACGGGAAAGGGCTTCGCGAGAACCGGACAGCCCGAGCTTCGCAGAATATGGGCCGCGGAATCGCCCGCGTTGGAAGCGGTGAATATGATGCGCGCGGCAAGGTCGGCTCGATTCTCCTTGATCCAGCGGTAGAGGCCCGCGGTCGAAATCTTGCCGGGCAGGTTGATGTCAGAAACCACAGCATCCACAAAATCGCGGCTGAGAATAATTATCGCGTCTTCGGCTGTGCGAGCCATTTTTACCGAAGCACCGCTGGAAACCAGGACTTCCTGTTCCAGCAACAGAAGAGCTTCCTCCTGATCAACCAATAAGATTGTGCCCGGCATCGTGCGCGCACCGCGGGAAACCGGCTCGCTCGACGCCACCGAAGATTCATCCGAGAGAGGCAACGAGATGCTAAACGTGGCGCCGCGCGGGGGCGAATTCCGGACCTGAATTTCGCCTCCGTGCTCCTTCACAATTCCGTAACAGATGCTGAGCCCCAGACCCGTGCCTTTGCCGACGGGTTTCGTGGTGTAAAACGGGTCGAAAACCTTGTGCGGGTTTGTGACGCCCGGGCCACTATCCGTGATCTCGACGGACAGCCGCTGGCCGTTCGTTTCCGTGCGAATCCAGATTTCACCCGACCCGCCTTTTTCCTGAATGGCGTCCACCGCATTATTCAGAAGATTCAGAAAAACCTGTTCGAGCTGATGGAAATCTCCCGCGGTCATGGGCAGCTGTGGGTCGAATTCGCGGTGAATCACGATGTTGTGGAGCTTCATGTCGAATTCGCGAAGGACAAGCGTATCCTCCAGAATCTGATTGAGCTGGACGGGCGCGCGGTGAGGTTTCTGCTGGCGCGCAAAGCTGAGCAGGTTCTGGACGATGTGGTGGGTGCGCTGCGCCTGCTTGTAGAGCTTCTCGAGGTAATCCGCGCCGCGCGCGTGGACGAATTCCTCCGATTTCAGGAGCTGGCTGTACCCGAGAATCGCCGTGAGCGGATTGTTGAGCTCGTGCGCGACGCCGGAGATCAGTTGCCCCACGGCGGCCATCTTCTCGCTCTGCAAGAGCTGCTCCTGGGTGCGACGCAGCGTGTCGTAGGCTTCGCGAGTCTTTTCCAACAGCATTGACTTGTCTATGGTCGTGGCGATCTGGTTGCCGACGGCGGACAACAAATTCAATTCCGCGGTCGAGAAGGCCTTCATTTCGCGGTTGCCGACGACCAGGATGCCCATGACGCGGTCCTTGGCCCAAAGGACGACTACTTGCGACACCTGAATATTTTCCTTTTGGTGGAGATCGCGAATTTCCTCGGGCAACGCCGGAAGCGCGCCCGAAAGTAATGTGGCGCGAGCCTGACGAATCTGGTCCAGCAGGCCCGCGGAAATTTGCATGGGAGCATTCCGGCGGGCGAACTCGGATTGATAACCCACCGCGGCCGCGCGCTTGAGCACTCTGGAAGGCTGGTCGAGGAAATAAACGGCAGCCGCGCTCACGGAGAATAGTTCGGTGACTTTCAGGAGCGCAGCGGTCAGGCCGTCCTCCAGCGCCACGGCCTGCCCCAGCAATTCGCCGATGGCATTGAGCGCGAGCAACGCGCGGTTGCGCCGGCGAACGTCGATTTCCGCCTGTTTCTGGTCGGTGATATCGAGCAGAAAGCCCTGGTACGCGACCACGGCGCCCGAATCGTCGCGGGTGGCGAAACTCGATTCATGGGCGGTACGAATCTCGCCGTCACGCCGGCGGAATTCAAATTCGAAGTCCACGACCTCGCCATATTCCTGGAGCAGGCGCTGGCGGCGTCCGCGGTCGGCGGGATCCACATACAGCTGCGCCGGAAGATCCGCCTGAAGCAAGTCGTCGTGACTTTCATAACCGAGGATGCGCATGAAGGCGTCGTTGAAATCCACGAAACGGCCTTCGGGCGTCGAGATAAAAACACCCTCCTGAACCTTTTCGAAAAGCGTGCGGAACTTGTTTTCGGCCTGCCGGCGGCTGGTGAAGTCCTTGAGGACGTGAATCGTTCCGAGGCGTCCGCCCTCGGAATCATGGAGAGCGGAATCGGTGGCCAGAAAGTATCCTCCGAAGGAGGGATCTATCACCTCGGACTTTCCGGATGCGCCTTCGCAGTAGGGACAGCGAACCCAGGGAACAACACTACCGTGGCGAAGCACGTCGCGAACCATGCGCCCCACCAGGGATTCCGGTTCAATTTCGAGACGCTGCGCGAGCGGGCGATTGGCGCGAATGATGCGGCCATCCAGCGAGTGAACCAGGATTAAGTCATCAATGGAATCGAATGTATCCAGCCACTGCCTGCGGGAGGCGGCAGCGCTTTCGAACAGGGCGACGTTTTCAACCGTCAAACCAAGAAGGTTGGCAACGTTGACGAGATAATGTTCCTCTTCGCTCTCGAACGTGCGCGGAGTGGAAGAACCGATTCCGAGCATCCCGAGCGGGCCCTCTTTTCCAGGAATGCGAACCAGAACAAGCGCGTCGAGCTTTTCCGCATCCATCCATCGCTGAACGGTCGCGTCCACGGCGTCGCGATTGGAGCAAAATGGCGTCTCCCGGCGGAGCACACCCTGAACCCACGGCTCTGCGGCGGAGATTCGCGCGGTCTGCTTCCGAAATCTGTCGCTCAGTCCCACAGAAGCGCGGACCGAGATCGAGGTGGGATGAGCGGGATCGTCAAGCAGAAATACAAGCCCGTGACTCGCGGCCAGGCTTTCGACCAGATGGCGCAATACGCCCTGTAGAGCGTCGTCAACCTTGAACGATTGACTCGCCTCGGCCGTGATCATTGCCAGCCGCCGTAATTTTTCGTTGAGATCTTCGGTCCGAACACGGCCCGCCTCCAGAACCAGGACGGCCATCGCGATGCCCATCATGATTCCGAAGAGGCCTTCGAATGAAACACGATACAGCCCGATCGAGTGAGCCGCCCAGTCGGTGCGATCCAGCCCGTGGAGGCCGCGCAGCAGGAGACCTCCTGCCAGCAACTTCCATCCCGCGCCGCGGTGTTGATCCTGAGATCTCCAAAAAAGCCAGCCTGCCGAGAGATAGAGGACGCACTCAGACAGTGACTCCGCGTCGCGCTGGAGATGGGGCATGTGCGGAACCGAACCCAGGGCAATGAAAACGCTCGCTGCGATTCCACCTAACGGCCACAGATATCTCAGTGACTTGCCCAGCCCAAGACACTCCAGCACCGCTGCAAGAAACAGCGCCGCCGCCAACAGGGAAAGCTCCGGGACAAAACGAGGATCATTAGAACCGCCGCGCCAGAGGGAATAGATGCGCAAGCCCTCGAGGCCGACATAAATCGTCCAGCCGGCCAGCCAGAACCTGAAGAAGCGCGCGGGAAAACCCGGTAACAGCAGCCAATATAAGACCAGCAGGATGAAGGCGGCAGAGCCCTCCATGAAGGCGACAGCCAGAAATCCCGGGTTGGAAGCAAAGATCATTGAGGCCTATTTAAACGACACGGGGCCGCACCGCAAAACGCTCGGCAATCAAATTTTGGGGATATTAAGAAGCCATTGTGAAACCTAGCACACGGTTGCAAGATACGGCAACAAAGCCTCCGGCCGGGTGTGCCGTGCCTTATAATGGCTCATCGGACGGAGCACCCATGCCTACTGAAAAAATCCTCGTGGTAGACGACGAAGAGGCGATTCGCGAGGTCATTTCGACGCTGCTGGACGCGCAGGGCTTCCAATGCACGACCAGCTCGAACGGCAAGCTGGGACTCGAGGCATTCCGCAAAGATACGTTCGATCTAGTCCTCAGCGATATCGTGATGCCGGAAATGGACGGGTTAAAGCTGCTGGGGGAGCTGCGCCTGGACGATCCGGACGTCCCGGTGATCATGGTCACGGCCATGCACGACATTTCAATCGCACTCGAAGCCATTCGGGCCGGCGCCTACGATTACATTCTGAAACCTTTCGAGAAAGATCAGCTTTACCTGAGCGTCCGCCGGGCGCTGGAACATCGAAGCCTGGTGCTGGAGAACCGGACGTATCAGAGCGACCTGGAGCAACTGGTCGCCGAGCGCACACAGCAGCTTTCGATCGCGCTGCAGGACCTGGAGCAGTCCTACGATTACACGCTGGAGGCGCTGGGTGGCGCGCTGGACGCTAAAGATGCGGAAACCGAAGGACACTGCCAGCGCGTAACGGCATTCACGATCACGATCGCACGATTGATGGGAGTCGAAAAGGGGCTTCTGCGGCATATCGCCCGAGGCGCGTTCCTGCACGATATCGGCAAAATGGGAGTGCCGGACAGCATCCTGACGAAACCCGGGCCGCTGACCGCGGAAGAGCGCGAAATTATGCGCCGGCATTGCGACATCGGATTCGCGGTGCTTGAGAGAATTCCGTTTCTCAAGGAGGCCGCTGAAATCGTGCTATCGCACCAGGAGTGCTACGACGGCTCCGGCTATCCGCGCGGCTTGAAGGGTGAACAGATTCCTCTGGGAGCGAGAATATTCGCGGTGGCCGACACGCTGGACGCGATGATCTCCGACCGGCCGTATCGCAAGGCGTTGCCGATCTCCGCGGCGCGCGAAGAGATTCTTAGGTTTTCAGGGAAACAATTCGATCCCCGGGTCGTCGAGGTATTTATGGAGCAGCCAGAAAAGCTGTGGCGCGAACTCCACGACAAGACGGGCGATCCCTTCCGGCTTACCCAGCTGCAAACCGTTTAGGCAGGTCTTCCAAATTTCCCTTGTGAAAACGGCGTGCGCCGCGGTTCCGCGAAATAGCAAAGGCCCCGGAACCGTAATTCCGAGACCTTCACTTCAGTCCGATTCAGGTCCGATAACTTAGAACTCGTACTTGAGCCAGAACTTGATGGTGCGTCCACCAGCGACCGTCGGACCATTCTCAGCGTAAATCCCGCTGAGCATGTTGAAAGTTGGCGTAAACAGGTTGGGGTGATTGAACGCGTTGAAGAACTCGGTACGGAACGTCAGCGACTGGCCCTCGAACTTGCCAATCGCAAACGGGAACCTGCGTTCAATACTCTGGTCTGAATAAACCTGGCCAGGCCCGTAGATTGAATTGCGCCGAACGTCGCCGTTAACTCCGACGCCGCTGGCCGGAATGGCAAAGCGGAAATCATCCAAAGTCTGCGCAGCGCAGGGACCAGGGCCGAATTCGCAAGGAAGGCTGTAGTAACTTCCGGTTACCCCGCCGACATAAGAACCATCTATGCCCGTCGCCGAAAGGGGCAGCTTCGGGTTGCCAAGCAACGGACGGTCATTGCCGCTATGGCCATCCTCATTGACGTCTATGTCGTCAAAAACCGTACCCGGAGCGCCGCTATCGAAGGACGTAATGGTTGACCATTGCCACTGGTCCGTCACTGCCTTCACGAGCCAATTAGCCCTGCTGTAGGGTAAGGTCCAGACAAAAGCGATAGACGCGCGATGGCGCCGATCGAGCGCGGAATTGCCCCAATCGGACTTCTCGGATGCGAGGTCCTGGGAGAAGGAACTTCCGTCACCTCCTGTTTCGGTGAAAATCTCCGAGACATCATCCGTCAGATGCGAGTAGGTGTAGGAAGCGCGCAACAGGAAGTCCCGATGGAAGGAGCGCTCGAGTTCGAATTCGGCGCTGTTGTACCACGAGGATCCCGAGTTATCCCGAACAACGATTTCATTGAAATTCGGGTTCTCGCGGACGTAGTCGCCAGACGCATCGAAACCGATGGCGCCATTGTAATCCTGGTTAGCGTAGAGCTTTTCGCCTTTTGTGCCGACGTAGGCTACGGTAAGAACCAACCTTCCCGGCAATTCGCGCTGGATGTCGAGGTTCCATTGTTGGGTGTAGGGATTGACAATCCTATTGGACATCGTGTCAATAATGGCGGTGGGGCTCGGAGTGCCGACGATATCGGCCAGTTCCTCCTGGGCCATGTCCTGGCCGCGGCCATTTCCGCCAACGATGCTGCCACCAAAGGCATTGGGAGAACTAGACGCGGTGTTGTCAATAATGTTGGTGAACAGCCCGTCGTAGTAAACGCCGTAGCCACCGCGAATCACGGTGCTACCGTTGCTCAACCAATGGGGCCCCCAGTGGGGCGTGTAAGCAAAGCCAAGCCGCGGGGCGAAGTTATTGCGGTCGGGTCGCTCGGTAGAGCCGTACATGCTGGGGAAAACAGCACCGGCAACTCCCATTCCCAAACTGGTATTAAGAGCCGGGAACTGCAACACGTTGCCGGGCGTGCCCCAGTATTCATACCGCAGGCCAAGCGTGAAAGTGAGGTTATCTTTAACGCGAAACGTATCCGTGAAGTAAGGCGCATACATAATGACATTGGGCGAGACAGCCGGATCGCCGAAGACCTTGTTGATTGAACCGGTCGGTCCGGTGAAGTCATCGATAAAGTTAGCTAATGAGGAGTACGTGCCTCCGGTGGGAAAAGCACTATCCGTAAACGTTCCACCGATCTTGTAGTCAATGGAACCCCTGGAATCAAAGGGAACGAGATCGTGAACATCGACAAAGGTTACGTCGATGCCGGTCTTAAACGTGTGGCGTCCGTGGCTATACGTCACGGCATCCTGGATCTGCGATGTCTTGTGCGCGCGGCCTTGGGGGAAGCCCTGATCAATGCCGAGCTCAAGAGGAGCGAAGCTGGGCCCCGTCAGGTCGCTATCGAAAACCAGGTTGGGAATATTGGCCAGCGGACCAGCGAGAGTGGCTCCAGTGGGATCAAAGCCAAAACTGATGTTGGTATAGGAGAAGCGCAGTTCGTTAACAATTGTGCTGGAGACTGTGTGCACCCACTGTGCGTGGAAGACCTGCGACGGGCCACCTTGCTGGGTAACGAACGGAGGCAAGGCGCTCGGATTTGCGAAAAAGTCCGGGCTGAGGGCAGAATCGTTACGAATGTACGCCGCTGACAGGCTATCACTCTGGCCCGGGTGGTAATCAAGACGGTAATACTGAGACTTATCCTTTCCTTGGACCGGAACGTTATTCTGCGCGAACAGGTCGGTGGCGACGCATCCCCGATCCAGACCCGTGGTCGGATCAGGCCCGAGAACCAGGCAGCTAGCCGTTGTGGACCCAACCACGGTCGGCGCAACGAGGCCGCCCAAGCCTTGGACAAACAGGTTCGCGTTAGCGTTGCCCAAACCCTTGAGAGTGGCGATGCCTGCCGCAGTGGGCAGAACCAGAGTGTCTCCGGTTGCATCCTGCGACGACGGGTCCCACTGGTCAGATACGAAGAAAAATATCTTATCTTTGACCACCGGGCCGCCAACTGAGAAGCCGTAGGTGTTTTCGTTCGAGAAAGGGTTGGGCAAGCCGATGATTTTGTTTTCCGCCGGATTCGCTGCGAAGGCGGAGTTTTCATTGACCTCCCAGGCAGAGCCATGGAAAGTATTGCTGCCGGTATTATAGATGTAGTTGAGCACCGAACCCCCGCCGCGTCCATACTCGGCGGTGTAAGAATTGGTGAGGATTGTGACTTCCTGAATCGCGCCGATGTTGTCCGGCTGAAGGGCCTGGCCGGCGATGCCGTAATCGTTGTCATCCACGCTGTCTATCAGAAAATTGTTTGCGCGCGGGCGCGTACCGTTGACGGAATAACCGACTCCGTTATTGAAGCCTGTGGTGGCAGGCGACAAATCCTGAACACCCGGCAGCGTCATCGCCAGTTCGGCCGGGTTAAAGCTGCTGTAGGGCAGACTGGTGACTTCCTCTGCGCTGATATTCCCAGCGAGCTGTCCCGACTGAGTATCGATCACCTGGGCTGCGCCCGCCTCAACGGTGACGGTGCTCTGCACCGCGCCGAGCTGAAGCAAACCATTCACGGTAGTGGTTGTCGAGCCATTGATCACGACGCTTCCAACTCGCAGGGCAGCGAGGCCAGTCGAGGTAAACGTGACCGAGTAAATGCCAGGCTGCAAGCCTTCGATCCGGTAAGTGCCCACCGAATCGGTGGTCGCTTCATGCACTTGGCCGAATTGGGCGCTCTCGACTTTGACGTCCACGTTCGGGACCACAGCACCGGTTTGATCCGTCACGGCACCGACCAGCGTCCCATCGCTCGTTTGAGCGCCAATAACGGTCGCCATCGTTAGCACCGCGAACAAACCCAATAGCGCACCCACCAAGCGAGCCTTTTGGATCATTGACATCGGATACCCTCCATTGCAGTAATTGTGTGAGAAACCCCGTGAACCCTTACAGCACCGCCCAATTATTCCGCCCACTACCAGGTATAAATCGCTAAGACAAGCTTGAACTGGCAAATATACACGCTTATGACGAAACGATATGCAAGCGCAATTCCAGAATCGGAGTGGATTCTGTCAGAATAATCATCGCAGAATCAGTAACATAGGTGCGAGGTATCCTGTTGCTAGCCGTAAATCCGAAATTTCATATGTACCCAGAAATGAAATGCCATAGGAGGTCCCGGTACCGCATCTTCGAGAGTGAGTTAGCGGGCGCGGTCGTTGCGGCGGTAGATGAAGGCAAGAATCCCGACGAAGAGGCTTACCGCGGGTAGCAGAAGGACCAGTATCCCGTGCCGCAGCGCCACGCGGGCGGGTGCGCCGGAGGCTGCGGCCGTCTGGTAGCACATAGCGCAGCCCTGCGCCACCGCGTGCGACGCCGTGAGTCCAATCAGCAGGGTCCAGACTGCACAGGTGACCGTCAGCCTAAGCTTCATTTCCGCTGCTCCCCGGGCATCTCGACTCCACTTAGGTTGTACATCACTTCGCCAAAAGCAGAAACACGAAAAGCAAGACCCACAGCCCGTTAATCGCGTGCCAGTAGGTCGAGACGACACCAGCAACCGTCGTACGAGTCAAATGGCGCGGAGCGCGAAACGCGACCGCGACGAGCACCGCGATGCCGGCCAGCACGTGGATCCCGTGAGCGGCCGTAAATACATAGAAAAAGCTGCTGCTGGGATTCGTCGCGATGCCAACTCCCGCGACGGCGAGCTGGCGCCAGCTGATCCCAAGCCCCGCGAGAAAAAACAGGCCCAGGATTGCTGTGACGCCCCACCAGTGGCGAAATCCCGCGTCGTCGTTTGCCAGCAACCGGTTCCGCGAGTGAGCCAGAGTGAAGCTGCTGGCCAACAGGATAGCGGTGCTAAGCGCAAGAATACGCCACGGCAGATCGAGCGGTTGCCAATCGCTTGAAAATCCCTTGCGAACGATCTCCGCGCTGACAAGCGCCATGAAGAACATGAGCACACCGGCGAGGAGCATGATCGCCCCGGTGAGATAAACCCGCTGCGGGATTCCTACTGTCGCGGCCACGCCTGCAGCCCCGCTGCCGTGCGCGGCGCCCTTCGGCGCGAGATTCTGGGGCAGGAAATCCGCCGTTTCGCCGGGCACGCTGTACTCGTAGGGCCCGCGATAGACTCTCGGAAATTGCCCGCCGAAACTGTCCGGCGCGGGCGGCGAAGTGGTGATCCATTCCAGCGTGGTCGCGTTCCACGGATTGGCGGATGCGGGCGCGCCCTTCTTCAGGCTGCGAAAGAAATTCCAAAAAAAGATCAGCTGCGCCGCGGCCGTAATGAACGCCGCGATGGTCATGAACTCGTGCAGCGGCTGGAGCGCGGCCAGATATTTGGCGCCGGTCGAATCCGCGTAGCGGCGAATTCCGCCAGCGACGCCCAGAAAATGCATCGGCATGAAAATGCAATAGACGCCGATGAAAGTGAGCCAGAAATGCAGTTTGCCGAGCGTCTCGTCCATGCTGCGGCCGAACATCTTGGGAAACCAGTAGTAGGTGGCGGCGAAAATCCCAAAGATCGCAGCGACTCCCATGACGATGTGAAAATGCCCAACGACGTAGTAGGTGGCGTGCAACATCGTGTCCAGGGCGGGCTGCGCCAGGAAAATCCCCGAAAGTCCGCCGGTGATGAAAAATGAAACGAAGCCGATGGCAAAGAGCATTGGCGTGCGGAACTGTATTTTTCCTCCCCACAGCGTCCCAAGCCAGTTGAATGTCTTGATTGCGGAGGGCACGCCGATCGAAATCGTAAGCAGCGAGAACGTGAGTCCCGAATAGGGATTCATGCCGCTCACAAACATGTGGTGGCCCCAGACCAGAAAGCCGAGAAAACCGATGGCGCAGAGCGCGAGCGCCATTACCCGGTATCCGAATACGGGCTTGCGCGAAAAGTTCGCGAGCACGTGCGCCACCACGCCCATGCCCGGCAAAATCGCGATGTAAACCTCCGGATGGCCGAAAAACCAGAAGAGATGCTGCCACAGTAGCGGCGATCCTCCGTTGTGGCCCTGCAATTCGCCGTTCACGACGAGTCCTGCCGGAAGGAAGAAACTCGTGCCTGCGGAGCGGTCGAGGAGGAGAAGGATTCCACCAGCCAGCAGAACGCTAAACGCGAGCAGGCTGAGGATCGCGGTGACGAACCAGGCCCAAACGGTGAGCGGCATGCGCATCAGCGTCATTCCCGGCGCGCGCATATCAATGGTCGTCGCGATGAAATTGATCGCCCCCAGCAGCGACGCGACGCAAAAAATGAGGATGCCGATAATCCAGATCGTCTGGCCCGTTCCTTCGCCCGGCCCGGTCACTTCGCCGAGGCCGCTGAGAGGAGGATAGGCCGTCCAGCCGCTGATCGGCGCTCCGCCGGGAACAGTGAACGCGGCCAACATGCAAAGGAAAGCCGCGAGAGTCAGCCAAAACGAGAGCATGTTGAGCCGGGGAAAGGCCATGTCCGGCGCGCCGATCTGAAGGGGCAGAAAATAGTTGCCGAAGGCGCCCTGCGGCGCGGTGGTCAGCACGAAAAAAATCATGATCGTGCCGTGCATCGTCACCAGCGCCAGATATTGTTCCGGCGTCATGATGCCACCGCGAACAAACGGCAAGTGCGCCGCAGGCCACACGAGATGAAAGCGCATCAGAAGCGAGAGGACGATGCCGATGGTCACGGCCGCAAGCGCCAGGAAAAAATACTGGAGGCCGACGACCTTGTGATCAGTGCTGAAAACGCGCCGCGCGCTCACTGGCCGGCCGCCTGGCGTTTAAGGAAGCTCTCGTAACCGGATTCAGAGACCACGTTCAAAAAGCTATGCATTGTGTTGTGGCCCAGCCCGCACAGTTGGGTGCAGACAATGTCGTATTGCCCAATCCGGTTCGCGGTGAAATGCACGGGAACCATCATGCCGGGCACGGAATCCTGCTGGAGGCGCAACTCGCGCACGAAGAAATTGTGGACCACGTCCTGCGAACGCAGCAGCAACTCGACAGGATGGTCGACCGGCACAGTCAGCGTGGGAACGACGATGTCGTCTCTGCCCGCGGGATCGTTCGGGTCGAGGCCGAGCGGATTCCCGGTTGGTGCGCTGACCAGACTGGGATCGAGCCGGCCGAATTTGTTGTCCGCGCCCGGATATCGAAACGTGTAGACGAATTGCGTGGTGGTGACTTCGATCTGGATCGCTCCCGGCTCGGCAGCGGTGTAACGATCCTCCGCCCACGCTTTGCGGCCCGCAATCGCCAAGCCCAGAAAAACGACCAAGGTGATGGTGGTCCAGACGACTTCCATTGCTACGTTCCCGTGGGTGAAGTGCGCGCGCTGTCCGCGATCGCGAAATCGAAATACGGCATACGCGAGGCCCAGTTGGGCGAGGATGAATGCGACACCTGCGACGTAAAGCGTGAGGTCATACTGCCGGTCAACGAGCAGCGCGATCGAAGTGATCGGCGGTGGCGGAGGAAACAGGTGAGCTGCAAATACGTAGACCGTCGCAAGGACCAGCAGAGTCAGAAGAAGTGCCAGCAGAAAAGCTGGGGCGGCGGAGCCACGGGCTTGCTTCCTGCTTCGGATCATAATCGTTGCGAGACAGCGATGATATATAACCGAGGAGGGATTTTGTAGGAAGATTGCGGACATCGAAGCTGAGGGTAGTTTTGCTCGGCGCGCCAAAGCGGCATAGACTCAGGTCATTTCGAACTGAAGATGGAGGCTATTTGAGATGTGGGGGAAGCCACCTTTCTACATTCCGGACAATTACGCGGTGGACGTACGAAATCTGGCCGCGGCGCGCGAGTGGTACAAGGAAAAGCTCGGGTTGCACGACGCGAAAACCGACCGAGAAGAAGATTCGGGGCGACCAGTCACGGACCTGAGTATTTCGAGCAACGACATGTTTCTTTCATTGGTGGAGCTGGAATCAGGAGCATCCGCCGAGAACCGGCATGTCATCTTCTTCGCCAGAAATCTGGAAAAGGCGCATGAGTGGATTGCGGAACGCGGAATCGCCGTCGAGCCGATCACAGCTGATTCAGGCGGGAATCATTCCTTTCGGTGTCAGGATGTGGAAGGGAATTAGATCGAAGTGTGCGTTGAACCGGGATCGATCTCGCGTAGACCTGCTTCGCCTGCGAATCGACGCAAATCCAAAGCAAAACTCGGACTGTCAGAAAAGATATGCGGTCGAGTGGATTCGAACCACCACGCTCTTGCGAGCGCCAGCCCCTCAAGCTGGTGCGTCTGCCAGTTCCGCCACGACCGCAAAGAGGTCAACGACAAAATTGTAACAGAAGCCGCTAGTTCTTGGGAGCCGGGTTCGACGCGGGCGCTGGGGCCTGCGGCACAGGCTGGACCGGAATCTGAATGGGAGGTGCAGCCGGCTTCGCCGGAGCTGTGCCCGATTTCGAAGTTTGCTCCAGGATCGAGCCTGTGCTCGACTGAGGCGTGGAGCGTTTGAAGGAAAGCGTCAGCGAAGTCATCATGAAGACGATGGCGCACCAGGTGGTGGCGCGCGAAAGGAACGTGGCAGCTCCACGCGGGCCGAACGCCGTCTGGCTGCCTGCTCCACCGAACGCGCCCGCAAGATCCGCAGCATTGCCGCTCTGCAGCATGATGACGATAATCAGAACGAAGCACACAATCACGTGCAGCGTCACCAGCACGGCGGATACTCGCCAGCCGATCCAAATTAGCCCGAGGGCTACTAGCATCGAAACTGCCCATTTTGCCCACGTTGGCATTTCTGCTCCACTCCGCTCCGCGCCGAGGACGATCTCGCCCGTTTGGCGCGCCTAATAATTCACGATTGATGCGAATGACCGCGGGTCGAGGCTCGCTCCGCCCACAAGCGCTCCGTCAATCTCCGCCTGCGCCATCAATCCCTTGATGTTGTCGGGCTTGACGCTGCCACCGTAGAGAATTCTGAGTGCGGAGGCTTCCTCGAAAGAGAACCGGACCGCGGCAAGTTCCCGCAGATACCGATGCGCCTGCGCGGCCTGCTCCGGTGTCGCAGTTTTTCCCGTGCCAATCGCCCAAACCGGCTCGTACGCCAACAGAATACGCGAGAACTCCGCAGGGGTCAACGCGCCCAGGCCGCCCTCAAACTGGCGCTGGAGAACGGTTTCGGTAAGATTGCCCTCGCGCTCACTGAGAATTTCGCCGACGCACACGATCGGCGTCAGCCCTTCCTCGAGCGCGGCCTTGGTTTTGCGATGCACGCCTTCTTCCGTTTCGTTGAAATACTGCCGGCGTTCGGAGTGGCCGATGATTACTCCCGTGCAACCGATCTCGACCAGCATCCGCGCGCAGATTTCTCCGGTGAATGCGCCTTCCCGCTGGCCGTGGACATTCTGAGCGGCAATGGCGATGGAAGTCCCGCGAACCGCCTGCGCGGCAACGTCCAGCGACGTGAATGGCGGGGCCACGACAATGTCGCAATGCTTTGATTTCGCAACAAGCGGGCAAAACACGTCAAGGAAGGCGTGGGTCTCCGCCTGCGTTTTGTACATCTTCCAATTGCCGGCGATTACCGGTCGGCGCAATGAACTCTACCTTTCGCTGAGCGCTTCGACTCCGGGCAATTTTTCGCCCGCGAGAAATTCGAGCGAAGCGCCGCCGCCCGTCGAAATGTGCGAAATCTGACTGGCGACGCCGGATTGCTCGACGGCCGCAACGGAATCGCCCCCTCCGACGATGGAAGTGGCTCCGGCCACGGTGGCGGCAGCGACGGCGCGCGCCATGGCGAGGGTGCCCTGCGCGAACGCAGGCTTTTCGAACATGCCCAGCGGACCATTCCAGACGATGGTGCGCGCCTTCGAAATTTCCTGGCTGAATTGTGCGATGGTCCTGGGGCCGACGTCGAGACCCATCCAGCCATCGGGCGTATCCGCGATATCGGTCGTCTTCGTTGTGCTGAAATCGGGCGATTCCGCCAGCACGTGATCCACCGGCAAGAGCAGGCGGAATTTGCGGGTGCGCGCTTCCTCGAGCAGGCCGCGCGCGAGATCCAGCTTGTCGTTTTCGACGAGCGACTTCCCTACCGGCAGGCCCTGCGACCTCAGAAACGTGTAAGCCATCGCGCCGCCGATCAGCATGGCGTCGGCGAGCTTCATCAGGTTCTGCACGACCTCGATCTTGTCGGAAACTTTTGCTCCGCCGAGGACCGCGACGAACGGCCGCTCGGGATTCGAGATGGCCCTGCCGAGATGTGTCAGTTCCTTTTCCATCAGCAGGCCAGCGGCGGACTGGCGGACAAACTTCGTGATGCCGACCACCGACGCATGGGCGCGATGCGCGGAGCCGAACGCATCGCAAACGAAAATTTGATCGCATAGCGCAGCGAGCTGCTTTGCAAACGCGGGGTCGTTCGCTTCTTCCTCGGCATGATAGCGGACGTTTTCAAGAAGCAGCACTTCCCCGTTGCGAAGCGCCTTGCTCTTTGCCTCCGCGTCGGCACCCACGCAATCGGCGGCGAATGCCACCGGCTTCCCCAGCAGCTCGCCAAGCTTCGCGGCCACGGGCGCGAGGCTGTATTTGGGATCAACTTTGCCTTTTGGACGGCCCAGGTGCGAGGCGAGCACGAGGCGCGCTCCGCGTTCGATGGCGAGGCGCAGGGTGGGCAAGGTCTCGCGAATGCGCGTGTCGTCGGAAACGCGGCCGCCATCGAGTGGAACATTGAAATCCACGCGGATGAAGACGCGCTTACCGCTCATTTCGAGATCGCGAATGGAGAGCTTGCTCATGGTAATTGTGGAAAGATGCGCCAGTCGGGAACTTCGCTGCTAAAAACGAGCGGCAAAGAACTTGATCAGGTCGCGGCAGCGGCACGAGTAACCCCACTCATTGTCGTACCAGGCAAGCACCTTCACGCAATTGCCACCGACAACGAGCGTGTAACCTGAATCAACGATCGAAGAACTCGGATTGCCGCGAAAATCGATGGACACCAATTCCTCATCCGTATATTCGAGGATGCCCTTCATCGGCCCTTCGGCCGCGCTCTTGAGAGCCGCGTTTACGCCGGCCACGGTCGCCGGCTTTTCCGTGATGACCGTGAGGTCCACCACGCTGACGTTGGGGGTTGGCACGCGCATGGCGTACCCATCGAGCTTGCCTTTGAGTTCGGGGATCACCAGGCTCAAGGCCTTCGCTGCGCCAGTCGAAGTCGGGATCATGGACATGGCCGCAGCACGCGCGCGCCTCAGATCCTTGTGCGGCAAATCGAGCAGCTTCTGGTCATTCGTGTAGGAATGAATCGTGGTCATGGTGCCCACGACGATGCCAAAGGTGTCCTGCAAAACTTTAGCGACGGGCGCGAGGCAGTTCGTGGTGCAGGAGGCGTTTGAGATGACATGGTGCTTCGCAGGGTCGTAGGTCTTTTCGTTCACTCCGAGGACGATGGTGGCGTCGGGATCGGTGGCGGGCGCGGAAATGATGACTTTCTTCACCGTCCCGCGAATATGCTTGCGCGCGTCGGCGCCTTTGGTAAATAGGCCCGTTGATTCGACAACGATTTGGGCGCCCACGGATGCCCAATCGATTTCGGCGGGATCCTTTACACGAAAAACCTTGAAGGCTTTGCCGTCCACGGAAATCGTATCGTCCGTGTGGGTGACTTTATGCGTGAGGTTGCCCAGAATCGAATCGTATTTCAGGAGATGCGCCAGCGTCTTCGAATCGGTGATGTCGTTGACGGCGACAATCTCGATCGCCGGGTCGCCCAGCGCGGCGCGAAAAATATTGCGGCCGATGCGGCCAAACCCGTTGATAGCGACTTTGACGGCCATGCTTCCTCCTGAGAATTGTCGAGACTTACTTGCCGGCGAGAAGAGCCAGTTGGACTTCCATGGAACGAACGATGCTAGGGTGCGCGCGGAAAAAAGTCAACGCGGGTTCGCCGCGGTGCTTCTCAGTTGTACTCCTTCACACGGATGACGGTATTGCCTTCAAAGGTGACGAATGTTGTTTTCGAGGGGGGCGTGCCGTAGATCCAGTCTTCCGTGTCGTTGCCCTCGGGATCTCGCTCCCGGACTTTGTGTTCCGGGCGCCCCATGGCCGCGAGCACCATCTCTGAATCCATTCCCACCACGGCACGCTCATCCTTGATTGCCTGCTGGAACTGGGGCGCCAGGGTATCAATCCAGTTCACGGTGGCGGAATGCTGGTGCGAGAAATCCAGCATTACAGAGAGGTCACGTTTCAAGTCGTCCGGGCTCATATCCGGGAGGTTATGTCCGTAGTCCAGAACCAGCGTCGCGCCGGGCAGCTGCTGCTGCGCATACGATTGTTGCGTCTGTTCGGGGGGCGGGGTGGAAGTGCCGCCGATGCCGATCTGCAGGTGATCGCGCAAATGGAAATGCTTCTTACCGCCGCCGTTGATCTGCAGCACGATCTGGTCGGCGCGAAATTCAATGGACGTGATCTGCACGGTATCGCCCTGGCTGGCAGCCGTGCCATAGAGCCTTAGCGCGTCGCTCAAATGCTGCATGTCGAGCGGTTTTCCCGCCGGAATCTTGTAGCCCTTCCTGCCGCCTGGCAGAGGCTGCACGACGCGGGCGAATTCGCCATCCACAAAACGCACCAATAGCAAGCGCGATTGCGGCTGCAAAACTTTCGACGGATGATCGGAGGATTGAACGGCCGGGGAGTCTGACGCGTCCGGGCGCGCAATCGCCAGCGCGGCCGGAAAAGCGTTTCCAAGACTCGGAGGAGCGGAACGGAAAGAAGTCAAACCGGGGATGTCCGCTCCTAATGCGAGCGCAACCAAGAGCGCGATGCTGAACTGAACGCCCATTCCGGTTTCCCCATTCTACGGCGTTTGCCCCGCTTCGGGAATAGCAAGTTCAACAGAGGGCAGGGAGCGGCCCCGGCAGATCCCTAGGCGAGAGTGTACGCCGGCCGATACCCGAAATCGCGCATCGCGCCGGTTGAATCGAATGGATTCCCTGGACGCGCGCCGCGTGCAAGAATGGGGCGTCAAGTCGCCGAAACAAAATGCTCTATCGCCTGCTCATCGCGGTCGTCGCACCCACTATCGTCCATCGCGCGAGGCACTGGATCTATAGCCTCGGCGGTTTGGGTTTCATTCCGCTCGGACTCCTCGACGCCTCGATCATTCCGGTCCCCGGCAGCATGGATGTGCTGACGATCGTCTTATGCGCACGGCAAAGCGAGCTGTGGATCTACTACGCCATCATGGCAACCGTTGGTTCGGTGTTGGGAGGATTTACCACCTACCGGCTTGCCCGCAAGGGCGGGAAGGAAATGCTCGCGCGCAGGTTTTCAGCCCGAACGCTGAAGAGAGTTTATGCAATCTTCGAGCGATGGGGCTTTGGCGCGATCGCCCTCCCCGCGCTGCTGCCGCCGCCGGTGCCCATGGTTCCGTTCGTTCTGGCGGCGGGCGCCCTACAGTATTCGGTCCAGAAATTCCTGACCGCGCTAACCGTGGGCAGGCTGGCCAGATTCATGCTGCTGGGATTTCTGGCCGCTCGCTATGGACGGCCGATGCTGGCTTACTTCTCGCACCACGGACACCCAGTACTGGTGACAGTCATCGGACTAATTGTCGTCACCGTTGTGGTTTTCGTTGTCTTCTTCACAGGTAAGCGGCGACGACGGCGCGCCCGCGCCTAGCCATTTGCGACGGAATGTCTCTTAGTGAACAGACATTCGCCTTCCCCTCTCCCAAAATAGGAAGCGGAAAATGAGACGTGGACGAGGAGCTAACGATGATCAAGCCAAGCACGAAAGACGAGGTGGAAGGCAATCTTCACGACTTGAAGGGAAAAGTGAAGGAAAAGACGGGGAAGGCAGTGAACGATCCGAATCTCGAAGCTGAAGGCCAAGCCGAAAAGATAGCCGGAAAGATCCAAAAGAAAGTCGGACAGGTGGAGAAAGTTCTGGGGCAATAGTGGCGAAGCGATTGATAAAGTTCGCGAAGTAAAAGGAGACCCAAATGTTGCTATTGATTATTATTCTGCTGCTCTTGTTCGGTGGTGGCGGCGGTTACTACGGATACTCGAGATGGGGAACAGGCGGTGGACTTGGAGTTGTCGGGACGGTCCTGCTGATCGTCTTGATCGTGTATCTGTTCGGTGGTCTGCGGCTGTAAGACCGCTCAACGGCGGTTTTGCGGTTTGCCGGGGAGAAAGAATTATCCGGGCGAATGCCGGCGCATTCGCAGCCAAGTTCGGAATGACCTCCGGCGCTGGCGGCACGATTGCCGCCAGCACCGTCGAGGGACTTGAACTGAACGATTCTCCTGCGGTGGTGCAGGTTCCTTCTTTTGCGGCCTCAGTTCAGGACGCGGACGCCGCCCGGACCTTCGCTGGCTCCCCTACGAGTTCCTCGAACAGGGTTCGGTAATGAATCATCGCCTGGCGCAATTCTTCCGTGCTCGCTCGCCCCAAGGTTTGGCGCGCCGCGATTGCATGGGCTGCCCGGTAATTTTCCATCACGAGTGGATGGTCCACCGAGATGTCTGCCGCGCGCTGTTCAAAGTCGCTGACCGGATAGCCGCGCATTGACATCACGTCGCCCATCAATTGATCGGCCTCCGTGACTGCCCCTCCGGGACTGTCCACGAATCGCGACTGGATTTTGCCCCACGATTCCACGAAACGGGCGTGATCTGCCGGAGCAAGCTCCCGGATGTGAAAACTTTCCACCCTCTCGGCGCGCTTTTCGAGTTTGGCTTCCGCACGGCGTTGGTTCCCGCCTTCCTGGACCGCGCGGGCATATTCCGGGCCACCAAACTGCCCACGGAGCCTGGCGGTGCGGCGCTTTCGCATATACAGCATCGCGGCGATGCCGCCAACGACGATCACTACAGCGGCGATGATCAGGGCCCATTGCGTGGTGCTCAATGCACTCATATTCATGACTTGCCTCCGTTGCTTCCACGAATCTTTGGTTCGGGCCGAGGAACTCGACCGGCAGAATAATAGAAGCGACAGGATCGGAAATCTGTTCACAACGGGACACTTCTGAGGGCAAGCTCGCGATGATGAATCGAAGTTACCGCGCGGTCAGTCTTGGGCGCCCGTACGGGGCTTCGGAGATATGACTCGGGTGAAGAAGGGCGCGAAGGCGTTGATAACCGCAATGCGGAAGGAATCCTGCCGCGTGACCAGATTATCGGTCAAGACGCCCCATGCGCCTTGGGCGTCGCGAATGCCGTGACCCCCGGCGAACGCGTCAATGGCTTGCGAGAGTTCGACACCCTCGTCCACGACACTCTTCACGAGCTGCTCGGGAATCAAAATGGCGCCAGACTGGCCGAACGACGCCCGCTCCGTTCCGTCCGTTACGTAAGCCCAGTTTTCGAGGAACACCCAGCGCGCGCCGCGGTCGTGAATCACGTCAATGCCGCCTTCAAGTCCGACAAAATAGTTCCAGGGCTCATTTTTGTCGCGGGCGATACGCAGGAGAGCCTCGGCGCGCTGGCGGACGCCGGTCATGATTTCGTCGCGAGAGAGCGGGGTGTGGCGAACGCCGCTCGGCACTTCCACTCCCACTACTTCGAACAGCGCCCCCGCGCCGAGGCGAGGCGAAATCATCGCCAGAGCCTCGCGGACGGCGTCCAACTTCGGCCTGCGCGTACTGCCGACGGCGACAGTGAGCTTATCCATCCGCGACTGCTAGCCTGCCAATCCTTACGACGCGAAATCGATTGAAGCAGAACGATATGCCGACATGTGGTTCGGGAGGGCAGTTTGGGGAGAAAATGGAGCGGGATAAGAGAATCGAACTCTCGCCTCCACCTTGGCAAGGTGGCGTACTACCACTATACGAATCCCGCGTACGCAACGACCATGCGTCGCCTGACGCATTTATAGCATGCCCCCTACGGAGGGACAAGACCCGCTCGGAAGCATGAGTCCGTGATGGAGAAAGCGGAGGTCACCTGAGGCGACGTGGCCCGGGAACCGAGGCGAAGTAAATTGCGACTCGCCTAATCCACTTCCATGATGCGAGTTGCCTTCACGACGGGCGACTTCTTTTGACGTTCGGCAAACCGCTCGGCGCGTTCGCGATCGATATAAACGCGACCAAACTTCTCACCGTCATGGTAATACACGGTGACCTGCCAGTGGCGATGCTTGCGCCTGCGGTCCTGGTGGAACCGGCTGGAACCTTTTGACTTCGCCTTCGTTGTCTTCTTCTTCACGATCGGATGAACCTCAATGCCCGCGACTATCGCAATTTTAATTTGGCCGCGCAAGTAGCAAGAAGAAGGTTAACTCTATTATTATTTAACAATTACGATGCACGTCTTTCGTTCGAGCAACATGGGAATGGATGCCTTGGAAACAACTCACGACGCGATGGAACATTTTGCCATCGGGCCGCGTAATATCTGTGAGAGGCCAAGGAGCAGGCAATGGTTGCAAACCTGAGCAGTAAAGCGCAGATCGAAGACCTGGGGAATCATCCGACGGAGACCGTGGCAGCGCTGCGAAGTCTGTTGGCGAGCGGCGCAAGCACGATTGCCGACCCTAAGCGCAGAGGTTTCTACGAGATCGAAAGCGATTCGGTGGTCTATTACATTCACCTCTCGCCAGTGACGGGCAAGGTTCTGCTGCTCGCCACATGGCAAAACGAAGGCGTTCCGGCAGGCGAGGCGTCCTAACGCCCGATTAATTCGGGGCCGCGGCGGCGTCGCCGGCGGCGAGATCGGCTCCGCTGAGATTCAACTGGTCGAAAACTTCCTTCTTCAGCTTATAGAGCGCTGGGTCGCCGCTCGCCTGCGCGTATACAAAATCACCGGTGGGCTTCGAGATTCGCAAATTCAGATCCTTGCCATCCTTGCCGGTGAGGACCAGCCCTATCGCCGCAGTGGAGAGCTGCGCCAGCAGATTCGGCGCGGGGTGGTCAATCACCTCCTCGGCTCGCATGGTTCCCAAGGGATCGAGAACCTTCCAACTAGAGACCGGCTTACCCTTCCGATCGGCGGGTGATTCGAACGTCCACTCGTCCGAATTGCCCGGCTTCCGACTCAAGACGAATGCGCCGGCTGCGTCCTGGATTTGAATGCGCTGTGTATCGGCTATATCGGCGTGAAGGACCTGTTTGTCGCGCAGGTCGCCGAACTTCTCCGACAGTTTCTTTTCGGCATCCCCATCTATGCGAAAAATCGTGGGCCGGGAAAGATCGCGCGCGAAGTACGCAGCGCCATCCTGCTTTCCGACCACGAGCGTGGACTTGGCGCCTTTGTCGCCAGAGGCCGTGAACGTGATGGCAGGAGACGCCAGGCCATAGCGCGCCAGGTTGTCGGGCTTCTCGCTCGCGACCGAGACCATTTTGGCGTTGGCCACCGCCTGGAGGAGCGCGTCCACAGCGTCCTTGCCTGCCAGCGAGCCCGCAGGCGTTGCGAACTTCCATTCGTCTTTGTCCTTCGTAACCGCGAGGTCACCGGAGGAATTCTTGAGCTCGAACGAAGTTACCTGTTCAGTGTCCATGTGGAGGACGGCGCGATCGCGCAGATCATCGAGCGACTTGCTTACGCTTGTGGAAAGCAATTGCGGCAGCAGCGTTACGTCGTGGCCGTTGTCTATAATTGTGTAAGCAGACTCGCCGGTGAAATCCTTGTCCCCGATCAGAATCGTATGCTTTGAACCATTGGCGAGCTGAAAATCCACCGAAGCCTGGGGCGGGTCCAGGCCAAACGCTTTTCGCCGGTCCGCGGACCCGGATTCGGTTTGCGCAATTCGCGCGGTGGCGAGCTGGTCCACGATTCCCTCGGCTGTTGATTGATCGGCGTCGGTCTCGATCGGCTGCACGATTCGCCACGCACCATCGCGCTTTTCAAAGCGGACCGGGGAATCTCCCGGTTGAGCCGGGTGAGCGAGCATGAATGCCACGATGTCGGAGGCCTGAAACGAAAAGGCCGGCTTGGACGCGTCCGCGGCAGGCTTAGGTTCGTTGCCCTTCTTCCAATCAAAATAGTAGACCGCCGCGCCGAGAGCGGCTGCGCAAAGAAGCACGAGCAGAGTGGTTTTCTTGATCATGAATTCCCGTGCGGACCTTCTACCGCCGCTTCCACCAGATGGAGATCCCGACGATAATCACGATGCCCGGCAGAAAAAACCGATCGATCCATGCGAGAGCAGTTCCCTGAGCCACGGTAAGCGTGATGTGGCGGCTCGTTTCGGGTTTCGGCCGGATGGAAATCAGATTCTCGTCCTGCGCGAGCCAATTGATAGTGTTGAGGAAGAGGTCGCCATCGCTTCCCGGACCGCCAAGCACCTGATCGGTCGCGAAGTCGGAGTCACCGATGACAACGAGCCGAGCGCTCTTGTCGTCCACCTTCCGGCTGGCGGCCACGCCCAGCGAAAGAGGTCCGAGCGTGTCCGTCTTCGGATCGTATTTCACGGTGTGCTCGAGCTTGGGCTTCGTGAAACTTTGCGGCGAAGTCTTGAGCAGCTCGACAGCCTCGGGATCGGATTTCGATTTGTCCGCGATCGAAACCGTGCGCGCAATCGGGAAATAGGTCATCTGGCGCTCGAGGCCCTTTGTGATCGGACTATCGCCGTATTGCACGACAAGCGGGATCTCGGGCCCGGCGCCCAGCAACTGGCCCATTCCGCTCGCGTCAATCACCACGTTGTTCCCGACATTGATGTTCCAAGGCTGGAAGACGGTATCGAGCTTGGGGTCCGTCTCGGGATCAACCTCGATCAGCACTTTGCCGCCGGCGTCCAGGTACTTGGACACCATCGCTGTTTCCTGCGGGAAAAAAGGCTTCGTTGGCCCGGCGATCACGACGACATCGCAGTCGGAAGGAATGCCCCCGGTGACCAGATTGATGGAATCCGCGGTATAGGTTTCGCGCTTGAGGTTCTCCGCCATCTGCGCGTAGCCATCCACGCCACTGTCGGTTAACGATTTCTCGCCGTGGCCCGTGACGAAACACACTGTTTTCACAGTGTCGCGCGTTGCTTTCAAGATCGTGTTGGTGACATCCGATTCGGAGAATCCACCCTCGGGGCTGCCTTCGAGATTCACCTTCTGCTGGCCGGACGCCACGATGACGTCGCCGATGTGCTTCGCGCCGTATTCCTTGGCCACCTCGGGTTTTTCCTGCGGGTTGACGTCCTTGAACTGGAAATGCGGGCTAAGGTGCTTGTACTCGATCATCAAATCTTCGAAGCGCTGGGAGTCCGGAGTCGAATCCGAAGGCCGCGCGAAGCGAACGATGGTCACGTCCCTTTGCAGGCCGCCGACGATTTTGCGAGTCTGGTCGGAGACGCTGAATTGCTTGTCGGTGGTCAGATCGAAACGCTTGGAGTGCCGAAAACTCAGGAAATTCAAGAGCACCAGGATGGCGACGACCGCGACCGACAGAATGATGGCGTTCGTGCCGAGCTGCGAGGAACGCTTCGAGAAAAAGTTCACGATGTACTCGAAGCCAATCACAATTGCAGCGAGCAGAAGAACACCGCCGCCGATCAGAAGAATCTCGCTCGTCCGCAGCAATTCGGCCTGTATCGAATAACGAAGGTATCCGGCGACCACGCAGGCGCCGCCCACCGCCGCGAGCGATCGTGCCGTTTCTTTCCGATCCCAATTCATACTATGAATCCCTCCCGGAACCCCGAAAACCGCGCTACGCCCGCCGCCAACGCATGGAATCCACGGAGCGGACCGTTAAGAAAATAAAAAGAATTATGAAGCTCAGGTAATAGGTCACACCCGCCGTATCAATGATGCCTCGGGTAAAATCGTCGTAATGATTGATGACCGAGAGATACTGCAAAACCTGCCCCGCCGGGCCGCTGGCTCCGCGCGTGCCGAAATCAATGGCCCACAACACCAGAAACGCGGCGAACGTGAGCGCGGCAGCAATAATCTGATTTTCGGTCAGCGATGAGAGGAACGAACCCAGCGCCAGCAAGGATCCCCCGAACAACAGCGCCCCCAGATACCCGGAGAGCACGATGCGAAATGGCGGCACGGGATCGCTGTGCAACCAGATGAAAACGACGCAGCCCGCGGTCGGTAGCAACATCGCGCCAAACAACGTGAGCGATGCGAAAAATTTGCCGAGCACGATTTGCAGCTCGGTGATGGGCGACGTCATCAACAGCTCCATCGTGCCGCGCTTTCTTTCCTCGGCATAAACGCCCATGGTAACCATCGGAAGGAAGAAGAGAAAAACGAGAGCCAGAAAACCAAGAAAGGCGCGAAGCACCCAGGTGGGGGCGTCGGGCGCCTGATCGTTCGCCGCGTTCACGTACAGATCGAAAAAGAACCCGCTGAGGAACAGGAACAGACCCACGAGCACATAGGCGATAGGGGAAACGAAGTAGTGGCCCATCTCCTTGCGATAAATGGCGTACAAACTGCGCATCGTTTCCTCCGATTAGTTGGACGGCTGCGCGTGGGCGGCATCGTCGGTCGTAAGTTCGAGGAAAATGTCTTCCAGACTCATGCTCACGCCGCGCAATTCGTAGAGCTCCCAGCCCTTTTCGACGATCTTCGCGGCAATCACGCTGCGGATGTCCTGGCCCGGCGCGGCTTCGACCGTGGCCGTCAAATGGCCATCGGCTCGCGAGGAGTCCAGTTGCACACGGCTGGTCCCCGGAATCTGCCCAAGCAGTTCCTGCATGGGCTTTTCAGGGGCGCGAACCTCGAGTTGAATTCTCTGGCCGCTCTTCAGCTGGGTAGTCAGGTTCTGCGGAGTATCCACCGCCGCTATCTTGCCTTTGTTGATGATCACCACGCGATCGCACGTCATGCTGACTTCCGGCAGGATGTGCGTCGAAAGGATGATCGTGTGGCTTCCCGCGAGACTCTTGATGAGATGGCGCACTTCGATGATCTGCTTGGGGTCAAGCCCCACGGTCGGCTCGTCCAGAATGATGACGTCCGGATCGTGGACCAGGGCTTGCGCCAGGCCGACGCGCTGTTTGTATCCGCGCGACAGCCGCTTGATCAGCTGGGTGCGCTTGTCGCCAAGATTGGTTTTCTCGATCGCGTCGTCCACGCGAGCGCGCCGCCGTTCCGCCGGAATATTCTTGATCCGCAGAACGAAGTCGAGATAGGTGCCCACCGCCATATCGGGATAGAGAGGGGGCGCCTCGGGCAAATAGCCGATGTGACGGCGCACCTCGAGTGAATCCTGCGCGACGTCAAATCCGGAGACGCGCGCCGTTCCCGACGTTGCGGGCATAAACCCGGTCAGGATGCGCATCGTGGTGGTTTTTCCGGCGCCGTTCGGGCCCAGAAAGCCTAGGATTTCACCTTTATTGACGGTGAATGAGACGTGGTCCACTGCCGTGACCAGGCCGTAGGCCTTGGTCAGATTCTGAACTTCAATCAATGCCTTCCTCCGTATGAGCCGTGCGAAAAAAAGAGGACAAACAAGCTACCCAAGCCCTTTATGCGCACTCCCTTATACCAAAAAACCATTCAAAATAGAAAATCGCGCAATTGAATCGCGACATTTCCAATCAAGATTCATGCCGCCTGTTCTACGCGAGCGCAGCGCAAGAGTGGGCGAGTCAGGCTGGAGGGTGCCACGCAACACCAACGAGCTCTATACCGGCAGGCAACGAGCGCCACGCTACGCGCATCCACCATGGCTGAATCATGCCGCAGATTGCAGCGTCCAGGATCAAATGCGCCCGGTAGTTAAGATGCAACACACCTACGTTAGGTTGGGGGAGGGGTGGTGCCGGAGATATGTGGATTGACTCTCTCCGGCCGTTTTGTTATTCAGCTCAATTCGCTAGATGCGCCGGAGCGTCCTGTGAGACTATCCGAATCCCGGCCGCGTCGAAATGGAAATCCGTGGGAGTAAGACGGTTCCGAAGGCCCATGCCCAAATGGAACGCAATACCGCGCGAGGGAGCAGATTTGACCATGGTAATTCAGGTGGCTGCATGAAGAAAATGCGATTCGCTGCGGTGTTTTGCGCCGCCTGTCTGGGCCTAGTGATACTTTCCGGCTGCGGCGGTGGCAGCGGCTTGATGATTTCGGTCGAAGTGGAGTCCGCCAACGGCCTGTTGATGATGGACGAGACTCCGCTTGGTTCCGCGACTTCGAACGCGCTCAACTTTACGGCTACGGTAGGCGGCGACACGAAGGCTCTGGGAGTTACGTGGACTTTCGCCAAGCAATCGGGCTGCGCCGGTTCAGGATTGGCTGTTGGAAATTGTGGGACTCTCACAAATAACGCCCCTTTTGGCGTCACTTATACGGCGCCGGCGATCACGGCCACGACCTCCGTGGTTATCACGGCCACATCCGTCGCGGACGTAAACGTCACCAAAACCGCGACCCTTTCCATAGTGCTTCCTCCCGTTTTTGCGGTGACGGAATGCAATCCGAGCGGCGTGCTTCCGTGCACCCTGGTCAATGGAAACAACGCCGTACCGTACACCCAGAGTTTCTCGTTTACCGGCGGCGTATCACCCTACACCTACAGCGTTCCGATCGGCTCGCTGCCGAACTGCTTGAAATTGAACACGTCGTCCACGAGCGCCACGGGTACGATCGTGGGGACGCCCTGCGGCTCGGGGACTTCCGCGTTCACGATACAGGTTGTGGACAGCGGAGGCGCGCCCGCGGTCAGTCAGCAATTCATCATAACCATTGCCCCGCCGCCAACGCTTTCCGTGACGGTGGCGCCGCTTCCTGCCGGGACGCTTAATTCGACTTATAGCGGTTCGATCGCGACGCTGGGTGGAGTTGCACCGCTGACCTGGACCATAACGTCCGGCAGTCTGCCGCCTGGTCTGTCGCTGAATAGCAGCACCGGTCAGATCACAGGCATCCCAATCAACGAGTCGCACGCCACACCGCCTGTGGCATACCCGGCGATTTACACTTTCGCCGTGCAGGTCTCGGACTCTTCCCTGCCGACGCCTCAGAAGGTCCCGGCAACGCCCGCACCATTCTCGATTACGATTCAGGCTCCGCAGCCGCTTCTGATCTCGACGGAGGGGCCTTTGGCAACCGGTACCACCGCAACGGCGTACAGCGCCAATTTGAACGCCACGGGCGGCGTACCGCCGTACATCTGGACCATCACGCAAGGACAGCTGCCTGCCGGATTGATCCTCTCGACTCTGGCGAACGGCCCCGCGACTATTACTGGAACACCCACCCTGGTGACCGCTTCGACTTTTACGGTTCAAGTAGCCGATTCCGAAGTCAATCCTTCGAATGGCACTCCCGATCCCGAGACCAATTCGGCGCAGTTTACAATTACCATCAACGCGGGCACCACAAACAACACCCTGCTGAGCGGACAATACGCGTTCCTCTTCAATGGCTTTGACAGCGATGGTCCAGTTGCCCTGGCCGGCACGCTTACAGCGAATGGCGACGGGCAGATCACGGCTGGCAGCGTGGACAGCAACCGCGTCTCCGGCGTCGCGCTGGGAGGCGCCATCATCCCGCAGAGTTCCACAATTGCGGGCAGCACGTATGTGATGGGCTCCGACGGGCGCGGGACAATGGAGCTGACGTTCGCTTTTGGCGCTAATGCGACGATCGTCGCGGATTACGATCTGGTGCTCGACTCGAACGGGAACGCGACTTTCTTTGAAAACTACACCACCACGACAAGTAAAGATCTCAAGCACACGCATGGGGAGGGCGCCTTGAAACCTGTTGTGGGACCCGCAAGTTTTGGCAACAACAACCTAAGTGGGAACTACGCGTTCGAATTGCCCGGCTATGATTTGACCGAGAAGCCCGCGGCCCTGGCCGGCGTTTTCCATTCGGATGGCAACCAGACCCTGAGTCCGGGCGTGAGCGATTTTAATGATGCGGGGACTTATAGCTCCCAGTCGCTTTCCGGCGATTACACCTTCGGTGCGGGGACTCGCGGGACGGCGGAGTTCACGTTCGCGCCGAACAACACGCCGCAGGTGACGCTGAATTTTATTTTCTACTTTGTCACGCCCTCGGACTTGTATTTCATTGAAGCGGACAGCGATAAGAACACCGGATTGCCGACAGTGTTCAGACTCGCCGGCGAGGTGGTGCTGCAGCAGACGAATACGGAGTTCGACCAGACAGCGCTAGCAGGCGCGAGCGTAGCGAGCGGAACGGGCCTGGGCTCGAGCGGCAGTGCCAGCGTGTTTGCGGGACTGCTGACGTCAACACTGTGCAACCAGAACGCAGCCGTGGATTTGACCTACGATGAAAACAACGCTGGCACGATCAATGGCGGAGCAGCGACGCCCATTTCGTTTGCGGGAACGTGCGCGATCACCTCGAATGGACGCGTCAGCTTCACGGGGCTCGGGTCCACCGCGGCGGCAACGCGCGTAGCGGCGGCGTACTTGACAGGTCCGGCTCAAGGATTCCTGATCGGCAGTGATGCTGCGGTCACCACCGGACGGCTCGAACAGCAGACGAGCGGGCCATCGTTTTCTCTGACGTCGTTTGTAGACGGCTACACCTTGACCGCGCCCTCCATCGCGGAGGCCGCTGTTAAGAATGTGATTGGACAGACGACCGCAAACGGCGCCGGGGCGCTCACGGGAGTGGTGGATGAGATTGATCCGACGGGAGCGACGGCGCCCAAACTGGCTCAACCCCTGACGGCAACCTTCTCGAGCCCCGCTCCAAACGGGCGAGGCACGCTCACTGGAACTGGCACGGTGCCGAGCGGTTTCCCGACAAGCTCCGTCTTCTACGTTGTTTCACCTGGGAGTGTTCGAATACTTTCGGAAGACGCGACCGACACGCATCCGCAGCTTATTCTGCTGGACCACTAGAAACCTAGAATCGTCTTTTCCGCCAGTGCAAATGGCTTCATCGCGGCAAGCGTTAGCGCCGGGCACGATATATCGTGCCCTTTCTCGGAAAAACCTGAGGGCATCCTGCTGATTCAACGCGCTCTTCAACTGCGGGTTTGGAACGGGGTACGTCCGCGGGCGGTGTGCGTGAGATCTGCGGATGCGTTAGCTCTTCTTGTCGCCGTCTTTCTCTTCTAGACGCAACGCGGCGGAGTTGATGCAGAAGCGCAGGCCGGTAGGTTGCGGACCATCTTCAAACACGTGCCCCAAGTGAGCGTCGCACCGGCTGCACATAACCTCCGTTCGGCGCATGCCGTGGGCGGTGTCGCTCTCCATTTCAACATTTTCGGCCTTGATCGGTCGGTAGTAGCTGGGCCAGCCGGAGCCGGAATGGTATTTCGCGTCGGAAGCAAATAGAGGCTGTCCGCAACAGACGCACACGTACGTCCCGTCGGTGTCCGTATTCTCGTACTCTCCGGTGAAGGGTGGCTCAGTTCCCTTCTTCCTCGTCACGTGGTATTGCTCGTCCGTCAGCTTCGCCCGCCACTCCGCGTCGTCCTTGCGAATTTTTTCGCTCATGACCATTAGATTACACGAGGTCCCGCGCGGATGCATGGTTCGCTTGCGAAAAAAAGAGCCCGCGGGCCCCTGTGGGAGGCCCGCAGGCCTTGACTGCAAACGACCGCCTCTGATTCCGTTACTTGGCAGGGATATAGCTGAGGTCCGGGCGAAATTCGAGAATCTCGCTGGACTCGCTTTCAATCGAATTCTCGATCCGGTCGTAGACGGAATCGGCCTCGTTTTGCCCAAATGCGTCCTTGAGCATATCGCGGAAAGGCTTCACGTCTGGTTTTTCCTCGAAATCCGCCCAGTTCGCGTGGGGTTCGGCCAATACGAATGTGCCTTCGGCACCGCCGTTGACCAGCTCATAGAATTCAAAGTGAACAGGCCATTTGGTTTTCTGAACCGCTTCGCCGAGCCTCACCAGAGCGCCTCGAAATGCTCCTATCTTGTCGCGATGCACGCGAAAAGTGATCAACTCCGTGTATTTCGCGGGCCCCGTCGCAGAAGGATCGGGATTGCTGACCTTCGGCATAAACGCGTAATAGCGGTCTGTTACCGACTGCACGAATGAACCGACCGCCTTGTTGAATTCCTCGGTGTCGGCAGCGTCGGAAATCGCCGGCTTGTCGAAATCCGCCCAATGCTGATCCATACGGCCGACGAGGTACGTTCCCGTGTTATCGCCGCTGATGGTTGCGAAGACATATAGCTCCTGGGGGTCTTTTTGCTGCTTGTGCCAATCCGCCTTTTGTTTGCGTCCTTGTTCATACTGCTGGGACATGCCGGGCTTGGGAGTTTGGGACTCCATGGCGGCTATGGTTCCCGGGTTGGTCTGTGCCGAGGCTGAAAACGTCGCCAGTGCGGCGACGACTAACACGTAGACATACTTCTTCAATTTCATCTTTCCTCCGGAAATTTGGGCTGGGATCCGCGTGCGGCCCGCAGAGTAGTCCGGCGGCCCACCTATGTCAAGCTGTCGGGCACGCGGGAGGATCGGACGCATCGTGCAACCGCCGCGGATGTGGTAGATTCGTTTTTCATGGCGCCATGGAAGAAACTCGGGTGGCTTGGTCTAGCGGTTTGCGCGCTCGCGCTGTTGGTATTCATTGTCGCGAGATTTTCGCGTCTTCGGCCTTCCTCCTCGCCCGCCGACGCATGGAACTCGGGCGCGATTCAGAGCACGCTCGCGGGAGTGCGGGTACGCGAAGTGGATTCCACTCACGCGGCCGTGGTCTTTTTCTATGACCTGGACAATAGGACGGATATTGACTACCGGCTCTCGAGCGGGCCGGACGTCGTGATTATGAGCCGGCTCCAGCCCACCGGCAGTTTGAGCAGCGATGAGCCGATCAACCTGGACTCGGCGGCATTTGTGCCGGCCAAGAATCGAACGCGCGTTGCGCTTGAAATAAGCCATGCGTTCGACTGGCCAGTGCAGAGAGACGCCGCAGCGGAGCGTCAGGTCAGGCAGTTCGTGGCGGACCAGGTCGCAGGCGTGGAAGGATTCGTACTGTTCGATCAGGCGACGCGATATCAAATCGAACTCGCGGCGACCTCGCCCGCATTCCAGCAAGCGCCGGTCTCGACAGGTCAAAATTAACCAGCTCTGAGCGAAGCGGTCCGGCTCGGTCGCGTATTTACCCGTTGTGGCCGGCTTGAACTGACCGATCGGCCGGCATACAATCTCGGGCACCAAAGAATTGCGGCGGGACCCAGGCCCGCAACTGAAGGAAATTAAGTCAACCATGTCCAACCCGCTCGCGCGGGCCCAGAACTACCGGCCTGCCGATCGTCGCCTTTACTACCGGCAACCGTTCCGGTCGCTTGCGTATGTGGAACTCGATGAAGGCAATGGCGGGATAGTCCTAAACATCAGCGAGGGCGGCCTTTCCGTGCAGGCTTATACGAGCGTCATAGACGACGTCCTGCCCGAGGTGCGCTTTCAGCTGTCAGAGTCAGAGGGCTGGATCCACGCGAACGCGCGAGTCAGCTGGACGAGCGAGTCCAGAAAATTGGCAGGGCTGGAATTTGTCGATCTCCCCGATGATGCCCGCCTCCAGATCAAGGAATGGTTGATCCGTGAGGCGCTATTGCCCAGAGCGGCACCCGAGGAAGGCGCCACCTCGACTCCGAAAGAAAATGAGCCGTCAGTCACGCCGCCCGACACCCACAAGAGCACGGTTTCGAATGGCACAGCTGGGGAACCAGCTTTCCCTTCGGAAGATCGCGGCCAGGTTGCAGCTGCCAATGCGGAATTTGGGACGCCGCCGCGCGCCGCGCCAACCCCGGGGGTGTTTTCGTATCCGGCGCCGGACGCTTTCGCGCGAATCCTGGGTCGCTCGCGTGAATACAACCCCAATCTCAGCGGCCAGTCGGCCGACGAGCACCCTGCCGGCGCCGAAAAACTGTTCGCGAATCGCCTGGCTGCCGCAGCAGTCCTGTTGCTTCTGGCAGTTGCTTCCCTCGCGGCGGGGTGGTCCACCGGACACGGAGAGGTCGGAAAGCGCCTTCGAGAGTTTCTTGCCATGGCATCGCAGAACGGCGAGGACACTCGTGAACCAACGCCGAGCCCTGCGATCCCGGCCGCGCGGCCCACGGAGATTGAAGTCGTAAGCGCGAGCGACCAACATTGGACGATTCCCTTCGACGGCCCGATGAACGGTCCCGCGGACGCCACCCATCAGCAAGTCTCCGAAAATGGTGCAACGCACGCGCGGAAACCGCAGACGAACTTTCAGACATGGGTCCTTGCGCCCCCGCAACAATCACGACCAGCGGCCACTGACGGAGGGGTCGCAAAGGAGAACCCGCCGGTCCTGCCGGACGTTCCTGCCGCTGGCACTGATGGGGCCCTCACGACCTCCGGAGCGATTAACTCTCACGCTTTGGCGGGAGCGCCGTCCCTGCGCGTGCCCGAACCATCGCAGCCGGCCGGAATCGTGAAGCAGGGCCAGTTGATTCGTCGCATAGATCCCGAGTATCCGACAATCGCCAGAGACCAGCGTCAGGAAGGAACGGTCAGGCTCAACGTCTCGATCGGCCCAGATGGTGCTGTTCGCGCAATTGCTGTCCTGGGCGGGCCGCGATTGCTGTTGGACGCCGCCGAAAGAGCCGTTCGCCAATGGCGCTACACCCCGACACTCCTCGATGGGAAGCCTGTCCAATTCCAGAGAGAAGTGGACCTTACGTTTCATCTCGCAACCCCCTCGCATTAACACGCAGCCTCTCGAAGTTTGTCTTCAAATTCTGGAGTTCAACTCGCCAAGCGGCAACTCGTCCGCGAACGCTATCCACGGGGAGTGATGTCCACAATCAGCAATTTGGATTGGACTTAGCGTGCGCCCGGCTAATAGAGTTTGGCGGGTGCACGGGGTTTGGAGGGTATCTCATCGCGCCGGGAGTTGGGGACGTGACGTCGGCGTCAACAGGGTTGCATCTCCGCAACGGGAGTTCCGCCGCGACCGCGGACAGCGTTGAAGGCATGAGAAAATAGAGGTAGACGCGATGGGACAATCGGGCGTCCGACGGAAACCGGATGACAGGGGAATGCAGAGCGTGAGCCAAGGCACGGAAGCGCGGGACGCGAGCTACGTTCTGACTCTGGAAGAGATTGGAAACCTCGCCAAACAGGGCGGCAAGCCGGCCGAGACGCTGATGAACGTGGTCGCGCTGATTGCCAAGCGGTTTGAAACCGATGTGTGTTCGGTCTATTTGATCGAGCCCGATCGAGCGAACCTGGTCCTGGCGGCCACGGTAGGGCTTCGCCGCCAATGTATCGGCTCCCTTCGTATGGGAATCCATGAAGGTTTGGCGGGCCTGGTCGCAGAGCAGGTGCGGCCTGTTGCCGTGGAGCGGGCGAAGGACCATCCGCGGTTCAAGTACTTTCACGAGGCCGGTGAAGATGCATACCAGTCGTTTGTCGGCGTTCCGCTGATTGACCGAGGCGTTCTGCAGGGCGTCCTAGTCGTCCAAACCACCGAGGCGCGCGTTTTTCGCGAGGACGAGATTCAGATGCTGGCGAAAGCCGCCGCCGAAGTGGCGCCGGTCGTCAGCGAGGCCCGCACTCTCGACCGCTTCATCGCTCCGGCACAGGAAAGGCTCTGGTCGCTGGCCCACAATGTGTGGTGGTCGTGGGACCACGATTCGACCAGTCTGTTCCGCGACCTCGATCCCGTGCGATGGAGGGAGCTCAATCACAATCCCGTTTCCATGCTGAGCGAAATTCCGTTCGCCGAGATCGAGCGCCGAGCCGGCGAGCTGGTGCTGCACAGCCGAATCAATTACGCGTACCGGCGCAAGCTCGAATACCTCGAAGCAGATCGCACCTGGGGCACAAGGCACGCCGGTGTGCTGCGGCCTCGCCCGGTGGCGTATTTCTCAGCCGAATTCGGATTGCACGAATCGATTCCCGAATATTCCGGCGGTCTGGGCGTCCTCGCCGGCGATCACATCAAGAGCGCGTCTGACCTGGGCATCCCGCTGGTCGGCGTGGGATTGTTTTACGGCCAGGGCTATTTCCGGCAATCGCTCGATCCGAGCGGCTGGCAGCAGGAAGAATATTTGCAGACGGATGTGACCCACCTTCCCATGGAGCTGGCGATCGGAACCAATGGCGAAGCCGTGACGGTACAAATCGAGACGCGAAGCGGACTGATACGCGCGAAAGTCTGGCGAATGAAAGTGGGCCGGTGTGATCTGCTTCTTCTTGATTCCAACGTCGAAGGAAACGCCCCGCAAGACGTGGAGCTCACCTCGCGTCTCTATGGCGGAGACGCGCGCATTCGAATCCGTCAGGAGCTGCTGCTCGGTGTGGGAGGATTCCGCGCGCTGAAAGCGATGGGCATTACACCAGGCGTTCTTCACCTTAATGAGGGACACAGCGGATTTGCGGTACTCGAAGCTATTCGCAATCGTATGCAGGAGGAAGGCCTGGGATTCGACCAGGCCGTTCATCGCGTTTCGCGCGAAGTCGTTTTTACCACCCACACGCCGGTGCCGGCGGGACACGACCGGTTCGGCGCGGACCTGATCGAAGAACATCTGGGACCTCTGGGAGAATTTCTGGGGCTCTCTCACAACCAGCTGATGGCGCTTGGACGCGAAAACCCGGCCAACAACGACGAAGAATTCTGCATGACCGTGCTGGGCCTGAAAATCGCGCGGCGCGCCAACGCCGTTTCCGCGCTCCACGGCGAGGTGTCCCGGGCGATGTGGGTGGGCCTTTACCCCGGCAAAACGGAAGACGCCGTGCCCATAGGACACATCACGAACGGCGTTCATGTCCCCACGTGGCTCGCGCCACAAATGTTTCGCCTCTACGACCGCCACCTGGGAACCGGATGGCACGAACAGAGCAGCGAGGCGCGCATCTGGGAAGGCATCGAAAATGTGGACGACGGCGAGCTTTGGGAGACGCATCTCAGCCTGAAATCGCGCCTGCTGGAGTTCGTGCGCCGTCGCGCGGTGAAACAGGCCGAGCGCCGCAACGAAGCGCCGGAAGTTCTGCAGAGACTCGCAAACGTCTTCAGTCCGGATGCTCTTACAATAGGATTTGCGCGCCGCTTCGCAACGTACAAGCGCGCCGACCTGATCCTGAGGGATATCGAAAGACTGGCTTCGCTGGTGAACGATCCGAAGCGGCCGGTGCAGTTCGTGTTCGCCGGCAAGTCGCATCCGCGGGACGATCCCGGCAAGCGCATGCTGCAGGAAATCGCGCAGATGATGCGCAATCCCCAGTTCGCCGACAAGTTCGTCTTCGTTGAAGACTACGACATCAACGTCGGACGCCATTTCGTCCAGGGCGTTGACGTGTGGTTGAATAATCCGCGGCGGCCGCTGGAGGCTTCGGGTACGAGCGGCCAGAAAGTGGTGTTGAACGGCGGACTGAATCTTTCCGTGCTCGACGGCTGGTGGGCGGAAGCGTACGACGGCCTGAACGGTTTCGCGATCGGCACCGGTAGGACGCATTCCCACATGGACGTTCACGACGCGCGAGACGGCGAAGACCTATACCGCACGCTGCTCGAAGAGGTAATTCCCCTCTACTATAACCGCGATCGCGACGGACTGCCGCGCGGCTGGATCAAGCGCATGAAGCGAACCATCCGAACGCTCGGCTGGCGATTCAATGCCGATCGTATGGTGATGGACTACACCCGGAAATGCTACGTTCCCGCGGCGGGCGGCACGTCGAGCGACATGAGCACGACGCTTTAATTTATCGCGCACCCGGCGCGCGAACGCTACCAACAGAATCTAGCCAGGTGCCCAGCTTCGCGAGGCGCGTTTGCCGGGCACGATATATCGTGCCCCTACAAAGCTAACCTTCGTTTGCCGCATTCGATTGTGCAAAGATCGCGCTCGCACGGCCGTTCCGCTATAATCCGAACAGCTCAAAATAAATCAACGTGGACGAACTCATTTAGGATGCCACCATTTCCATCATCCCCTTCGGGCAAGGCGACCAGAGGAGCTGAACGATCGCCGCGATCCGCAACGGCTAGCCAGAACAGTCCCTCGAAGCAGCCATTCTGGAAGTTGCTGCCCCACGTTTGGGAGTTGATCAAGCCGCGCCGGTGGGTGCTCGCCGGCGGATTTGCTCTGATGCTCGTCAACCGCGTCTCTGGGCTGGTCGCTCCCTATACGCTACGCGCTTTGTTCGATAGGGTGATCGGCAAGCACCAAGCCAATCTGTTGCCGCGCATCGTGCTGGCGGTAGTCGGCGCGACGATCCTGCAAGGTATTACCTCTTACTTGCTCACCCAGTTGCTCTCGAAATCTTCGCAGCGAATGATCACGGAGTTGCGCATCTCAGTGCAGGCGCATATCGGACGCCTGCCGGTATCTTTCTACGACGCAAACAAGACGGGCGTTCTCGTTTCGCGGATCATGAACGATGTGGAGGGTATCCGAAATCTGATCGGCACGGGTCTGGTGGATTTCGCCGGCGGGATCGTGACGGCGACCCTGGCTTTGGGCTACCTATTGAGTGTAAGCGTCTCGATGACGGCTGCGGCGTTCGTGGCGGTCGTGATTTTTGGGCTCGGGCTAAGCAAGGCGTTCAAGACGATTCGCCCGATGTATCGGGCGCGGCCGAAACTCAATGCCGAAGTGACCGGACGCCTGACGGAGTCGCTCGGCGGAGTCCGCGTGGTGAAGGGTTACCACGCCGAAGAGCGCGAAGAGAAAGTCTTTCAAGGCGGCGTGCAGAAACTGCTCGACAACGTGTTGCAGACTTTGACAGCCACGTCTCTGATGAGTTTTTCCGCCACGGCACTGATGGGAATTGTCACCGCGTCCATGATGTTTCTCGGCGCGCGAAATATTCTTGCCGGAACGATGTCGGTTGGGACTCTCATTTCGTTCATGGGCTTTCTCGCTTTTCTGATCGCGCCCGTGGCGCAGATTGCGTCGGTTGGGCCGCAAATGACGGAGGCGCTGGCGGGACTCGAGCGCACCCGGGAAGTGCTAAGCGAAAAACTCGAGGATCAGGACCCGCAGCGGACTGAGAGGCTCGATCGCGTCCAGGGCCGCGTCGACTTCGAAAATGTGGACTTCGCTTATGATCCCGGGAAGCCGGTTCTGCGTGACGTCAGTTTTGAATCCGCTCCCGGCACTTCGACCGCGCTGGTAGGACCGTCGGGGGCCGGAAAATCCACGATCATCGGGCTGATCGCGGCGTTCTACGTCCCCACGGGGGGCCGGGTGCTTGTGGACGGCGTGGATCTGGCGCACGTGCGCCTTGATTCCTACCGCACGCAGCTTGGAGTTGTGTTGCAGGAGACGTTTCTCTTCGACGGCTCGATCCGCGAAAACGTCGCTTTTGCCCGCCCTGACGCCAGCGACGAGGAAATTCTCGCGGCGTGTCGCATCGCTCGCGTGGATGAATTCGCGGAAGGATTCGAGAAAAAGTACGAAACGGTGGTCGGCGAACGCGGCGTGAAGCTTTCCGGAGGCCAGAAACAGCGTGTCTCAATCGCCCGCGCCATATTGGCGGACCCGCGCATCCTGATCCTCGACGAAGCCACGTCGAGCCTCGATTCCGAATCGGAGGCGCTGATTCAGGAGGGGCTGCGCTTCCTGATGCACGGACGCACGACATTCGTGATCGCCCATCGCTTGTCCACGATCCGGCGCGCCGATCAGATTCTGGTCGTCGAGGCCGGGAAAATCATCGAGCGCGGCACCCATGCGTCGCTCTATTCCGACAAAGGCCGCTACTACGATCTCTACACCAGGCAGCACGGCATCGAAACAAATTTATTTCTGGCGCCCGGCGAAGGCGACACGCCAATGGAAGTGCCTCAGGGCACGAACGGAGAGGCGGACGCGAGCGGCGGCGCTCTGCCGGATGCCATCCGTCTGATCCGCGAGCGGCGGACTTGAGCGCTCGCACAATCCTGAATTATCGAACAGACCCGGGAGTGGCGCAGGAGAAATGTCCGAAATAACAATTCCAGTTTCGGGTGAAATGGGTTTCACCGACGGCTTGCCCAGTACCCAGCGCCGATGGGCGATGCTCAGTTACCTGGTCGGGCTCGCGATGTCCGTGCTCGACGGCAATATCGCCAATACGGCATTGCCCAGCATCGCAACGCAGCTCCACGCCAGTCCCGCCGCGTCAATTTGGGTCGTAAACGCATTCCTGCTGACCGTGGGAATCTGCGTGGTGCCGCTCTCTTCGCTCGTGGACATCATCGGGTACAAGCGCGTGTATCAGGCCGGTCTGGTGATCTTCACGCTGGCTTCGGCGGGCTGCTCGCTTCCACATTCGCTGAACACGCTAGTTCTTGCGCGCGTGATACAGGGCATAGGGGCTGCGTGTATCTGGAGCGTGTCCGCGGCGGTCATGCGATACACCTATCCGCGCGCGCTGCTGGGCCGCGGGATTGGTCTCGGTGGGTTCGTTGTTTTCACCTCGGCGGCGGCCGGGCCGAGCGTCGCCTCGGCGATTCTTGCTGTCACCACGTGGCACTGGCTGTTCGCCATCAATATCCCGTTCGGACTTCTGGCGCTGAGTCTATCGGAGCGATGCCTGGCGCCGGCGGAAGGTTCGCGACATCGCTGGGACTTGTGGAGCGCCGTATTGAATGGGATCACCGTGACTCTGCTGATCACCGGAATTGATGGCATCGGCAACGGCAAAGGCAGCGCAGTGGTTGTAGCCGAGCTTGTCGGCGCGCTGATCGCCGGCGTGGCCCTCGTGCGCCGGCAAAGCCATCTTAGAGTTCCGATGCTGGCCATCGATTTATTTAAGCGGCCGATTTTCGCGCTCTCTTCTTCGGCGTCGCTGTGTGCCTTTATGGCGCAGGGGCTCGCCGTCGTCGTTCTGCCTTTTTACTTTATTGAAGTGATGGGTTTCTCGCAGGTGATGGCCGGACTGCTGCTGAGTCCGTGGCCGATCGCGGCCGGAATCATGTCGCATGTGTCCGGGCGAATGGCGGACCGCGTACCGATTCGCGTCCTCGGCACGATCGGCATGGCCGGAATGACGTCCGGACTGATCCTACTCGCCCTGGTCGGGCAGCATCCCACCGTATTTCAGATCGTATGGCGGGCCGCGCTCGGCGGCGCGGGTTTCGGTTTCTTTGGCGCTCCGAACAACCGCGCCATGGTCGCAAGCGCACCCAGGGAGAGGAGCGGCGGCGCCGGTGGCATCAGCACAATGTCTCGCCTGCTCGGGCAATCGATCGGCGTCTCGGTCGTTGCTGTGATTTTCGAAATAACCGCGCACGGCGGGGTCTCACTCCATGGCGCGAGCCTCGCCCTCATGTTCGGCGCTGGGGCCACAGCGGTCTCCGGAATCATCAGCGGCGTTCCGCAGCCACATTTGCACCCGGAATAGTGCGTCCCGCAGCTTTCGGCCCGCCTTCCAGCAGCCCGCGCGATTCTCCAAAATCGGTCGGATTTGAATTCCTGATGGGTTGCATCGAAGAAAATGTGGCATTCGGGAGGGCCGGGTCCACGCCGAACGCGCTGGATAGAAATGCTAAGATGTTTTTTCGCTCAGGAATATCTGCCTCATGAAGACGCGGCGCAAAACGAAATTCGTCTATCCATTTTCGGGCCTGCCGAAGGCCCAGGGCATGTACCGCCCCGAGGACGAGCACGACGCTTGCGGACTGGGGTTCGTGGCCAATATCGAAGGCCAGAAATCCCACGATATCGTGCTGAAGGGTATTCAGATACTCGTGAACCTCACGCACCGGGGCGCGTGCGGCTGCGATCCGGAGACGGGCGACGGCGCGGGCATCCTGATTCAGATTCCTCACAAGTTCTTTGAACGCAAGTGCGCGAGTTTGGGATTCACGCTTCCCGCGCCCGGCGAATATGGCGTGGGAATGGTATTCCTTCCCGTGGATCCGCAGGATCGCATCCTCTGCGAAGGTATCCTCGAGAAAACCGCGAAGGAGCAAGGGTTGACGGTGCTCGGCTGGCGCGACACGCCGATCAACGGCGACACGATCGGACGCGTGGCGCGCAACACCCAGCCTTACATCGAGCAGATTTTCATCCGGCGCGCGCCGGGCATGGGTCAGGACGCGCTCGAACGCAAACTCTACGTCCTGCGCAAAGCTGCGGAAGCCGCCGTGGGCAAATCGAGCGTGAAAGAAAAGGACTTCTTCTACATCCCCTCTCTTTCGTCGCGCACGATCGTCTACAAGGGATTGCTTCTGGCTCCGCAGATCGCGACCTTTTACAAGGAGCTCTCCGATCCCGATGTAATGAGCGCGCTGTGCCTGGTGCACCAGCGATTCTCGACCAACACGTTCCCGAGCTGGCAACTGGCGCACCCGTACCGCTTCATCTGCCACAACGGAGAAATCAACACACTGCGCGGCAACGCGAATTGGATGTCCGCGCGGCAATCCGTGCTGGCTTCGCCTCTGTTTGGCAAGGACATGGAGAAGCTGCTGCCGATCATCACTCCGGGCGGCAGCGACTCGGCGACGCTCGACAACGCAGTCGAGTTGATAACGCTCGGCGGCCGCACTCTGCCGCACGTAATGTCCATGCTGATTCCCGAGGCGTGGGACAACGATCCCGAAATGCCGCAGGATGTGAAAGCATTTTACGAATACCACGCGTCTCTTATGGAGCCTTGGGATGGACCGGCTGCCGTCGCATTTACCGATGGCCGCGTGATCGGGGCTAAACTCGATCGCAATGGCCTGCGGCCCGGCCGGTACGTGGTCACGTCGGATGGCCTCGTCATCATGGCATCGGAAGCGGGCGTGCTCCCGGTGAAGCCGGAAGAAGTGCGCATGAAGGGGCGGCTCGCTCCCGGCCGCATGCTTCTGGTGGACACCGAACAAAGGCGCCTGATTTCGGATGAAGAAGTGAAAAAACATCTCGCGGCCCGGCAGCCGTATGCGCAATGGCTGAAAGAAAATCAGATCACGCTGGATGATCTTCCGAGCCCGACAAACGTTCAGCCGACGGACCACAAAACAATCCTGATGCGGCAGCGCGCGTTCGGTTACACCGACGAAGACTTGCGGACGATCCTGCAACCCTCCGCAATAAAGGGCGAGGAACCGGTCGGCTCGATGGGGATCGACACGCCGCTGGCCTGCCTGTCGGATAAGCCTCAACTCCTGTTCAACTATTTCAAGCAGACGTTTGCCCAGGTGACGAACCCCGCGATTGACCCGATCCGCGAAGACTTGGTTATGTCTCTGAATAGCTATATCGGGCGCGAGGGAAATCTGCTGGATGAAACTCCGAAGCAGTGCCACACGCTCAAGCTGCGTCACCCCATCATCTCGAACTGGCGGCTGGAAAAAATGCGCAGCGTCAGCTGGGGTGATTTTCTCGCCACCACTTTGTCGGCGCTTTTCCCACTGAAGGGCGGCGAACGCCAACTCGAAAAAGCCGTCGAAGGGCTCTGCGTGCGGGCATCCGCCGCGGTCAAGGCCGGCTACACGATTCTGATTATCTCGGACCGTGGCGTGGATGCCGCGAACGCGCCCATCCCGAGCTTGCTGGCGCTTTCCGCGGTCCACAATCATTTAATCCGCGAGAAGACGCGCAACCAGGTCGCCTTGATCGTCGAGTCAGGCGAGCCCCGAGAGGTAATGCACTTCGCGCTGCTTCTCGGCTATGGCGCGAGCGCCGTCAATCCCTACCTCGCCATCGAAACGCTCGAGGATCTCTACATAGACGGCCATTTCCCTGCCGAGAGCTCCTGGGACAAGGTTTTCAAGAGCTATATGAAGGCCACCGACAAAGGCCTGCTGAAAACTTTTTCGAAGATGGGAATTTCGACGCTGCAAAGCTACCAGGGCGCGCAGATATTCGAGGCTGTCGGTTTGAGCCGCTCGGTGATCGAGCGCTATTTCACCGGAACGGCCTCGCGCATCGAGGGCGTGAACATTCGGGTGCTGGCGCGCGAAGCCCGTATGAAGCACGAATTTGCCATGCAGCCCCCGAGCGAATCGGATACGCAGCTTCGCATTGGCGGCGAGTATCAGTACCGCGTGCGCGGCGAGCGCCACTTGCTGAATCCGGTGACCGTGAGCAAGCTGCAACACGCCGTCAGGCAATCGAGCTTCGAGAGCTTCGAGGAATTCGCGAAAATCGTTAACCAGCAGAATCGCGATCTGCTGATGCTGCGGGGCATGTTCGATTTCAAGCCGAACGGCTCGCCCGTGCCGCTCGACGACGTTGAGCCCGCCGCCGAAATCGTGAAGCGCTTTGCCACCGGCGCCATGTCCTTCGGCTCGATCAGCAAGGAAGCGCACGAGACTCTGGCGATCGCCATGAATCGCATCGGCGGAAGGTCCAACACGGGCGAAGGCGGCGAGGATGAAGCGCGATTCAAGCCCGATTCGAACGGGGATTTGCGGCGCAGCGCGATCAAGCAGGTCGCTTCCGCGCGCTTTGGCGTGACCACAAATTACCTTGTCAATGCGGATGATCTGCAGATCAAGATTTCGCAAGGCGCGAAGCCGGGTGAAGGCGGCCAATTACCCGGGCACAAAGTGGACGAGGTCATCGCGCGAGTGCGCCACTCGATTCCGGGAGTGGGCCTGATCTCTCCGCCTCCACACCACGACATCTATTCGATTGAGGACCTGTCTCAACTTATTCACGACCTCAAGAACGCAAATCCGCGCGCGCGGATATCGGTGAAGCTGGTCGCCGAGACGGGCGTAGGGACGGTGGCGGCCGGCGTTGCGAAGGCTCATGCGGACGTGATCCTCATCAGCGGCTACGACGGCGGCACAGGCGCTTCTCCCATCAGCTCGATTCGGCATGCGGGCGTTCCGTGGGAGCTTGGACTCGCAGAAACGCAGCAGGTTCTGGTGCTCAACGATCTGCGCAGCCGCGTGCGCGTGCAGGTTGACGGCAAGCTGCAGACCGGCCGCGATGTGGCAATTGCGGCGCTGCTCGGCGCCGAGGAGTTCGGGTTCTCCACCACGCCGCTGATTTCGATGGGCTGCATCATGATGCGCAAATGCCATCTGAATACCTGCCCGGTCGGCATCGCGACGCAAGATCCCGAGCTGCGGAAGAAATTCCAGGGGCAGCCGGAGAACGTAATCAATTTCTTTTTCTATGTTGCGGAGGACCTCCGCAGGGTGATGGCGGAGCTTGGTTTCCGTACCACGAATGACATGATCGGCCGCGTGGACTGCCTGGTCCAGCGCACGGATATCAGCCACTGGAAGGCCAAAGGAATTGACCTCTCCGCGATTCTCTACAATCCTCCCATGCCAGCATACGTGGGGCGGCGCTGCACGGAGGCGCAGGACCACGGCCTGGAAAAAGCCCTCGATTACAAGCTGATCGAAATGACCCAGGAGGCGATCGAGAATCGCGCGCCCGTTTCTCTGAGCATGCCGATCCGGAATATTCACCGCACGGTCGGCACCATGCTGAGCGGAGAGATTGCGCGAAGGTACGGCTCCACGGGCCTGCCGGACGATACGATCCAGGTTCAGTTCACGGGCTGCGCGGGGCAGAGCTTTGGCGCGTTCCTTGCCAGGGGCGTGACTCTAACCCTCGAAGGCGACGCGAACGACTACGTCGGCAAAGGGCTTTCCGGCGGGAAGTTAGTCATCTACCATCCGCGCCAGTCGGAATTTGTGCCCGAGGAAAACATCCTGATCGGCAACGTCTGCCTCTACGGCGCCACCAGCGGAGAGGCGTACTTCGGCGGCATGGCTGGTGAGCGATTCGCGGTGCGCAACTCCGGCGCCACGGCGGTGGTCGAAGGCGTCGGCGATCACGGTTGCGAGTACATGACGAACGGCCTGGTAGTCGTGCTGGGCCGTACCGGGCGCAACTTCGCGGCCGGAATGACCGGTGGCATCGCGTACGTCCTCGATCAGTTTGGCGATTTCCCGTCGGTGCGCTGCAATCGCGCGGAGGTAGACCTCGAGCCAGTCTCGGATCAAAAGGATATCGATCGGCTCTACCAGCTCATCGCGCGCCACAGCGAGCTGACCGGCAGCACGCAGGCGAAGTGGATCATGGAAAATTGGGAATCCACGCTGCCTAAGTTCGTCAAGGTATTTCCGCACGAATACAAGCGTGTGCTCGGAATACCGCGCGTGCCCGCTGCGATGCTTGCCGCGCGAGCCGGGAAACAGTCCGGCGGGCAGGTCATCCGTGGGTAAGGTTACCGGCTTCAAGGAATATGAGAGAGAGACGCCCGCGCGCCGCCCCGTCCCGGAGCGCGTGAAGGATTATTTCGAAGTCTACCTTCCCTTCGCCGACGAGAAGGTCCGCACGCAGGCGGCTCGCTGCATGGATTGCGGCATTCCTTTTTGTCACACGGGTTGTCCGGTGAACAACGTCATCCCCGACTGGAACGACCTGGTGTACCGCGACGAATGGCAGGAAGCGATTCGGGTTCTGCATTCCACGAACAACTTCCCCGAGTTTACCGGGCGCATCTGTCCGGCGCCGTGCGAAGCCGCCTGCGTTCTTGGCATCAACGAGCCGCCGGTCAGCATCAAGGTAATCGAAAAAACGATCGTCGACCGCGCGTGGAAAGAAGGTTGGATCAAGCCCGAACCGCCCGCAACACGCACGGGCAAGCGCGTCGCCGTCGTGGGATCGGGACCGGCCGGCATGGCTGCCGCCCAACAGTTGAATCGGGCGGGCCACTGGGTGACGCTCTTCGAGAAAGCGGACCGCATTGGCGGGCTTCTGCGCTACGGCATTCCCGATTTCAAGATGGAAAAGAATGTGCTGGACCGGCGCCTCGAACAGATAGCTGCCGAGGGCGTTATATTCAAGCCCAACGCTCACGTCGGCGGCAACGTGCCTGCCGCGGACCTTCGCAAGGAATTTGCCGCGATTCTGCTCTCTGGCGGCGCGGAAAATCCCCGCGACTTGAAGGTACCCGGACGCGAACTCAAAGGCATTCATTTCGCTATGGACTTCCTGCCTCAGCAGAACAAGCGCGTCGCCGGCGACTCCGTGCCGGATCAAATCCTCGCCACTGGAAAGCGCGTGGTAATCATCGGCGGCGGAGACACCGGCGCGGACTGCCTGGGCACCTGCCACCGGCAGAACGCGAAGTCCGTGCTCCAATTCGAGATCATGCCGATGCCTCCGGCGGAGCGATCGTCCACCACGCCGTGGCCCCTGTGGCCGCTTCAGTTACGCACTGAAAGCGCGCACGAAGAAGGCGGCGCGCGGGATTGGGCTGCCGGAACGACAAAGTTCACGGGCGACGAAAACGGCAACGTGAAACAACTGCACGCCGTTCGCGTGGGTCCGCCGCCCAGGTTCGAGCCTCTGCCCGATAGCGAGTTCGCGATTGATGCCGACCTGATTTTGCTGGCGCTCGGCTTCACGGGTCCCGTACAGCGCGGGATGGTGGATCAGCTCGGCGTGGATCTCGACGGCCGCGGCAATATCGCCACCAAGGGAAATTACATGTGTTCGGTCCCCGGTATTTTTGCGGCCGGCGACATGCGCCGCGGCCAGTCCCTTGTGGTGTGGGCCATCGCGGAGGGTCGCAGCGCCGCAAGCGCCATCAACGACTACCTGGTGAGCGGCGGCCGCATAAGATAAGTTGCAAACGAAGCGGAGCGCGCAAGTTTCGCGCGCCTATCGCAAGATCCAGGTCTCTGCCTTTTCGAGGAAACGGAAAGCGTATTGTGGCGGCTCGCCTTCGTGCCCGTCGGAGCGAACGCAGCGCGCCTTGCCCACGAGCCTGCCCCCGGTGTTGGTGAGATAAACCTCCACGACCGAGTCGTTTCGCAGCGCCACTTTGCAATTGCAAAGAAATCCGCTGAGGCTCACGTTTTCTGTCAAGGTTATTTCCTCAAATTGCCTGCCATCAATGTCGGTTCCACGAAGTTTCACCGGAACCCTCAACTGGACGCGAACCTCGCTTCGCGGCACGGTCGTATGTCTCTTCACCGTGGCTAGACGAGTCCTGAGAGCGTCAAAATCGATTGGCTTCCCGAAAAAACCGGTCGCACCCAGCGCCGCGCAGGTTTCCTTCTCGTCCTCTCTGATTGCGCCGCTGACAACAAATATGGGAACGAGATGCGTCCGGCTGAAGGAATTGAACGTCCGGCACAGATCGAAACCGGACATCTTGGGCATGTGCATGTCCAGTAGGATGGCGTCGGGCTTGTGCTCCATGGCCAGAGCCAGGGCTTGTTCGGGATCCTCGGTATCGATGATCTCGTAGTCATCCGCCAGGTTCAAACGGAATAGCCGGCGTATCGCTTCGTCATCATCCACAATCAGCAGTCGTCGCACGTGAGGATCTCCCTTATCGCGTCCTGCGCGATTCGCTCTCGGCCAAAACCTCTGCATCTTTCGGGGTGGACAATCCAGGCGCTTCCGCGTCCAGCACTTCGCGCACCTTCCGAATCAGAGCCTCCTCAGTGAAGGGCTTGTGAAGCAGGTACGTTCCCGGTTCGAGTACGCCATGGTCCGCAATGGCGCTGTCCGTGTAGCCCGACATGTAGAGCACCCTCAGCCGCGGGTGCTGTGCGACCAGGCGATCCGCCAACGTTCGGCCGTTCATTCCGGGCATGATGACGTCCGTCAGCAGCAGGTGGATCCGCCCTTGTTTTTGCTCTGCGATCTCCAGCGCTTTCGCTCCGTTTTCCGCCGCCAACACGTGATAGCCGTTTTCTTTCAGCAAGGCATGCGCCAGTTTTCGCAGCGCGTCGGCGTCCTCCACCAGCAGAATGGTTTCCGCCCCCTGAAAAGACTTCGCCGGCAGTGCGGCCAGGACAGGCGTACACACGGGCTCGTCGATCTGAGGTAGGTACACTTTGAAGGAACTTCCCTTGCCCACTTCGCTATCCACCCAGATGTATCCGCCGCTCTGTTTCACCACGCCGTAAACCGTCGCGAGGCCAAGCCCCGTTCCTTTGCCGCGCTCCTTCGTGGTGAAGAAAGGCTCGAAGAGGTGTGTCAGCGTCTCCAAATTCATGCCCGTGCCGTTGTCGGTTACCGAGAGCATCACGTAAGGTCCGATTCTCGAGCCGGGGTGCTGCAGCGTGTACGCTGGAGTCAGACTTACATTCGCTGTCTCGATAACCAGCCTGCCGCCCTGTGGCAGGGCATCCCGAGCGTTGACCACCAGGTTCATCACAACCTGTTCGATCTGACTTTGGTCCGCTTTCACGAGCTTGAGCTTCGAATCGAGCTGCAAGGCCAGTTCAACGTCTTCGCCGATCAACCGAGGTATCATCTTTCCCATATCTGTGAGCAGTGCATTCAGATTCAGGACAGCGGGCGCCAGCACCTGTTGGCGGCTGAACGCGAGCAGCTGGCGCGTAAGCGATGCAGCCCGTTGCCCGGCTTTTTCGATTTCTTCGGCGTGTTCCCGCAGGGGGTTTGAAACGTCCAGTTTTTTCTTGAGCACTTCGCTATAGCCGATGATCACCCCGAGCAAATTGTTGAAATCGTGCGCGATCCCTCCGGAAAGCCTTCCGACCGCTTCCATCTTTTGAGCGAGTTGAAGCTGGCGCTCCAGCAGGCGTTTCTCGGTCACATCTTCCGCAAACACTTCGAAAAAGGCTTCCTCTTCTGCCTCGTCCTTTACCAATAGGCCGCTGCACCGCGCCTTGGTCAACGCGCCGTCCTTGCGCTTCCATTCGACCTCGATATCTTTGAAGCTCTTCCGCGCGGCAAGCTCGTCGAGGATTCGCTGATGCTCCTGCGGTTCAACGTAGAGGTCCCTGGCCAAGTTCATTTCCAGCAGATCGCCCGGTGAGTCGTACCCGAGCATTTTTTGCAGCGCCGGGTTCACGCGGAGCAGTTGTCCCGCGGCGGTCGCGCGGTAAATTCCATAAGGCGCATTTTCGATCATCGACCGGAAACTGCCTTCCGATAGCCGCAGGGCCTCCGACGCCCGCTTTCGATCGCTGATGTCCCGGTTCACGATGACAAGCTTTTCCGGGACGCCTTTCGCGTTGTGGATCACGTTCGATGTCGATTCCAGAGTTCGCCACGTCCCGTCCTTGTGACGGATCCGATACTCCGAACTAATGCCGACTCCGGTGCGGCGCGCTTGCTCGGCGGCCGCCTGCACGCGCGGCCGGTCCTCCGGATGAATTTGTTGAAATGCGAAAGATCCTTTCAACTCTTCCGGCGAGTATCCCAGAATTTTTTGGTAGGCCATGCTGTTGTAGATTCGCTGGCCTTCCATGTCCACGACCGCAATCATGTCAGCAGCGTTCTCGTTGATCAGATGGAATAACTCGTCCCTCACCGACAGTTGGCGCCGGATGCGATGGATCTGCAGTTGTTGATAGACCGTGTACACATCGAAAATTAGAACCAGTCCAAGCAGGCCGCGCACCGCCTGTGGCAGCGAGAACCGCATGAAGTTGTCGTCCGCGTTCCACAACCGCGGCATGATGAACGAGCTCAGCCCGACCGTAAGCAGCAGGCTGACCGCAATGGCGGACGACCAGAGCCACCACTCCCGCCTTTCAATTCTGCGAAACCTGGCGGACGAGTGCCCAGCCGGCACACCCTGGTCCTGATGCGAATTGGTCTCCTTCACAACTGCTCCTGTCAGGACCTAGCCGGCAAATGGTTAACTGCAAGTCCCTGAAAGAATTGATCGGCTGCAGTTGGGCATGACTTCACAAGGATTCGACAACCATCTTCGGTATCAGTTCCCCGCTCAATTCAAAAAAAACAGTTTCAGATCGGAACGGGTGACGCACAACCCTGCCTAACGCTCCCCGCGCGCGTAAGCGAGTCTCTCTAGTGCACGATTGCGCATCCTCGCTAACTCTCCCGCTACGACGGTCATCCGCTCTGCATCAGGCATGGGAAAATGATTCCAGCGGCGTCACTCCATCAGGCGCCGTGGGGACTCCCCTTCCCCAGGAGTTAGCGCCATTGAGTAAACCTTGCAGGATTGTCGCAGTGCTGGGAACACGTCCGGAAGCAATCAAGCTAGCCCTCGTCATCAATGAATTGCGCCGACGCCCGTCGGAATTTGAAACGGCAGTTGTGCATACAGGGCAGCACCGCACCATGCTCGACCACGCCTTGCACTACTTCAAAATCAAACCGGACTTCGATCTCGACGTAATGCGTCCGAATCAGACTTTGAATTCGCTCACCGGCCGCGTTCTCGACACCGTGGAAAACGCATGCCATCGTTTCGAGCCCAACATGGTGTTGGTCCAGGGAGACACGACTACTGCTTTTGCTTCGGCACTGGCTGCTTACTACTGCAAAATTCCCGTCGGGCACGTCGAAGCCGGCCTGCGAAGCCACGACATCTACAACCCGTTCCCCGAGGAAGCCAATCGTCGGCTGGTTTCGGTGGTAACTGAAATTCACTTCGCGCCCACGGCCAACTCGCGTGACGCGCTACTCGCCGAAGGAGTTCCCGCAGAAAAAATCGTCGTCACCGGAAACACGGTTGTGGACGCGCTGCGAGGGCTCAGCGAGTTGCCGCATTCCTGGGAGAACACTCCTCTTGCCGCTATTCCCATGGACGATTCGCGCCTGGTGTTGGTCACTTCCCACCGCCGCGAATCCTTAGGAACCGACCAGCAAAACATGTGCCTGGCATTGAAGGACCTTGTGGCGGCGCACCCCGACATTCGCGTGATCTATCCGGTCCACATGAATCCGAACGTGCGCAGCACGATCCACTCGCTGCTGGGCGACACGGACAGAATTCACCTCACCGAGCCGCTCGACTACATCACGTTCGTCAGCCTGCTGCGCCGTTGTTTCCTGGTCCTCACCGATTCGGGCGGAATCCAGGAAGAAGCGCCCTCATTCCGCAAGCCCGTGCTCGTATTACGCAGGGTTACCGAGCGTCCCGAAGCCTCCGAGTTCGGATTGGCCAGGATTATCGGCATGTCGCGCGAGGCGATCGTGCGCGAAACGGAACGTCTCCTTACCGACAAGGAAGCGTACCTGGACATGTCGGCGGGCGAAAATCCGTATGGGGACGGTAGGGCGGCGGAGAGAATTCTTGAGGCCATCACCCGCTGGCACCAGGGGAAAATGCCCCTGCTTGAGCCCGAAAAGGAATTCAAACTTCCGCCGAGGCCTCCGCTTCGGCGCCGCAAAAGCGACGCCGTGGAAGACGCGAGCGCGGCGCGCCCCGAAAAGGTCCACGCGTAGCCCGCGGCTGCACACCATGATCTATTGCCTCTTCACCATCGTTTTTGTCATCTCCGTTTATACGGCGCGCCACTACTGGTTCACGCTGAATCGCCTCTTTGGCGTTCAACGCCACCCCTACATTGATACGGACACGGCCAATTGGCCGCAGGTCACGATTCTCGTGGCCGCGCACAACGAAGAGAAAGTCGTCGCCAATATTTTGTCCGCGTTGATGAGCGTCAATTATCCTTCGGACAGAATGCTCGTCGTTCCGGTCAACGACCGGTCCACCGACCGCACGCGCGAAATCATCGATAGCTTCGTCGAACAATTCCCCGGCCGCATCCGCCCCTTTCACCGCACGGGCGGAAAGGGAGGCAAGGCCGCCGCGCTGAAAGACGCCATGGAACTGGTCGAGACCGAAGCGATCCTAATCTTCGACGCCGATTACATTCCCGGCAGCGGTTTGATCAAACAACTCGTGGCGCCATTTTTCGATCCCGAGGTGGGTGGCGTAATGGGGCGCGTCGTGCCCCTGAATGTCGGCACAAATCTGTTGACGCGGTTGCTCGACCTCGAACGGTCCGGCGGCTATCAGGTGGACCAGCAGGCGCGAATGAATCTTCACCTGGTGCCGCAGCATGGCGGCACGGTCGCGGGCGTCCGGCTCAGCGCGTTGCGCGAGATCGGTGGCTGGAACGAAAACTCCCTCACGGAAGACACCGACCTCACCTACCGCCTTCTCCTGAACGGCTGGCAGACGGTTTATCAGAATCGCTCGGAGTGCTACGAGGAAGTTCCGGAAAACTGGCCGGTGCGCATCAGGCAAATCATGCGCTGGGCCAAGGGACACAACCAGGCACTGGCGGCCTACGGCCTTTACCTGCTTTTCGGAAAGCATCGCGCGACGTTCCGCGAACGCATTGACGGAACTCTGCTCCTGGGTGTGTACGCGATGGCGCCGGTCACATTGGTCGGCTGGCTCCTGGCTCTGGGAGTTTTCTATGAAGGTATCGTGCCGCTGCACGGCATTATCGCGCTGTTCGCATTCACCGCCTACGCCGCGGTGGGAAACTTTGCAGCATTTTTTGAAATCGCGGCGGCCGTTCGCCTGGACTACACGCGCCGGCGCATCTGCCTGCTGCCATTCCTCGTGCTTGGATTCGCCGTGAGCATTTTCTCCGTCTCCCGCGCGTTTGTCTCTCAGGTGTTGGCCCCCATCACCGGAGCTCAATTTCATTGGGACAAAACCGAGCGTTTCCGGACCACGCCGTGAACCCTGCGATCGCCACTCTCGTTCTGATTTTGTCGGCGGCACTGTTGTTCGTGGCTCCGTTGCTGCCGGCTATCGTCGAGCTGCGGCTCAAGCGCGACGCTCAACCGCTCAACGTGATTCAGCAATATGGCGGGGACATCCGGCACTTCGCCCAGGGGTTCCGCAAGATCGCCGTCGAGCTGCACCCTCAGTTGCAGGAGTGCGTTGCGTCGAGCGCCACGGCTATCGGCACATTGCCCGATGGTGACGAATACGTATTGCTCGGCGGTGCGGGCGAATCCTACCTTGTTGCTGCCACCAAACTGGATTCAACCTGGCGGTCCGTTGTCGCCGCCGGCACCGATCTTGCGCTCCCTGACGGTCTGACGTTCGCCAAGGAAATTTACGCCGTAGGGGATTTGACCGGCGGAGAACGCAGCACCTTCCGCGCGATTCTCGGAGACAAGGACATTCATCTCCAGCGCGGCAGCAAAGTCATCCGTTGGGCGCACGCTGCGCGAATATTTCGGGCCGATCACGATTGCGACCTGTTTGGGCGCATCTCCGCGGATCAGGAAATCCAGTTGCAGTCCGGCTGTGTCTTTCAACGCATGGGTGCGCCGATGATCGTTTTGGGATTCTCGGACACTTCCGCCAGCCAATCTCCGTCCCGGTCCATGAATGCCGCCGCTGATGCGACACCGGCTCCAGCGGGCCGCACCTTGTACGACGGCGATCTCGAGGTTCGCGCGGGCGAAGTCATTCCCGGCAGCATCGTGACCCGGGGAAAACTTCACATCGGCGCAGGTGCACATGTGCTCGGCAGCGTGAAAAGTAACGGCCACTTGACCATTGACGCCGGAGTGTCCGTGGATGGCAGCTTGCTTAGCGCTACCACCACGCACGTAGGTCCCAACTGCCGGATTGGCGGCCCTGTACTGGCCGAGCAGGGTGTCAGCATCGAGTGCGGTACCCACTGCGGCGCCGCCGACAATCCCACAACCGTCGCTGCTCCCACCATTGAGTTGGAAGAGGGCGTCGTGGTGTTCGGTTCGCTCTGGGCCCGAAATGAAGGGCGAGTGGTTCCCAAAGCATGACGATACGCCGGCGCATTCTCGTCTGCGGCGCTGTTGCGGCGCTTTTCCTGGGAGCCGGATTTGAGTGGTATTCCCACGACCCGTTCAGCCCTGGCGCGGATCGCATCATTCTTCTGGTGCCCGACGGCACCAGCTTCTCGAAGCCGGAAGTCAGCGCGTGGCTCGACGCAGGAAACGAAGAAGGCCTTCACGTCGTCCCCATGCACGATTCCACTTTTATCCGCCCCGTCTTTCCCAGGCCACCGTGCGCGGGCGTGATTTTGCCGGATTCGATTCACGGGCAAGCCAGCGACCTTTTTGTCGGCTCGATCCGCGATTACGTGGCCACCGGCGGTCACCTGATGCTCGTCTACGACGCAGCGGCGGAGTCACTGCAGGGATTCTATTCCGGAGAACGCTCCCGGCTTTCCGATCTGGCGGGCGTTGATTACGCTCTGTATAAGACACTTCGCTCCGCAACAATCAAGGCGAGCGACGTCAGCGGCGGCATTCCGGTGATGGACGAACTCGGCGTGCCGCCGGGAAAGTATTTTCCGTTTATCCAACCGCTGCCCGGCAATTCCGGCGCGCCCATCCCGGTGGAAACTCAAATTCGCCGTTATCAATACGGCGACCTACCCTACCCCAGCTTCGTCACATCCGGCGATTACTCGGGCCGTATTTTGCTGCATTCGCTCGCGGGCGTTGTCGCCGGCGAGCATTCATATGAGAAAGGCTCCGTGCTGTTTGTGAATCTGCCTCTCGGGTATCTCAAAAGCAATACGGACGGGCTCCCTCTGCACGCATTTCTAAAATATTTCGCGACGCATACGCTGTCGCTCCCCTATTTGCTGGCCGTGCCGGACGGAGTCGGCGGCCTGGTGCTTGATTGGCACGTGGACTCGAACGCCGCCATTCAGTCGCTCAAGGAACTCGACTCCTGGTCGATGGCGCAGCAGGGGCCCTACTCCATTGACGTCACCGCCGGTCCCGATACCTACGCCATTGGCGACGGCAAGGGCTTCGACGTCCTCCACAATCCCGTCAGCCAGACGCTGGTGCGCGCCCACTCGCTTCGCGGCGACGAAATCGGGAGCCACGGCGGTTGGATTCACAACTATTTCGCGGCGCACGTCGAGACCGAAACTAAGGAAATGGTGAAGTATCTCGAACTGAACAAGGCTGCTCTCGAGCAGGTAACGGGAAAGCCCGTTGTCGAATATTCCGCTCCCAATGGCGACCAGCCCGTGTGGGTCACTCACTGGCTCGAGGACCACGGTTTTGTCGCCTATTACTTTACGGGCGACACGGGGATGGCCCCGACCCATGACTATCGCGACGGCCGGCGCGGACCGAAAAACATGTGGGCGTTCCCCATTGCCGAGATGGATCGCGCTGCGTCTTTCGAGGAGTTGACTAGCGAGGACGTTCCAACCGCTGTCATCCAGCAGTGGCTCGATGCGCTGACCGATTTCGTCACCAGTCACGAACAAGTGCGGCTTGTCTACTTCCACCCGCCCGGTATTCTCCCTTTCCACCAGGAAGTCGACAACTGGATGGAGCTGACGGCTCGGCTCAAGGCTCAGGGCCGTTTCCGCTGGTACACGATGACTCAGATGGCCAATTTCCTGAACTCGCGCCAGGAGGTTCGGTGGAAATTGACGGAGCGAGATGGCATCGCTTTTCTCAGTGCCGCCGATCCCAAAACTTTGGCCCATCAGGCATGGAGATTCCCGGCCGATAAGTTCAGCGAGCCGGTGATCGTGCGCGGTTCGGCTGCGGTGCGGAAAGAGGGGGACGGCTGGCTCGTGGTGTCCGGCGAAGGGACTCTGCTGGACGTGCAAGCCAGGACGCTTGGCCAATGAGCCGCAGCCGCTGCATCCTAAACATCGGCATTGCTCTGTTCCTCAGCAGCGCCTCCGCGCTGGTCGTGAGTGCTCAGCAGGATTCGACCACCACGTCGTCGCCTCAGCAACCCGGCACGGACGTTCCAGTCGCGCCGCCGCCCGACAAGGCGGTCACCAACTTTGTCGAGGTCGGCAGCAGCTATCTCCAACTCTCGAACGGCTTCGGCCATTGGAGCGGCGGCTACGCTCGCGGCATCTTCGCCGAAGGAAATAACACCTGGAGCGGAGAAATCAACGGCCAGCACGAATTCGGCGATGCCGGCGTGTACCTGGCCGCCGGCGACACGTACAACTTCAACCCGGATTGGTACGCTTCGCTTACGCTCGGTTCCAGCACCGGGGGATTTTTCTGGCCCCGCTTCCGCGCCGATACATTCGTCAACCACAAACTGCTTTCGCGAAAGCAACTCGTCGCCACGTTCGGCTACGGATACTACGCCGCCAAGGACGTCCACCGCGACCAAAGCCTTTTCCTTGGGACCGACTACTATTTCCAAAAACCGTGGATCATCGAGGAAGGCATCCGGTTCACCATTAGCGATCCCAACTCCGTTTTTTCACCCGCCGGATTCGTCGCGGTCACGGAAGGAACCAACAAACATCACTACGTCACCGTCAATGCGGGATTCGGGGAGGAGGCGTATCAACTCGTCGCGCCGAGCACGGTTCTGACACGATTCCAGAGCCAGAGCCTTACGGTCACGTGGCGCCAATGGACCGGTAAGAACTGGGGGTTCAATTTCGTGGCGGACTATTACCACAGCCCCTTCTACCAGCGAGGCGGTGGCAGCTTTGGACTCTTCAAAGAGTTCTAATCGCCATGCGCCGCCAGTCGGCGGGAAGCAGCCGCCGAGATTCGCCGACCGCAGCCGCTTTCGCGGATACCGCGGCGGCGTGATCGTCATGCACCGCGCCCTCGCGCGGTTCGTTCTAGAGCCCCTCGAACTCGTCACCGCCGCCCTGATGGTGATTCTGTTCACTTTTGGGTGGATTGCCGCGTTGCCGTTGGTCTGCCGCTTCTGGCGGGCCGTGCTTGAGTCTGGAATGCGAATGCTCCCACTGCACGCCGAACTCGGCCTCACCCAGCATCAGTTCGGTTCGCATTTTGGCTTCGCCATTCCCTTTCCGCGAATGCCCGGGATCCTCCCGGACGCGCGAACGTGGTGGACTTCAGCCGCCGTGGTGGTTGTGTTGTTCGCCACAAGCTTTCTTTTCTCGAACAAATTCATGCCCGTCATGTATCTTCTGCGCGCCGTCCTTTTCCTCCACGTCACGTCATTGCTGTTCTTTCTGTTTCTGCCCGCCCGTTTTCCACACACTCCCGACAGCTACATGGAAGGACTCACCGGCTACGCCATAGCGCTCATCGCGTTCGTCCCGGTTCTGTTTGGATTGACCTATTATATTTTCAATTTCGGCATCATCCGAAAGGCCCTGCTTACGGGGATGACCATGGGCCACCTGACCCTTTTCGTCCCACTGCAAATTCTGCTGCAGACCATGGTCCTGCAGAAATCGGTGCTCTTCATGCCGGTGCTTTACATCGTCTTTGGCTTGCCGGTGGACGTGCTCATCATCCTCGCGTTTTATTCCTGGGGGATGAGTTGGCCGTTCAAAACTCAAATAGAGGCGTAGATTTTCGGGCGGGAATTTCCGGTCAGGAGCGCTTCGTTTGCAGGCGGTGGTAGCCGAACTCTTTGCGAGCCTCGTCCAGGCGCTTTCCTCCGCGTACGCTCTTGCGAATCGCTTCCTCGGCCGTCGCGATTCCTTCGGCGACGGCCAGCACCTCCGCTTCGTGTTGCCGCGGGATCGCCACGACGCCGTCCGCGTCACCGCGCAGGATGTCTCCCGGCGCCACTCGCGCATCCCCGATATTGACGGCAATCTCCGTCGCGTCCAACTGCACGCGATCTTTTCCGGTGCGCATTGAATAACTCTTGCTGAAGACCGGATAACCGAGCTCCATGCAAAGCGCGGTGTCGCGGCAAGCGCCGTCTATCACGGTGCCGGCGATTCCCCGGTGGTGCGCGATCTCGGTCAGAATGTCACCCCATACAGTCGCGTTCTCGCGTCCGCCATTATCAATCGCCACAACCGAACCCGGAGCGACGTCGTCAATAAAGTCGCCAACGGTGCCGGCCGGCTTTCCGACAGGACGATAGAGCATCGTAAATGCGCGGCCGGTCATGCGAAAGCGGGAGTCGCGCGGCTTGATATTCAGGCACTGGCCGCTGATGCCAAGCCTGTCCAGCGCGTCGCTGATTGTGGAGGTGTCGAGCTTGCTTGCGCGCTCGACCGATGGGTCCTGCGTTGGCACGAAGTTTTCCTAGTTTAATTGCGCAGCATGTTTTCGTAGTTCGCGCCCATCACTTCGGTGATGGGTTTGCCTTCGCGCAAAGCCTGAGCCATGGCCGCTTCGCGCGCGAAGATTTCCTCCGCCGCTGCCAGGACTCGTTCGATATTTTCCGCGGAGATGAAGACGACGCCGCTGCCATCGGCGATCACGTAGTCGCCCGGCTTCACAGGAATCTCCCCAACCCTGATTGGCTCGCCCGTCGAAAGCTCCACGATTCGACCGCGCGCCGTAAACGTGGTCACACCCTTCCCGAAAACCGGAAAATCATGCTGGCGCGCTTCGTCAATATCCCTCACCGGGCCATCGGCGATCACGCCGGCAACGCCGCGCAATTTCGCGCCGAGGGTTAGAATGCCGCCCCAACTCGCGGCATTCACGCCGCTGTGTTGCTCGACCACGATAATGTCGCCGGGCTGCGCCGCCTCGATCGCCGTAGTGCTCACGTGGCGCGGCTTTCCCGCCGGAGATTCGCCTACACCGAGCTTCACAGTCAGAATGCGGCCCGCGATCCGCCGCGAGGATACCAATTCGGTAAGTCCCGTCACCGCGCCCTTCAGATGCAACTTATCGAGCGCGTCGGACACCGCGCAGCAATCCAGCTTCTTCAGCCGGGTAACAAAATCGCCTGCCGCCGCGTCTGCGCTCATCCGCTTTCCCTCAACATCCCTACTGCCAGTAAACGAATCCCATCGCGTTGCCCGTGCCCGCCTCGGTGCGGTAGCACGGCACATAATCCACCAGCGTCATCCTCTTGTTCAGCGCGTTCATCCCGACCGACAGAGGAATCCAGTTCCGTATTTCGCAAGTATTCCCCAGCAAATAGTTTTCGGGAATCGCTGCGAGCGCGGCTTCGTCCGGCGTTTGCATCGCCTTCAATATGCGCTGGTCAAGGTCCTCATCAATCACAAAGTGAGTGAGGCCGCCCGAGGCAAACACAGCCACTCTGGCGTCTTCCTTCCAGCTCTCGATGGCTTTCATCAGCGCGCGTCCAAACTTGAGACAGCGCCCGATCTTCGGCAGGTTATGCGGAATCCCCGCGTTCAGAAAAATCGGAACGCTGGGAGGCGGGCTATCTACCATGATGCGCCGATAAAGGAATCCGAACGCGTGCGGAACGCCGTGGTCGTGACCGTTCACTTGCGGCAGCTTGGACGACTCCGAAACATCGAATTCCTGATCCATCAGCGAATTCACCAGATGCACGCCGAGATCGGATGCTGCGTTATAAACGGCGCCGCCCGGAGGACAATGCCCGATTTCCGCGATGGCGATTCCTGGTGGGAATTTTGCCTTGGCTTCTTCCGTCTCCGGAATATTTTCAAGCTTGGTTCCCGTGAACACCAGGAATGCAGGCGTGTTTTCGTCGGTGAACATTTCGCGCTGGTCGTTGCCAATCATCACCACTGCGTCCGGCTTGACTTCTCCGAATTTTGCCGCCAATTTATCGAGCGCGCTCTGGCACCGGTCGTAATTTTTCTTCCGCGCCTCCGGAGTGATCGAGGCGGCAAAACCCGGCTGTCGCGCGGCGAGCAATTTGGGAAAGTCGTAAGGCTCGCCGCGATAGAAATGCTTCGGATTCTTTCTGTCCGCATCTCCGCGCAAATGCCACATGTCGGGCGGCGTTGAGAGCATCGGTCCGTGCGATGACCCCATGCCGAGTACCACTTTAGCCATGATCCTGTCCTCCGTTGCTTCTCAAACGCCGGAAAGCGATCAGCTCCACACGTGGCGGGCGGCTTCGACCACCAACTTCAATTTAGCCCACTGCTCGTCCTCGGTTATCAGATTCCCTTCCATGGTCGAGGCGAAGCCGCATTGCGGGCTCAGCGTGAGGTTTTCGAGCGGCACATATTTCGCCGCCTCCTTGATTCGCTGAACGATTTCGTCGGCGCTTTCGAGTTCGGGACGCTTCGAACTGACCAGACCCAGCACTGCAATTTTGTTTCGCGGAATAAATCGCAGCGGCTCGAATGTTCCCGATCGGCTGTCGTCGTATTCCAGCAGGAAACGATCCACGGCCAGCGTTCCAAACATTTTCTCGGCGATTGCGTCGTAGCCGCCTTCGGCGTACCAGTGGCTCTGGCTGTTGCCCCGGCAAAGGTGAATCGCAAGCGTGACGCCGGGCTGCCGTGCCGCTTCGAAGCACGCATTGTCGGCGCGTATAGATTCGTCGAACCACGCCTCCGGCTCTACCTTCATTTCCGTGCGAATCCATTCGCGCCATTTCGGGTCCATGAAGTAGCTGTACCGCGGCGCGTCAATCTGGATGTACTTCACGCCCTCCGCGGCGAGCCGGGCCATTTCCGCTTTCATGATCTCGACGATGTCCCACAGCAGAGCGGAGTAAGTCGGGTACGCCTTGTCGGATCGGCCGGGCTTATAGGAAATAGCCGGGAACTGAGTGGCGCTGGGCAGCGTCATCTTGATCGGTCCCGGGCTGTGTTGCTTCAGAAATGGCAGCTCGTGGCCCGTGAGCGGACGAACGGCCCGTAGCTTTTCGACAACCACGCCTGCCACTCGGCCCCTGCCAAGGGAAGGAGCCGCCACCGCTGCCGTTTTCCAACTGCGCGCCACGCCGTCGCCAAAATCAAAACCCTCGACCGCGTCAGTGAAATCGCCCATGAAATTCGACCGGCGGAACTCGCCGTCCGTGAAAATATCGAACCCGAGTTCCTTCTGCTTGGCAAGCACACGGAGAATGGAACGATCCTCGACGTCACGCAGCCGTTCCGGATTTGGCGGATCGCTCCGACGCGCTTCCAGAAGCTCTTTCGGCCGCAGGAAACTGCCGACCTGATCTGCTCGGTATTCGATGGACATCTCTTTGCTCGCCCATTCCAAATCGGATTTCACAACCGCTCGCGTCCGTTTTTATCCCGCGGTTTTTGCGCCCACGTTGAGCTTGAAGAGCTTTTTCGCGTTGTCCTCGAAGATTGCCTTCTTGTCTGCGTCGCTCAGCCAGGTAAACGCGTCAATGTAGGACCTTACGTCGTCCATCCACCTTCCGGTTTTCGGATCCTTCGCGGTGCCGACGCCGGGACGCTCAGTGCCAAACACGCAGCGGTCCGCGCCGACCGTTTTGATCAAAAGCTCGCAGGCGAGCGCGGTGTAGAGCACCGTGTCGTAGTAGAGCTTGCGCATGTTGTCCATGAAGTTGCTCTGCGCTCCGCGCCGCAGAGTCGGCGCGAGAAATCGCCCGGCGTGATAAGGAACCGCGCCGCCTCCGTGTGAGCAAACGATTTTCAGCTTCGGGAAATCCTGAAACACGCGCGAGTTCACGAGCGAAACCACGGAAATCGTCTCTTCGTTGATGAAATGCGTCGAGTAGCTATGCCGCACTGAGCGGCAACCCGCGCCGTGGATGTAGCCGGGGACATCGAGTTCCACGAGCTTTTCGTACAGCGGATACCAATACTCGTCGCCCATTCCCGGCGTGTCGTAGTTCGTGGCCTCGCTTGGATCTGGATTGATCAGGCAACCGACGAAACCGAATTCCTTCACGCAGCGCTCGAGTTCCGGGATGCAGTTCTTCGGGCTCACGCCGGGAGACTGCGGAAGGCCGCAAACGCCCCTGAACACATTGGGGAACAGGCGGCATTGCTGCGCGACCATGTTGTTGCACTCTTCGATGAACCACTGCGAAACCTTCGCGGGTTTCTCAGCCATCATCATCTGGTACGGTCGAGGAGAAAGCAGCTGAATGTCCGTGCCGACTTCCTTGAGCAGCTCGAAATGCGATTTGCCAGTCTCAAATGTGGGCTGGTTCAGAAACGCGATCATCTCGTCGTCGCTGATCTTCACGCTTCCGCGGCCGTGCGACCCGCGGTGCGACAATACGTTTGCCTTGTAAACGTACAGGGAATCGGGCGCAGTCAGATGACCGTGAACGTCAATTACCATTGCATTCCACCCCCGCGGAGAATCTCAGCAACGTATTGCTTCTCTTATCTCCGAACTCCGTCGATGTCAACCGATAGTACTTCTCGCCATGAGGGCTGGGCCTATTTCCGCGCATTGCGCTGGCCCCCGTTGAGTGTCGATTAGAACTCATCGCGACTCCATGTTTTCAATAGGTTGCGTCCATTTCTAATCGCCACTGTGTCGATTAGAAATTCGCACGTCTTCAGCGCGCTCGGGTGGTGGCCACGTTCTTCATCGGCTCGATGCACTCTCTTCTTCTCCTTTTGCACTGGGCGCGATTTGTTTCGCGCCAGCCTACACATCCACGCTATCACACGATGCAAATCGACATTCAATTGTCGATTACGAGAAACGATTGCAGGCAGAGGATTTAGGCAAGGTCATTTCTGCGCGAAAAGATGCGAATTTTCCGCTTACCCACTGGTGCAATGAGCGCGCTACAGCGCGACCGGCGCCAACGGTGCCAACCTAATGCAAGTTGTCCACAATAAAGAGGTCCGACGTATACCGTGGGGAGGAATATGTGTAGTACTTGAGATCGGGCGTCACATTAAAAGCGAACTGCTGACCTATCGTTTGAACCTCGATCGGAACGCTTTTCCATGATTCGCGGTGGCCGCTGGCCAGGTCCACCAGCGTGAGCACGAGCTCGTGGCCCGACGTCGCACCTACGAGCAGCGATCGTCCGCCAGTGGGGAAACAGACTGGGTACTCCGATTCGAGCACTCCTTTCATTGCGACAGGTTGGGGATTACCTGCACGATAGAGCGAAATACCTCCCTGCTCTTCATGCAGGGCCAACAGTTCGCCATCGTGCGAAAGGTGGGGGAAAACGTTGCGGGCGCCGGCTTTCACCAGTCCCGGTGGCCCACCGTCAATCCTCTGTTCGTAGACGTTCCAGTCATTTTGGTTTGTCTGTGCCTCGTAGACGACCTGCCGGCCATCACCGGACCAGCCCTGATGGTCAAAGTTCTTGAGTCCGGGCGTGGGTAACTCCCGCGATTCCCCGGGCCCGATCGGCTGGAGCTGCAACTTGTGACTCTTGGAATTGGTTGAGAGAAGCCACTTGCCATCAGGTGAAATCGCCGCAGTGCCGGCGCCCAGCAGAACGGCTGGAGAACCGTCCGTCGCCCGATAGTAAGCCATAAAGTCGTTTTCGAGATAGTACGTGTCGCCCGCTTCCGTAAAAGTAATCGAGCGGCCGTCGTCGGAAATCCCTGTCGCTTTCGTGTCGTCGAGCCAGGAATAAGGGTGCTCGATTTTATCTCCCGGGAAAAATCCTTTCAGCTGCCTGCGCCAGCTCTCGTGGGACAAAAGGACGCGCCCATCCTTCGCGATATCGTGCAGGCGTAAATAAGGCATCGTCAAGACGCTTCGCTTCTTCCCGGACAAGCTCACGGCAAAGATCGTGTCAGCCCAGCCGCCATTACTCGCTCCTGCATACCAGATTTCCTTCCCATCCGGGCGCCAGGCGACCCCCTCCAAACTCACATCGTCGGGCACAAGCACCGTTCGCTTGCCGCTGAGATCGACCAATTCCAGCGCGCCCGAGTCGTTGCCATTAATGGGGTGGTTTTCGAAAGCGATGCGGGAGCCGTCGGGTGAAAATCTCGGATGACCAAACCATCCGGCATTCTGCTGGCACAGCACGTGTCCGGGCGGGAACTCCAGACGGGCTCCCTCACCCGAGAAGACAGATATGGCAAGTTGCTTGCCGTCCGGATCCCAGTCGGCAAAGGCGACATGCTCCGCGAGGCTACGCGGCGCTCCCCCGGCCAAGCTCACGGTTGCCAAGGTGCCTTTACAATCAAAAAGGAACACTTGCTCGCAACCTAGAAGAACGGCCAAGTCGTCGGATACAGAAACGGACGCGATAGTAGCCGATGGAATTCCGAGTGACCGCGATTCCGGACTGCCCACGCGCGCAACGGCGACCTGCGGAGGCTGATCTTCCCACTCGCCACTGTAAACGATCGTTTGTCCGTCATGAGAAAAACGCGCGGCTTGCAACGTTCCTTCACGATAGGTCACATTCGTAAACCGCGGCTGAGGTTTTTCGCGATTGCCAAGAAAAAACAGGCCGGCGGCGACCAGCGCCAAAATCAGCGCGATACCCCATGCCAGAATGTTGGGCACTTTGTGCGCTGCAGTTACCGGGTCGTGCGCGGCGAGCTGGACGGCCGTGTCCGAAATCCAGTTCAACTCGAGCCTCACGTCGCGCGCGGATTGAAAACGGTCATCCGGATTCTTCTCCAGGCATGTGCTCACGACACGCTCGAACGCCGGCGGCGTGACGGGCTGAAACACCGAGATGGGCTCGGGAGTCTTTTCCAAAATTGCGTTGGCCAGGCTGATCTGGCTCTTGCCGTCAAACGGCCGTTTGCCTGTGGCCAATTCGTAAAGAACCGCGCCCAGCGCGAACAAGTCCGATCGTTGATCCGCGGGCTTGCCTTCAATCTGCTCGGGTGACATGTACTGGATCGTGCCGATGACAGCTCCCGCAGTGGTTAGAGGCGAGAGAGGGCTCCCTCCGTCCATGGTCTTGGCAGTCGACAACAAAAGGGCGTTTGTGGATCCCCCATCCAGGCCCGCGGCCTTCGCCAGCCCGAAATCCATCAGCTTGGCGCCGCTCCGGGTCAGCATGATGTTTGCCGGTTTTAGATCGCGGTGAGTAATTCCCGCGCGGTGCGCCACCTCGAGCGCTTCGCAAACTTCCATTCCGATCTTCAGCGTTTCTTTCAGCGGCAGTGGACCTTTCTTCAAACGGTCCGCGAGCGACTCGCCCTCCAGGTACTCCATCACTAAGAAATCGACGCCATTTTGATGCCCGATATCGTGCAGGGTGCAGATTCGCGGATGATTCAACGACGAAATCGCGCGAGCCTCGCGGTCGAAGCGTTCTTTCAGCTCGGGTTGCGCGGAGAGGTGCTGCGCCAGGATTTTGATCGCTACTTCGCGCCCCAGCCGCGTGTCGCGCGCGCGATACACCTCGCCCATGCCGCCCGCGCCAAGAAGCGCCTGGGTTTCGTATGGACCGAGCTTTGTGCCGGAGGCGAGTGCCATGAGGAGCGCCGAATTATACCGCCCGGCGGTCCGCAACGCCACGCGCGAGAGAATCTCGATGTTGACGCAGCGCTTCGCACGGCATAGTCTCGCCCGTGCCAGTGGGGCGGCACATGCCGGACATGGACACTTCGAGCGGCCGGAACATCAGCGCGGGTCTCGAAAAAAGCTTCTCTTCGCCGCGCTACGCGCTGGCGATGCTGACCATCATCTATTCCCTTAATTTTCTCGACCGCACCGTCATCACCATCCTGATTGATCCCATCAAACACGATTACCATTTGTCCGACAAAGCGATGGGATTTATCTCGGGATTCGGCTTCGTGATCATGTATTCAATTCTCGCGGCGCCGGTGGCGCGGTGGGCGGACCGTGGCAACCGCAGGTCCATCCTCACGTGGGGGCTGATCCTCTGGAGCGGCATGACCGCGCTCGCGGGAATCGCGCGCAATGCCCTGCAACTTACCCTTGCGAGATTTGGCGTCGGCATCGGAGAAGCAGCGGGCACGGCGCCCTCCGCTTCCATGATTTCCGATCTTTTCCCGGGCGACCAGCGCGCCATGGCGATGTCCGTTTATCAGCTCGGACCTGTGTTCGGCGGATTTCTGGGAGCGTTCATCGGAGGCTGGATCAACCAATACTACGGGTGGCATCGCGCGTTCCTGGTGGCAGGACTGCCGGGCCTGGCAGTGGCGCTCTTGTTCCGCCTGACCGTGAAGGAACCGGTGCGCGGCACATCGGAGCGGCAGAAGGTGGACACACGCCAGCAACCGGTGAAAGAGACGCTTCGGTTCATGATGGGCCAGAAATGCTACGTGCTGCTTCTCTTAGGATTCTGCTTAACCACTTTCACGCAATTTGGGTTTGGCACTTGGACCGCTCCATTTCTGGGCAGGATCCGGCATCTCAATTCCGCTCAGATCGGCACCTACCTTGGCACCGTAAGAGGAGTGGCCGGCCTTGTCGGCACGCTCATCGGCGGCTATCTATCGGACTGGGCGGGCCGCAGAGATCCGCGCTGGAGAATCTACGTGTCCGCGATCTGCTCGATGATTGCCGGACCCGCCGTGCTGGTGTTTCTGTTCTCGCCGAGCCTTCCGATTTCCGCGGCCGGTTTCTTCCTGATTTCCGCGATGAGCCCGGTTCATGTGGGCCCCATCGTCAGTGTTTCGCATTCCGTCGTGAAGGTAGGCATGCGGGCATTCTCGACATCCGTGCTGTATCTGATCTCTGAGTTAATCGGGCTTGGGTTGGGTCCTTACTTCATCGGCGCTTTCAACGACCGTTACGCGAGCCGGCTGGGCGTGGACGTGATCCGATACTCGATGGCGACGGCGGCCGTCACAACGATTCTCGGCGGCATTCTCTTCATCGTCGCCGCGCAGTTCCTGAAACGTGACGTGGCCCGGACCCTAACCGATTAGGGTCGGATTTGATTCTCCAGCAGGCTGCGTGCTAAATTTCAAAAGCAAACGGCACGGGGGAACGTGGTCAATAAAACTCTGGCGACAGTGACGGAAGCGGTAGCGCCCGTATTTGACGGCGCGACAATTCTGCTCGGCGGTTTCGGCGATCCTGGCTTGCCTGGGCAAATCCTTGAGGCGCTGCGGCTGCAAGGCGCGAAGAATCTTACAGTTGTGCACAATGGCTCCGGCGGCGGCACGCATTCGCTCGGCGGCCTGATCCACGACGGCAAGGTCAAGAAGCTCATTGCCTCGTTCCCAAGCAATCCCGGCAACCAGTCGTTTCAGGAGAGGTACCTCAAGGGCGAGGTCGAGCTGGAGCTGGTGCCGCAGGGCACGCTCGCGGAACGCATCCGCGCGGCCGGCTCAGGGTTGGGCGGATTTTTCACGCCGACCGGTGCGGGCACGGACCTCGCCGCCGGCAAGGAATCCCGCGTGATCGACGGCCGCGAGATGATCTTCGAAAGGGCGCTGCATGCCGATTTCGCTTTCGTGCGCGCGTATCGTGGCGACCGCCTCGGCAACCTGAATTACCGCATGGCCATGCGCAATTTCAACGTGCCCATGTGCACGGCCGCGAAGCATGTCGTCGCGGAGGTTGACGAGCTCGTCCCCGTCGGCTCGATTGATCCGGAAAACGTGCACACGCCGGGGATTTTTGTAGACCACGTGGTCCAAGTGGCCCGGCATCCCGAGTATCTGAAAATCACCACGGAAGGAAGGTAGCCAATGTCGCTCACTCGAGACGGAATCGCCTATCGCGTCGCATGCGACCTGCCTGAAGGCAGCTACGTCAACCTCGGCATCGGTATTCCGACGCTCGTATCGGGATACATCCCTGCGGGAAAGGACGTTTTCTTCCACAGCGAGAACGGGATTCTGGGCATGGGCGCTCTGGCGCAGCCGGGCCACGAAGATCCGGACCTGATCAACGCGGGCAAGCAGTACGTAACTCTGAATCCGGGCGCGAGCTTCTTCGACCATCCCACTTCGTTCAGCATGATTCGCGGCGGCCACATCAACTTCGCGGTGCTGGGAGCGCTTGAAGTGGCGGCCAATGGCGATATGGCCAACTGGCGCACGCCCGGCGAAAAAGTTCCCGGCGTGGGCGGCGCGATGGATCTCGCGTTCGGCGCGAAGAACGTTCTTGTGACCATGACGCACGTGACTAACAAGGGCAAACCGAAGATTCTGAACAAGTGTTCCCTGCCGCTTACAGCGCCGCACTGTGTGAAGCGCATTTACACGGACATGGCCGTCGTTGATGTGACGCCGGAGGGGCTGGTGCTGCGCGAATTCGCGCCCGGGCTCGATCCGCAGACGGTCCAGTCCAAGACGGAAGCTCCCCTTCGGGTAGCGGCCGATTGCAAAGAGATGAATGTTCCCCCCAAATTCCACGCCGCTCAGCCGACGACCTGATTCCACGGAGGGCTCACTTGTTGCAAGCGATTGATATGCACGCCCACATCCAGACGGGCGAGCGCGCCAAGCAGGGCTGGGGCCACGTGGCGAAAGCCGGGCTGCCGATGAACACCGGCAAATGGCGCCCCGATCCTGATGGAATGGCCGAGATGTATCAAAGCCAGAACATGATGGCTGTGATCTTCGATGTGGACGGCGAAACCCGCAGCGGCGTGAAGATGGACAATGGCGAGACTGCCGCCTGGATGAAAAAATACCCGGACACGTTCATCGGCTTCGGGAGCGTGGATCCCTGGAAGGGCAAGATTGCAGAAAACGAAGTGAAGCGCTGCGCCGAGATGGGTCTGCGCGGCATGAAATTCCAGCAGGCCGCGCAGGGATTTAATCCCAACGACGAGCGCTTTTTCCCGATCTACGAAGCGATTGTGAAGCTCAATTTGCCGGTAATTTTTCACACCGGAACAACCGCCGTCGCAGCAGGCTCGCCAGGCGGTAAGGGAATCACGCTCGAATACTGTAAGCCGATTCCTTACATTGACAACCTCGCGGCGTGGTACCCGGAGATGCGCATCATCATGGCGCATCCCGCATGGCCCTGGCACGACGATCAGCTCGCCGTGCTGCGCCACAAGGGAAACACCTACATGGACCTTTCGGGCTGGGCGCCAAAGTATTTTCCAGCGTCCACCGTGCACAACATCAACACGCTCGTGCAGGACAAAGCTTTCTTCGGAACCGATTTCCCGATGATGACTCCCGAGCGATGGCTCGCCGAATTCGCCGAGCTCCCCCTGAAAGACACCGTCCGGCCGAAAATCCTGCTGCACAATGCAGCCAAGTTCCTGGGGATCGAATTAAAAAATGCCTAGCCGGCCCGCTCCTCAATTCAGATAAATAACAGCGAAATACCGGGTAATATTGAGAGCGATGAGCTTGACCGTATTTTTTGGTTTGCTCGGCGGGATCGTGGTTCTCGCCTTTGTTGCCAATCGTCTGGCTGGATGGACCCGCGTGCCAGACGTAGTGGTCTTGATGGCCGCGGGGATGTTGCTCGGTCCCGTCTTCCATCTCCTCAACCCAGCGAAATTCGAGTACGTCGCTCATGGATTCGGCGCACTCGCGCTGATCCTGATCCTTTTCGAGGCCGGGCTAGACCTTGAGTTTCGCAACACGCTGAGGCATTTTCCGGGCGGCGTGCTGCTGGCCCTGTTGAGCTACGGCCTGTCCCTCGTGGCGATCGCCGAGTTCCTGATCGCAGCGATTCACCTGCCGCGAATGGACGCTTTTCTGGTGGCGGCGGCGTTTGCGTGCGTCAGTAGTTCGGTGATGCTGCCCGTGCTGCAACAGATGAATCTCACCACCGCGCTGAAGACCACGCTAGTCGTCGAAGGCGCCCTGAGCGACGCGCTCGGCGTCCTCGGAGTGGGCGCGGTCCTCGATTTCACCTCGACCCCACACGAGGGAAATCAGTCGAATGTTACGTCCCTGCTGATGCGGCATGCCGCCGCCCAGGGCACGAAATCGTCGTTGGCCGCCGGCGTCGTGGAAGGCTTTCTCCTGCGTGTGTTGATCTCTATAGCACTGGCCCTGGCGGTTGGGTTTCTGTGGTCCCGGCTGCTTCCGCTGATTTCGGAAGAGCGTTTCTGGCAGGTGCTCACGTTCGCCGCCGTTTTGCTCGTCTATTCCATCTCCGATTTAGTGGGGGGCAGTAATCTTTTCGCGGTAATCGCGTTTGGGGCCACCCTGGCGAACCTTCCCGGCAAGACAAGAGCCGAATTCGAATTCGCCTGGTGGGTCGCGCCAAAATCCGGCAACACTCACCGCCAGCTGCTCATGTTCCATTCCGAACTGGCATTTCTCGTGCGCACGTTTTTCTTCGTCCTGCTCGGCCTGATCGTGAAGTTCTCCGGGCTCCGCGCCGCCGCTCTTCCGGCCGCGGGGATTGTGGCGGCCATCTTTATCGCGCGATGGATTTCGGCGCAGGTCAGCCGCGTCGCCATGAAAGATGTCGATCCGCTGGACATCGAAACCATCAGTTTGCTCGTGCCCCGCGGACTCATCACGGCGGTCCTGGCCTTCGAAATCGTTGACGCAAAGGGCGCGAGCTTCAGTTTTCTACCCGGCCTCGCTTTCTCGGTAATTCTGTTGAGCAACATTCTGATGCTCGTCGCCACCGTTCGCAGGAGCGGCCCTGCGGCGGACGCGCCCGCAACGGATGTCCCGCAGCCAGTCACGGAATCAGCTTCGTAGAAATCGAATGCGCGCGATGATTCTTGGCTCAGATCGCGCCATCGGTCGAAGGTCCGAGCACCGGACAATCGATCATCCTCCCCACCATTTCCCCCGGTATAATGAACTCGTGAGCGAACCGCAAACGCAACACATGACCTGCATGGAAGTCTGGGGTGACAGCCAGCTCACCGCGCGCGGCATTGAAATGGGAGGACTGGACGCTTGGGTTTACAGCAAACCCTTCGGCCAGGCCCAGCGCGGCGGGGACGTCTACTACGCATCGAGCTGCGCCACCGGACGAATCAGCCGCCTGCTGCTGGCGGATGTCTCCGGACATGGAACCTCCGTCGCATCAACCGCGGCGGATTTGCGCACGCTTATGCGGCGGTTCGTGAATCGTCTGGATCAAAAAGAATTTGTGCGCCTGCTCAACCAGCAGTTCGTTGCCTTGTCGCGGACAGGGAGTTTCGCGACGGCGGTCGTCACCACGTTCTTCGCTCCCAGCCGGCGGCTGCTCGTTTCCAATGCGGGCCATCCGCGGCCGGTTCTGTATCGCGCCGAGAAAAAGCAATGGACTTTGCTGGGCCAGGATGGCGCGGACGACAAGCATACGTTCAGCAACATGCCCCTGGGCATCATGGACCTGACGGAATACGAGGAATTCGACGTCGAGTTGGAAGCCGGCGATTGCCTGCTCAGCTACACCGATGCGCTAATTGAATCCCGCGACGCGGATGGAGAGATGCTCGGCGAGGCCGGCGTGCTGCGGATTTTGAGCCTTCTTGGTGAAGTAGAGCCGCAAAAGCTGATCGAAACGCTGCTGAAAGAAATTGAGGAGCGCTACCCGGAGAATCTATCCGAAGACGACGTGACGGTGCTCGTAGTTCGCGCCAACGGACGCCAGCCGCGCCATTCGTTCAAAGAAAAGTTCGCGGCTACCATGCGCCTTCTCGGCTCTATGATTCGCGGGATCAATCCCCGGGCCGAACGCCCGCCGCTTCCGGACTTCAGCCTGCCAAACGTCGGCGGCGCGATCATTCCGGCCCTGGGCCGCCGCTGGCGCGCCTGAACCCCTGAGCCAGGAGGCGCCGAACTTGCAGCCCAATATCGAACCGGTTACGCCACTGAATCCTCCTGACGCGTCGCCTTTACACCCTTGAGTATTCCCAGTCCCACAAGGACGATCGCGCCCGCTGCAATCCAGTGCGCGGGCATATGCACCAAATACGCAGCGTAAATCAGGCCGCCGATAACGATTGCGAAACCGATCGCGTATAGCCCGAAGGACATAAAAACTCCCGCCGGCGAGAATTGAGATACGAATCCGCGATTCAACCCCTGTCAGCGATGACCAGGACAAGAAGAATCAGCAACAAAAGACCCAATCCGCCGCTGGGATAATATCCCCAGTGCATGCTATACGGCCAAGTCGGCAGCGCACCGAGCACAAGCAAGACCAACAAAACGATCAGGAGTGTTCTCATTTATCTTTCCTCGCCGGGCGGAACCGATATTCGCCCTCTGCGCCTACCGACCGAAACTTAGATTCACGTCCGACACAGGAAGTAACACGGAAAAATCCGCTCGCCGGCCTAGATCGCGCACTAAAAGTGGCTAAAGAGCCCGATCAAGATGATGAACGGTATCGGCACGCCTAACAACAACAGTAAAATCGAACGCATCGTGAGCCTCCATTTTGTGCAAACCGCTCTCCATCATTTGACTTCGGGAATCGGGCCACCCTAAATCAGGACGTGATCGCGCTGTCTTCCGCCGATCGTCGCGGCAAAGCTGGCGCAAAACGCTCCTATCAAGAGCGCCACGAAAAGCCAGTACAGCATGTGGGCCACGGCCTTGCGTGCGTTGTCAGCCGCTTGAGTCGCGGCCGCAACCGTGTCGGACACCCGCTGGTCGGCCTCCGGTTGGCTAAGACCTGTTCTTGCGGCAACCAACTGGGCGAGATACGCCTTGTCCTGCACGGACAAATCGGACTGGCGAAGCGCGTGGGCAAGAATGACGCCGGCTTCGGCGCGCACTGCCGAGTCATTTTGATCTGTGCTCGGATGGTCCGTCCGAAACAAGGTATCGACAAAGTACCCATTCGCGCTCGGCGCTGCGCCTTCAGTCGAATAGCTCGGCGTGTTCCGCGCCGCCCCGGTTGCCATTGCTGCGGTCAGCGCGGCGAAGAATACGGCCGAAATTACCAGCCCCACCGCCCACACCAGGAATCCATGCGCGGTATCGCGGAAGAACACTTCGTGGGTGTGAACGGCAACCCATTTCACGCGAAGCCTTCCCGCGAGATAGCCTCCAATTGCCGAAGCAATTATCTGAACCACAATCAGCCAGATAATCGCGGCCATGCCGACACCGGACGAAGATAGTCCCGCGTTCGTCCACGGTGATATCGCGGACAAGCCTATCCCTGTGCCCAACGCCAGCAATATTAGGGACAGCGCCGCGGTAGAAAATGCTCCAGCTGTAATTGCAGACCAGGTAACGCCAGACGAATGTTCGTCGGTTCTTACCGAGGTCTCGGGGTAATGATTCGTTGAGTACGCAACGCTAGCCATATGATTTCCTCTTTCGTTCCGCTTCGTTTACTTCTTCTTGATGACCGATTCCGAACCGGTGGCCGTTATTGCGCAACGATCCTGCTCTAGCGGCTGGCGGACGACCATACCCAATAGACCGGGCGTCGCTACAGAAAGGACCTTAGAGTGCCGCTAGGAAAGCGGGTAGATTAACGGTAGGGGGCTGATGCGGAACACGCGAAAAGCTGCCTTAAGTAGGTGAAGTTGTGAGCGTGCCAGGACTTGTCCCGAAACTTCCGGACTAAGGCCCTCTGCCAAATCTGCTATCCCACAGGATCTTTCTGACGCGTCGCCTTTACAGCTTTCAGTATCCCGAGCCCCAAAAGTACGATCGCGCCCACCGCGATCCAGTGAGCGGGCATGTGCATCAGGTACGCCGCGTAAATCAGTCCGCCGATGACGATTGCAAACCCGGTCGCGTAAATTCCGAAAGACATGACAACTCCGTTTCGAGCCAACCGTGGCCGCTTTCGCCCGGGAGCTCGGCTTGTTCACCAGCGGTCTAGGCGCTTGCTGCGCTGCCTCTCACGAAATGCAGCACGAGCAATATCAGCCCTAAAACAAGGGCGACATGAATAAAAGCACCGGTTATGTGAAACGCGAAAAACCCGAGCAACCAGAGAACGATCAAAACTGCGGCGATTATCCCAAGCATGTCCTTATCTCCTTCTGTCTGACCGCGAAAAGAGCCGCGACCATGTGTTTCCGAGCCACAGACTAGCCGGAGGAGCGCTGTTCGTCTGTCACGTTGTGAACACTTTCGAATTAAGGCTTTTCATGCGATACCTGCCCGATTGAAGGCAATTGTCCCCAGGGGAGTCTTTATTTCGGCTTCGGGACGCGGCTCGCACGCAATGACCAAAACCTGAGGGGCTTGCTTACCGAAGAGAAGTGGTGAGCCGGGTAGGACTCGAACCTACAACCCGCTGATTAAGAGTCAGCTGCTCTACCATTGAGCTACCGGCCCAGCAAACTGTTATTCTAACACGGTGAATATCGTTCCCCACGCGGCGGGAAACAGCCCAAACCGCAGTCAGCGGCGCAACGAAGCGGCAATTTCCTTCGCCACCTGGCGCGCTCGGACCAAATCGCCCGGACCCAGCGAAATGGCGGCTACGCGGGCGTGCCCGCCGCCGCCGTATTTTTCGCACAATGACGCCAGATTGACGTCCGGCGGAATATCCTTCCACGGATTCGTACCCACGGAAACCTTTGCGCGCGCCGGCGAGGCGCTTACGCCCACCGAATAAAGCGCGTCAGGATACAGGAAGTACGGCACGAACTTGTTGTAGCCCTCGAGATCGAGATCGCTCACGTCGAAATAAATCACGCCGCCGCGAAAATCGGCCCGCTCCCGCATGATGTCAATGGACCGCCGGTGCCGCTCGAGCAATGGACCGAGGTGCTTCTTCACCAGCGGCAGTTGCACGATTTCGGCCAGCGGCAGCTCAGCCAGATCCGGAATCAGCCGCGGGACCAGGTACGGCTCCGGCGCGGCCTCGATCACCAACGCGAGCTGGGTGGCAGGCTCGGTGAGTCCCACAGCCTCCTCGGGCGAGGCGAACTGCGCGCCATCAATGATGTCGCCCCATTTAATCAAATCCGCGAGGGGCTTGGCGTCGAATCCAAATTTTTCCGAAGCGATGTCAGCGAGCAATTTCGTGCAGGATTTGTAGGTGGGATCGTAAAATTTCTTTCCCGAATGGTCGTGCCTGAAATGCTCGGCGTCTTCCGGCTTCAGGAACGCGCTCTGGTGATGATCGAACCACCACGTCAGAGCCGGCGAGCTCGAATACTTGAAGTCCACGATCGCGTTTTCGTCGCCATCAAATGTGCCGTCCTCGAACGGCGCCGACGCCTTGTGCGTCATCCCGGTGTAGAGAAATTCGGCGCTGGGATCGATGCGCTCATGGTAAAAACGCGAAAAGATCGCCGCGGACGACGCCCCATCAAAACATTTGTCGTGGAAACAGACGCGAACCTTCAAGTCGCTCTCCCGTTGCGCGCAAGCCTCCGGAGCGCCGTCGCCCCGAGAGTAAAGTCAACTAACATGGCTGCTCCCTCTCCGGTTGTCAAGAGGGAACGCAGCAACCAAAGCCCCAACGAGGCATCGGTGGCGTGCGACGATTACTTCGCGCCGTCAGTCGCTCCGCGCCGAAAACAGCCGATGGTGTGGTCGTTAACCATCCCGACAGCCTGCATGAACGCGTAGCAGATCGTAGTGCCTACGAAGCGAAATCCGCGCTTCTTCAGGTCCGCGCTCAGCGCGTCCGATTCCTGCGAGCGGCAGGGGACCTCCCGTGATTTCCGCCAGGAATTCTTCCTAGGCTTCCCCCCGACGAACGACCAAACGTACCGGTCGAATCCGCCGAACTCTTTCTGGACGGCCAGAAACGCCACCGCATTCGTGATTGAAGCCGCAACCTTTAACCGATTGCGAACGATCCCGGCATCGGCAAGCAGCTTGCGAACCTTTCTTTTGTCGTAGCGCGCTATTTTCGCCGCATCGAACCCGTCGAAGGCGCGACGATAATTTTCGCGCTTCCGGAGGATCGTCTCCCAGCTCAATCCAGCCTGCGCACCCTCAAGAATCAGAAACTCGAACAAGCCGCGATCATCGCGGAGCGGCACGCCCCATTCCCCGTCGTGATATTCAATCATGAGCGCGCTCTGAGCCCAATGGCACCGCCGCCGGCCGTCGTTTACATTCTGATTCACGGTGGGGATGCGCCTTTCGAAATTTAAATCGCGGTCTTTTCGGTGGGATTCTTCGCGCCGTCTTGCCGGACACCGCGTTCGGCAACGGCAAGAGCCAAGCAACGCGGACACAGGCAATCGGCGAAGCGCGATCGCAGATCGGCGAGCGCCTCGCTGCTGAGCCTGAGTTCCGCGCACCAGCAGGATTGCATTGCAGCCATGCATCCGAAGCTCGCGCTGCAGACCGGGCAGCTCTTCTGATTCGTGCTGTCCCCTGCCGGGGGCGCCTTGGGCTCGCCGGTATTCACAGCAATCGCCCCTTTCATTGCCTGCGCCAGCGCCTGCCCCCCACGTCGGGTGCCCGCCTGCGCGCGCCATTCAGCCGACGACAGGCTCGACAGCCGCGATTCCAAAATCAAAATCGAGTGGGGACACGCCTAGGAGGTAATGTGGCGCTCGAGGACCTTGACGATCTGCTCTTTCGGCACGGCGCCGACGATCTGATCGGCTACCTGCCCGCCCTTGAAGACCAGCAGCGTGGGGATACCGCGGATGCTGAATTTCCCAGGTACGTTCATGTTCTCGTCCACGTTGAGCTTCACAACCTTGATCTTGCCCGCGTGTTCCCGTGCGATCTCCTCGACCGTGGGCGTCAGCATGTGGCATGGACGGCACCAGTCGGCCCAGAAATCCACCATTACTGGCTGGGTCTTGCTGGCTTCGATTACGTCGGCTTCAAAGCTCGCGTCCGTTACCGCTTGAAGAATGTCTGACATGGTTTCCTCTTGTGGCGGGTTTTCACGGCAAACAGCCGTTCCACGCGCCCCTATTTAGATGATCCAGCAACCCGCGGGATTCGAGCCCTTTTAGCGGCTTCATACAGCGTGACATACGCGGCTGCCGAGGCTTTCCACGAAAAATCCTTGGCCATGCCGTTCGCCTGTATGGCGTGCCACACCTTCGGTTCCCGGTACGCCTTCAGCGCCGCGCGAATGCATCCGAGCAGCGCTTCCCCGTCGTACTCGTCGAACTTGAAACCTGTTCCCTGCTGCGCCTTCGGCCCGAAATTCTGAATCGTATCGTCCAGGCCGCCGGTTGCGCGAACCACCGGAACGGTGCCGTACCGCAGGCTGTAAATCTGGTTCAACCCACACGGCTCGTAGCGGCTCGGCATCAGGAACATGTCCGCACCCGCCTCGATCTTGTGGGCGAGCGTGTTATCGTACCCGATTTTCACGCTCACGCGACCCGAATATTTGTCCGCAAGCCCTTTGAACAGCTTCTCATATTCCGGCTGGCCGGTGCCCAGCGCGACAATGGCGAGATTCTCCTGCATCAGCTCTCCGGCAATCTGCGCGATCAGATCGAAGCCTTTCTGATCCGCGAATCGCGAGACGATGCCGATCAGCGGCACGTCCAGATTTTCCTCCGGCAGCCGGAACCACGCGAGAAGGTCCTTCTTGCAGGCCTTCTTGCCCTCGAGATTTTGCGCCGAATAGTTCTGTGCGATCAGCGTGTCCACTTCGGGGCTCCACACTCCGTAGTCCACGCCATTCAGGATGCCGACCAGCCGGTCGCCGCGGTTGCGGATCACTCCCTCGAGCCCCCATCCGTATTCCGGCGTCTGAATTTCCTTCGCGTATCGCCGGCTCACGGTGGTCAGGTAATCCGCGAAGATCAGGCCGCCCTTCAGGAAGTTCACCTTGCCATAGAATTCGAGCGCGTCCATGGTGAACAAAGTATCGGGCAGGCCGATACTCTTCATCGCCGTTTGCGGAAACAATCCCTGATAGCCCAGATTGTGAATCGTGAGGATCACCGGCAGTGACCGCACCACGGGATCGGCCTGGTGCTGCGTCCGCAGCAGCAGCGGCACCAGCGCCGACTGCCAGTCGTGGCAATGAATCACGTCCGGCAGCCACACGCGCTTCATGAACTCAATCGCCACGCGCGAGAACTCGGCGAAGCGCTCGGCGTTGTCGGG